>OZ251487.1:1120000-1831068 GCA_965242685.1 Gammaproteobacteria bacterium | reverse complement strand
TCTTGATACATTATCTATGGGAATGAGCGAAGACTTGGAGCCCGGCGGTTGCAGAAGGCGCGACGATGGTGCGCGTCGGTACCGCTATTTTCGGGAAACGGAAGGTCTAGTCAATGAAATACGTTACGGATGGCTTGAAGATCGTCTTTATAGGCGGCGGCAACATGGGGCGAGCGCTGGCGGGGGGGCTGCTGGACGGCGGCTGGCCGGCGGAAAACGTCGCCCTGGTCGATACCGATCCGGATACGGTGGCCGCATTAAAGAAGCAGTTCGCGCGATGCGGCGTGTTTTCGCGGGCGGAAGCGGCGTTGACGAGGGCCGATATCGTGGTGCTGGCGGTAAAACCCCAAGCTATGCGCACCGCATGTGAGCAGCTTGCCGTACAGTGCCAATCTACGCGACCGCTGATCATCTCGATTGCCGCCGGAACAACCATTAAGGATGTAGACGCCTGGCTCGGCGGCGGTCTGGCTATCGTGCGCTGTATGCCCAACACGCCGGCATTGGTTCAGGCGGGCGCCACCGGCATGTACGCGAATCCGGAGGTGTCGCCTTCTCAGCGTGATATGGCGGAGGCGGTGCTCGGCGGCGTGGGGCTTGCGTTGTGGCTGCAAAAGGAATCTTCGCTGGACGCGGTGACCGCCGTTTCGGGTAGCGGCCCGGCCTATTTTTTTTATCTGGTCGAGGCGATGCTGGAGGCCGGTCAATCACTGGGGCTGAACGCGGAACAAACGCGTGCGCTGGTGCTGCATACGGCGGGCGGGGCGGTGAAATTGCTTGAAAAAACAGGTATGCCCCCGCAACAGTTGCGGCGGGCGGTGACCTCAAAAGGCGGCACCACCGAGGTGGCCATCAATACATTGGAACAAGGCGGCGTAAAGGATGTCATTTGCGCGGCCATCATCAAGGCGGCGGAAAAGGCGCAACGACTTGCCTCGTCGTCGACAACGACAGGTTCTACCCAAGATAGGCAGGCATGAATCCGTTTTTCAACGTAGTGGATTTTCTGGTGCAGGTTTCTTTCACCCTGTACATTTACGCGGTCGTTATCCGCGTGTTGCTGGGGGTTACTCACGCCGATTTCTATAATCCCTTTTCGCAATTCATCCTGACGATCACCGGCCCGGTGCTGCGGCCGTTACGAAGGTGGGTTCCCAGCGTCGGTCGCATCGATATTGCGGCACTGGTGCTGATCGTCCTTCTCAAACTCGGCGAATTGCTAATTCGCGGTCTGTTGGTCGGGGGGAAAGTCACGCTGGGCGCGCTGCTGATCGCCGCCTTTTTCGAGCTGGCAAACTTGGTCATCAATCTGTTCATCTTTGCGATTATTGTGCTGGCGCTGACGAGTTGGCTGGGTCCGCACGTGCAGGCGCATCCGCTGGTGTCGGTGTTGCGCACCATTACCGCGCCGTTGTTGCAACCGGCAAGAAGATATATTCCCCCCATCGGGGCATTCGATCTATCTCCGTTGGCGGTAATCATTGCCCTGTATTGCGTGAAAATTTTCCTCGGTTCAATGTATCTTTGAGCAAGGTATGGCCGAAACGAAAATGACTTCACGCACTTTCCCGGCGGATTCGGTGGGTCTGGTCGAGACGCAATTCAAGACCATCGACAAGCCGTTATCCCTTGACTGCGGGCGCACGTTGCCCAAGTTTACGCTTGCCTATGAGACCTACGGCACGTTAAACGCGCACAAGACCAATGCGCTGCTGATCTGCCATGCCCTGTCGAGCGATCAACATGCGGCGGGCTACCACGACGCACAGGATCGCAAGCCCGGATGGTGGGATAACTGTATCGGACCCGGCAAGCCGTTTGATACCGACCGCTTTTTTATCGTGTGCCCCAATAACCTTGGGGGATGCAAGGGCAGCAGCGGCCCGGTTGCCGAAAATCCCGCCACCGGTAAACCTTACGGCGCCGATTTTCCAATCGTAACGGTGCACGATTGGGTGGTGAGTCAAAACCTGCTGGCCGAGGCACTGGGTATAACGCAATGGGCCGCCGTGATCGGCGGCAGTCTGGGCGGTATGCAGGTGATGCAATGGGCGATTGATTTTCCACAGCGACTGCGTCACGCACTGGTGATTGCGGCCGCACCCAGGCTTACGGCACAAAACATCGCCTTCAACGAGGTGGCGCGTCAGGCGATATTTTCCGATCCCGAATTTCATCAGGGGCATTATTACGAGCGTGACACCCTGCCGCGTCGCGGTTTGATGCTGGCGCGTATGCTCGGACACATTACCTATCTTTCCGATGACGCGATGCGCGATAAATTCGGCCGCGACTTGCGCGAGGGCAAGTTAAATTTCGGCTTTGACGTGGATTTCCAGGTGGAAAGCTATTTACGCTACCAGGGCAAGTCTTTTGTTGACCGGTTTGACGCAAACACGTACTTGATTATGACCAAGGCACTGGATTATTTCGACCCGGCGGTCAACTTTGATAATGATTTGACCAAGGCGTTCAAGGAAACCGACGCCGGTTTTCTGGTGGTTTCATTTACCAGTGACTGGAGGTTCTCGCCGTCGCGCTCACGGGAGATCGTCCGCGCGCTGATTGCCGCCGGCAAGGAAGTGAGTTACCTGGAAGTCAAGGCCGAACTCGGACACGACGCGTTTTTGATGGCGATTCCCGAATATCACAACGCCCTGCGCGCCTACCTGGACAATATAGAGATATGAAGGCGGCGTTACGTCCCGACTTGCGGATCATCTGCGAATGGATTCGCCCCGACACGCGGGTGCTCGACCTGGGTTGCGGCGACGGCACGCTGCTTGCCCATTTGAAAAAAACACGCAACGTAAGCGGGTACGGCCTGGAGATAGACGTGAACAATATCCACTTGTGTATCGTCAAGGGCGTGCAGGTTATTCAAACCAACCTGGATGAAGGCATTACCGAGTTTTTCGATGAAAACTCTTTTGACTACGTGATAATGACGCAAACGTTGCAGGAGATCCAACACCCCAAAAAGCTGCTGGAAGAAATGATGCGCATAGGCAAGGAGGGGATCGTCACGTTTCCGAACATGGCACATTGGGAAAGCCGCCTGCAACTCGGCTTGCACGGGCGCATGCCGGTGACGCGCACCCTGCCGAACGAGTGGTACGACACGCCCAATATTCACCTCTGTTCAATCCGCGACTTTGAAAACCTGTGCAAGAGACTGGGGGTGCGGATCATGCAGCGTACCGCCGTCGACCATGCCCACCGGCATAGTCTGGTCGCCCGGTTGCTGCCCAACCTGTTCGGCGAGATTACCCTGTATCGCTTTTGCAAAGATGGCGCGTAGGCCTTCCCCCCGAGATTTAGCCCTCCAAGGCCTTCAGCTTGGTCTGAATGAAGACGCTGTGCGGCAGGTACAACAGGTCGGCAATTTTTCTGATCTGATATTCTTCGTATTTGTCCAGCTTGTCATCGGCGTAGGCGACGTTCCACAAGTCTTGCAACAACCGCTTTTTTTCCGGCGGGGTGCAGCCGTCGTTGATGATCTTTACGAACGGGTGAATGGAAACGTGCTCATCGTGTTCGGCAAGTGCCATATCCAGCAGGTTCCGCACTTCTTCCCGGGTAAAGTTGAAGCGTCTCTGTAGTGCCTCGGCAATCACTTTCAGTTCTTCTTCTTGAACGTTGAAATCGGCGCGGCTGACTTCCAGTAGTAGGGCGGCGGCGGCCAGGTGCATCACGTGCCCATCGTCCATTTGCGGTTGATGTGGGGAGATTTTCTCTCCGATAAACGTGGCGATAGACCCGAACATGAAATAGTTACCTCGAGGTTGCCCCGTCTATCAGGCTACGTAAATTGGTCGCCAGTTTCTCTACGCCAAACCAGTTGGGATCATGTTCCATTAAGACAGCCGGGGTACGGGGAATCACTCCGTTCTCGTCCGCTATTGTCGGTGGCAAGCAAAGCCGCCAATCATCATAGGCACTCCTGATTAGTTCGTCCTTGCCGCCGGCTTTGTAGAACGCTTTAAGCCATTCAACCGCTTGTTCATCTTCAATCAAGGGAAGTCCCGATTCCAATGACCTGCCTTTGAATAATGCGTTGGATACGTTACAAAGCAGAAGATCGAACTCTCCGACCAAGTACTTGTCGTTAGTGGTATTTTGAAGTTTCAGATGGCTGCGGGACTTGTGACACTTGACGGTAAAATGAGGATCCGGCCGGCGCCGTGCCTTCAACCGAAAGCTCCCTCGAACGGCATTTTTAGTCTCCGCTTTTAGACGGGTCCCCGTCCTACGAAACGTGACGCTCACGTCTTCGTCGATCACTCCCGGTTGCGGATTGAGATTGAGCTTTTCAACAATCCACTCCCTCGGGTTGAGTGCCTGTTTAAGAAATGCCGCACCGACGTACTCGGTTGCCTTGCCTCTGATCATCGGCAGGACTTTCTGATCTTCAAGGATGTCGAGAAGGTTCTCTTTGGGAATATTGTAGGTTTTGCAATAGTCGGAAATGCCTTTGTAAATCCGGTGCATTTCCCGGTCGTCTTTATCAGACATTATAGTTACGGATGAATATTTCCCGCCCTTTGTAGCGTGTACTCCGGAATCCGTCTCTCTTTTTTACTCCATTTTTTTGGTCGTCCGTGCGGTTGATCGTGTAGTTCCACTGTCTTCCATCAATGAAATTTGCCCACTTGTAGAGGTTTCGTACCTCCGCGTGGTCATCGTAGGTAAGTAAAAATCGCAGCCGCTTTAAATGACGACGCAAACATGCGGCCAGCCGTAGATGGTCCTCCAGGGAGAATGTGCAGTTGTAAAATTTCTGCTGATCGGCGTTGTAGTAAGGGGGGTCAATAAAGACAAAACAACCACTCGGCAGACGATCTATAACCACCTCAAAGTCTTGTGCGGACAATTCTACGCCCTGCAACTTGTCGGAGACCGTGCGTAGATGCGGGGGCCAGTTTTCAGGCCGCATCGAGTATTTCTCTCCAAACCCCCAGTAGCAGTTTTCAGCGCGCATGATCCCGCTGTAAGAAGTCCGATTCAGATAGTACCAGCGAAAGGCTTTTTCCAAGTCGTTTCCGGGCCGGTATTCGTTCTTGTAGAAGGCATGGTTTTTCTTTGTGGCGGAAATACCGTGTAGCAAGGAGATGAGTCCTTCCACGTTGTCTCTGATGTGTGCCAGAGTGTTGATCACGTCGGCATCCAGGTCGTTAAGAATGGAGGCTTGCGATTTCTCTTTTGCAAAGAAGATTGAAGCCCCTCCGGCAAAAGGCTCGCAATAGTGTGTATGCGGCGGGATTACGTCAAGAATAAGACGGCGCGCATAGAACTTTCCGCCCGGATAGCGAAACGGAGAGTTTGACTTTTGGGAACGCGGCGCCT
The DNA here is from genome assembly GCA_965242685.1 of Gammaproteobacteria bacterium. Taxonomy (GTDB): domain Bacteria; phylum Pseudomonadota; class Gammaproteobacteria; order UBA4575; family UBA4575. The sequence goes on along the minus strand of OZ251487.1, from coordinate 1,825,722 downwards.
TATCGGCCACCGGCTTCCGGGGTACCCGAGAAGGGAACAAATCGTGTTGCACTAGCGGCGAAAGGCTCGTCATACTACCGAACCCCGCCTGTTCGCCCTATCAAGCCAGTGGAAGGTTGATAAGTCTCTTGCTCATGAAACGGCATACAGAAATATTTACACAACCCACTTAATCAATCAAACATATAATTTTCAGGATGTAGGGTAAAAAAATCTGCTAGGCTATGGCCGATTAGGGGGATTAAACTTTTGATCGCCCCGCTTATATTAAAGATGCTTATATAAAAATTTCGCGTGCCGTGCAAATGGTCAACAGGACTCAGGAACAACGGATTTTGGTAGTCATGCGCAAGGTGCTGGCGCAGATAGTAAAGGATACGACACCCGGCCCCGGAATGCGCCACCCTTTGCGGAAACAGACGATCAAGGACATCCGCGATTGCTTTAGCCTGATTGCCGCGCGCGAACGCGACCTCGCCAAAGGAGCGGGAATTGAAGGCAAGGAGAAACCGCATTTTGTAGACGAAGCACCGGCTTCCAAAGTTATCCGCTTCAAACCGATACCGAAAAAACCTCAAAAAGACAAATAAAGGCCGACTCGCGGGAAAATTTCCTAAGGTGGATGGATGCCCTCAGGCGTGCAGATGGAACGCTGTTGAGATACTGTAAAAAACGCTTCAAATACCGGGCGCGCGGATGTTTCTGGCAGCGCGGATGTATTTCCATGGAGAACCCGCCGACCGAGTAAGCATACGTTATGGAAGTAGACAAAACACGATTGCAGGAACTGTTGCCGCCGGTTTGTGAGATCGCCGCACAGGCGGGAGAGGCAATCCTAAAGATCTACCGGCAGGGTTTCGATATCGAGGGGAAGAGCGATCACTCTCCCCTGACGACCGCAGATGTGGCGTCACATGAGTTGATATCCGAACGACTCCGGAAACTGACTCCCGAGATCCCCGTACTTTCGGAAGAATCGGGCACGATACCTTATCGTGAGCGCGCCGCGTGGAGGAGCTATTGGCTGGTCGATCCATTGGACGGCACCAGGGAATTTATCAAGAGAAACGATGAATTCACTGTAAACATCGCACTGATAACCGACCGGCGCGTGATCCTGGGGGTGGTGTATCTTCCGACGAAGAAGGTCTGTTACTTTGCGGCCGAAGGAAGCGGGGCCTTTAAACGGCGGGGAGGCGAGCCGGCACGAGGCATCCACACGCGCCCTTCAACCCCGAACGGCATACCCACCGTGTGTGCCAGCCGCTCCATTGCCGGAAGATCGCTACGCGCGCTATTGGCGCGCATCGGTAAATACAAGCTGATCAGCGTGGGCAGTTCCATCAAGACGTGCCTGGTCGCCGAAGGTACGGCGGATATCTACCCCCGCTTCGGGATGACGTATGAATGGGATACCGCGGCGCCCCAGTGTGTGCTGCAAGAGGCGGGCGGGCGGTTGGTCGATCAACAATTGTTGCCGCTGCGCTATAACACCAAAGATTCTTTGTTGAATCCCGCTTTTATTGCCGTGGGCGACATCAACGACGAATGGCGTACCCTGCTGACCGCTCCAATGGAGATTGCCCGCGACTACGCCACCACCAAGCACAACGTCGGGGGCACGTAGGATCTTCGGGATTACGTTTCCCAACCCCGCAATACGATTTTGCCTATGGTGTGGCGGCCTTCGATTTCGGCATGTGCCCATTTCAGGTTCGCGGCGTTGATAGGCGCCAACACCTTGTTCATGGTCGTCCCGATCACGCCTGTATCAATCAGGTTGGCTACTTCGTCAAGCAGATGATGTTGTTGAATCATGTCCGCGGTTGCGTACATGGAGCGTGTAAACATAAATTCCCAAACAAACGTTACGCTCTTGCTTTTTAGGGCGCCGAGGTCAACGTCTGCCGCCGTTTCCACAATGGAGCATATCTTGCCCTGCGAGGCGATCACCGTGGCCATGGATTGCCAGTGTCCGTCCGTGTCGTTGCAACACAGGATGAAGTCATAGCCGCCGATACCGAGTTCGTCCACTTGTTTCGGTAGGTCTTTATAGTGGTTCACAACATGGTCGGCCCCCATCCGCACGCACCATTCATGGGATGCGGAACGGGAGGCGCTGGCCGTCACCACTAATTTTGCACATTGCTTGGCGAGTTGTGTCGCCATTGAGCCTACCCCTCCGGCGCCTCCCAGAATGAGCAAGTGTTTGCCTTGGTCTTTGCCGTTGCGATGGATCCCCAGACGATCAAACAGTGCCTCCCAGGCGGTGATGCAGGTAAGGGGCAAGGCCGCGGCACCCGCAAAGTCGAGGCTTTTAGGCTTGCCGCCGACGATGAGTTCATCGACAACGTGAAATTCGCTGTTGCCCCCGGGCCGGGTGAAGCTGCCGGAGTAAAACACTTCGTCACCGGGCTTGAACAGGCTTGCATCGGGGCCGACGGCATGGACAACGCCCGCAACGTCCCAACCCAGTATGCGCGGGGCATCTTCAACTTTGTCCTGCGGCGCCCGCATTTTTACGTCTACCGGATTTACCGCTATCGCCTTCACGTCGACAAGCAGTTCTCTTGCCTGAGGAACGGGTTTTTCTACCTCTAGATCAAGCAGGGAGTTCACCTGATCAATAGGAAGATATTTGTATAAACCGACCGCCTTCAAGTTTGTTCTCCTGTTATTATGCCCGGCACGCAATCGCACAGTATAAACCGGGTTGTATTACAATAGTATTTCATTGAGTGACGAGACGAATCTTAAATCGGTAATTCACCATTACCCCACCTTTTCCTAGTCTTCCGGTAAAACTGCCAAATCCGGCCCGGAAAAAATTAGACTTTTTTCAATTATTTTTATTTCTCTAATCAATTTAAAGATTTACAAACGAAAAAAACGGGACAAATTGTTGACATGGAGATATGGAAGTGCGACAATATGCCTAATATTTAAGCAACATCAACATAAAGAGGTAAGACAACGACAGAAACTTTAGACATATACGGCAGCAAAGACTAGGCGGGGCAGTAAGTATATCGCCAGTACCGAAGTAACATATTACAACCAGTTTCAAGCTGAGTTGCACGGTATTGACTACGTTAAATCGGGCAAGGAAGTCCGGATAGAGGCCGTTAAAGTCAATTATGATTGAGAGCGATAACTTAGAACGTCTCACGAGGTGATTGAGACGTTGCAAGAGAGGGGCGAGGGAAGGGTAAATACCTATCAATCATTTTAAGCCCTCTATGGCACATACAGGCATGGCACATATAGGTACTGTAGAGGGCACTCACCGAACACACCATGACAAACACCGAGACCAACAATAAACCCGACACACTGCTACCGCAAATAATCGGAACGGAGTACCAATGCCAAGTTTGTCCGAATACGTTTATAGCCAAACGTGCCAAGCACTATACCTGTTCGAACACGTGCCGACGGCGATTGAATAGACGAAGGCAGGACAGCAATCCACGACATTACATGATTGCGAAAATCTGTAAGCAATGCGGCGAGGCATTGAAACTCAAAAAGGGCAAGACCGGCGGCTACCTACAAGGTTCGGCCTTCTGTAATCCGGTATGCCGTGCCCGGTTCTATTACGAGCAGTCAAAGGACATCTGAACATACGCATACAGGAAGGCGGAAATTACCCAGGTACCGACGTCCAAGATGATGGCTTACAGCGCAAATACGGGCGTTTTAATTAGGCATTTTATTACACTTCCACCAACATACAGGGGAAACCATGAAATTAAAGAAATTGAAAAAGCAAGTAACGAAGGAATTATCTGAGGCGACAGAGGAAGGCTATGTCAAGGGCGTGAATATCGGGATGGGCGTGGGTGCATTGGTGGCGATGGACAAACACGGCACTTTACCTATGCAGGGCGGGGCGTGTGTTGCTAGTGAGTTACTCCGGGTTTTAATAGATGAATACCAGGTGGAGATAAAAAAACCTGAGACGCTGAAAGAAATCTTCTTTATATACAATGCCCACAACCGAACAAACGGGCGGCTGGTAATGGTATCGGATGAGAAAGACCAAACACCACCAGAAACACGGCACTAAAGACCAGGATTTAAGCGGTTTTCTCCCACTCACGCCCCCACATTTCTAGTAAATGGACGGGGGTGGAAACCGGAAATAATCTAAACAGAATCAAACACTTGCCTACCTATTACGCATAAATGCCCATCATGTAAAATAAGCGGGAAGAATTGCCTAAAATCAATGACTCACAGCATTATTAATGCGTGATTTTGAGGTGGGAGAAATCTAAAGTGTTCCTGATTTTAGGCTAAAACCAGCTATAAGGCCCCATATATATACTTAGATATATTTTTAATTCACCGAAACTGATGGGAAAATCTATATAAGTTGGTTATTATCTCGTCTCGCCCGCGCAAACAGTCCCTGTAATTTTGCAAACTGCTTTTTCAGGTTCAGTGCCACTCTTTCAGGTTCAGTGCCATTGAACATTGCAAAGGGCAACTTTGGGCTATGTGAATGAAAAGAGGCCGATACGAGTGTTTTATATTCGGCTAAAGATCGTTAGAATCTGATTTTTATTTGTACTTTAATTTTTCGCAAGATTGGGCAGATACAAAGTATAGATTTGCAGTATTTTGTTGAGGAGCAACTTTTTTTATCGCACGTCTTTCGTCTTTAGATAGCCTACAGCGGAGTAATATATCTTGAATGCGACAATAACGGCAGTTCGCAGCCAAGCGGGTGATTTTGTCGAATTGTGTAAGCCGCGTATCGCGGTGTTGGTGTTGTTTACCACGTTCACCGGTATGTGGCTGGCCGGTAACGGCGAAGTGGCAATGGAGTTGGTCGTGTTTACCTTGCTGGGTACCGGGCTTGCCTCTGCCGCAAGCGGCGCATTCAATAATTTTGTAGACCGAGAGGTCGACAAGCAGATGGCGCGTACCCGCTCGCGCGCATTGCCGTCATCCCGGCTACATCCGCAACAGGCGTTGTGGCTGGGCGTTATGCTTAGCCTGTGGTCGTTTGCCATTCTGTTTTATTTGGTTAATCCACTGACGGCCTACTTGGCCGCGGGCACCACGTTTTTTTATGTGATCGTTTATACAAAGTGGTTGAAGCGAACTTCGCCGGCGTGTACGGAGGTCGGAGGGGTCGCCGGTGCCTTGCCGCCGGTAATCGGCTGGGCCGCGGTAACCAACGATATTGGCTGGCCGGCATGGGTGATGTTTGCCATCATGTTTATTTGGCAGCCGCCGCACTTCTGGGCATTGGCATTGTTGCGCACCGATGAATACCGCCGGGCCAAGCTGCCGATACTACCGGTGGTCAGCAGCGAATATGCAACCAAGGTTCGTATGCTGTTGTATACCTTTGCGCTGTTGCCCGCGAGTGCCGCAATGTATTGGTTGCAACTGACGGGATGGGTCTATTTGATTTTGGCGATCATCCTGTGGGGCACTTATGCTGCGTTGACGATAGATTTTGCGCGCAAACCCATCACCCACCAGGGCACGCGGAGATTGTTTGGGTTTTCGATCTTGTATTTGCTTGGTTTATTTACTCTGATCTTCGTGGATTGTCAGTGCGGCAGTGGAGTAGTGCTATGACGCCTGAGCAGCACATTTTTAACAGAAACTATGTCTGGTAATTTAATGAGGTCTTAAAACATGGCCATCGCCATTATATTGATCGTATTAGTCGTCGGATCGGTGATCTTTCACTTGGTCACCCCTTGGTATTTCACCGAGCTGGCCTCTAACTGGGGGGCCATCGACGTTACTGTAACTATCACTTTTATCGTCTGCGGGATCGTCTTTGTCGCCGCCAATTTGTTCATGGCCTACGCCATCTTGCGCTACCGCAACAAGAGTAAAAGTCAGCGTGCCAAATATGAACCGGAAAACAAGAAATTGGAGGCCTGGCTAACGATCATCACTACCATCGGTGTGGTCGCAATGCTTGCGCCGGGGTTGTTCGTATGGGGTAAATTCGTTTCTCCTCCCAAGCACTCGGCAATCGTCGAGGTGGTCGGACAGCAGTGGCAATGGAGTTTTCGATTGCCTGGCGAAGATGGTCAACTGGGCACCACCAGTGCAAAGAAAATAAGTATCGATAATCCCTTTGGTATGAACGAGGAAGACCCTTACGGACAAGATGATGTCCTGATCTACGGTAATGAACTTCATATACCGGTAGACCAACCGGTCAAGTTTCTGCTGCGTTCTAAAGATGTTTTACACAATTTCACGGTACCGCAATTCCGTGTAAAGATGGACTTGGTGCCCGGCATGGTGACATGGCAATGGCTGACTCCCACACGTACCGGCAGTTTTGAGATTCTCTGTGAAGAGTTATGCGGTATCGGACATCATTCCATGCGCGGCAGGGTGATCGTTGAAGAAGAACAGGATTATCAAACTTGGTTGACCCAACAACCCACCTATGCACAGCTGTCGGCCCCCCCACCGGTGAATGCCGATGCGGGCAAGGCATTGTACCAGGCTTGCGCCGCCTGTCACGGCGTGGAAGGTGAAGGCAAGCAGGAGCTCAACGCCCCTAAACTCAGCGGTCAAGAGGACTGGTACCTAAAGCGTCAACTCACGTATTTCAAGCACGGCGTGCGAGGCACCGACTCGCGGGACATCTTTGGCCAACAAATGGCGCCCATGGTCGCGATGCTTGCGGATGAAACCGCTATCGGCAATATCGCCGCTTACATTCAAACTCTGCCCGATAAGCCGGCACCGCAAACCATAACGGGCAACGTGAAAAGAGGTAAACGCCTTTATGTTACCTGTAGCAAATGCCACGGTAAGCAGGCGGAAGGCAGGTGGGCGGTCAATGCCCCCAGAATTGCCGGGATGAGTGACTGGTACTTGTTGACTCAACTGAAGAATTTCAAGCACGGCATCCGCGGCGCTCATCCACAAGACGCTACCGGCAGACAGATGGAGTCAATGGTGCTTAGTATAAATGATGAAAAAATGAGTGATATTATTGCCTATATCAACACTTTGCGGTAACAATAAGACAGCAGAATTTTTAAGGCTTGAACAAAGCAGTAAAACAGAGAAAACTTTAGGAGACTGTAATGGCAGAGGCGCACGTTGCATTAGCCGATAAAGAACAGGACCTGGCTCACCCCAAAACCTGGATCGGTATGTATGTATGGAGCCAGGATCATAAAATCATCGGTATTCAGTACATCCTTACCGCGACGGCGGTAGGCGTCATCGCGCTGATATTGTCCGGTATGATGCGTATGCAACTGGGTTTTCCCGGCGCGTTCGATTTGATTCAACCCGACGAGTATTACCAAGCGGTAACTATGCACGGCATGATCATGATCGTCTTCATGCTGACGGCCTTTTTCCTCGGCGGCTTCGGTAACCTCTTGGTGCCGCTGATGTGCGGCGCGCGCGACATGGCCTTTCCCTACATGAATATGCTCAGTTATTGGGTGTACCTGCTGTCCGTGCTGGTATTGTGCGCAAGTTTCTTTGTGCCGGAAGGCCCGACCGGCGCCGGATGGACGTTATATCCACCACAGGCGATTACGGAAGGGACGGCCGGTGCGGATTGGGGCATTATCTGCATGACCGTATCACTCGGTCTGTTCGTGGTTGCCTTTACGATGGGCGGACTTAACTATGTGACGACCGCCTTTCAGGCACGCACGCGGGGCATGACTTTGATGCGTATGCCGCTGTCTGTTTGGGGCATCATCATGGCCACTATTTTAGGTCTGCTGGCGTTTCCGGCACTGCTGGTAAGCGTCATTATGATGACGCTGGACAAGGCTATCGGCACCAGCTTTTTTATGCCCGCAATTTCTTCTCTCGGTGAAAATCTGAGTCATGAGGGCGGCAGTCCGATACTGTTTCAGCATTTATTCTGGTTCTTCGGACACCCTGAAGTGTACATCGTGGCGTTGCCGGCGTTCGGTATTGTTTCCGATCTCATCAGCACGCACGCACGCAAGAATATCTTTGGCTACCGCATGATGGTTTGGGCTATCGTCGCCATCGGCGGCCTGAGCTTTATCGTATGGGCACACCATATGTATGTGAGCGGCATGAACCCCTACTTTGGTTTCTTCTTCGCCACGACCACGCTGATCATTGCCGTACCCACGGCGATCAAGGTGTACAACTGGGTGCTGACGCTATGGGAGGGCAACATCCATCTGACGGTACCGATGCTGTTTGCCATCGGCTTTATCTTTACCTTTATACACGGCGGTATAACCGGCTTGTTCCTGGGTAACGTGGTGGTAGACGTGCCGCTGTCCGATACTTACTTCGTGGTCGGGCACTTCCACATGGTAATGGGCGTTTCGCCCTTCCTGGTTGTGTTCGGCGGTATTTACCACTGGTTCCCGCTGTTCACCGGACGCATGTTAAATGACACCATGGGCAAGATTCATTTTTGGATGACCTTCCTCGGCACGTATGCGATTTACCTGCCGATGCACTACATCGGTATTCTCGGTGTGCCGCGGCGCTACTATGCCAATGGCACGACGGAATTCCTGCCGGATTCGGTACAGGCCGCAAATGTGAGCATTACCATCGCGGCGATCATTGTCGCAATTGCCCAGTTCTTGTTCCTGGTAAATATTATCTGGAGCATTTTCAAAGGCAAAAAAGCTAAGCGTAACCCTTGGCGCGCCACTACCATAGAATGGCAAACGCCCGACCTGATACCGAAACACGGTAACTGGGGTAAAACGCTGCCGGTGGTATATCGCTGGGCATATTCCTACAGCGTGCCGGGAGCAAAGGAGGATTTCATTCCTCAAAATGAAGAGCCAAGCGAAAACTCCAGGCACGAAATGGAAGTCTAGCAGTGACGGCATCCCTACTTGTCCTGGCGCTGATCATGGGCGCCTTGGTGTTTTGGCTTATCCGCCAAACGATTAACGTTCAGCCCTGGTCCGAGGAAGGCGCCATCGGGCAACCTCGTGCCGGAGAGGTATTTGCCATTCCTGCGGTCAAGATCGGCCTGATCGTATTTCTCGCCGTTGCCACTTCACTGTTTTCGCTGTTTATCAGTGCGTACCTTCAGCGTATGGAGTACAGTGACTGGACACCGTTGGCCGAACCCACGATCCTGTGGTTCAACACGGGGGCACTGATCTTGGGAAGTATTTTCTTTCAGTTTGCACGAAACGCGGCGGTACGCGATCAGCTCAATGCGGTGAAGTCTAACCTGATGATCGCCGGTCTTTTGACCTTCATTTTCATCATCGGACAACTGTGGGCATGGCAAGGGCTATATGATTCCGGCTATCTTCTTACCAGCAACCCCTCCAACGCGTTTTTTTACGTGCTGACGGCCATTCACGCCCTGCACATTTTTGGCGGGCTGTGGGTATGGAGTAAAACCACGTTCAAGCTGCAGGCCAACGTAAAGGTAAAAAAAATTCGCATGAGTGTCGAGCTATGCACGATCTATTGGCATTTCCTGTTGCTGGTATGGTTAGTATTGTTCGCACTGCTGTTATCAACATAAACGGGAAGACACATGGCACAAGATTCAGCGGAAGCCACTGCAAATGACGCAGTAACCGATCTGGTATCGGATTGGGCGGCAGAAAAAGAAGTATTCCAGGTTCACTGGGGTAAGGCCATGATGTGGATCTTCCTGCTCAGTGACACGTTCATCTTCACCTCCTTCCTGGTCGGTTATATGAAGGTACGTATCAGTGCCACCATGCCGTGGCCGAATTCCAGCGAGATCTTCGCGTTGAGCTTGGGCGGAGCGCCTATCCCGCTGATCCTCATCGCTATTATGACGTTCGTGCTGATTACCAGCAGCGGCACCATGGCTCTTGCGGTCAACTACGGATATCGACGTGACCGCGTAAAGACTGCGACATTTCTGCTTATCACCGCCGCATTCGGGTTGATTTTCGTCGGGATGCAGGCCTTCGAATGGACCAAACTGATCGTCGAGGAAGGCGTGCGCCCCTGGGGAAACCCGTTTGGCGCCGCCCAGTTCGGCGCCTGTTTCTTCATGATTACCGGGTTTCACGGCGGCCACGTCAGCGGCGGGGTCGTCTATCTGACCTATGTCGCCATCGGTGTGATCAACGGCCGCTATGAGAAAAAGGGCTACGACATAGTAGAAATTGCCGGTCTGTACTGGCACTTTGTAGACCTGGTATGGGTATTCATTTTTGCATTCTTTTACTTATGGTGAGATAACAACAATGGCAGCAGAAGGACAACAACACCCCCTAAGCATTTACATCTGGATCTGGGTCTTACTGTTCGTATTCAGTACCGCTTCGTATATGGTTGACTACTTTCAGTTTCAGGGATACCTGCGATGGAACCTGATCCTGATCTTCATGATGCTGAAAGCAGGATTCATCGTTGCCATCTTCATGCACATGGCCTGGGAGCGTCTGGCATTGATTACCGCCATCCTGGTGCCGCCGGTGGTGCTGCTGGTGCTGATAGGGATGATGTCCATTGAAGGTGATTACACCTATCTGGGACGCGCCAAATTCTTCGGCGTAGAGGAAGCGCCCATCGTAGAGCACCACCATAGTGCCGCCGAACAACACTAAGCCTTTATGCCGATGCCTACCCCCCGGCACGCCGGCTTTAATTCTGCTCGGCCTTCATCCCCTTCTCCGTTATTGAGAAGACGTAGCTTGTGTATGGGCGTCGGCGCCAGCCTCTGGCAGCACCCGGACGGCCTCGACCTTCCCGTCCAAATCCCGATCCACGGATGAAAAACACTTTCTCAAGTTTGCATTCCGCCCGTTCCTGATCATAATTATTGCTTTCGGTTTCATTCCTGCTTGCATGACCAGGCAGGCGTTTCACGACGATATGCACACAAGGTTCAAACGCGGTGGCGGCATCCTGCTCGTATACTTGGTACTTTGTCTTGAAGCACACGCGCACGGCAGCGTGTTTCTCGAGGACGATTTATGCGTGATTCAAATCGGCTTCTATACGGCACACTTCAAGATCTATCAACCCCGTATAAGCCAACACAAAGAATTTTGTGAAGATCTGCCACACGCTGGCGAGAGTGTATTCGTCATGGAGTATCTACACGACGGCCTGCGAGAACTGCCCATTGACTTTCGCATCATCAAGGATGTACAAAACCGCGGCCGTTTCGTCAAATGGGCAGATATTAAAAACGCCGACGACATGAAACGGGACACCGTGTTTTACCAACCGCCATCCATTCAACCATACGGCGCACTTCTTGCCCTGCACCAGTTCAAGGAAAAAGGTGACTATATCGGTATCGTGACCATAGCAAGGCCGGAAAGTGAAGATGTTTACACCGCAGTATTTCCGTTCAACGTCGGGGGCCGAAGTTGGGGTTATATCCCCCTGTTTCTCATACTGGCCATACTCTTGCAGGCGGGCTACTGGTTGATGAACGGCGGCTATGCCCGCATATATAAAAAGCTGAAATCGTGAATTCTTTTGTAAAAATCAAAACCATGAGGACTATAAAGTTTTTATCTCTGCTATTGCTGTTGATTTGCTCAGTCGGCAATCCGGGACAGGCCGAGACGACTAAACCGACCGAAAATAAACGTTTCCAAGTAGGCTTTACCAGCCGGCTTGAGCCAATTTCAATCAACACTATGCATGCCTGGGTGATCAACGTTGAGGACGCAAACGGGCAACCGGTGTCTGATGCGGAAATTAGTATCGACGGCGGGATGCCGTCACACGATCACGGGTTGCCGAGTCAACCGCAAGTGACGCGCAATGCAGGCAACGGCAAGTACCTCGTCGAGGGTATGAAATTTCACATGGGTGGCGCATGGACGGTAACCGTAACCATCACGCACGGAAACATCCGTGATCAAGTGACCTTCAACCTCGATCTATAAAGCTCCATGTCGAGCGTCTTGCGCATTTCCCTGTCTATTATTGTTACCGCAACGATCCTGGCGGGTGCATGGATATTCAGCCGTACGGAAACCTGGACTCCCACCGAAACCAAGGTGCTACAGTCGCTTTGGACCGGCAGCCTGCCGCCGGTGCCCGACGATGACAGCAATGCGGTGGCCAATAACTTGCAAGCGGCACGCTTCGGCCACCAGTTGTTCTTTGATACAAGACTCAGTGCAAACGGTCTAATCTCATGCTCAACCTGCCATCAGCCCGAACGTTTTTTTACCGACGGTCTGGACGTTGCACAAGGCAACAAAACCGGAATACGTAACACGCCAACCCTTGTCGGTGCCGCTTACAGCCCATGGATGTTTTGGGATGGCCGCAAGGACAGCCTCTGGTCACAAGCCCTGTCACCGTTGGAATCACCCATGGAGCATGGCGGCTCGCGCGTGCAGTACGCACTTTTGATCTATCAGGACGAAAACTACCGTCGCCGCTATGAATCCTTGTTCGGGCCCTTTCCTGAATTACTCGAAAACCTCTCTACAAACATCGCGGTGCCGATGACCGCAACGGACTGGCAACAAGTATGGCAATCCATGTCGCCGGTAGAAAAAGACACGATGACGCGCATCTTCGTTAATCTGGCCAAGTCCATTGCGGCATATCAACGCCTGCTGCTGCCGGGGGCTTCGCGCTTTGACCGGTATGTTGAGGGGGTAATGGAAAATCACCCTGAAAAAATGGATGCGCTGACCCATCGGGAAGTGGCCGGCTTAAAGCTATTTATCGGTAAGGCGCAGTGCATTAATTGTCACAACGGGCCGTTGTTCACCAACAACGAGTTTCATAATACCGGCTTGTTGTCGCCGGCCGGTCAGCTTCCCGCCTTGGGTCGGGTCGGTGCGGTGCAGGAGGTGCGTGCGGACCCTTTCAATTGCCTGGGGACATTCAGCGACGCGAAAAACAAGGAGTGTGCCGAGTTGCGCTTTACTCGTACCGGAGATGAGGTGATTGGCGCACATAAAACCCCCACGCTCAGGAACGTTGCCGACACTGCCCCTTACATGTACGCCGGTCAATTGAGCCGCCTTGATGAAGTAATAGAACATTACAATCTCGCGCCATTGGCAATGATAGGCCACAATGAAGCCAAATCATTGCAGCTGAATGAGGTTGAAATGCGGCAGCTTGAGGCCTTTCTTCGCAGCCTGTCCGCACCCCTCGCTACAGACCCGGAGTGGTTGCGCCGACCATAAGCTACATGCTACGACGAGTGTTGGTGATATGTAGAATAGTGTGCGCTGCCTGTTAAAGATTTTCTGCTTTCTATTGGCGGCTACAGCTCATAAAATGATCAAGTATTTCCTGAACAGCAGATTTCCGATAATAAAGGAATGCAGACTGAAAAATCCGGATACCACGGCGTAGAGATACTGCCGGGCGATAATCGTGAAGTACTGCCGCAGCTTGAGGCACAATCCGTTCAATGCTGCGTGACTTCACCGCCGTACTGGGGGCTGCGTGATTACGACCATGGTGCTCAGGACGGGGCGGAGGCCTCGCCGGGCCAGTACGTGGAGAATCTTGTAACAACATTTCGGGAAGTGCGACGAGTGCTATCCGACGATGGCACACTATGGTTAAATATCGGTGACGGCTACGCCCGCAACGGTGGAAGAGGAAAGTGCGGCCCCAATGCACGAGTTGGTAATACCAAAAAAAGAATTCAAAAACGTAACTGTAAAGTACCGGACTGTTGGGGGCTGAAAGACCGCGATTTGATGGGACTCCCGTGGCGAGTGGCATTCGCATTGCAGGCAGACGGATGGCTGCTTCGCTCAAAGGTCACCTGGGTCAAGAAAACCCCCATGCCGGAAAGCGTCACAAATCGCCCTTCAAATGCCACCGAGGAAGTGTTTTTATTTTCCAAAACACCGAAGTATTTTTATGATAATCAAGCCGTGCGCGAGACAACCGGTGCGAACCTGAGGAATTACTGGATTCTGGGCACCGATGCGGGAGGTACGCCACATCCGGCCGTTTTCCCCAAGGCATTGGCGAAGCGCTGCATACTTCTGGGCAGTCGTCCGGGGGATCTGATTCTTGACCCCTTTTCCGGCTCGGGAACCACTGGCGTAGCGGCCGCAGAATTGAATCGCAGGGCCCTCCTTATCGAAATCAACAGGGAGTACGTGGAACACTCGAAAACAAGGATAAAAAAGCATATTCAACAAGTGCTTTCCATCTAGCTATGGCATAAACAGGTTATCTTCGTGCAAACACTTGCAAAATTACGGCGGCATTATCATAAAAAAGTCGGCTTACAGATAATTCGGGTTTCCAAAAATAACGGTCAAACGTATCCGAACTTTGCCGACGGCAGTAGCCAATCCAGCATTCTTATAGCGAACGGCATTATGGCTGCAACCGGGCTGCCAAAAAGGAATGTCTCAAGGATTGCAGGACAAACCGCAGGTACGTTATTTGAAAAACTCACCTGCGAGTTTATCAAGGAAGCATTCACGGCTATCGCACACTTGCGCCCCGGTCGTTGGCAATATCTGACAAAGCAGACACAGATATCCAATTTCGTTCAGTATAAGCACCTGGAGGTGCTTGGGTCGATTGTAAGTGAGAATCAAACTTTGTCGGCATCCCTTGGGCATGGATATATCGTAACACCAGACATCGTTATCGCTCGCCACCCCGTTACTCAAAATGAAGCTAACGCCTCCAAAGTTTTTCTTGATGATACTGGAGCTTCGCTCACGCCATTGCTGGAAAAAAACCAGTCCATACCCGTCCCCTATTTACACGCAAGTATCTCATGCAAATGGACAATTCGCAGCGACCGCTCTCAAAACACACGTACAGAAGCACTAAACCTGGTGCGGAATCGTAAAGGAAATCTGCCACACATCGTAGCGGTAACAGCTGAACCCTTACCAATGCGGATTGCCTCACTGGCTCTTGGTACCGGTGATCTTGATTGTGTATATCACTTTGCATTAGATGAGCTACGGACGGCATGCAGAGAATTACCTCAAGTAGAAGATCAACTGGAGATGCTTGAAACCATGATTCAGGGAAAGCGTTTACGTGATATCAGTGACCTTCCATTTGATCTTGCTGCCTAGTTGTAATAATTGTCTATCAATACAACTCAATGAATACAAGGCTGTACATTTTTCTCTGATTTTGCAACTAAATACTGAAACAGTAGGTCTAGTATTAGAGTTACACTTAACCTGTCGGCGTCGTTTGCAGGCCTAGGTTGAATCAATTAAAGAGGAGGCATTAATAATGAAGAAACAAACCGTAATAAAATCCACGGTGGCAGGAATTCTGGCCGTGGGCGCCGGTATCGCTGTACAAAACGCTCTGGCAGGCGTGCCCAATGCACCCGAAAACTGGGAGAAGTGCTACGGGGTTTCCAAAGCCGGTAAAAATGACTGCGGGGCCTCGGACGGCTCACACAAATGTGGCGGCATGGCCAAGGAAGACGACATGGAAACAGAGTGGATCTGGGTACCGGAAGGGACGTGCTTGAAACTTACGGGTGGTGTCGTCGGCAAGGTGGCGCCCTCAAAATAACCAAAATGAAAGCGGGTAATGAAAAATGCCCCGCCACCAACAACACGAGGCTTCCCATGCCAAGAGTCGGGGTGGGGCTTCGCTCACCACATGTAAAGGAAATCCTGGCGACCCGCCCCGAGGTGGATTTTTTTGAACTTCTCACTGACAACCACTTGGTTGATGGTGGCTACGCCAGACAGCAAGCTTACGCCATTCGACGAGATTATCCGGTTATGCTACATTGCGTCGGCATGTCGTTGGGCGGCACCGATGCGGTTGATTTTGCTTACCTGGATAAAATCAGGAAGCTGGCCGACGAGCTTGAGCCCGCTTATATCTCGGACCATCTGTGCTGGACTTCCTTTGAACAACGGCACGCGCACGACTTGCTGCCGCTGCCTTACACGGAGGAGGCGGTCTACCACGTCAGCGACCGTATTCAAAGGATACAGGATTACCTGGGAACGACTTTGGTCGTCGAGAACGTCTCCAGCTATGTAAGTTTTGAATGCTCAACTTTGCATGAATGGGAATTTCTGAGCGCCGTTGTAGAAATGTCAAGCTGCAAAATTCTGCTTGACCTGAATAATATCTACGTCAGCCAATATAACAACCAGGTTGACGCCCGCGCGTATATAGATAATATCCCGCTTTCTTTGGTCGCTGAAATACACTTGGCGGGATATGAAGATAAAGGTACTTATCTACTGGATGCACATAACCATACAGTCTCCGCACCCGTGTGGGAATTATACGAGGATGTCATAAGACGCGACCCATCTATCCCTACCGTGATTGAATGGGATAACGACCTGCCCGCCTTCTCGACGTTACTCCGGGAGGCAAACAAGGCAAGGAAATACAAACGGGCCGCAAGTTCTCGTCACCCGGCAAAAACACTGACGACTGACGGTTGATCGTAACATGGAACCGCTACATCAATTGCAACGCCAGTTCTGGAACAGCCTGAGAAGCCCCACCACCGATTCCATCTGCGCGCGGCTGACCGCCACCAATGACAAACTTACACCGCAGGAACGACTCAACATTTATCGTACTACCACCCGCATGGCGCATACCGATGCCCTCGCACAAAGCTATCCATGTTGCGAAAAGATTCTCGGCAAGCGATATTTCCGGCAAATTGCCAATCAGTACTTCTACAGGTATCCGGCTACAAACCAGAACTTAAACGTGTACGGACAATCGTTTCCTTCTTTTCTCAAGGAGTGCGTGCAAGACCGCCCCGAGTTAAACGACTATCCCTATCTGCCCGACCTGGCGACGCTTGAAGGGGCTTATGAACGGGCCTACTACGCGGCAGATGATCCGATATTTGATTTCAGTACCCTGTCCGCACTGCATCACGACCGGCATCAGTATATCTGCTTCGAGCCGAGTGCTTCCCTATTCGTGCTGGAATCAAGCTATCCCATCCATGAAATCTGGCTGGCCAATCAGGGACACGGCACAACACAGGCAGTTGAGGCAATCTTTGAACCTCAATACTCGTGCGTTGTCAGAGAGCATTTCAAGCCTTCTATTCACAAGATTGATCGGGATTGCTGGTGGACGATCATCCACGTTCAAAACGGCCTGTCTTTGGGTGAGATGGAAACCTTGGCAACGACAAGGGAAAGCATAGATATTCAACGACAAATCCCCGAACTTATCCAGAAGAAATGGGTTTGCGGATATTATTTCAAAACCTAGTTCCGTTACTACTCAACCCTGTTCCTGAAGTGTGACTTGGTGTGGCAAACCAGGGTCTCGGCACGTTTTATCCGCTCGCACAGGCGCTCAAAGTCACCTTTTTCATCCCGATTGTGCGCCAGAATCTGATTAACCGGTCACATCAACTTGCCAGCCTCGTTATGATTGCTATGATGTAACAATACGTCATCAACTATAGTATCAAAGGAAAATAGTTATGGTACCGATTACAAGTGACCCAACGTCTCCCGTACCGGAAAACTGGAGCGAGGAAAATGCAAAAGAGGCCGCCTCCGCAGAGGGACTGGAACTTGGCGACGATCACCTGGAGGTACTGCGGGCCTTACAGGAATACTATGCACACCACGAAACCAATCATGTCAACATGCGTGAACTGCATGACGCGTTGGATGAGAAATTCCACTATAAAGGGGGTATGAAATACTTATACAGCCTGTTTCCCGGCGGCCCGGTAGCACAAGGGTGTCGGCTTGCCGGACTGCAAGCCCCCGCAGGCGCAACAGATAAAGGTTTCGGCAGCGTAGCCTGACAATTTTCGAGCGGAACGCACGCCCGCCAATTGAAATGTGCATCTTCGTAACGCAAAAGGGCGATATGTTGGCATTCAAAATTCAAAGGGGCGACGTGAACAACCTATAATTAACCGCTATGATTCTGATAACAACAAAGTCTTAGACAAATAGAAACTATCTTATTTATAGTAGCATTGGAGTTAGTTATAAACGTATGAAAACCTTAGCATTGAAATATGAGGAACAGTGCTAAAGAATAAGGTATAATCAAAAATAATGGTCGGACAAGATTTCCTGGACGACCCCACTGGACAAAAGCTCAAGAAGGAGAAGTTCGCGCACGGCTGGAACAATGGATGGACAAAGCCCGTTGCGGTTTACTATACAAAGCTGAGGAGAAAAACCATGATCAACTTCAGATATCTTTTATATCTCATTGCCACTGTGATCCTCTTTGTAATTGCGCAAAGTGCCGGGGCGGCAGGTCTTCCCAATGTTCCCAACGCCCATCAAGGCAAGTTTTTGCCGAATACGACTGAGATCCAGCACGCATTCATGAGCGGCAAACCAGACGTGTGGTTGCGAATGCGATATGAAGACGTAAATGATGAGGACCTTCCTCCAACAAGCCCGTTGAACGCCGCCGATGACGCCGACCTGCTGAGCCTGCGCGCCGTGCTGGGTTACACGACCGCCCGTTATTACGGCTTTTACTTTCGCGGCTCGATAGAAGCGGCCAGGCGCTTGAACGGTGACAACGCACTGAACCTTGATGAAGACGTAAGGCTGATGCCGCCGAATCTTCTGGGTGCAAACCGTGTCAACGAGGGACATGCAATTATTCCCGACAACGATTTTGAAGAAGTTGAAGAGCTTTACATTGGTTGGCGCAGCCCGACGGGCGGCTGTCCGATGGCCCCGGGGCCCTGTAGCGGCAATACCTCGTTCAAGCTTGGCAGACAGCTCATTGCCTATGACAATCACCGCTGGATAGGTGACGTGATATGGCGCAATAACAACCAAACCTTTGATGCCTTTCGATTTGACAACACCTCAATCAAAAATCTCAGCATCTCCTACTCTTACATTGACAAAGTCAATCGACTGTTCGGCAAGGACTCCGCATTCAACGAATTCGAGATGGAAGACACCCACTTCATCAACATCTCCTATAAGCTGCCTATCGGCAAACTGACCGCCTACCGCTATATGCTGGACTTCAAGGACAACTCACGCACCCCCTTCGTGGAAGGCACGGGGTGGGGGACGCGCGGGGATGGAACGGTACCCGTATTTACTCCACCGAATATCAATCCTGTAACGGGACAATCAATCGGACGGCCAGGCCTAGGCAACCTCTGGACGCCCTTTGATTCAGACACGTGGGGGGTGCGCTTCGTAGGCAAGCACAAGATGAACGAAGACTTAACGCTGCTATCCGAGCTGGAATGGGCGAATCAGGATCCGGAGGATGACGCAGATAACCGTTTGGACGACAACGACTACTACAATGCTGAATTTGGCGGTGCCTTCACGGCGCTGGGCAAGCCAATGGTATTAAAATTTGGCTATGAAGTCCTGGAAGGAAACGGTGTAAATGCCATACAGACCCCTCTGAGCACGGTACACGCCTTCAACGGTTGGGCAGACAAATTCGTAGCCGCCCCCGGTGGCTCAAACACCCCGTCGCGCGGCTTAAAAGACACCAGCGTAACCTTTGTGGTAAAAGGACTGGTCGGCCCATCCAAGCTGGTCTTCCAATACCATAACTATGAGGCGGATAAGAAAACCGTGAACAACGTCAGGATGAAAGACTATGGAGATGAATGGAGTCTATTGTTCGCCAAGCCGTTCACCAAGAAATGGCTGGGGCTGATGAAATATACCAGCTACAATGCCGACGAATTCGGCAACGATACCCAGAAATTCTGGATGATGGCACAGTATCGGTTCAAATAACTAGCTTGCTTGGCAGCGGCACGGCAGCCAGCCAAACAACCAAACCAAAGAAGCCCTCAAATGAGGGCTTCTTTGTTTTAGCACGTGAAAAAAATTAAGGGTAGTAAATACGGCTTCAGCCACCGTGCTGCTGGTTTAGCTCGCGCATACTTTCCTTCAAGTGCTGACTGAACAATGCCAGCACTTTCAACCCCTCTTGTACGGCAGGGTCGCGTGCCAACTGTAATATCCCTCCAATGCCACCTTTGGTCGGTACGGAAGCAGCATCCGCCAGGTCCCGACTCGTCGCGGTCATGGCATTGGATAGGCCCATCAGCAAATCCTGATTTTCCGGGCGGTCAAGTGCTTGTAACAAATGCATCAGCCCTTCATTTCTCGTGAGGCGGTCAAGCAGTGTAATGCCTTCGCTGACCGCTGAAGCCAGCCGGGTAACAATGTCGTCCGACATTGCATCGCGCGCCGAAGTAACAAGCGTTGCAAGCTCGGCAAGGTGCTGAAAGTCGGCATCTTGAACCGCTTCCGCTTCGACAGCGGGCGTTTCCAGTGAAGTGGTCATAGAGCAGCCAAGAGAAACAGTAAAAAGGTCTTCTTCAAAGCAGTCCGCGTACGCTGCTCCAGTACATCTGATTATAGGACATCTTGAACCAGTGCATTGATTTATTCGGCTGCTTCAGGTTAGGTGGATTGAGGTAGTTGAACATGGCGTAAGTCGCACTGTCATGACTGGTCTCAATAAAGCAATACACCTTGCCATCATACTCGCGTATCGGTGTGCCGATTTTGATGATTGAAGCAATGTTCTCAGCAACCACCTCTGCCTCGAAATGCGCAGCCGAACCAGTTTTGCTAACCGGTAGATTGGTAGTGTCGCCCAGTACATAGACATTTTCATAGCCATCCATGGTGAGTTGATGACGGTCCGTCGGAATCCACCCGCTTTGGCCAAGGTTGTCTCGCTCAACCACTTCCATGCCACGGTGTGCGGGTATAGATACGAGTAGATCGTACTTGGTCTCGGTACCTTCTTCACTCTTCACTATTTTGTTTTCCACGTCTACTTCGCTTACATTGAACAAGGTCTCATACTCGACACCGATACGTTCAAATTCAGGCGTCGCCCATTTGGCGACGTTTTCGATGCCGTGGATGCGGCCAATCGGATAGTGGTACTTCATTTTAACCTTGTCGCGAATACCGCGCATCTTAAAGTAGTCATGCAGTGCAAACGTGACCTCAACCGGGGCGATTGGGCACTTGTGCGGTACGCCAACGGTAATGGCGACCGTGCCACCCTCAAATTCACGCAGGCACTTGAACATTTTTACGGCAGTCTCTTCAGTATAAAAAAACTCGGCCCCTTCCGTCAGTCCCGGGGTCTCTTCGGGTACCATGCGTGAGCCGGTAGAAATAATGAGAAAATCGTATTCATGGATGGCTCCACTTTCCGTTCTAACCTGATTCTGGTCAAGCTGAAACTGTTCAACTGGGTCTACATGAAAATCAATGCTGGACTCCAGTAAACTGGCCTGATTGCGGTACAACTGGTCCGGAACCATTTGTCCGAACGCAACGTAAAGCAGGCCGGGTTGGTACATGTGCCGGTTTGAGGCCGACAGCATTGTGATCGAAACCTTGCGAGAACGAATTTCGCCCGCCAGCCGCCGCGCGAGGTTATTGGCCACAATCGTACCACCTGTTCCACCGCCGACGACTAAGATCCTCATTGCGTTCTCCTATTCAATACACTTAACACTTATTTAGCCTTGCGAACCTTGATGTGCCAAACTTCATCAATCTTTTCGCTGCTTATCATCTCATGTCCAACTTTGTTGACCCACTCAGGAACATCGGAAGCCGTGCCTTGATCAGTTGACAAAAGCTCAAGCGTGTCTCCCACGCTGGCCTGTTTCATATAGGCAATAAGCTCCATAAGGGGACCCGGACAAAAGGTGTTGCACGCATCAATGACTTTGCTTTCACTCACTTGCCATCACCTCCTCAAACAATTAGCCCAATGATAAGTGTGGTGCGCTTACCGCTACGCTTCATCACCACGATGCCAGGTAAAGCGTTTGATGGCCAACAAACAGGTGCTGTCAAGTATGTAGCCAATAATCCCGATAACGAGCACCATCGCGGTAAGATGATTATAGGACAGCGTCTCGCGTGCATCGTTTATAGAATAGCCAAGCCCGGAAGTCACGCCAAGAAATTCTGCCGGTACGAGCACGATCCATGCGACACCAAGGGCAAGACGAATACCAGTCAGAATGTCAAAAGTAATTGCCGGCAAAATAATCTGTGTCAACATGTGTAAGGGCTTGGCACCGAGATTACGTGCTACCTTGAACCAGGCCGGATCCACCTTAGCCAAGCCGGCGGCAGTCGCAAACACCACCGGCCAGACTGAGGCAACCGCAATGAGGAAGATGATTGATTGGTTCCAGGTAACAAACACGATCACTGCAATCGGCTCCCAAGAGAGTGGACTGATCATGCGCAACAATTGAAAAGGGGAGTTGCTCAGTTCACGAAACGTTCTGCTGCGGCCAAGCAGAATGCCGATGGGTATGCCACAAGCAATGGCAATAAGAAGCCCGACGCCCAGCCGATAGCCACTGGACACAATGGCACTCGGAATCGTACCGTCTCCCCACAGTTCAGGTAATGCCTGAAACGTCGGAATCGGGCGAAAACCACCAAACTCCGACGTGCTGGGATTGAGAACGATAAGCTCTCCACCGACCCACCAGAGAGCGAGCAGTATGGCAAGCCCGGCAGCCCAGTTAAACAGACGTTTTCCTGTCGACTTAAGGGCCAGAGATGACTGCCTGCCCTCGGCGAGTGCGGTGTCATCGCTCAAAGTTCAAATACCTCCGCGCGAACGTAAGGGTCACCCGTCTTGGGAACGCTTGCGTCGTTTCTCCACTTGGGATTTGCCTCCAGTGCCTTTTTGACATAGTCATAATTGACAAGGTCATTGGCAACGTGCTCGGGAGTCAAGGTCTCAAGAAACTTCGCATTACCCGTAAGCACCGTTTCCTTCAGGTCGTTTGTGACGAGCTCGGTAGCAGACGGATACGGCCAACCCTGAAAGTTGATGCGGTCTTGCCCCCATTCAGGGTGCTGGATCGCCGCAGGGTTGTTGTAATAGGCCGGGTCATAAAACATCATTGCTCGCTTGACCACCTCTTTGGGGAATGGCAAGTATTTCTTACCGTCACGAGAGAGAAGCTCTGACATTTCTTCTCTATTTTCGGCAAGATGAATCTGCGCGGCAATGACCGCATTATGTATCCCCTGTGCCCAGGCTGCGCGATCAGGGTCCATGGCGTTTTCGTCGTGCATGACCACAACGCAGCAAGGATGCCCTTTCCAAACGTCACCAGTAAAGCGTAGTACCTTGCCTCCAGCCTTGAGCTCGCCCAGGGCATTGAAAGGCTCGGCAACGCAGTACCCGTCAATTGTCCTTGCCGCAAGCGCGGGCGGCATGGCCGGCGGCGGCAAAACGACATAGTTGCATTCGTCTTCGGCAAGCTTCGCACTTTGCGGACGAATTACTGGCTTGATCCCCGCAGCTTTCATGATTCTTTGGGAAACGATATTGTGAATCGAGTACCAGTACGGCACTGCAAATTGCTTACCACCAAAGTCTTTGGGGGTGTTGATGCCGCTGTGCTTACCGACAAGAATGGCCGAACCATTGGTATGATCCCAAGCCGTTATCTTCACCGGATATTTATTGTTGTAGCGCATCCAGAGCGGGATCGGTATTAGCATGTGCGTGAGGTTGAAGCGACGCGCCGCAAACGCCTCAACCAGCGGCGACCAGCCACGGATAAGCGTCGGGCGAACCGATTCGATTCCCTCTTCCTTGAACAGCCCCAACTCGTGTGCGACAAGCAACGCAGCCGCGTCGGTTATGGGGATGTAACAGATTTTCACCACCGGGTCCCATTCTTTCGCAGCAAAGGTGGGCAATGGCGCAGCACCACTCAACGCAGCAAGACCACCCATCGCAAGGAAATCACGTCGGTTGATACCAGTCCCCAGTACACCTCTGAAAAGCGGGTCATAGTCTACGACGAGATTCGGATCTTCCTGTATCCCGTCACCATGTTTTTGATAAATTTTTTTCATCTCGGGCTTCCTCATTTGGTTTATTACGTTGAGTTATACACTCAAAAAACTTATATGTCCATCAGCTTGCACTTGCCGGTTGTAGTACCTCACTGGCAGCCGTTCCGTTACCAGTACTTTCCAGTGGCCTTGCTGCGTCATGAAAAATCTGCATCAGTTGCGAGCGCATGGACTGGACAGCCGGGTCCTGGCGTTCACGCGGATCGGCTATATCCACTTTCAGCTCATGGACGATCTTACCTGGAGACCCGGCCATAACCAATGCACGGTCGGCCATCAATACTGCTTCATCAATATCGTGGGTAACCATCATCATATTTATACCCAATTGCTTTGCTATGGAACGAACGTCTTTCTGCAAGGATGCGCGGGTAAAGGCGTCAAGCGCAGAAAACGGCTCATCTAGAAGAAGCAGCTCGGGCTCCATTACCAGGGAACGAGCAAGTGCAACCCGTTGCTGTTGCCCGCCGGAAAGGTCTTGCACGTTGTTTTTGGCGTAGTCTTCAAGATGAACAAGGCTGAGTGCCTCGGCCACACGATTCTGTATTTTTTTCTTGGGCCAACGGGCAAAGTGGAGGCCGATACTTACATTGTTTACAACTGTCATCCAGGGAAAGAGATGAGGTGCCTGGAACATCATCACCCAACGTGAAGAAGGTTTTTTAACCTCTACATCATTAATGCGAACCGCCCCCCCCGTAGGGTGAAGCAGACCGGCTACAATGTGAAGAAGAGTGGACTTGCCACAGCCAGAACGACCAATAATAACCAGTGAATCACCCGGTTGTGCTTCTATATCGACCTCATCGAATGTGACCGGGCTTTTCGGGGTATAGCGGTGGGTAAGGTTCTGAATTTTTATATGTACACCGCTGCGATCTTCCATTGCAATCCCCTTTCCCTATACAAAAAATAATTGCGTTACCATGTTTATACAGTCATTACCGACCATGTAAGCTTAGCTTGGAAACGACAAGCTCTTAGTTAGAAACTGTTGAGACGTTGACTGACCTGTTCCATTCGGTGAGTGAGTTCATCCTCATCCACCAAACCACGTTGGATCAGCGTATGTGCCAATGCCAAGAGTTGTCGCTCTGGCTGAGGGACATCCCGATAGATCGTTTCAGAAAGATCGTCCTCGGAAGCACGCCGTTCAAGCGTGCCCAAACACTCGTTAGCAGCAAGCACTTCGCAAGTCGAAAGCAGATTGACTTTCCAGGGTGGATCAGGGTTTGTCACACCATATTGCTCAGCCAAATCTTTCCAGACCCTCCCCCGGCCGCGAATTTTCTCGAGCAACGAGATCGTTGGCGGAGAAACGTTTAACGAGTCATCCCGCTGTTGGGGTTTTTGCTCGTCCGAAGTGGTCATTGTCGGCCTCAATGGTCGTGGTGTACCGGATTGACTGCCGGGTGGACTGGTCGCTTATCGTCCGCTTTCCGATCCGGGTGTGGCAACGCCACACCAATCATACAATCCCGCGTTACGATAGAAGCAAGTTCCTCTTCGCTCCAGCCTTCCGTCCCTTCCGGGCGCATTGGCATCACCATGAAACGGCACTTCTGGTTTGAGTCCTCTACCCTTATCTCCACGTCCTCGGGAAGTTGAAGACCAAACTCTGCAAGCACCTGTCGAGGCCAACGAACCAAGCGACGACGATAGTTGGGCGTTCTATACCACTCTGGTGAATGGCCTAGGATCGGCCGGGGATAACATGAACACAACGTGCACACGAGAACGTGTTTCACTTTCGGCGTGTCCTCTAAAACGCGCAAGTCGCAGTAATCGCTCGGTGTGCCAAATCCGGTCGGATTCAGCCAGTCAATACCTACTTCCTTACTTGCCTTAACGCCGTCTTCCAAAACAAATTTTTTAAACTCCGGGTCCAACCATGCCTTGGCAACAAGGCGGGCGGCGGGCAGTGGGCCTATGCCATGTGCAAACTCTGTAAACCGTCTATGGTCTTCGGCGGTAAAAAGGCCTTTTTCAACAGCAAGTTCACGAACGGCGACTTCAAGCACCTCAAATTCGCTGACTTCATCAACCATGGGTGCAGTTTTATGTTTCTCTTCTGCCATTTTTTTTTCCTCTTCTGTTCTGTGCTATATCCGTTTAGTCAGGTTACGCTGGCTCCAACCAACGCTCAGAAAACTCCGTTTGTAACGTGTCATTCTCGTACGCATCAGGATAATCAGGCCAAAGGTCCTTCTGCCGAAAGCGCACGATGTAAAACCATTCGGGAGAATCAACGTTGTCCCAAGCTTCATCCTCTGGTGCGGGGCTTTCATGGGTTACAACCGCCACTGTCCCGACCGCACCGCGCGTGTAAACCTGACAGCGGGTATAAAAAATGTCTGGCAGATCCTTGACCTGCACGCGGTCACCTACTTTAAATTTGGGTGGGCCCGCTTCACCTCTGAAACACTGGGGATCGCCTTTCCCCGTAGCTTTTTCGGCGTGATGTCCTCTACTCATAACGCTTTTTGACCTCATCAATTTTATTCATTAGCTCTGTGAGTGTAATGTATTGTTTGTCAACCATGATCCTCGCAGCAGACAACAGCCATCGCCCGTAATAGGGCAAACCCAGGTACTGCGTTTGGCCCAAATCAACATTTTGCCGGCGACGCCTTTCCTCAGCGTTCCAAACACCCCGCCAAGCGAGGCATTCACAAGTTACGTAAGTATTCAGTTCCCACTGTTCCTCTTCCTTTTCCTGCCAAGGAATGGATACATCCGGTTCGCCACCAACGTCATGCGACGTTCGCATATAAGCCCTGAAGTGGGCATTATCAACTTCATCCGGAAAGGGTGCATGTTGGGGCTGGTGTAAAGCTGGCTGTAGATGGCCAACAATATCAATGTGTTTCATCACTTTTCTTCTGGTAGGCGATGGCATGGCTTTAAACTCCTACTTCTTTGATTAATAACTGGCGAAACAAATTACTTTCCAAACCAGGTTGCGCACATTTTTCAGAACTTTGTACTTATTTCTTACGTATATAATTAATGCCAACCTAGCTTTACTGAACAGCTTATCAAAAAGACAATTTCACAATCAAAGACTTTGTTTTTATCAATCCTATAGAAGTTGACTATAGCTAACGGGGTATTTCTGTACATCTTCCAATTCAAAGTAAGGTCGTATTTGATGCAAGTCCAGAGGGGCGTTAGGCAAGCTTGCAGACCGCCCCTGCTCTACACAGCCGATAAATGAACGGGCGGCAAGGCCGGCAGTTCATCGTAGGCTCTATGTCTGCCCACCGTGCTACGCACGGCACCACAGACTTAAAGCCCCAATTCCGTCAAACCGGGATGATCGTCTGGCCGAGGGCCTTGCTCCCAAAAGAATTTCCGTTCAGATTCCGCAATGGGGACATCGTTGATACTGGCCTCGCGCCGACGCATGAGCCCCCGTTCATCGAATTCCCAGTTTTCATTACCGTACGAACGAAACCAGTTGTTCGAGGTATCACGACACTCATACTGAAAACGTACCGCGATACGGTTATCACCGAACGTCCAAAGCTCCTTGATCAAACGGTACTCAATCTCACGCGCCCACTTACGTGTAAGAAATTCAACGATCTCTTGGCGTCCGTTAAGAAACTCTGAGCGGTTACGCCAGCGGCTATCTTCAGTATAAGCAAGTGAAACTTTTTCTGGGTCACGGGAGTTCCACGCATTCTCGGCCATCCGAATTTTCTTTATCGCATCCTCCCGACTAAACGGAGGAAAAGGGGGGCGCTCCTCAGACATTATTGCCTCCTTATTTCGGTGATTACTGGCAAAAACTACAAACAGTACCATGCCATTGTAAGGGGCGGCCTTTATTTGTCTAAGACTTTGTGGTTATTGACTTCATAGAGGTTGGCTATGAGTCGAGCCACGTTTATGATAGTCTCGAAACTGCTTAAACCAGCCTTACACCGAAAAAAAGTGAATCACACCTGAGAGTACCGGAGCGATACGGCGTGAAAAGACGATGGGCAGATAATTTCGTCAACACAATAACGGCCGGCAACAGACCGATACGTATTTTCTTTTTCGGCGGCATATTCATCGCATTTCTTGTGATGAAGATATTGTCGAGTGTCCTCGGTATAGATACGGAAATCGGTGGATATATTGATTTACCGGGCGCCGTATTGATGGCGGTTTCCCTGCTCATCGGTTTTGGCATCTCGTACAGCATTATCCGCTTTGCGGACGTTATCAAACAACGCCGCACTGAGGAAGATAGGTAGACTTTAAAACCCTACATTGCACAGACGTTTCCTGCATTTCTCTACACAGGCCAGACACGGGAACTCTTTTCCAATCTTCTAGTCGAGACTCGGTTCTTCGTAATTCAACTAACCTTTATTTAGGTTTTACAGTCTGTCGCTTCATTTGCCAGAACCTTCCGCATAAGGGATAGGGTCGCTTTTGCGTCTGCTACTGCGGAGTGTGCTTTCCCTTCATATTTTAAACCCTCATACGCCATAGCCGCTTCCAGCTTATGCCACTTGGGATTGCCATGTCTACCAGGCACACCTCTATGTTCCGCATAAATCTTCATCACACAAAATGAATGCTTATTTTCTGCAATGTCTACCCCGTACCTAGCACACATTTGTGCGATCATCCTTGCATCAAAAACTACATTATACCCACCTATAAGAATTGCATCTGAGAACAATTTCTTAATTGCCGGATAATGTTCCATAAATGGCTTTGCACCAGCTTTTTTGAGCTTGGCTTTAGTCCAGCCGTGAACCGCAGATGCTTCTCTTGATATTGACTTCTCTGGCATAATAAGTCCGTGATACCTCTCTTTTCCTGTGGTATCTATAATGCCTATTTCAATAACTTCATCATCGTTTTTGATGCCTGTAGTTTCAGTGTCAAAGATCAACACATCGGTTCTGTTATCAACTTCGGATAGGGGTGTATCCGCACTGAATTTAGATTTTTTGACTTGCCTTTTTACAACGGCAACTATGAATATAACCGCTACGATGATTATTAAAGCTATTATTTCCATTTCTCCCCCATCGTATACCAAACTCTTTGATGTTCGAGTCAGTTCACTCTACTCGCTAGGTTTTACAGGTGAATTTTAAATCATCATCTGAACGTCTAATGTTATATGTACACGGTACACATTCCTTCACTGTCATCACTTGATATAAAAACACCAAACCCTAATTAATGCTCCAAGAATTACTCCGACTATTAAAACTTCAACAATTATGCCTCGGGCTGCCAGACCAAGGCATAGTGCGACTGATCCACCTTGTTGCGATTTTTGATAATCGTGATTTCGGCTCCATGTAATTTGGTAGTCTGATTGATGTTGCTGCTGAAAACCAATTGCCGGAATCGTTTATAGTCAATACGGTTGAAAACCTTGTTCTGACGCCGGAGAAAAAGGTACAGATCCGGCAAGGTAAAACACCACCGCCCCCGTTCGACACTGAAACGCGATTCTTGTTGCAATCTTTTCAACCGGGTGGCGTTTCTTTGAGCTACCTGCTCAAAGAAAGATATCAATTCTTCTTCAATGGATTGCTGCATCGAAAAGCCGACGCCGGCCAACACCCTTCATGCCAAAACCCGGCACACATTGCATCCCCCGTACTTATTACCGTTGTAGGGATTGGTGACCTATAAGCCAGCGATTACCACGAACTATAGCGTAGGAATTTGCCGTTCAATGTAATGACGACGCGGTCACCTCTTGGGTCTTCCTGTTTGTCTATATCCATCGAAAAGTCAATGGCACTCATAATCCCATCGCCAAACTTTTCATGGATGATTTCCTTGATGGTATCTCCGTATACGCCAACGATCTCGTAGAGCCGATAGACAACGGGATCTTGTGGAATCGTCTTCTCCCATGCTTTGTGAGGATACTCTTGCAACGCCTTACAAACTTCATCGTCAAGCCCAAGGGCTGCGCACAATTTGCCGGCCACGTCTGCGGGCATACTGTTCATTCCAAGGCAAGCTGAAGCAACCCACGCCGTGCCCATGTTCAATTTTCCGGCAATGTCTTCCCAAGTCAATCCCTCCGCTTTTTTCTTCGCAACGATAAGAGCCGTCATTTCCTCTTTATTCACTTTCAAGTACCCCCTAAAAATTAAAGTACATAATTCCCGAAATTAAAGCAGCTTATTCAACGCGTTCATCAAAGTGAATAAGTGCACGCTCATCTCACTTTTCCGCAAGTGTGGCCAATATATCACTAAGTGTATTAGCAATGGTTTCAAGGACGTCTTTGCATTCATTAGCTTCCTTAATCTCTATCACTCTTTCCCCAATCATTTCCACTTGTGCCCGTATCTCCGTGAGTTCGTATGAAACGTGTTCTTCAAATGTTGGCTCCATCATCTCCTCCTAGCCATTAGGGGGTTATATATCTTAACACTAAGTATATAATTCCCAAAAATTAAAGCGTTACCCGATCAATCGTATGATAGCAATTGATTTTTATTTTACGCTACTTCAACTTACACGACCAGTGCCTTAAATCAAGGCAACGGGCCTTAAGGCGCACCGCGCGAGCACCTTAGATTGTCCTCCCCCGGCAAAGAACGATGCTCCTCCCGAGTAAATGATTTTCCCTGAGGCCTGGAAGCAGACCAGCCTGCCGCCAGCTCAGAAAAGGCGAGACAAGCCGAGCTTTTATACCCATCTTTCCGGTAGACCAGAGTAATTGCCTTGCGAGGCAATTCCGGCGTTATCTCAATCGGGTAAAGCTGATGCCTCGTTTGAATGATGCTATGTGGAAGCACAGTGGCAAATGTGCCAAGCCGAATCATTTCTATAATCACGCTGAGCGAATTCGTTTCAACCGCAATGTGCGGCATGATAGCTTGAGCAAGGCAATACTGGTCTATATGGCGACGTAAAGCAAAATTGGTATTGAGCAGTGCCAGCGACTCTTGTCCAAACTCCTGCGCATTCAACTGCTCCTTCTGATCTTTGGCATAGGGATGTTCACTCCCCACCACAACTTGCAGCACTTCTTCAAAAAGCATGTCAACCCCGATTTCTACCGACCGAGTTTTGGGCGAAAATAATTTACTGAATACAATGCCGATATCGACACGGTCTTCGGCCACGGCCATTTCAATGTCGTCCTGAGGCATTTCCAGCACATTTAAGGTGACATTGGGATAGTGCCTGTTGAAGTTTTTCAATAGCGGACAGGCCAGATAATCAGTGATCGGAGTCAACCCTAAACGGAGTGAACCACGATTTAAATCCTGCACGTCATGGATGGCACGAGTCCCTGCTTCCAAGTCCCTCCTGGCACGGCGGACATAGTGAAGATAAATTTCACCGGCATCCGTCAATCGCACAAAACGCCCGCTTCGGTCTAGCAATGGTACTGCCAACATCTCCTCTAAGTGTTTGATTTGTTGAGATAAAGTTGGCTGAGAGACATGCAGAACCTTGGCTGCACGGGTATAGCTTCCGTATTCTGCAATAGCAACCAGATACTGAAGAGCACGCGGGAAAATACTTCGTTTTTCCATAGCCAAAACCTATACAATTGATAATAACAAAGTTTTTGACCACAAATTCATTTTCTTGCTAAACTGTTCAGTAATCATACAGTATTTAACCATTAAGTAGAGATGCAAAACTATGTCCTGGGTTAATGCGTGCTCCAACTTCACTCAATCTGTTGGTCACAACACTTAGTAGATTAACCCCCGAGACCTGATGGAAAATCATTATCGGAAGGCTGAATACACTATAGGTGCTCTCTGCGGAAATTTTTGTCAAGACTTGCTAAAATCAGAATAATTACCAACTGATCAAACTCCAAACCGACATTAAGGAGAAACAAATAATGAGTACAGTTAAAGAAACAAAAGGTCTGTTAGCTCAAATTCAAGCCGGGGACATGCCATGGGCTACGATATACGCCGTCACGGCAGCGGTTCTCACTGGCCTATTCATTATCACCGCCGTAGGTTTTGCCTCGCCAGAAATTATGCACAACGCGGCACACGACATTCGACACGGGCTTTCTTTCCCCTGCCACTAATAATAAATTTCATCCTTCCTCGTAAAGCGAGGTATGGAGGTAAGTTATGTCTATTTTTGATAAAATCCAGGAAATATTCTGGCCTGCAATACTGGCGGGGGGGATTGCTGGCCTACTGCTTACAGGTATGCAACTCTTCATGATCACCCCCATGATTATTGAGGCGGAGAGCTATGAAGTAGCGGAGGACGATCAAGGTCATACACATGAACAAGAAAGCCTCATGGATTCAGATCATGCCCATACCGAAGAAAACGAAGAGGCATGGGCGCCGGCAGACGGTGCCGAACGAACTTTCTACACCTTTATAAACAGTATAATTGCCAGTATTGGATTCGGGCTTTTGCTGACGGCTTGCTATGCACTGCGAGGCTCCGTTACCTGGATCAAGGGTATATTGTGGGGAGTTGCAGGCTTTGCCGTATTTCA
Source organism: Gammaproteobacteria bacterium (assembly GCA_965242685.1). Taxonomy (GTDB): domain Bacteria; phylum Pseudomonadota; class Gammaproteobacteria; order UBA4575; family UBA4575. Next base: position 1,793,451 of record OZ251487.1, on the reverse strand, counting down.
CCTTGCAACCGCAGGACCCACACTTGGCGGCTTACCCCCGAAACTCCCTGGTGACATGACTGCCGAACCGCTGTGGACAGCACAGATGTGGTGGTGGTTTACTGCTATCGCCACTGCAGCAGGCTTGTGGATAATCGCCTTTCAGAAGAGTTATATCAAACTGGCCGGCGTGGTATTGATAATACTGCCGCACCTGTTTGGCGCACCGCAACCCCAAGAAGTCGGGGGACTGGCGCCTCAAGAGCTTAGGAATAGCTTTATCTTCACGTCTCTCACTACCAATGCGATATTTTGGGTCGTGCTGGGAATACTGAGTGCTTGGTTTTTCAACAAGATCGGAAAGTCTACAAGCGCTTAGATTGTGGTGGCCAGGGGTGGAATCGAACCACCGACACGAGGATTTTCAGTCCACTGCTCTACCGACTGAGCTACCTGGCCAAACCCAAAGAAATGACTTTCGGTAAGTTAAGTAGTACCCCCAAGCCGTTGGCGTTGGGGGTCACTGCACCCGTCACTCGGGCGCAACAAATTCTTTCGGCTTCTCCGATCCCTCACCAAAAAAGAATTTTTCCATCTCTTCTTCCAGAAATTTACGCGCTTTCGGGTCTACGGGAGTAAGCCTGTATTCGTTCATCAACATAGTTTGATGATTGACCCACATTTCCCAACCCTCTTTCGAAACATTGGTATAGATTTTTTTCCCTAGTTCGCCGGGATAAGGCATGTATTCCAAACCTTCGGCTTCTTTACCAAGCTTTACGCATTGCACTTTGCGCGCCATGGATATCCCTCTTTTTCTGTTGTGTTACCAGTTGTAACGTTTTTTTGATCGGTGCCGCCAAACCAATTTTTTGGTCACGGCCTTTATACCAGACCCCGAGGGCGTCTTCCATCACAACATGAGGATAGCCGTTTAATTTTATCAACTTCGGGTACATGTGAAGCTCAAGGTGGGAAAAGGTGTGTACAACAGTTGGCAACGCCATAATTTTGAAACAGTTTTCTCCGTATGCCTTTTCAAGCCACTTTTGCATGGCGGGTGCGTCCGCAAACTCAGGGAAGCCGTACAAACCTCCCCAGATACCGACAGGAGGGCGCTTTTCCAACCATATCGCACCGTCACCATCTTGTACCAGGGCAATCACTACCTTGCGTTGCGGCAGACAGCGAGAAGGTCTCGGTACAGGAAACTCAAGTTGACGATGCTGTTTACAGGCCGTACAGCCTGAATTGAGCGGGCAAATCGTACAGTTCGGGCGAGTACGTGTGCATAGCGTAGCACCTACATCCATCATCGCCTGCGTGTATTGCGCAAGGTTGTCTTCGGGCAGCAATGATTCTGCATACCGCCACAGCTTCTCTTCAATTGAACGTTTACCGGGCCAACCTTCTACCGCAAAATATCTGGCCAATACACGCTTCACGTTGCCGTCCAGGACGGCATAGGGTTGATTAAAAGCCAACGCCAAGATCGCGCCCGCCGTAGAGCGGCCTATGCCCGGCAACGCAATAATCTCATCAAAGGTTTGCGGGAAAATACCGTCATGCCTTTCGCATATCTGTACGGCGGCTTTATGCAGGTTCCTTGCCCTTGCATAGTAGCCCAGGCCGGTCCAGTAATGCAGCACTTCATCAAGTGAGGCGCGGGAAAGCCGCCCCGCATCCGGGAACCGGCACATGAACCTTTCGTAATAGGGAATTACGGTCTCAACACGCGTTTGCTGCAACATGATTTCAGAAACCCAGATACTGTACGGGCCGCTATCACGCTGCCAGGGCAGATTTTTGCGGCCATGCCGATCAAACCAGGCCAGTATCCGAGTACTGAAAGATTTATCCATTGAATCCAAAAACAAGACTTCGGCAAATTACCGTTTTCTTTCCCCGGCAAGGGTTTAGTCAGTATGAGACCGCTTACTCGGTATCAGTTCACCATATCCTTGCTCAGGACGTACAAAACTGCCTACCGCCCTGTGTGCAACCTTGATACGTCCCGCCCCATACAGGCTGTTGGCAACGTGCAACGTCAGTTCCTCCACGGTGGCCTGCGGCTCTCCCCTAAATGCGTCACGCACGCTGGTATAACGCCGGCTTTTCTGCAAATCCGCGTCCCTGCCTTTAGACGTTAGCTTAATAACGGCACCTGCCAGGTATTTGGTATTTGGGCCCTTTGTGGGTAGTTTGGCAAGCACCTGGTTCATCGTGACTGTGCCCATTATTTTTTCCTCCTTTGTTATTTTATGCTCCGACGGGTTTTTATTGGTCCACGTGCCGGATCGCCCGCCCGATTTTTTTAACAGTTTGATGTCCTGCAACACCATGCCCCGGTCAACGGCTTTGCACATGTCATAAATGGTCAACAGGGCGATCTGGACCGCCGTAAGGGCTTCCATCTCTACGCCAGTGCGGGCGCGTGTCTCCACGGTGGCCCTGCAATATACTGCGGCGGGCGAAGGCTTAATATCAAACTCGACCTCTACGGATGTCAATGACAGGGAATGGCACAGCGGTACAAGTTCCGCCGTCTTCTTGGCCGCCATAATGCCGGCAATGCGCGCGACACCGAGGACGTCGCCTTTTTTGTGCCCTCGGCTCTGTATCTGTTGCAAGGTCTCCGCCCGCATACAGATGCGCCCACCAGCCGTTGCCGTTCGTTGACTGACGGGCTTTTCACCCACGTCCACCATCCGCGCCTCGCCGGCTTGATTAAAATGCGTAAATTTGCCCATAAAGTACCTATTTTGCTGTCTTGTTCATGGTGCGATACCATTCAAGCTGCCAGTGTATATATAACATTTTGAACAATGACCATACGTGTAAGGTATTTTGCCAGTTTGCGGGAGACTATGGGACGAACCGGAGACGATCTGCCGATTACGGAAACCACAACGGTTGAAAAAATTTGGCAACGGGCAACCCGCAACATGCAACGACCAGAACAGCTCCTGGTGGCGATAAACCAGGAGTACGCCACTTTCACCGACAAGGTGAAAAACGGCGATGAAGTTGCATTTTTCCCTCCTGTCACAGGCGGCTAACTGCCACCACAAAACTTGTATGCCAAGTAACGTTCTTCACGGTTATTGAATAAGGATAAATAAGCCACGTCCATCCCGCTGGATATTCAGCAACAGTGCGCGTGGATTTTTCTTGATCGCCGCCTTCACGTCACGGATGGTTTTCACGCGTTTTTTGTTTACGCTGATAATAACGTCACCCTTCCGCAACCCCGCCGTACCTGAATGCCCTCTCGCTTGTACGACTTCTACGCCGGCGACGATACCAAGCCCGGCATCTGCGGGAACTTCTCTAAGTTCCGCGCCAGCTAGCTTTTTGCTGAGTAATCTTCCCTCTATACTCTTTCTGACATGTTCCTCAACGGTGGCAGTAAACAGTTTGGATTTACCGCCGCGCAACACTTCAATATTGACTCGGTCGCCAATGCGCAGCATCCCGACTTCATTACGTACCTGTGACGCACTCTCTACCTCACTCCCATCTACTTTAACCAAGACGTCTCCCACTTGAATACCGGCCTTATCTGCTGGAGACCCGGTTTCCACTTGCGCAACCACCACGCCTTTTTTGCTGGCTATCTCAAAGGCCTCCGCCAACTCGGGGGTTAAGTCTTGCGTAGCAAGACCCAAACGTCCGCGCCTTACTTCGCCATGCTCAATCAACTGTGCGGTAATCTGTTTGGCCATGTTTACGGGAATCGCAAAGCCAATCCCGATGTTGCCGCCACCCGGTGCATAAATGGCGGTGTTGATGCCAACCAACTCGCCACGTAAGTTCACCAGGGCACCACCTGAATTGCCGGGGTTGATTGAGGCATCGGTTTGAATAAAATCCTCATAGGATTCAATACCAAGCCCGCTGCGCCCCAAGGCACTTACAATCCCCGAAGTTACAGTCTGACCCAGACCGAATGGGTTGCCGATTGCCACGACAAAGTCCCCCTGTCGAAGGTCGTCGGAATTACCCAATGAAATTTCTTGTAAATGCCGCGCCTCAATTTTGATCACGGCAATATCGACGCCCGGGTCTTTGCCGATCACCTCGGCGTCAAATCTCTGGCCGTCTTCCAGTGTCACGACAATGTTTTCGGCTTTATCAATGACGTGTGAATTAGTTATGATATAACCATTATCCGCATCGATAATTACCCCCGACCCAAGCCCCTTGGTTCGCCTTTCTCGCCGCGGCTCCGGCACATCGAAAAAACGACGAAAGAACGGATCGTTAAAAAATGGGTCACGCACCACAGCCTTCCCGGTCGTAGAGATATTAACTACGGCGGGCGTAGTTTTCTCCAACATTAACGCCAAGGTAGGCAAGGGTTGCCCACCAATACTGACGGGCAACTTGGCGACGGCGGCCGCACCGAAACATAGCAGGAAACCTGAAATAACGAAATAAACGGCCTTTTTCATCATGCTGTCAGACAACATCGTTCAAAGATAGAAAACATCCGGAGCCAATGGGGCTTATTGTGTCATCCAAGTGCAACGACACGTTGACGGTGCCATTTTCCCACAAAACGACTGCAAAAGCTTGTGTTACGATTCATTATGTCGGTCAATGGTTATTATGTCATCAACTCTCATTTTGCAAATTACATTTCCCTTACCACTATACCAAAACTTTGATTACCTGGCGCCCGACGGGTGGACGGCTAATGACATAAAAATCGGTATGCGGGCGCAAGCACCGTTTGGTAGGCGCAAGCTTACCGGTATCGTTGTCGGCAAATGTGATCACAGTTTTTTACCTCCCGATAAACTGAAGTCCGTTACCAAAATTTTTGATACACAACCTGTGTTCGACCAGTCCTTGTTGGAGCTATTATTTTGGGTCGCAGGATATTATCAACAACCGTTAGGTGAAGTGCTCAGTGCCGCACTGCCCGCAGCATTACGCAATGGAAAATACATTACACCGCCGACCCGTGCCTTCTATCAAAACTGCACTGATAAAGTTTCTCGGCACTTGCTGCATCGAGCACCCAGGCAACGGTCTATTATTGAATTGCTACGGTTACACCCAAGCGGCCTCGATGCCAAGAAAATAGATACACATTTACCGAATTGGCGACCCGCCATGAATGCCCTGATTAAAAAAAATCTGGTCAGAAAAGTAATGCGACATGAGTTGTTTCCTTCAACTGGTACACCAACTACGCCTCTTATCCTTAACGAAGAACAGCAACACGTATATGCCCACGTTCGCAAAAGGCTGAACAAATTCAGCAGTTATCTACTTGCCGGAGTTACCGGCAGTGGTAAAACCGAAGTTTACCTCGCTTTGATTAAAGACGTAATTCATAACAACAGACAAGCCCTGGTGCTCGTGCCTGAGATCGGTTTGACGCCACAGTTCACTCAACGCATCAAAACAAGGCTGAATACACGGATCGTCGTCATGCACTCAAATCTAAGTGAAACCGAAAACGCACAAGCCTGGCTTGCAGCCTACAACGGCACGGCACAAATAGTTGTAGGAACACGCTCCGCAGTTTTTCTTTCTTTCAAAAACCTCGGATTGATCATTGTTGACGAAGAGCATGATCTGTCGTTCAAACAGCAGGAAGGAGTCTTGTATCATGCTCGTGATATCGCCGTCTATCGCGCTAAACGCGCGTCCATTCCCATTATTCTGGGCAGTGCAACACCCTCTTTTGAAAGCCAGCACAACGTCAATATAAAACGATACAAAAAGCTTGTGCTCAGTAGACGCGCCCGACAGGAAAAAATGCCTCAGATTCAACTGGTTGACATGCGCGTCAGAACGGCATTTGGAGGCTTATCCGTTGATTTGTTAGAGGCAATCGAATCCACATTGCGTAAAAACCATCAGTCTCTGCTTTTTCTGAACCGACGCGGATACGCACCCGTACTGCTTTGTCGGGACTGCGGCTGGGCAGCCGAGTGTTCGCGTTGTGACGCGCGCATGACGTTTTATAAAAAACAAAAAATCATACGTTGCCATTATTGCCTGAAACAAGAACGAGTCCCTGTTATGTGCCCGCAGTGTCTCGGAAAAAACCTGTTGCAGCTGGGAGAAGGTACACAAAGGATTGAAGCCCGTTTGAAGAAGCTGTTTCCCAACGCCGCAATCACTCGAATTGACCGAGACAACACGCGCAAAAAACATGCGCTGCAAACCAGGTTGAACGACATTCGCCATGGCAAATATCAAATCATCGTCGGCACACAGATGCTGGCCAAGGGGCATGACTTTCCCAAGGTAACGCTGGTAGGCATTCTCAACGTTGATCAAGGCCTGTTCAGCACGGATTTCCGTGCCACGGAGCGGCTTGCTCAATTGATAGTGCAGGTGGCCGGCCGCGCCGGCCGAGATAGAGATAAAGGGAGGGTATTGCTACAAACCCATCAACCTGAACATCCGCTGCTTACCCGTTTGTTGGCGGACGGCTATGAGGCCTTTTCCCATGACGCCTTGAAGATACGCAAAAGTTGTGCGCTCCCTCCCTATACGTCAATGATACTCATACGCGCACGCGCGCATGAACAAAACCTGACGTTATGGTTCTTGCAAGAAATCAAAAACTTGCTCTCTCAAAAACCCTTGTCACAGTTAAAAATTCTGGGACCCATCCCGGCCTTGCTGGCCCGTAAAGCCGGCATGTATCAAAACCAATTGGTCATCATTTCTTCCAGCAGAGAAGCCTTACAGAAACAAGCGGACGGCTGGACGCGCATGATTCAACAAAGCTCTTTTGCAAAGAGAGTACGCTGGAGTATTGAAGTTGATCCCCTGGAAATGGGATAAAAGCGGCCGGCACGCATCACATCGGCCGTGCGTGGGGCCAATGGATATAATACAGCACTTTTTAGCTGAAAAATGATGCAAGCACATATTGTCAAATTGCTGCAAGATACCCTATCCGATTTACGGACACGAGGCGACCTGCCCACAGACATAAAAGCCGACGTTCACGTTACCCGCAGCAAGGATAAGGCACACGGTGATTTTGCCAGTAACCTAGCCCTGCAACTTGCCGGAAGAATGGGCTTATCCGCACATGAAATAGCGGAGAAAATCGTTGCTCGGATACCCGCTGACGCCTTCATCTCCAAAATTGAAATTGCGGGCGCGGGATTTATCAATTTTTACGTGCGCGTCGGCAACCACCATGCCGACCTCCTGAAGCAAATCCTGGACGAGCAGGATAACTTCGGAAAAACGAATAAATACGCCGGCGACAAGATACAGATTGAATTCGTTTCTGCAAATCCTACCGGCCCGCTACACGTCGGTCACGGTCGCGGTGCCGCACATGGGGCCGCGATCGCCAATTTGCTTGAAGCAGTCGGTTATGAGGTCTATCGCGAGTACTATCTGAACGACACCGGGCGACAAATGGATATTTTGACGACGTCGGTATGGCTGAGGTATCTGGAACTATGCGGGGAAACGATTGCTTTCCCGGACGATGCCTATCAAGGCGATTACGTCTGGGACATTGCCGCGTCTCTGCATCGGGAATACAAGGATCAATTTCATCGTTCACCGAAAACCCGGCGGTTACAGTTATTCGGGAATGGGTCTCGAGATGCAGATCGGGACGCCCATCTCGATGTGATCATTGATGCTACCAAAGAATCGCTCGGCAGACCTGACTATGCGGTCTTCACCAAATACGCACTGGATACGATTGTCGATGACATCAAAAACGATCTGGAGCACTTTGGCGTACATTTTGACAACTGGTACTCGGAGCAATCCTTGATAGCGAATGACAAAGTGCGTACCATACTTGACGAACTGACCCACAACGGGCACACGTATAACAAAGATGGCGCACTCTGGTTTCACAGTACCGCTTTTGGTGACGAGAAAGACCGGGTATTGGTACGTGAAAACGGTCAAACGACGTACTTTGCATCGGACGTTGCCTATCACCTGGAAAAATACGAGCGCGGTTTCGACCAGCTGATTAATATATGGGGCGCCGATCATCACGGCTATATTGCGCGTGTAAAGGCGGCGGTGACAGCACTCGGTAAAGACCCGAACCGGTTGCGTATCTTATTGGTGCAGTTTGCAAACCTGTATGAAAAGGGTACCAAACTTTCCATGTCCACTCGGAGCGGTGAATTTGTCACCCTGCGGCAACTGCGAAAGCAGGTCGGCAAAGACGCGGCGCGCTTTTTTTACGTGATGCGAAAATGTGAACAGCACCTGGATTTCGACTTGGACTTGGCCGTCTCGCAATCACAGGATAATCCCGTTTACTATGTACAATACGCACATGCAAGAATTTGCAGTATTTTTGAACAAGCCGATAACCGTTATCAACGACACAATTTCGTCACGGCGGATGCAACGCTGCTGATTGAGGAACAGGAACGCACCCTGATGAAATGCCTGGACCAATTTCAGGAAAAGATTCTGGCTGCCGTGAAACAACTTTCTCCTCACATTATGGTCAATTACTTACGCGAGCTTGCCACCGCCTTCCACAGTTTTTACAACGCCCACCAGGTTTTAGCCGACGATCCGGCACTTCGGGACGCACGCCTTACATTAATCCGCGCGACACAGATCGTGTTACACAACGGCCTCACACTGCTTGATGTGAGTGCCCCAAAACACATGTAAAAAGCCTAATGCCCGGTAAAAAACCATCATCAAGCCAGCTGTCCCGCACCATGCCCGCATGGGTCTGGCTGGCACTGGGTATCTTAATAGGGTTGGTCATTGCAATGATGGTGCGCACCGGTGACCGTCACGCCGATTCAGATCAAACAAGTACCACGGTCGAAAGCAAACGAGATACAGACACTAAGCCGTCTACGCAACGCTCTTTTGATTTCTATACGTTGTTACCGGAACTGGAAGTTGTAATTCCCGCTGACGTTGAGGAAAAGAGAAAAAAACACGTGCGCGCAAAACCCGTCGGAGGATATTTGTTACAAGTCGGCTCATTCCAACAATTCGATGAAGCAAACAGCTTGAAAGTACACTTGGCGAAACTGGACGTGACGGCGCACATTCAATCGGTAAACGTGGATGGTTCCACGTGGTATAGAGTACGCATCGGTCCCGTTGACAGCCGAGAAACTCTGGAAGAACTACGTGAGAACCTACGCAAAAATGGCATTGACGCCATGCTGATGCAAGCCAAGCAATGATCGTAACCCGGCTTTTAACCCAAAGCTCAGGGAGACAAGGATTCATACATCCTATTCACGTCCTTTTCAAACCGCCGCAGAAGCCGCGTCCGCTTTATTTTTAACGTCGGTGTCAACAAACCATTTTCCATCGTCCATGGTTCAAGATAAAGACTGACCCTGCGAACCTGGGCGTAACCGGGAAATTGCTTCACACAACCAGACAGGCGCTTCAACACGTATTTTTGTACCAACCTCGATTGCAGGCTTACCGGTCGTTTACCACCGAAATCCACCGCCGCTATAGTCTTCCGCCACTCGGACTCATTTAATACCAACAATGCCGCCAGAAAGGGCCTTCCCTCGCCGAGTACCACAGCCTGATCAAACAACACATCTGCACAAATTGCGGTTTCCATGTCCTGAGGTGATATTTTTTCGGCATTCGCCAGAACTATGATGTCCTTGATTCTTCCCGTAATATACAAACACCCCTTCCCGCTCATAGTGGCGATATCCCCCGTGTGCAACCAGCCTTCATTATCAATCGCCTCTCGGGTTGCACGTTTGTTTTTGTGATAACCCAGCATTACGCAATCGCTGCGCGTGCACAGCTCTCCGTCTTCGGTAATTTTGATCTCTACACCCGGTAGAGGCCTACCAACACTGAATGGCTCATTATCTTGCGGGCGACCAACACTGATCACGGGACTGCTTTCCGTCATACCATAGCCCTGGTAAACCGGCACGCCAAAGCAGATAAAAAATTTTGCAATTGTCCTATTCAAAGACGCACCACCGGCAAGGGCATAACGCAATCTTCCGCCAAGCCTTTGCTGGATTTTCTTGGCAACCAACCCGTTTAACAATGGCCAAAGCAACAGGCTCCAATGCCAGTGTTTTTTACTCAATGTAAACTGAAAACGCCGCCAGCCTACGTACCGTGTCCACGTAAATATCCTTTGCCTGAACAGAGATTGTCGTTGCAGCGAGTCAAGGATCTTCGCATACGCCGTTTCGTAAATGCGCGGCACCGATACAAACACGGTTGGGCGGACGGTTTGCATGTCCCGTGCCAATTGCTGAACCGAGCGCGCAAAACATACCCTCGCATTCGCCATCATCGGCAGATAGCAACCTGCGGTGCGTTCCAAGGCATGGGACAAAGGTAAAAAAGATAAAAATACGTCACGCTCAAAGAATTCCCCGCACTGCAACGCCGCATACGCATTGGACAAGATATTCCGATGGCTTAGCATAACCCCCTTGGGACGCCCGGATGTGCCCGAGGTATAGACGATTGTCGCCAATTCACCCGCATGGGCGGGAACACTGCGAAACTCGGCACCTGTATGGCCATTCAACCATGCTTGCATGGATAGAATGCGGTTGTCTTCATGGGCACCCGGTTCGACCGTAATGACTCGTTGCAAGGCGTCGTTGACCCCATCTATTTGTGATAACGGCAACCATTGGCGCCGATTTTGGATAAATATAAGCTTGACGCCCGCATCCTGAATGACGTGGGCAACATTTCCAGGTGAATCGTTGATGTATAAAGGTACTGTAACCAAACCCAAGCCCAACGCTGCAAGATCAAACATTATCCATTCAGGGCAGTTGCGTAGCATAATGGCGATACGGTCACCTCTCGCAAGCGGCTCTCCTTGCAAAACCGCTTGAATGGCAATGACTTGCCGCATAACCTGCCACCAGTCCAAATATCGCCAAGTCTTCTTTTTATTATCGTAGTAACCATACGCCACTGAAGCCGACGAACAGGACACGCGCGCACTTAGCAGGCCGGGCAAGGTATTTGCACGTTCAGGCGTAATGTAGTCGGTTCTGGCCATGAGGGAACGAGTCAGAAAGTAAACGGCTATGCCAAACCGCTATTACTCTTATTTGTCCATCTCATCATACAGTACGTTAATCTTGGTCTTTACGGGGGGTTGATTTCCCTTTCTTGCCCTTATATATGTAAGATACGTACATTGCTATAACTTTCTACTATGCTGGAATTGTCCACTGAATTTTACGTACCTTTAAAGGCTGTCCCCGAAACGGCGGCTATCCAGTCAAGTCTGCCCGTCTATTCCTTGCGGCAAAAGCAGAAAAAAATTTCAGTCATAAAACACCTTCTCAAGCAGAAAAACGCCGTGTTGGTCGCACATTATTACACGCACGAGGACCTACAGGCCATCGCCGAAAAAACAGGGGGGTACGTATCCGACTCTTTGGAAATGGCGCGCTTCGGTAACGACCATCCGGCAACGACGCTGGTCGTCGCCGGGGTTCGATTCATGGGGGAAACCGCAAAGATACTAAACCCTGAAAAGCGGGTTCTAATGCCGACCTTGGAGGCAACTTGCTCGCTTGATCTCGGTTGTCCGATAAAAGAGTTCAGCGAATTCTGTGATCAATACCCGGACCACGAAGTAGTGGTCTATGCCAACACCAGTGCCGAAGTAAAAGCACGCGCCGATTGGGTGGTAACCTCCAGTATTGCGGTAAAGGTCATCTCACATCTTGTTGACACGGGTAAAAAAATCCTGTGGGCACCAGACAAACACCTTGGCCGCTACATCGAACGGGTAACCGGTGCGAACATGGTGCTGTGGCAAGGGGCGTGTGTCGTACATGAAGAATTTAAGGCGCGTGCGCTAGGGAAGTTGATGGCGCAACACCCCGACGCCGGGATCCTTGTGCACCCCGAATCCCCGGCGGACGTTATTGACGTTGCAGACGTTGTGGGCTCAACCACGGCCCTGATAAAGGCAGCCAAGGAGTTGCCGCACCAAAAATTTATCGTCGCGACGGACAACCGTATCTTCTATAAGATGAAACAACAAACGCCAGACAAAATTTTTATCGAGGCCCCTACCGGAGGAGAAGGAGCAACCTGTAAAAGCTGTGCACACTGCCCGTGGATGGCCATGAACGGTTTGCATAATCTGGAAGCGGTACTGGAGTCGGGCGAGGGCGAGATATTCATAGATGAAAAGGTTCGCAAAAAGGCTTACCACTCAACCCGCCGTATGCTGGACTTTGTCACCCACTAAACCGCGGGCGACAAAGAGTCAGCTTAAGTAGCTGTCTGATTTTAGGGACAACTCCAATTCTTGTAATGCAAGTTTTTTAGTTTCTTCGAGTACATTCGCACGGGCAAGTTTCTCCAACCAGGTTCGCCGCATGTCAGCGCTGCCGATACGCACACGGGACAGAATTTCTTCAATGGTGCTGCCGGGTTGATTTGCATAAATTCGGTAACTTCCATCGGAATTCAGGGTTACGTTGACCGCGCATGTATCACCGAACAGATTATGCATGTCGCCAAGTATCTCCTGATAAGCCCCTACCAAAAAAACCCCCAGCATATAGTCTTGCCGCGAGTGGAATTCGTGCAGAGACAAATAGGATTTGATGGAGTCATCTTCTACGTAGTAACGGATCTGTCCATCCGAGTCACAGGTCAGGTCGTGTAGGCGCACTTTATGTGATGGAAACTCACGTAATCGATGCAGCGGTATAATTGGAAAGATCTGGTTCAACCCCCAAATATCCGGAGTCGACCGAAATAATGAAAAATTGCAAAAGTATTTATCAACAAACCTTTCTTCAATCTCTTTAGTGTATTCTGTACGCTGGTGGTCGCCAACGTTCAAGAGTTGCCGGTAAACTACCCGCACTAATTTCTCCGCCCACGCCTTCTCTTCCAACGTCACGATACCGGCGGAAAAGTCACGCTGTACTTCTCGCATGACTTGTACCAGTTCGGCATAGCATCTTGAACTATTGACTGCACCACCCACACTTTTTCCGATAGAAAGAACCCGCCGACTTAAATCAATGAGAGCCGTTAATTTTCGATTGCCGACGGGGCAGTTCCTCAATAGACGCATACCGTCCTCATACGTGCACCCCCGTTGGTATTCAGCACTGACCACGTTGGTAATCAACAGTGCGTGAGGGGCCGTCATGGCACGCCCGTTTTCACTGAAGATCGTTGGTGGTTGAATGCCTTTTTGCCGACATGTCGAGTCAATAGTGCCAACAACGGCATTTGCATACTCTTCGATGGAGTAATCCATGGAGAAATAAGTATTTGAACCCCCGCCTTCATAATCAATGGCCAATCCTCCGCCGACGTTCAGTTGGGTAAGTTCAATACCAAGCTCGCGGAGTTCTAAAAAGTAACGCGCGCCTTCTTCAACTCCGGCCCTGATGTGCCGTATGGAGGGTATCTGCGATCCCATGTGAAAGTGCAACATCCGCATCCATGCAGTCGCCTTGTGTTCCCGTAACTGTTTGACCAGTTGCAATACTCTATTCGTAGTCAAACCAAATTTTGAATGCTCGCCGCCCGTATTTTGCCACTTACCGGCAGCAATGGATGACAGCCGCACCCGCATACCAAGCATGGGTTGCAAATCAAACTGTGCAGATAACTTCAGGACGTGTTGAAACTCATCCAAGTCTTCCAAAACGATGATAACTTCATTTCCCAGTAACCTTCCTATAAAAGCCAAACGTATATAAGCCTCATCTTTATAGCCGTTACAAATTATGGTTTGGCTTTGCTTCCTCAGCACGCCCAAACAGCCGATCAATTCAGCCTTACTGCCGACTTCAAATGCAACCGGCCACTGAGTTTGACTGTCAAAATGACGAATCACGGACGCCTGTTGGTTGACCTTGACGGGATAGGCGGCGACATAACGACCTGCATACCCACAGGCCAATGCCGCCCGCTCGAAAGCAGCATATAAATCACCGAGCAAATGCTGCAAAATATGCGGAAAACGTACCAATACCGGTAACCCGATACCTTGCCTCTTCAGCTGCTTGCTTAACTCATATAAGTCGAGTTGAGCCGAACCTGCATTTGCCACGACTCGACCGGCAGCATTAACGTCAAAAAGTCCCCGGCCCCAGACAGGAATACGATAATGTAACCGGGCCGTCTCGACGTCCCACCTTTCATCGGTACTCACGGCTGCTTTCGCGCATGTCGCTTTATGCAAAACATATTGACCCACGTCGAGCGAAAAAACAGAATGGTAATGTAACGGCGACACGAATGCTTGACAAAAGTAAAACCTGGTTTACCGAGGAATGTACGGAATGTGCAACTTCGCTGTCGTGGGAGGTACGTAAAAAACTTCATGAGGAACAGACACCGTTTCAGAAAATAGAAATCTACTCAACGGAGGGCTTTGGCAACCTGATGGCGATTGACGGCTTTGTCATGCTGACGGAACGCGACAACTTCATCTACCACGAAATGCTGGCGCACCTTACGCTATTCAGTCATGCCGACCCCGTCAATGTAGTGATCGTAGGTGGCGGCGACTGCGGTACACTACGTGAAGTTGCGAAACATACGTGTCTCAAAAAAATTACTCAAGTTGAAATTGACGAGCGTGTGACTCGACTGGCAGAGAAATACTTTCCCGCCTTATGCGAAGCCAACGGTGACCCGCGCGTTAATCTGGTCTTCAAAGACGCCGTACAATGGATGTACGATGTTGAAGACCGTTCGTTTGACGTTATCATTGTAGACAGTACTGATCCGATAGGGCCAGCAGAAGGCCTGTTCTCTACCTCTTTTTACAAGGACTGTATGCGCGCGTTGAAGGTTGGTGGTCTGTTAAGTCAGCAAAGCGAATCCCCGTTGATACATTTTGACACGATCATCGCCCCCATGCGTGCTCGTATGCTTGAAGCCGGGTTTGAATCAACAGAGCTGTGCCATTTTCCTCAACCAAGCTATCCGACGGGCTGGTGGACGGTGACTATGGCCGGGAAAAACGGGCACGTTTCTTTTGCTCGTGAACGCATTGCAAAGCAGCGTTCGTTCTCTACTCGTTATTATAACCACCTCATTCATCGGGCAAGCTTTGCCCCGCCACAGTTCTTGTTGAAAAAATTTTAGTCATCTATAACCAGAACCTAAATAAAAATTGTCTCATTCATGGACATAGAGGACGTAAAGTTAGGTATATTTCTGACGTACTTAAAATACGGACATATCAGATCATATTTCATCTGATTCGCGCCGGCATTTGTTTGTGAAAAAAAGAAGTTCGGCTAGAATTGGTTATTTGTTTTATGGAGTTTCAATGGATAAATTCAGTATCCGATCACTTGATGAATTTGCGCGTAAAGTAAGCGAGGCCATACCCGATAATCTCAAGAGTACCAAACATGACCTTGAAAAAAACGTGCGGGTAGCGGCACAAGGCGTTCTACAACGCCTTGATCTGGTTACTCGTGAAGAATTTGACGTGCAGGCGAAAATACTCGCGAAAAATCAACTTCGCGTGAAGGAACTGGAGCAACGTATACACGAGCTCGAACAAAAAATATTAGATAAGTAAAATTATACGTCGGTCATTCCGAATGAACCTTGCTACTGTTTTTTCCCGCGCACAATCAGGGATGGAAGCGCCCTTGGTTACAGTAGAAGTGCACCTATCGAACGGCTTGCCCGGCCTATCCATCGTCGGACTACCGGAAACTGCCGTAAAAGAAAGCAAAGACCGCGTGCGTGCGGCACTGCTAAATTCTGGTTATCAATTTCCCGCACGGCGCATTACTGTAAACCTCGCGCCGGCAGACCTGCCCAAAGAAGGTGGTAGATTTGATCTTCCCATTGCGTTGGGGATCCTGGCTGCATCCAATCAACTGCCCCAGGAACACCTGCATAAATTTGAGTTCATGGGCGAATTAAGTCTAGGTGGGCAACTCCGCAACGTACACGGTGCATTACCCGCTGCAGTAGCAGCCGGAAAAAATTCCCGTACCATTGTAGTACCCATTGAAAACGGTGGTGAAGCATTGTTGGCTAAACAGGCAACCGTGTTGGCGTGCAACAGTCTACTGAAAATTTGTGCGCACCTCTCCGACCAGGAACGCTTACCTTTTTACACTACAGAGATTCCGGTTAATCACTCAACTGAAACGCTTAATCTCGGCGACGTACGCGGTCAACATCATGCCAAGCGTGCACTTGAGGTCGCCGCCGCAGGTGGCCACAACATGCTGATGGTAGGTTCTCCCGGTAGCGGTAAAACCATGTTGGCCAGAAGGCTCGCGGGGATACTGCCTCATCTCAGCGAACAAGAAGCGGTTGAGTCCGCTACGATATACTCAATCAGTCACGGCGGGTTTGACCATCGACGATGGGGAATACGCCCGTTTCGGGCACCACACCATACGGCTTCAGGTGCGGCATTGGTGGGCGGCGGCTCATACCCCATGCCGGGAGAGATTTCCTTGGCACACAACGGGGTGTTATTTCTGGACGAGTTGACCGAGTTTGACCGCCGCGTGCTGGAGGTGTTGCGTGAACCTCTGGAAACTGGACACATAGCCATCTCACGCGCAGCTCGACAAGTCCAATTCCCCGCGAGTTTTCAACTAATCGCTGCAATGAATCCTTGTCCACAAGGCTGTGATATCGATATCAACGGTAATTGCGCGTGTACTCCCGAACAAATTCGCCGCTATCGAACACGCATCTCCGCGCCTTTATTGGACCGAATCGACATTCACATTGACGTCCCGCGCGTGCCCAAAGAGCAGCTTCGATTGCACGGAAACCGTCATGCGGAATCAAGCCGGGATGTGCGAAAACGGATTACGGCGACCAGACAACGCCAAATAGGCCGTCAACAAAAGCTTAATACCCACATGACGAACAAGGAAATTGAACAATCATGCCTGCTCAATCATGAATGCGAAGAACTCATGGACCGCGCATTTGAACAACTTGGCTTGTCTGCACGAGGATATCATCGAACTCTTAAACTCGCGCGTACTATCGCTGACCTGGAAAACTCGAAGATGATTCAGACCAACCACCTCCGTGAAGCAATCAATTATCGACGCTACGACCGACTGTTGGGTTAATCACGATAAAGCGGGTGTTTTTAGAAGGTCTTATTGAACCGATTCCACCATATAGTCTACTATCTTTTTGATGTCACCATCTGAAAGATCCGTTCGACCACCTTTTGGCGGCATCGTGCCGATGCCATTGATAGCATTTGTGTAGAGGTGTTCAATGCCTTTTTCAATACGTGGCTGCCAGTCCGTTTTATTACCAAGTCTCGGGGCACTCAACAGGCCAGTGGCATGGCACGCACTACAGGCCGCATAGAGCTTCTCGACAGACGGGCTGGAATCCGCCACTTGCATCGGCTTTGCAGTCTCTTCGGAAGGTGCTTCAACGGTGGTATTCATTTCCGTATCATTCACTATGCTCACACTACCAACCGGTTTGATACGATTTTCGATACCCTCCTGAACAGCAGTGTCGTGAGACAGATCGGCATCGGAAATAAGCACGTTGGCAAGGGCTAAAATCGCGATTGTAGACCCGGTCAATACGCCAAATATAATTTTTAATGTCGTTAAAAACTGATTATTCTTCACACAAAACTCCTCTTACCTTGGACTGCGCCTAAACTAAAAATGCGCGGCAATTATAATGAATGATTACTGCCAAACCAAATACCTTTCATGGAACCATAAAAGCCGCTACCACCACTAAAAATCGCTAGTCTGCGTCTGCCCGCACCGTAGCAATAAGACTTGCCTCCCGTTGTACCAACCAATTCAACAATTCAATCAGTCGCTCATGACCTCCCGCACTGCCGGCCGTGGCCCGATATTTACCCTGCACGACCACGGTAGGCACAGAGCTCGATCCATATTGGCGCACCAAATGATCCGAGTTCTTTACTTTTTTTTCTACATAAGGTGAATAGTAGGCTCTCTTAAATTCATCGGCATCAACGCCTTGTTGACTTAAAAAGCGCATCATAGACTCTATATCCCGCAAGCGCCTGCCTTGTACGTGAATAGCATCAAAAAATAGCGAATGAATCCTGTCAAGTACACCTACTTTCTCCAAAGCATAATAAGCGCGAGCGTGTGACAACCAATTACGGTTCAATGCCGCGGGCATACGTATAAAGGTCACATTGAACGGCTTGTTTTGCTGCCAGCTTTTCAAGTGCTCCTCAAACTCGTAACAATGAGGACAGCCGTACCAAAAAATTTCCACAACTTCCACGTTGCCCGGCTCAACGTTAGTGTCCACAGTAGGGAAAATTTCATAGTAGTGCACGCCTTCCTGAAATTTCGGGAAACTATTATCTTCAGCCGCTCCCTCAGCACTACTTGTTACAGATAGCAGGCACAACGTTAAAGCAAAGATTAACGCGGTGCGCGTGCGCAGGAAACCAATAGCAGACACATTCAAGCCGTGTAGTGTAATCATTACAAGTTGGATTAAAAAAGAAATTAAAAGTTTCCGGGAGTAACAGGATCAGGGTTTATCGAAATGAACCAAGCTATACAGTCCAGCGATGTATTCGGCCACGGCATCAATCTCTACTTCCGTCATATAGTCAACAATATCCTTCATCATGTTAAGATTGTCATCTATCTGATATCTTGCCCCACTGCGATACGCACGCAATTGTGCCGCAGTATATATCGCATGCTGGCCGGCAAGCCGCGGAAACTTTGCCGCTTCATTCCCTACGCCATCAGGCCCGTGGCAAGACATGCAGGCAGGCACGCCGCTGACAGCATTTCCACCATGATAAATTCTCTCACCAATGAGGTACAGCTTCTCTCCCTGAAACTTCTTGTCGCCATCGGCATGCCCTAGGGAAGGGGATTGCCGTGCATAATAGGCGGCCAAATCAAGGATGTCTTGGTGAGACAAATTTTCCGCCTGTGGGTTCATTAGCGTATTCACTCGAATTTTTTTCTTAAATAGCTGAAGTTGATCAATGAGGTATTTTTCCCCTTGTCCCGCCAGCTTGGGCCATGCAGGATTAACGCTGTTTCCATCTGCACCATGACACGCCACACACGAAGCGGCCTTTTGTTTTCCGGCCTCCGGGGAACCACCTGCATAAGCATGTGTAATAAACACCCCCCCAGCCAACAACAAGCAAAGTAATCTTTTCATCAAACCCATTCTTACATGTCAATACAGTTGCACGCAAACCTTTGAAAGGTTAACTTCAACACGGTGATAGAGAAGCTAAAAGGATTGTTTGTATACCACAAAGCACGGGGCACCGCAAAGCACAAAGCGATCAACCGACTTATGGACGTCTTCAACCAAGCGGTATGCATACCCTGGCACTGAGTATCATTTCACGATCGCAGTAGACATCTGACAAAGCGCCAGTAGCCTCGCTGTTTATCCCATGAGTGTACCCTTTACACAAGCACGATTCCTGAAAAGTGCCGTGTCCATAGATACTTTTCCTGCGGATAGCGGTGCCGAGGTAGCCTTTTGTGGTCGCTCAAATTCAGGCAAATCAAGCATGATCAACGTGCTGTGCCAACAGAAAAGCCTTGCACGGACCAGCAAAACACCCGGACGTACCCAATCAATTAACTTTTTCATGGTGGACGGCGACACGCGCCTCGTTGATTTACCCGGTTACGGCTATGCAAAAGCTCCCACAAACGTGCAACAGCAGTGGCAACGTCTGACGGAATCCTATTTGCTTCAACGCAGTTCATTATGCGGTTTAGTCCTGCTAATGGACATTCGTCACCCGTTGATGGAAATAGACTGGACCATGATCCACTGGGGTAAGCATTATCAACTACCCCTTTATATACTGCTGACCAAAGCCGATAAAATAAAAAGAAACGACAAAATTAAAACCCTGACCAAGGTAATCTCTCGCCTGGAGCAACAAGGGCTTACTCCGGGTATCCAGATATTCTCGGCGACCAAAAGGACCAACCTGGCACAAGCACGGCAAAAAATTTCCACGTGGCTAACCGACGCTTTACAGGAATAGCCGGTAAATATAAAAATGCGTGCTAAAGGAGGTAAGTGCTACCGTTTAGAAGTATGGATAGAGGTGAAAGTTCGTTACCGGGAGAGGACTTACGGTATCTGCTTACGACGTCAATGTGCTTCATCCCAGTTGGTTCCAAGTGCAGCATCTACTACCAGCGATACAGACAGTTTTACGGCCGTTTTCATGCGCTTAACAACCTCTCGCTTTACCATGTCAGCACAGTCGCCGCTTACTTCAAACACCAGTTCGTCGTGAACTTGCATAATCATCCTGCAATCGGGTCGTTCACGTTGAATCCAGCCGTCTATGGCGATCATGGCACATTTGATAATATCCGCAGCCGTCCCCTGCATGGGGGCATTGATCGCGGTACGCTCGGCATACTGTCGCCGGCGTAGATTTTTACTATTGATATCCGCCAGATAAAGTCGTCTACCAAACAACGTTTCGACATAGCCTTGTACACGTGCCCGTTCGCGTATGTCATCCATATACCTTCTTACGCCCGGGTAGCGATCAAAATATAAGTCTACATATCGTTGCGCCTCGGTTCTCGCAATACTAAGTTGACGAGCCAAACCAAATGCGGACATGCCATACATCAAACCAAAGTTGATCGCCTTTGCAGCGCGCCTTTGCAAAGGCTCAATTTTATCCGGTTCGATATCGAATACTTCCGCCGCGGTAGCCCGATGTATATCCTCACCTCGAGCAAAGGCATCTTGCAATTTCCGATCTTTTGACAGATGTGCCATGATGCGCAACTCAATCTGAGAATAGTCCGCTGCCAAAATCCGGTATCCCGGCGGAGCAACAAAGGCCTTGCGTATACTTCTTCCCTCATTGGTACGAACCGGAATATTTTGTAGATTCGGATGCGAAGAAGACAAGCGTCCGGTAGAGGCGACGGCTTGGTGATAAGAAGTGTGGATACGGTTGGTCCCGGAATTGACCAACGTAGGCAACTTGTCGGTATACGTCGACTTAAGCTTGCTCAACATACGGTGCTCAAGCAATAACCTCGGCAACGGGTACTTCTCGGCCAATTCCTGCAGCACGTCTTCAGCAGTAGAAGGTTGTCCCGTTGGCGTCTTGCGTATGACGGGCAAGCCCAGCTTTGCAAATAGAATTTTCTGTATCTGTTTCGGAGAACCTAGATTAAAGCTTTCACCCGCAATTACAAACACTTGTTTTTCTATCTCGTTCACTCTCGCGCCAAGCAATGCACTTTGTTTCGCCAATTTTCCGGTATCCACCAACACGCCGTTACGCTCAATATTTGAAAGCACTTTCAACATCGGCAGCTCGATGTTTAGGTATAACTTCTTTTGTTTGTCATCCTGACTTAATTCAGACCAGAGGGCGCGATGCAAGCGCAGTGTCATATCCGCATCTTCAGCAGCATAGTTTGTCGCCTTCTCCAATTCTACCTGATCAAAAGTAACCTGCTTGCTGCCTTTGCCGGCGACATCCTCAAAGTGAACGTTGGTGTGATCCAGGTATTTCTTGCTCAGGGTGTCGAGGTCGTGTCGGCTTGCAACCGAGTTGCATACATAGGATTGCAACATCGTGTCATGCCGTATACCTTCCAAGTGAAAGCCGTGATTCAACAACACACTACGGTCGTATTTCAGATTATGACCAACGACTTTTGCCGGTTCCGCATTGAGCAGTGGCTCAAGTTTGGCAAGTGTCTCTTCGCGGTCCAGTTGCTTCGGGGCATCAGGGTAATGATGCGCTAACGGCAAATATGCAGCCTCGCCCGGCACCACGGCAAACGATAGCCCGACGACGTTCGCACTCATATAGTCCAGACTGTCCGTTTCAGTATCCAGGGCAATCAGCTTCGCTTGTTGCAGTTGCCGCAGCCAGCGATTCAGATCTCGTTCGGTAAGAATGAGCTCGTAGTCGCGTCTTTTTTCAATTTTTAAGGCCTTTTGATCTTTCTCATCTTTACTTGCAAACATCGGCGCCTTCAACCAGGATTTGAATTCCAGTTCCGTATAGAGCTGCCTCAATCGAGATGAATCCGTTGGCTGAATTTTCAGGTCATCCACCGCCACACCCACATTGATGTCACACCGCACGGTCGTAAGCTCTCGGGTAAGTGGCAACTGCTCGATGCGCGCCCGTAGTTTTTCACCCGTTTTGCCGGTAATCTCAGCGGCACCGCTGATCAGCCGCTCTAGCGAATCGTATTGATTCAACCACCTCGCGGCAGTCTTTGTGCCTACGCCGGGCACGCCGGGAATGTTGTCGGACTTGTCTCCCGTCAAGGCTAGATAATCAGCGACCTGACGCGGTGCTATGCCAAACTTCTTGATAACTCCATCCGTATCCATGGTGGTATTGGTCATGGTATTGACCAGGGTAACGCGGTCATTGACCAACTGCGCCAAATCCTTGTCGCCGGTAGATATTAAAACTCGGTAGCCTTTTGCCACCGCCTCTACCGCCAGCGTGCCGATGACGTCATCCGCCTCAATGCCTGAAACTGAAATTAGCGGCAAGCCTAATGCGCGAATAATATCGTGCAAAGGCGTAATCTGTAGCCGCAACGCCTCTGGCATGGGCGGGCGATTGGCCTTGTATTCTTCATACAAACTATGCCTGAACGTCTTACCCTTGGCATCGAACACCACAGCAAGGTGGCTTGTCCGGGCTTCATTAAGCAACCGTTGCAACATCTTTACCACCCCATAGATAGCTCCCGTCGGCCGACCGGACGAAGTTACAAGTTCTTTCAAGTCAGGCACATGAAAAGCTCTGTACAAATAAGAAGAACCATCAACCAAGATCAAAGTAGATGTATCTTTTACAGGCATTGCCATAATTCAATCCGAAATAGATTGCCAATGATCAGCAGTCAGCGCATCACTACTGTGCTTGTTCTTGGCGTGAAAGGCGGGCAAATATATTCCATACTTCAATTTTAGTATTTTATACTTATAGGTGTTGTTGCATAACCCCGATCTGGACTTTAGCCTCTATATCATAGCGTCAATCAACACGTTCTATGTCCGTCTATACAAACATCAAGCGACAAGAACTTGAGGTTTTTCTCAACCATTACTCTCTGGGGGCATTGATTGACTTCCAAGGCATCAATGCCGGCGTTGAAAACACCAACTATTTCGTATCCACCGAAAACGGGGAATTCGTACTGACCATTTTCGAAGAAATTGATTTTGATGTGCTGCCTTACTATTTGACCTTGATGGCACACCTCTCGGATCACGGCATGCCAATCGCCCATCCGATTGCCGACCTAAAAGGCAATTACGTACGCGCGTTGAAGAAAAAGCCGGCCGCAATCGTAAGGCGCCTGGAGGGAAAAAACGTACTGGCGCCGACGAGTATGCACTGTGCCGCCGTAGGACACGCCCTGGCCCAGATACACATTGTAGGCGCATCATTCAACGGCGTACTGGAAAACCCACGCGGGACGGCTTGGTCGCAACGTACCGCCGACCGCCTGCTGCATCGGCTTTCACGCGAAGACCAACAATTGCTTAAAAAAGAAATCCACTATCGTCAGCAACAGCTACCATTGGATTTACCTCACGGCGTCATTCATGCCGACTTGTTTCGTGACAACGTAATGTTCGTAGGTCACGCGTTGACTGGAATCATTGACTTCTACTACGCCTGTAACGACTACTTGCTGTACGACCTTGCCGTGACGGTAAACGATTGGTGCGGCCTTGAAAACGGTGAGTTCGACATGGACTTATACGGCGCCCTGATTAATGCCTACCGTGCAGAGCGGGAGTTTCATCAACACGAGCACCAAGCCTGGCAATACATGCTACGCACCGCCGCGCTCAGATTTTGGTTGTCGCGCCTGCAAGACCAGATCTTCCCCAAAGATGGGGAAATTACTCACATCAAAGATCCCCTCTCGTTCAAAAAAATTTTACAGGCGCGCATTCACCACGCACCAAGCCTAGGTCAACCGCCTTGAACACACCATACAAACAACAAACGTACACTGAAAGGCCATCTTTTACTCACTTGGCATAGATACCATTGAAAAAAAGACTGGAAAAACTGTGCGACGGCATTGACGCACTTAACGAACAGGTTGGTCGATACACGGCTTGGCTTATATCGGCGATGGCCGCGATCACATTTCTAGTTGTTGTCATGCGTTACGGCCTTAACTTCGGGCGTATTTTCCTTCAGGAATCAATCACCTACTTACACGCCTTTATATTCACGATCGCCGCCGCATATACCTTAAAACACAATGAACACGTCCGCGTTGACATCTTTTACCAACGCATGACGCCTCGCGGCAAAAGCAAGGTAGATTTTTTCGGCACGTTACTGCTTTTGTTGCCCTTCGCGGCATTTATCGCGTGGATCAGCCTTGACTATGTGGCAAACTCCTGGAGGCTGCTGGAACACTCTCGTGAAGCCGGCGGCCTGCCGTTCGTCTACACCTTGAAAACCTGTATTCCCGCCATGGCCATCCTTTTGTTTTTACAAGCAATCTCAATGTGTGGGCGCGCCTGGCTTGCGTTACGAAAGTAACGAATTATTGAGCATGGCGATCATTGCACTCATACTCTTTGCAACAGTAATCATTACCTTGTTGTTCGGCTACCCGGTGGCATTTACGCTCGGTGGTGTGTCCCTGATATTTGCGACAGTCGGCGGGTTGGCGGGCGTGTTCGAGCTCTCTTTGTTGCAGACATTTCCCAGTCGTTTATTCGGCATCATGACAAACGAAACCCTCATCGCCGTACCCTTGTTCGTACTGATGGGCGTCATGCTGGAGCGTTCAAAAATTGCCGATGAACTGCTTGACACGATGGCCTCCCTATTCGGCGCCTTGCGTGGCGGCTTGGGAATTTCAGTGGTGCTGGTTGGCATGTTGCTGGCCGCCAGTACCGGCATTGTAGGCGCCACGGTGGTGACCATGGGACTGCTATCACTGCCGACCATGCTTAAAAGAGGTTATCAAGCAGAAATTTCTACGGGTGTAATCTGTGCCTCCGGCACACTTGGACAAATCATCCCGCCATCCATCATCTTGGTGCTATTGGGCGACGTATTGTCATCCGCTTATCAACAGGCACAGCTCAATCAGGGCATATTCTCACCCGACACCGTATCGGTGGGGGATTTATTCGCCGGGGCAATCCTCCCCGGCTTGTTGCTGGTCGCCTTATACCTCTCCTACCTGTCGTTTATCGCCTGGAATAAGCCACAGGCAATGCCCGCCGTACACTCACGCGCGGACGTTGGCACGGCAACTCGGGTCAAGCATGTGCTGCGTGCGTTGGTGCCGCCGGTGTTTCTTATCATTGCGGTGCTCGGCTCCATCGTCAAAGGCGTCGCGACGCCGACGGAGGCGGCCTCCGTCGGGGCGGTGGGGGCCTTTCTGCTGGCGCTGTTCAATCGCCGCCTTGACTCCAATTGCCTGAAGGACGTTGTGAGGCGATCGGTACGAATCACCTGCATGGTGTTCATGATACTTATCGGCGCTTCTATCTTTTCTCTGGTATTTCGCGGCTACGAAGGCGATGTGGCCGTGCACGCGCTGCTTACGCAGATGCCCGGGGGCACACTGACCACCATGCTGATCGTCATGCTGTTGATGTTTCTGCTGGGCTTTATCCTAGACTTTATAGAGATAACGTTCGTAGTGGTGCCCATCGTAGGCCCGATTCTATTAGGCTTGGGAATTGACCCGATCTGGCTCGGCGTAATGATCGCAATCAATCTGCAAACTTCTTTTTTGACCCCGCCGTTCGGATTCGCTTTATTTTATCTTCGCGGGGTCGCCCCCAAGGAAATAAAAACCGGACAAATCTACCGCGGCGTGGCGCCTTTTATCGCCATACAGGGGGTTGCCTTGTTGTTGATCGCATATTTCCCCGCTCTGGCGACCTGGCTCCCCGGCAAAATTTATTGACCGAAAACATTTGGAAATAGCAAGTAACGATGCCGTCTTGTTTCGCTCTGTCAAAGCAGGCCTTTAACTCTATTCGTATGGAGAAAAAGTCGGCACGAGCTGAAAGTATGCAAACACGGTCAGCATGGCGTAGCCAATACCGAACGTGATCAAAATGCCCCGATTCAGCGCCGTGATATCCTGGCCCGACGTGCGATAGGAAACCCACGCGATATAAAGTGCAACCACCAGATTGGCTAAAAAGAACAGTTGGGTTGTATATTCCCTGGCGTCCCACATGGTGCGCCATTTGATAAATAATTCTTCCACCGTATCGCCTCCTTATCCCAGGTTATCTTATAGCTTTTATCCTGTGTCAATGTGTCGTTGTATTCTATCCTGCCCGTAAATTCAAGTATGCGCGTTCGGATATATCCGACCAGGCACGGGATTTTTTAAGAAAACCGCTATAAGAATTAAATATTTTACGTGCCATCGGGTCCGCATCCGCCAATTCGCCGATGACTTCCTCAGACAGTTCGGCAAGCCTGCTCATCACCGCCGCGGGTAATTCACGCACCGTGACGTTGTGCTCGTTCACCAAGGTCTCCAATGCGTCATTATTCCGCGCAACGTATTCGCACAACATGTCCTGATTGGCAACCCGACAGGCATTGATTACAATGCTCCGCAAATCTGGCGACAACTCTTCGAAAGCGGAGCGATTAATAAAGCATTCGAGCGTCGTACCGGGTTCATGCCAGCCCGGATAATAGTAGTATTTTGCAATTTTGTGGAAACCGAAGGCCAGATCGTTGTAGGGGCCCACCCATTCCGTGGCGTCAATCGCCCCGGTTTGCAAAGAGGTAAATAATTCGCCCCCGGGAAGGTTGACCGGTGTCCCTCCGGCACGCTTCAGTACTTCGCCCGCCAGGCCCGGGATACGCATTTTCAGGCCTTTCAAGTCTTCCAATGAATTGATTTCTTTGTTGAACCAGCCCGCCATCTGTACGCCGGTATTCCCGGACGCCGCAGGCACCAGACCAAACTGACCATAGGCTTCCCGCCACAGCTCCATGCCTCCCCCGTGGTATAACCAGCTGTTCATCTCCATCGCCGTCATCCCGAACGGCGTGGTGGAAAAAAATTGCAGGGCAGAATGTTTCCCCTTCCAGTAATACGCCGAACCGTGCCCCATTTGCACCGAACCGTTTGCCACGGCGTCGAAAATTTCAAACGCAGGAACCAGCTCCCCCGCCCCGTACACTTTGACGTGAATACGACCGTTTGACATTACATTAATCTGTTCGGCCAAAAACTCCGCGCCGGTTCCCAGCCCCGGAAAGTTCTTCGGCCACGTGGTCACCATTTTCCACTGCCTGGGCTTTGCCTCATAAGCGGAAGTCGCGGGGGCCTCGGTTTCATTGTCACCTGTGCAGCCCGCCAACCCGGTACCCAGTAATGTACCGACACCCGCGAGTTGTAAGAGGTTTCTCCTCCGCGTATTTATCTTACTCATCGTTTCAATTGTCGTTCTTGCAATGTTTGCACGGCGCGCATCAGGCAAGTACATCCAGGTTCGCATAGGCCAAGACCAGCCATTTGCTACCCGCCCCTTCAAAATGCACGCGCACACGCGTGCTACTGCCCGCACCTTCACAATCCAACACTACGCCCTCTCCAAACTTGGCATGGGCAACACGTCCACCTATTTTAATCCCTGCGTCCTCCGCGAGGGAAGCTTCGCGTGCAGAGGTATATGCCAGTCGAGCGGTCATGGCGCGCGGCCGCACTTCGGTGATCAATTCCTGTGGAATTTCGCTTATAAATCGTGATGGACGATGATAGCCTTCCAAACCGTACCTACGCCTTGATTCCGCATAAGTAAGCACCA
Source organism: Gammaproteobacteria bacterium (assembly GCA_965242685.1). Taxonomy (GTDB): domain Bacteria; phylum Pseudomonadota; class Gammaproteobacteria; order UBA4575; family UBA4575. The sequence goes on along the minus strand of OZ251487.1, from coordinate 1,765,671 downwards.
ATTGTTGCTGCGCACGCGTCATCCCAACGTAGCATAAACGGCGTTCTTCTTCCAGTTGCCGCGGTTCTTCCAAGGACCTCGAAGACGGAAGCAGCCCTTCTTCCAAGCCTACGATAAATACCAACGGAAACTCCAGGCCCTTGGCGGCGTGTAGGGTCATAAAATGCACACAATCATCCCATGGCGTACCCTGCCCCTCACCTGCTTCCAAGGCGGCATGCGTCAAAAAGGCATCCAGGGGTTGCATGTCGGCATAGCGCTCATCCTCTACATGAAACCCCCTTGCGGCCACCACCAACTCTTCCAAATTTTCTACCCGTGATTTTGACTTTTCATCTCTCCGACGACCATGGTACTCAATCAGCCCCGATACCTGAATGACATGCTCCACCTGCTCCGCCAGTCCCATCCCATCCAAGTCCCGGCTCAGTCCACGGACCACGTGTAAAAATTCTCGCAGCGCGTTGGCCGCGCGGGCGGTCAAAATATCGACCTTCAGTGCCTCATCAACCGCCTGCCAAAGCGGGAACCGATGACGTTTGGCAAAATCACGCACGATAGCCACCGTGCCCGCACCAATGCCGCGGGCAGGTACGTTCACGATGCGTTCAAACGAGGCATTATCGCCGGCGTTCCTTGCCAAACGCAAATAGGCCAGCGCGTCTTTGATTTCGGCACGTTCAAAAAATCGCAAACCACCGTAGACGCGATAGGGAATACCTTGTGAAATAAACACTTCCTCAAAAATGCGCGATTGTGCATTGGATCGATACAACACGGCCGTCTCGCTACGGCGGCAGCCGGTATCCACCGTCCAACTTTTTATCCTGTTGGCCACAAAGTGCGCTTCATCCCGTTCATTAAATGAGGCATATAAACAAATCGGCTCACCCGCACCTTCATCCGTCCATAGATCCTTTCCCATGCGCCCGTGGTTATTGCCGATCAATGAATTCGCGGCGTCCAGAATGGTACTGGTTGAGCGGTAGTTTTGTTCCAGCCTAAACAGTTGTGTATTTTTGTAGTCAACTTCAAAACTTTGGATGTTTTCAATGCGTGCACCTCGCCAACCATAAATGGATTGGTCGTCGTCGCCTACGGCAAAGATTGAGTTGTTGTCGCCAACCAGGACTTTCAGCCACTGATATTGAATTTTGTTGGTGTCCTGGAATTCATCCACAAGAACGTGGCGAAATCTGGCCATGTAATGAGTACGCACCTCTTCCTGCCCCCGCAACAGTTCCAGGCTTCGTAACAATAATTCGGCAAAATCCACCTGGCCGGTTTGCTCACAGGCCTCCTGATACGCGGTATAGATACGGATTAACTGACGTTCTGCAACGTCATCGCGGTCCTGTAGATGTTGGGGCCGCAAGCTCTCTTCCTTGCGAGCGTTAATGTACCCGCACGCTCTTTTGGGCGGCCATTTTGAATCATCCAAACCAAGTTCAAGGATAATGCGCCTTACCAAACGTAGCTGATCGTCGCTATCAAGGATTTGAAATCCCTGCTGAAGCCCCGCCTCCCGCCAGTGAGCTCTCAACATACGATGTGCGATCCCGTGAAACGTGCCTATCCACATTCCGCCGAGGCGATACCGCAACAGTTTTTCTACTCGCACACGCATCTCTGCCGCGGCCTTGTTGGTAAACGTTACGGCAAGGATACCGAACGGGGAAACAGACTCTACTTCACATAGCCAGGCAATACGATGCGCCAACACCCGCGTCTTGCCGCTTCCCGCACCGGCGATCACCAACGTAGGCAACAACTCCGCGGTGACGGCCTGACGTTGTCTGTCGTTCAAAGAATCCAGAATCGGTGAAACGTCCATACGCCGCGATCAACTTCGGGTATGCGTAAGAAAAGCTATAAATTCCACAATGCAAGCAACACACCGACAAAGATGAGCAGCAATACCACCATCAAATTGCGGTTGGACCTTTTGATCTCCTTGCGGATAGCTTCAAGCTGCCGGCTGTGCCATTCAATCTTTACCTGTCCCTGTTCAAATTTTTTCATCGTCGCATAAACCAATGTCGGTATTTCCGGTAACCGTTCGACGACGCGAGGAATCTGCTTGCGTATTCCCGAGGCCAGTGCGCGCACGCCTACTTGCTCGCTCACCCAACGATCCAAAAATGGTTTGGCCGTTTTCCACAAGTCCATGTCCGGATCCAGTTGCCTGCCCAAACCCTCCACGTTCAACAGAGTCTTCTGCAATAACACTAACTGAGGTTGCACCTCCATGTTAAAACGCCGCGCGGTTTGAAAAAGATGCAACAACAGGTTGCCGAACGAAATCTTGCTCAAAGGCTGTTGAAAAATAGGCTCACACACGGTACGGATGGCGGATTCAAACTGATCGACGCGCGTATCGGACGGCACCCAACCCGATTCCAGGTGCAACTCTGCAACCCGGCGATAATCATGATTTAAAAAAGCCAGCAGGTTCTCCGCCAGGTAACGCTGATCAGAAGGCGCCAACGTACCCATAATACCGAAGTCAACGCCTATGTACTTAGGGTCTTGCGGATTTTCGTATGCAACGAAGATATTGCCGGGGTGCATGTCGGCGTGAAAGAAATTGTGACTGAACACCTGTGTAAAAAAAATGTGGCTGCCGCGGTCGGATAATTTTTTGAGGTCTACGCCATATTTGCGCAAGGCGCCGATGTCATTGATCGAAATTCCCTTGATGCGCTCCAGCACCATCACGTTACGCCGACATAGATTAAAATAGACCTCGGGCACGTAAAGATCGGGAGAGTTTTCAAAATTTCTGCGTAGTTGGCTTGCATTGGATGCCTCGCGCAGCAAATCCAGCTCATCCATGATAATTTGTTCATACTCCCGCACGACTTCTTTCGGTCGCAGCCTACGGCCATCTTCCCAGTACCGATGGACGATGGATGCCAGCGCATACATCAACTCCAAGTCCCGGCGTACCTGTTTGTCGACACCGGGACGTAAAACCTTAACAACCACTTGAGTACCTTCATGCAGTCGCGCGCCGTGCACTTGCGCAATAGAAGCGGACGCCAGCGGTTCAATACTGAATTCTGCAAACGCTTCATGCACCGGTTGTTGCAGTGCCTTTTCTATGATTGCCCTTGCCGCTTCACCTGAAAACGGCGGCACCTGATCCTGCAACTTGGCAAGCTCGTCGGCGATATCTTCCGGCAACAAGTCGCGGCGCGTGGACAGGGCTTGGCCAAACTTGACAAAAATCGGACCGAGGTCCTCCAGTGCCCGCCGTACCCGCGCACCGTGAGAGATTTCGAGCTTGCGAAACCAGTGCCAGGGCAACAAAAAAAGCAGAAAACGGACAGGACGAAAGTAAGGCACCGCCAAAAACACCTCTTCCAGGCCGTGCCGCACCAGCACAATGTTGATGTACAGGATCCGAAATAATAATCGTACGGGACGCATAACCATCGTTACGAGCTTTGAACAAGGCGAGACACGCGAGCCTCCAGACGTTCTAGATCCGCATCAAAGGCATCAACGTCGTGCAAAAATCGATCCGTCTCCGCTCGTGTCGGCACCACCCCGGACTCTTCCCGGAGGTATTCGCTCACGTCCAGGCGAAAATTCTCAACTGACCGCTGTAGATAGTTTTTCGCACATTGTGCAAACACGCCCGCTTGATAAGCAAACGAATCGCCGACGTACCGGGAAGCGATCTCCTCCCAATCTACTTCAACCTGCATTAAAATTGCACGTAGCCTGTTGACCGGTTCCACGTCACCCTCAATTGTCAAGCTGCCACTTTTCAACATCGGCGTATACTCTTCGCCCAACGCCAGGCGCAGCAAGGCTGCTTCACCGATATGCACGGTTGCGGCAATTTCCCTCACCTCTTCTTTACCGCATCGATATTCCTCAACAACAATCGAAGCATTTTCGACGGTAATCAGGAAATCTTTTTTCAGACCGGTAAGATTCAGTAATATACGTTGATCCTCTAGTTCACCCAACTGACCAGCCACCTCAGGGTCGCCGTTGAAATACCTCCTCAATGAGCGGTTGATAAACGTAAGCAACATGTCGGAACTCACGCGACAAGCTTGTAGCCGCGATGGATACAGACGATGCCGCCGTTGATGTTGAGAAAATCACATTTTTCAAAACCGACCGTTTCCATCATGGATTGCAAAGTACGCCGGTCCGGGTGCTTGTGTATCGACTCTGCCAGATAACGGTAGCTTTCGGCATCCTTGGCAATGATTCGACCCATACGCGGCAAGACCTTGAACAAATACGCATCGTATATGCCCTGCAACCAACCCTGTGGACTTGAAAATTCCATAACCAATAACTGTCCACCCGGTTTCATTACATGAAAGACTTCACGCAGGGCACGATCCTTATTGGTAAAATTACGTATACCGAAGACCAGCGTTACGCGATCAAAATAATTTTCCGCAAAAGGCAGCCCCTCGCCCCCGGCCTGCACGTAGCGGATGTTCTTTACCAAACCACGGTCGATCAAACGCCGGCGTCCATGTTCAAGCATGGCGGCATTCGCATCACAGGCGACGAGAGTGCCCTCGTCGTTCAGTTGCGAAGCAATCAAAGCGGTAACGTCGCCCGTCCCCGCGGCCAAATCCAGCACCCGATGGTCGGGACGGATGTTCACGATATGCCCAAGGTAACGTTTCCAGAGACGGTGCAAACCGAACGACATGACGTCATTCATAACGTCATATCTGCCTGCAACGGAATCAAAAACGGCGCCGACCCGCCGCGTTTTTTCCGCGGCACTTACCTCTCGATAACCAAAATGGGTACGTTTTTCCTCCATAAGTATGCCTATTCGCAGTTAGCCGCGACAGGGCCCTTCAAGCACGGTACTTGAAACCACACCCTCGACATTTCTGCGCATACGATTACGGAACAATACGGACCTATTTACCGCTTGCGTTATGCTCGTAACCCGCCTCTTTCAAGCGTTGCAGGTATTTCCGCCACTTTGCCTCCCGGTGTTCGCCAAGTTCGTACAAGTAATTCCAGGAATAGATGCCCGTGTCATGGTTGTCATCAAACACCAGCCGCACGGCGTAATTCCCCACGGGTTCAACGGCCTTAATCGACACGTCTTCCTTGCCAAGTTGTAATACCTCCTGGCCGGGGCCGTGCCCTGCAACCTCTGCAGAGGGAGAATACACGCGCAGGTATTCGCAAGACAGCTTAAAACGCTTGCCGTTGTCAAAGGCGATCTCAAGCACGCGCGATTTTTGATACAATTGAATTTCAGTCGGATTGTGCTTCACCAAACTACGTAACCTTTATTTCCTCTATTTTCGCAACCTTCTACAGTATGTAACGGCTTAAATCTTGATCCTTGATTAACTCACCTATGTTTTTATCCACGTAATCCGCATCCACATTAACCACCGCGCCGCTTTCATCAGGGGCAAAAAACGATATTTTTTCCAGTAAACGTTCCATCACGGTATGCAGTCTGCGCGCGCCGATGTTCTCCGTAGATTCATTTACATCATGTGCGATTTGCGCGATCTTGCGCACGCCGTCTTTGGCAAAGTTCAACGTTACTCCTTCGGTCTCCAGTAACGCCGAGTATTGCCCGGTCAACGAGGCATCCGGTTCCGTCAGAATGCGCACGAAATCGTCTGTGGATAATGCCTTAAGTTCTACTCGTATCGGCAGGCGCCCTTGTAACTCCGGAATCAGATCGGAGGGCTTGGCGACATGAAACGCACCGGAAGCAATAAACAAAATATGATCCGTCTTCACCATGCCGTACTTGGTGCTGACGGTACAACCTTCTACCAGGGGTAACAGGTCACGCTGTACGCCTTCGCGCGAGACATCCGCACCGCCAACTTCGCTGCGTTTGGCAACCTTGTCAATCTCATCCAAAAACACGATTCCATTTTGCTCAACGTTTTCTAATGCCTCGGCCTTCAGCTCTTCCTCGTTAATCAATTTGTGCGCCTCCTCATCGGCAAGTGCCTTCATGGCGTCTTTGATGCGCATCTTGCGCGTCTTCTTCTTTCCGGCGCTCAAATTCTGGAACATCCCCTGCAATTGACTTGCCATTTCTTCCATCCCCGGCGGCGTCATGATTTCAACGCCCACGGGCACGGCAGACACATCAATTTCTATTTCGGTATCGTTCAGCTCACCCTCGCGAAGTTTTTTGCGAAACTTCTGCCGCGTCTCGCCGGCAAACTCGGATTTCTCCTCGGAAATTGAATCCACCCTCGGTGGCAACAGCACGTCCAAAATGCGCTCTTCTGCGGCCTCCTCCGCGCGATAACACACCTTTCCCATCTCGGTCTCGCGCGTCATCTTTACCGACGTATCAACAAGATCTCTGACGATGGAATCAACCTCCTTGCCCACGTAGCCAACTTCGGTAAACTTTGTCGCCTCAACTTTGATAAAGGGCGCATTGGCAAGGCGTGCCAGGCGCCGCGCAATTTCGGTCTTGCCTACTCCGGTAGGGCCAATCATCAAGATATTTTTCGGTGTGACCTCCACACGCAATGCTTCCGGCAATTGCCGGCGTCGCCAACGATTTCGTAACGCGATGGCGACCGCACGTTTGGCCTGATCCTGCCCGATGATGTGCTTGTCGAGTTCCTGAACGATCTCTCGAGGTGTCATATTCGACATATTTTAAGGTCTCTACTCTCCGAACAACTTCGAAAATCTCAATACTACAACTGTTCAATGGTAACGTGGGTATTCGTATAAACGCAGATACCGGCGGCGATGCCCAAGGCTTTTTTGACAATCTCCCCGGCACTCAAGTCAGTGTCGTTCAGCATGGCACGCGCCGCCGCCTGTGCGTATGCACCTCCCGAACCGATGGCGAGTAGCGCGTCCTCCGGTTCAATCACGTCGCCGTTACCCGAGAGTATCAGTGAAGTCGATTCATCCACCACCGCCAATAACGCCTCAAGCCTGCGCAATATGCGATCGGTGCGCCAGTCCTTGGCAAGCTCCACGGCGGCGCGTGCGAGCTGCCCGTTGTACTGCTCCAGCTTGGCTTCAAAACGCTCAAACAAGGTAAACGCATCTGCCGTACCGCCGGCAAAACCGGCAATTACCTTATCCTCGTAGAGACGACGAATCTTCCGTGCATTGCCCTTCATAATAGTGTTTCCAAAAGAGACCTGGCCGTCTCCGCCCAGCGCCACTTTACCATTCCGTCGCACTGAAACGATGGTGGTACCTCTGAACTGTTCCATACCTGAGTAAAATAAAATACTGTAGAGTAGTTGACGGGCATTGTACACGAGAACCAGTACAATCTTTAACGGCCTTTCGAGACCAGTCCAAAGCGACCGGCTGAATTTCAGTCTATTCGTCCTGAAATGTCGATTTCTTGGTTCGGCCGGGCCTCCTGGCACGCGGATGGGCACGGTCGTAGACCTGTGCAAGGTGTTGGAAGTCCAAATGAGTATAAATCTGGGTAGTGCTGATATCGGCGTGTCCCAACATCTCCTGTACGGCACGAAGGTCGCCGCTGGACTCCAACAGGTGACTTGCAAACGAATGGCGCAACATGTGTGGATGCACATGCTTGCCCAGCCCCCGTTCCCTGCCCAGCCTCGCCATGCGTTGCTGTACGGCACGGGGGGATAATCGTCTGCCCCGATTGCTCACAAACACGGCCGATTCGTTTTCAATGTTCATGTCGGAGCGCACATTTAGCCAGTGCCTAAGCATCTTGCGTGCGACGCTCCCTAACGGCAAGTAACGGGATTTACCGCCCTTTCCCGTCACCCGTATCTGGCCTTGAGATAAATCAACGTCATTGATATCGAGATTCACCAGTTCAGCGAGCCGCAACCCGGACGAATACATGACCTCTATCATGGCGATGTCACGCAGCTTGAGCGGCTCTCGCGGACTCTCGGGCAGAAGTCGGTCGATTTCATCTACGTCAAGCAAACGAGGAAGTTTTTTCTTCACGGCCGGCGCGCGCACGTCCGCGGCGGGGTTGCCCTCGACCAGTTGCTCACGTTGTAAAAAATTATAAAAGCCTCGGATGGCACTGAGCGAGCGTTGCAGACTGCGCGCCGAAATTCCCTTACGTCGTCGAGCACCCGCAAAATTACGCACGTGCAGGCTGTCGACCGTGCGACAATCGGTTACGCCGGCCGCATCCGTAAAACCTATGAACTGGCGAAGGTCGCGCCGATAGTTTTCAATGGTGGCGCCAGAATATCTACGCTCGTCATGCAGGTAGCGAAGATAGCGACGAACCAACACTCGGGGGGTTGTCGCATCGTCAACGGCCGTCATGGATACATCTCGGGACATGTGGATAGTGGATAAACGAGTTGACGGATGAGGGCGTGAACGGCGTACCCGACGACGCTAACTCCCTACAAACTTTTGCAGCTTTACACTGATAATTTCGCCCAGGTCGCCGAGAAACAAGGTGCCCTTGCCATTCTGAAAACGATCCACGTCCACGTCGCCCAAAAACAATACACCGAGGCGCTGTTGTCCCTGCAGGGCCAGCCCCACGGCGGAACGAATCGGCTTTTCCTCCGCCTTTTGCATGAACACGTCTTCAATCTGCCGCTGGGTAAGAAACGCAACGCCACGGCGACGGCTTGAAAACAGACGTTGCACCAAATTGCTTTCTATCAAGACGTCATCCATGCGCGCACAATTTTTTACCTGTGTATCAGGCAGGCTGTCAAACAGCTTCATCACCACCTCCGTGCTCGGGAAACCTTCTTGCAGCAACTCACGAACGGCCTGCAACACCCCATCAAACCCGTCGGCTGAAATAATACCTAACACCAAAGCATGTAACCCACGATTCACTTTTTCATTTTCCTTGGCCGCGGCAACAAGTCGGTGCAGTCTTTTCTCCAGTTCTTTGTTTTTATTTCGTAGCAGCTCCACCTGGTGCTCCACCAGCGAAACGGCTTCGCCGGTCTCATGCGGAATAGAAAGCGATTTGATCAATTCCGGGTGATGCACGAGAAAATCACGATGAGCGAGCAAATAGTGCACTACGTCTTCATCAGTAAATTTGGGAGTGTATGCCGCCTCTGTCCCATCGTTGGCCGTCACGTTGGTCTTCGTCTTCATGCTCATAGCGTCAGTTCCCCTTCAAAGCTTAATTGTGCGGGGCCGGTCATCAACACCGATTCATTCGCACCTTGATACTCGATTTCCAAACTGCCGCCGGGCAAGCGGACGGTCACTTGTGAATCCAGGCGCCGCTGTACCCGCCCTATTACGGCCGCGGCACAGGCACCGCTGCCACACGCATGTGTCTCGCCCACGTCCCGCTCAAACACGCGTAGGGCAACGTTCCCTGTATCCAGCACCTGCATAAAACCGACGTTGGTCTTATCGGGAAACGCCGCGTGTGTCTCTATCTTGGGGCCCAAAATGGCGACGGGTGCATCGTCTATATCATCGACTTGAATGATTGCATGTGGATTACCCATAGAGACCACCCCTATTTCAAACTGTTGCGCCTCAATTTCGAGCCGGTAGCTCGGTGCCACCCCCGCCACCAAGAAAGGTATTTCTTGCGGCGCAAAAACAGGTCGGCCCATGTCCACAGTGACAAGGCCGTCATCCCGAAGATCAATGTGATAGACACCACTGATCGTTTTTATGTCGACCGACTTCTTACTCGTGAGCCCGTTGTGGCCTAAAAACTTGCCCACGCAGCGCGCACCGTTTCCACACTGCCCGACCTCCATTCCATTGCCGTTATAGATTTGATAATCAAAGTCAACGCCAGTGTCGCTTGCGGGCCGAACAACCAGGACCTGGTCACAGCCTACGCCCAACCTTCGGTCTGCAATCCGGCGCAGCTGTTCGGGCGCAAGTCGTACTTCCTGATTTACCGCGTCAAAAACGACAAAATCATTACCCAAACCCTGCATTTTTGCAAATCGTAATCGCATAGTACGGCAAACCCGCGAAAAGTCGCTAAAACGTAAATAAAAAGGGACGATTATACACGGGCAGTAATGTAAGCACGTAATTTATATATCTCCATAAGAAATTTATATAAAATAGTGCTGTGGTACTGTACCCGAAATCATTCATTTTTGTCGGCATGGCGGCGGCCATCGTCGCCCTGCAGCTGATGCCGCCGGAGACGTGGGCGGCACCGGGGATAACGCCGACCCCGAACATGCTGACGGTAGCGGAGACGGGGCCAACAAACGTGCAGACCTTCACCGTGACGCTGGAAGAACAACCCGATGCCAACGTCACCGTCAACATAAACAGCGGCAATGAAAACCGGGGCACGGCGAGTCCGAGCAACCTGACGTTCACCTCCACCAGTTGGGACGCTCCGCAGACGGTAACGGTGACCGGCGTGCACGACTACATTGACCAGGCCAACCAGACCTGGAACGTCGTACTGACCTCCACCAGCCAGGATACCGATTACAACAACCTGACGCAGAACGTCACGGTGACGACCACCAACACTGATTCGGCGAGCGTCATTACGACCACAATGGGTCAGGCAACGGAATGGGGCGGCATTGCCACCCTATCCCTCAGATTGGGAAGCCAACCGCACGGCACCGTCACCGCGGACATAAGCAGTACCAGCCCTGGCGCTACGCTCCTTACTCCCAATAGGTCTTTCGGCCCGGGCAACTGGAACCAGCCGCAGACCATTGAAATAAGGGGCAATGACGACAGTATGACCAATAGCCCCTCCCGAACCTGGTCGATCACTATTGAATTCACTTCAACACAACCCGCTGCCGACAACTTCTACCATTCCTCCACGAGCGACACAACTATTTCGGGCACCATCTTTGACGACGATGCCGTGGGGATCGCCACGAGCGAGACCAGCGTGACGGTAACGGAGGAGGCGGGAAACGACAATACGGCAACCTTTGAGGTGAGGCTCGGCAAGGTGCCAACGGCTGCTGTCACCGTTGACGTAACCAGCACCAACACAGACGAAGGCACGGTGAGCCCGGCCAGCCTGACGTTCGGTACCGCCAACTGGAACCAGATGCAAACCGTGACCGTGACCGGCGTGAACGACGGCGTATACAACGGCAACGGGCTACTTTGGAACGTCGTGTTGGACCCATCAAGTAGCGACTCCGACTACAATGCTCTGGACAACACCGTCGTCAGCGCGCGAACGAGGGAAAACGACGAGGCGGGAATCACGGTGAGCGAGATAACCGGCCAGCCGACCGAAACGGGCGACATGGCCAGCTTCACCGTCGTGCTGGACACCCAGCCGGCCATCAGCACCACGATCACCGTAACCAGCAGCGACCCGGGCGAAGGCACGGCAAGCCCGATCAGCCTGACGTTTGGTACCGCCAACTGGAACCAGCCGCAAACCGTGACCGTCACCGGCATGGACGACATAGCAAACGACGGCGATCAGACCTACGAGATCATGCTAGAAACAACCCAAGGCGACGCCTTTTATAACGCCCTGCCGATCAAGAGAGTCGACATGATCACCATTGACGACGACGAGGCGGGAATCACGGTGAGCGGGATAACCGGCCAGCCGACCGAAACAGGCGGCATGGCCAGCTTCACCGTCGTGCTGGACACCCAGCCGGTCGTCAACACCACGATCACCGTAACCAGCAGCGACCTGGGCGAAGGCACGGTGAGCCCGGCCAGTCTAACGTTCGGCGCCGCCAACTGGAACCAGCCGCAAACCGTGACCGTCACCGGCATGGACGACAATTCAATGGACGGTACACAGAGCTATGAGATCGTACTAAAAGTAACCGCCGGCGACGCCGATTACCGGGGCCTAAGCGCCCGCCGCATGGCGATAACCACCACCGACGCCGGCGATACCGCGGGCGTTACGATAACCGAAACCTCGGGTGCGACCGAAGTCTCGGAAAGCGGCACCACCGATACATTCACCGTCGTCCTCGATACCCAACCGACGGCGAACGTCGTCATTCGGGCAACCAGCAGCGACCCGGGCGAAGGCACGGCAAGCCCGATCAGCCTGACGTTTGGTACCGCCAACTGGAACCAGCCGCAAACCGTGACCGTCACCGGCGTCGGCGACAGCTCAATTGACGGCACCCAAACCTACAGCATCGTGCTTGGCCTATCGAGTACCGACGACGGCTACGGTAGTTTGAGCAACGTGAACGTAAGCGCGACCACCACCGACGTCCCCGGAACCGCGGGCGTTACGATAACCGAGACCGCGGGCGCAACCACAGTCTCGGAGCGCGGCACCACCGATACATTCACCGTCGTCCTCGACACCCAACCGACGGCGGACGTAATGATTGCCGTAACCAGCGGCAACACCGGCCAGGGCAAGGTATCCAAGGCGGGCGACGACGCCCCGGCGACCTCGACAACACTGACGTTCGGCGCCGCCAACTGGAACCGGCCGCAAACCGTGACCGTCACCGGCGTGCGCGACTATATTGACCAGCTCAACCAGACCTGGAACGTCACCGTGGCGGCACCAACCAGCAGCGACGGCAACTACAGCGGTTTATCGGCCCAGGCCGTGAGCGTACTTACCACCGATAACGACTCGGCCGGCATCATCCGGTACATAACGGGCATGGCAACGGAACGGGGCGACGTCGCCGTCGTACACCTTAAATTGGGGAGCAAACCGCACGGCGACATAACTTTAACCCCAACCAATCCCGCCACCGGCACCGCTTCGTTCTCCACCGCAGTCAAGCGTTTCGGCCCGAGCAACTGGAACCAGCCACAGACTATCGAAGTAACGGGCATTAACGACAATATAGTCAACTCTCCCACCAGGAGATTTTCGGTGAGCATAGCAAGCAGCGCAAGCAATTCCGGGGACGGTTACTACAACAGCATCTCGTTCACCGTTCGGGAAATTGTCCTTGACGACGACGCGGCGGGGTTCGCCACGGGCGTGACCAGCGTGACAGTAACGGAGGCGGCGGGAAACGACAATACGGCGACCTTTGTAGTGAAGCTCGGCAAGGAGCCGACGGCCGATGTCACTGTTGCCGTGAGCAGTTCAAACACCGCTCGAGGCACGGTAAGCCCGGCCAGTCTGACGTTTGGTACCGCCAACTGGAACCAGCCGCAAACCGTGACCGCGACTGGCGTGAACGACGACGTGGATGGCGGCGACAGGCTTTGGAACGTCGTGTTAAATCCATCAAGTACCGACTCCGACTATAACAGCCTGGCCAACGTAAACGTGCTCGCGACCACCACCGACGACGACCAGGCGGGAATTACGATAACCGAGACCGCGGGCGCGACCACAGTCTCGGAACGCGGCACCACCGATACGTTCACCGTCGTCCTCGATACCCAACCGACGGTGGGCATGACAATAAACATACTCAGCGGCGACGCTTCCGAGGCCCTGGTATCCAAGGCGGGCGACACCGCCCCGGCGACCTCGACGACGCTGCGATTTAGCACCTCAAACTGGAACCAGGCACAGACCGTGACGGTCACCGGCGTGAACGACGACGTGGTAGACGGCGATCAAACCTATGCCATCCAAACAATGGTGCAAGAGTCAGGCGAGGATGGAGGCGACGATCCCAACTACGTCGGGGTTACCAATCGCGTACGGACAACCACCACCGATGACGACGCGGTGAGCCTGAAGATCGAAACCTCGGGCGCGACCGAAGTCTCGGAAAGCGGCACCACCGACACATTCATCGTCACACTGGGCAGCGAGCCGACGGGGGACATCGGAATCTCCATATCCAGCAACAACGAGAATGAAGGCACGGTCAATCCGACCAGCCTGGTATTCTCTACCGCCAACTGGAACAGCCCGCAGACCGTGACGGTCACCGGCATGGACGACAACGTGGCAGACGGCGACCAAACGTTCGACATCGTACTGACCCACTCGAGCGGCTACACCAGCAACTACAACTCCCTGAGTCCCCATGAGGTGCGCGTGACCACCACCGACGACGACAACCCGGGCGTGACGGCAACTCCGCGCAACCTGGTGATAATGGAAGGCGGAAGCGACACCTATACGCTAAAACTCGACAGTGTGCCCGTGGAAAACGTCACGATCACGATCGCCAGCAGTGACGGCGACGTGATCGCCACTCCGGCCGTCCTGACGTTCACGGCCGCCAACTGGAACGGCGCACAGACCGTGACGGTGAGCGCATTGGCAGATATGGACGACTACGCCGAGGGCGGCGTGACCCTGAGCCATACGGTAGGCAGCTACGGATCGGTGACCCAAGCGGACACCGTAGCCGTGGCGGTGAGCGGCGACCACATCATCGGCGACCCGCCGCCGGGCACGACCCTTTACAGCATCAGCGGTCAGTGGGTAACGGTAACGGTCGAAGAGGACGTACCGAAAGGCGTAGAGATCGAACTGCCGACACTCACCCAAGCGGTGACGGTTACGCTTTCCAGACCGGCCGCGAACATCCCGTCGTCAAGCGGCACCTATGCACTGACCGACCATGACGGGGTGGGCGTAATGGTGGATGTCGAGGTCAGTCCGCTGCCGACGGGCGGCGCGGAAATCTGTCTGCCAGTGAGCGACAAGATGCGTGATGAAGCGGGTATGCAGGGCGAAAACCTGTTGCTGATGCACTACAATGAAAACCGCAACGCATGGGAGCCGGCGGCAGATGTCGCCGTCATCAGATCGCGCCAAGACATATTGTGCGCGGGCGGCTTGACGGAATTCTCGCCGTTTGCGGTAGGCTATGCCAGCATGCGATCCGGGCGCGACGACGGAGATACCGACAAGGAAAAAGAGCGCGCGCGACTGCGCGATATCAACGAGGCCATCATACCGGAATTAGCACGGGCGCTGACGAGCGGCGTGGTGGACGCCATCACCGACAGACTGCAACGCGCCGCCTCGGGAGACAATAAAACCGACTCGGCCGCCTCGTTGAAGCAACTATTGCGAAACAACTCACAGGCACTGGAAGACGGCACCTTCAAATGGCGCAAGGCACTAAACGGCAAACACTTCGCCATGCCGCTGAAACAAGGCATGCCGAGCACGGAAAACCTAACTTTGTGGAGTGCCGGCAACTGGAAACACCTGTCCCTGGACGACAAGCCGATTGACTGGGACGGAGATGTCTACAGCTATCAAATCGGCATAGACGCAGACCTGGGTGACGGCAAAATAGCGGGCGTGGCCGCCTCGTGGTTCGAGAGCGACGTCGACTACAAGGGCGCATCAAAGGGCGATCACGAGAGCGAGATAGCCAGCCTTCACCCCTATATCGGCTGGACGATGGCAAAGGGCGCGCGCCTGTGGGCGACACTGGGCTACGGCGAAGGCGAGATCGAAATCGACGATGACCAGATCGGAAACAAACAGGACAGCGACAGTATCCTCAAGACCGCGGCGGCGGGCGGCAATATGCGGGTATACGACACCGACACCGTGACGGTTGACCTCAAAGGCGAAGGCTGGGTCACGCAATGGCGCGTGAAAAACAACGGCGACCTCATTGACGGTCTAAAAATTGACACCCGTCGGCTCCGGGTAGCGGCCGAAGCGACGCGCCATGCAACCCTGGAATCCGGCGCGTACCTCACATCTTCGCTGGAACTGGGCGCCCGCTACGACGGCGGCGACGGCGAGACCGGACACGGCGCGGAACTGGGCGGCAGTCTGGACTACGACAGCCCGGCGACAAGAGTGAAAATAAACGCCAACGGGCGAGTATTGCTGGCGCACAGGGGTGCACTGGACGAATGGGGCCTGGGGGGCGCCATCGAACTGTCGCCGCGCCCCGACGGACGCGGCCTGGCGTTACGCATATCGCCGACTTACGGCCATCCCGACGGCAATGCACGCGAGTTGTGGGAGCAAGGCCTGGCACTGAAGAAAAAAGACGACAAAGACGATCCGTCAATGCAGCTGGAGACCGAGATAAGCTATGGGATGTACCATGCGCGCGGCCTGCTAACGCCGTATCTGGGGATGAGCGTACTGGAGGAAGGACACCGCTACCGTATCGGCGGCCACTTCAGACTGAGTGAGACGCTGACGCTGAATGTGGAAGGCGACCGTCTCGAGAAACACCGCGCCGACACCGACTACGGCATCATCCTGAACGCCGGGATAAGGTGGTAGCGAGGAGTCTAAGAACGTTTTCTTCACTGTGTTACCGGGGCGGCTTCATCAACCGCACGTATTCCTTGTAAATGCACCGGTCCATCACGGTCAATATTCCCGCGGCGCGCGCCTTGGCCGCACTGTCCGCGTCTACGACGCCTTCCTGTAACCAGATCGCCTTGGCTTTTTTATTTATACACTGATCAACGATTGCCGGTACGTGTTCCGCCGCCCGAAACACGTTGACCAGATCAACCGGAAAAGGCAGTTCCCGCAAGGAAGCATACGCCTTTAAACCCGATATCTCCGCCACCGTCGGATTTATGGGAATAATATCAAAACCGAATTCTTGCATGCGCGCGGCGACAAAGTGACTGGGGCGGTACGGCCTGGGCGACAAACCCACTACGGCGATGTGTTTGCTCTCCTTGTACAGACGGATGATCTCTGCATCGCCGGGGGGATGGTAAGAGCCGGTCTCATTCATGCCGGGTGGATCGTCCGAGCGCGCGCATACCGCGGATAAGATACCGTGCGGGATAATGTTGCCGCGAATACGATCGGACTTTCACCCAACACGTTGGCCCGGATGCGGCAATCGTTAAATCACCCGCACGGAATGATTTCATTCTCAAACAGCTGCTCAATGGTATCCCGCCGGCGCACCAACCAGGCCTGTTCCCCGTCGACGAGAACTTCGGCGGCGCGCACGCGAGAGTTATAGTTGCTTGCCATCACGAAGCCATACGCCCCCGCGGCATGAATCGCCAACACGCTACCTTCGCGTATGCGCAAGCGCCGCCCTTTGCCTAAAAAATCCGCGCTCTCACACACCGGGCCAACCACGTCATAGACGGCTTCGTCACTTCCGTCACGACATACTTCGCCGATGTCGTGCCGGGCCGAGTACAGACACGGGCGCATAAAATCGTTCATCGCGGCGTCGATCAAAGCAAAATTCTTTTCAGACGTGCGCTTGATGTGTTCCACTCGCGCAAGCAATACGCCGGCCTCCCCTACAATCGCGCGCCCGGGTTCGACGAACAACTCAAGTCCCCCGGTCTGCATGAACGGTGCGATCACGCGCGCGTATTCGGCCGGGGTCGGGGCCTGATCCTCCCGTGTATAGCGAATACCCAGTCCTCCGCCCACGTTTACGTACCGAATTTGAATACCGCTGGCCTGCAACCAATCAATCAGTTCAAATATTCGTTTGAAGCACGTTGCAAAAGGCGCCAATTCCAAAAGCTGTGAACCGATGTGGCAATTCACGCCGACGGCGTGCAGATGACTGCAAGCGGTAATCTGTCGATAAATTTCCGGCGCCAGTTCGATGTCGATACCGAATTTGCTTTCCTTCAGGCCGGTGGAGATATACGGATGCGTCGCCGGATTCACGTCCGGATTGACGCGCACCGAGACGTTGGTGTGTACGTCCATCTCCCGGGTAATCATGTCCAGACGTTGCAATTCCTCAATCGATTCGATATTAAAACAATGGATGCCCGCAACCAACGCGCGACGGATTTCGTCCTCGCGCTTGGCAACACCGGAAAATATGACCTTGTTTAGTGCCCCTCCCGCACGCATCACCCGCTCAAGTTCACCGATTGAAACAATGTCGAAGCCCGCTCCCAACTTTGCCAATACATCGAGTACCGCAAGGTTTGAATTAGCCTTGACCGCATAACATATGGTGGTCGGCCAGTTCTGTAGCGCTTCGCTGAAGGCGCGATAATTGTCCTCGATTACGGCTTTGGAATAAACGTAGCAGGGCGTACCATAGGTGTCGGCAAGCTCCGACATACTTACGCCTTCTGCATACAACAGATGGTCACGATATTGAAATGCAGTCATGGTGAAAAATGTTCGGCCCTCGGCGCAGAGGGGTCGTTACGAACGCACGCCAACCTTCCACGTCCGATCCGTACCGTCAGTGAATTTTAGGGTTTCTCCGCACGTTCCCGTTGGGGATCATCTGTCGGCAAATACAGGTCACCGCTTTGACCGCAGCCAAAGACCGTAACGGCAAGAGAAATGACCAAAACAAGTAAATAAGGTCTAATTTGTAACATATCTCTGCGTAATCCCATCCTGTCTACTATCATTACATAGATACCTCGATAGCAACAGTAAATATATGACACGCACCGCAATCCAGATCGACACGCAGGCCGAGCCGGATTGTGCCGTCGTCTGGTTGCACGGCCTGGGTGCAACCGGCCATGATTTTGAGCCGATAGTCGAACAACTCAACCTGCCCAAGTCGATGCGCGCCCGCTTTATATTTCCCCATGCGCCCATGCGCGCAGTCACTATCAACAACGGTGCGCACATGCCCGCATGGTACGACATCTACGGGTTGGATATAGATAGTGAAGAAGACGCCGAAGGAATACAAGCAACGACAACGACAATCCACTCTTTGATTGAACGACAGGTAGAACAAGAAGGTATACGGGCGCGGCGGATCGTACTGGCCGGCTTTTCACAAGGCGGCGCATTGGCACTGTACGCGGGCTTACGCTATCAACGCCCGCTTGCGGGGTTGCTCGGCCTGTCCTGTTATCTGCCGCTGCACCGTCAATTGCAAAGCTACGCGGCGCGCGGTGCTCAACCACCGCCAATATTGCTGGCACATGGAAACCTTGACGAGGTCATACCCCTCGCCTTTGCTCAACTGGCGCGCAAATTGCTGGAACTACGAGGCTTTCAGGTCCGCTGGCGGGAATACCCTTGTGCACACACCGTCTGCCCACAAGAGATCGCCGACATTCGAACATGGCTGCTCAAATGCTGGCGGTGACGGGGCTTGACTATGCCTGCTCGGGCTTGAAGTCCCGCAAACGCTGACGCGCGCGTTCAAGTTGCAGGGCAACCTGCGGCGGCGCCGTACCCCCGTAGGTGTTCTTTGCGGCCAGGGAACCTTCTACGGAAAGGAAACCGAAAACGTCCTCGCCGATGGACGGGCTGAATTTCTGCAACTCCTGCAAACTGAGTTCATCAAGCCTCTTGTCTTGGGCAATGGCGTAATTCACCGTTTTCCCGACCACTTCGTGTGCGTCTCTAAACGGCACCCCTTTCTGCACCAGATAATCAGCCAGATCGGTGGCGGTGGCGTGACCCTGCCGCGCCGCTTCCAGCAGGCGTTCACGATTAACCTTTATGTGGGGCAGCATGCTGGCCAACGCCACCACGCAATTACACACGGTATCCGCCGTATCAAACAACGGCTCCTTATCCTCCTGGTTATCTTTGTTGTAAGCCAGCGGCTGATTTTTCATCAAGGTCAATAAGGCGAACAGGTTTGCGTAAACGCGCGCACTTTTGCCGCGCACAAGCTCGGGTACGTCGGGATTCTTTTTTTGTGGCATAATGGAAGAACCGGTGCAAAAACGGTCGGGCAGTTCAATAAAACCAAATTGTGTCGAGGCCCACAACACAAGTTCTTCCGCCATGCGTGAAAAATGCGCAAACAACATTGCCGCAAATGCGCAAAATTCAATAGCGAAATCGCGGTCGCTGACCGCATCCAAACTATTGTGACAAAGCGACGCAAAGTGTAACTGTTTAGCAACAAAGTCACGGTCCAGTAAAAAATTACTGCCGGCCAGCGCGGCGGCGCCGAGAGGCAAGACATCAGCACTGTTCCGACATTGCCGCAACCGCAGCCGATCACGATAAATCATCTCGAACCATGCCAGCATGTGATGCCCGAAACTGATCACTTGCCCGACCTGCAAATGGGTAAAACCCGGCATGACAGTATTGGCTTCTCTCTCGGCAACGGCCAAGATTGCCCGTTGAAGCTTTTCCAATTGAATGTCAATTTCATCAATCACGCCGCGGACGTAGAGACGCATGTCCGTGACTACCTGATCATTGCGCGAACGACCCGCGTGTATACGCTTGCCCACATCCCCCACCAGTGCGGTAAGACGCGCTTCAATGTTCATGTGCACGTCTTCCAGGCCGATATCCCACTCAAAACACCCCGTCTCTATTTCCTTCTCGATTGTATCCAGGGCCTTGAGCAGAGTATTGCAATCCTCGTCGTTGAGTACGCCGATCCGCGCGAGCATCCGAGCGTGTACCTTGGAAACGAGAAGATCCTGCTTATAAAGTCGTTTATCAAACTCTACGGATGCGCTAAATTGCTCAACAAATTCATCCGTAGCTTCGCTAAACCTGCCGGCCCATGGCTTTGAACTTTTATTTTTCATTGAATTCACTCTTGCTAAGGCGAGTTGGAAGTATACCATCACGCCGAACGTACACGCTCAACCCGATTATAAGGTAGGAAAACTCGTCACCCGTGCATATCAGAATCGCCACCCGTAAAAGTGCATTGGCCTTGCGACAGGCCGAAGAGGTATCCGAACGGTTATGTAAATTTCACGATGGACTTTTGGTTGAACTCGTTAAAATGACCACCAGTGGCGACCGCCTGTTGCAGGAATCACTGGCGACTCAAGGCGGCAAAGGGCTGTTTGTGAAAGAACTGCAACGGGCCTTGCTGGAAAATAAGGCCGATATTGCGGTGCACTCCATGAAAGACGTGCCCGTTGAATTGCCGCCCGATTTGCACATTGCCGCAACCCTCAAGCGCGAAGATCCTTGCGATGCCTTTATTTCCAACTACTATGACTCGCCGGCCTCGCTTCCGAGTCATGCGATTGTGGGCACGGCAAGCACGCGGCGCGCCTGTCAGATCAAGGCCGCTTATCCGCACCTGAAAATAAAACTGTTGCGCGGGAACGTAGATACTCGCTTGGCCAAGCTGGATAACGGCAAATACGACGCCATTATCCTTGCCGTTGCCGGTCTCAAGCGCCTGCGGCTCGGACATCACATCCGTTGCCGGCTGACTGCCGAAGAATCCCTGCCCGCGATCGGTCAGGGTGTGATCGGTATCGAGTGCCGACGAGGTGACAGGGCGGTTGAATCTCTGCTTCAACCGCTGCATCATGCGGACACGCACGTATGCGTCACCGCGGAGCGCACCGTCAGCCAAATGTTACAAGGAGGCTGCCAACTGCCGATTGCCGGCTTTGCCGAATTAAACGGCAGGCGCCTCAAGCTGCGCGCCTTGGTAGGTCACCCGGATGGATATGGAATATGCCGCAGTGAACGGCACGGCGCCAAAGAAAACCCCGTACAGCTCGGCCGGCGGGTCGCCGAAGACCTGCTGGCACAAGGTGCCGATGAAATCCTGGCAACGTTGGCACAATGACGTGTGCCAATAACATCCCGATTTACTGAAATGTCCGCCGATACACGGTTTGACGGTAAAACAATTGTCGTTACACGACCGCCAACGCAAGCTCGAAACATAAGCGAGGAATTGAAAAGCCGCCGGGCAACGGTCATATATTTTCCTGTGCTTGAGGTAACGGCGGTGACCAACCCCGTACCGGCAAAAACTGCCCTCGCCCGACTTGCCGAATACGACATCGTCGTTTTCATCAGTGGCAATGCGGTACATTACGCCACCGAATTAGTTCAAAAACTGGGGTTGAATTTCCACGGCAAACAACTGGCCACCGTGGGGACGGCAACCGAAGCCGCACTGCAAGAGCATGGATACCACGCCAATATCGTTCCTGCAACCGGATCCAGCAGCGAAGCCCTGCTGGCACACGAATCCTTACAGCAAGTGGCGAAACAAAAAATTCTCATCGTTCGCGGCATCGGCGGGCGTGAACACCTGCGACAAGAATTGGAAGCGCGCGGTGCACAAGTGGACTACGCCGAAGTCTACCGGCGAAGACTGCCCACAAAACGAAATGCCATCAACCTTGGCACACTGCCCGAAGAAGACGCCGCGGTGCTGATCTACAGCCCGGAATCCGCAAAAAATCTGTGGTCGCTGTGTAGCGATAATGAAAAAAAGTGGCTGACAAAAACCACCCTGATTGCCGGCAGTGAACGCATTGCTCAGGCAGCGGCCTCCGTTGGCTTCGCAGACAATTTCATCACGGCGACAAACCCCTCCGATGCAGCCATGCTGCACGCCCTGATCAAGTGGATAAGGAAAGACTTGAACAGTGCTTGATATAGTAATTTCTTGATTTGCTATCAAGGGTTTTTTGATAGGTTGATGCCCGGCACGTTGAATGTTGAATAAAGACTCCAGTTGCATCAAAAAGTCTTTATCTTTGTGGTTCACCGCTGCCCCGTCCCAATGGGCATAGTTGCCTAATAGAAAAGAAATTTTGACTTTTAATGTGTCTTCGCCCAAACTTCGAAAGCTTACCATTTTTTGAGTACTACACTTGCCGCCGCAGGGTAAACCTTTAGCTATCTCATCATCTTGAATAATTTTTCAGGCTTGGGTATCTTGTTGTCGTAAATCACAGACCGCGTAGCTGGAAGTTCGATAAATCGACAATGACGTTTACTCGCAAACTTATCGCGGCACTCGCATTGTTCGTCTTGTGGTTATTGCTATCTGGTTATTTTGAACCTTTGCTGCTCGCCCTGGGGGTGTTAAGTTGTATGTTCGTGGCTTGGCTCACGCACAAGCTTGGTTTGTTTGGCGGCTTTTTTTCCGTATTGCGATTTAATCTTGACCTGCCGAGACTTGTGCCGTGGTTGCTGCTGGAAATAATCAAATCCAGCCTTTACGTCAGTTGGCGAATTCTGCACCCCAAGCTGCCGATCAGCCCTACTACAATCACCGTTTCTACCGCCGGGCACGGCGATGTGGCAAAGGCTTTGTATGCAAACTGCATTACCTTAACTCCCGGCACCTACAGCCTGAATATCAGTACCGACACCATCACTGCACACGCACTTACCGATACCCTGGCGGATAATCTGCAGCAGGGCGAAATGAGCAAGCGAATCAAGGCGCTTGAAAGCGATAAGGATAAATCTGCATCCGACTCGGCCCGATGTTCATAACCAGCACCATAGTGATTCTGGCAGTAATGGTGATCCTGCTGTTGCGCGCGGTACTCGGCCCCACCACGTTTGACCGAATTTTGGCTATCAACACCTTCGGTACCGCAACGGTGTTGTTGATCGCTGTATTTGGGTTTCTGACTGAACGTCCCCACTTCATGGACATTGGCCTGTTGTACGTACTGATTAATTTTATTTCAACAATAACGGTATTGAAATTATTCCGTTATGGCAGCCTGGGTAAAACACCGAACGATCAGGGCTAAAACGTGACCATACTCGGGTGGGTTTTACTGTTGTCCGGAAGCGCGTTTTGCCTGATCGGTGCCGTGGGTCTACTCCGCTTGCCGGAGTTTTTCTCCCGCGTACATGCCTCCAGCATCGTCGACAGCCTGGGAGCGATCCTCATGCTATCGGGCCTTATCACTCAAGCTCAAGAACTCTCGATCATCATAAAACTATTGTTGATACTGTTTTTTTTGATGCTGACCGGTCCTACCGCCGTACACGCCCTGGCACGCACCGCAATGCTCGCCGAAAAACAGACCGCAACCGACCTCGATCAGAAAAGCTGACCGTCTCACGCCCATGGGCATAGCCACCTCCATTGACGATCTCGTCATGCTGACTTCTCTGATGTTGACCGCTTTTGCGATACTGTACCTGAAAAACCTTTTGACGGTCGTGTTGCTGGGCGGAATATACAGCCTGTTGTCGGCGGGATTATTCGTAGACCTGGATGCTGTAGACGTTGCACTTACCGAAGCGGCCGTAGGTGCGGCCCTGACTACGATTATGATGCTTGCAACACTGGCCGTAACGGGATACAAACACATAGCCAGTCAACGAGGGAAACTGTTACCCGTTATCGTCACACTTATCACTACCGCGGCATTGATTTACGCTACTTTTGACATGCCGCCATTCGGTGATCCCGCGGCGCCTATTCACCATTACGTTGCACCGCATTACCTGGATAAAAGTAGCGATGAAATCGGCATCCCCAACGTCGTGACTTCAGTGCTGGCAAGCTACCGAGGCTATGACACCCTGGGAGAAGTAACCGTCGTGTTTACCGCGGCAATAGGAGTGCTGCTGCTGATAGGCAAGTCGAGTAAAAACAAACAGTAGTCGCAGAAAAATGTACGACAAAAAAGATTTGATTCTGCGCCAGGTTTGTAGTCTGGCAATCCCCGCGGTACTGCTGTTCGCCCTGTACGTACAGTTTCACGGCGAGTATGGGCCGGGTGGAGGTTTTCAGGCAGGCGTGATTTTCGCCTCTGCGATCATACTTTACGCGATGGTATACGGCAGAAAAAAAGTGCAACGTATCCTGCCGATCAAGGGCGTGCGCATGTTCGTCGCCCTGGGGTTGCTACTCTATGCCGGTGTCGGCGTCGCAACCATGTTGATGGGCGGGAATTTCCTTGAGTACAACGTACTCCTACACCATCACCAGCACGCCCAACATCTCGGTATCTTTCTCATTGAAGCAGGGGTGGGTATTACTGTTGGCGCGGCTATGATCGTGATTTTTTATGCGCTGGATGAATTTGCCGAGTAACGATGATTGCCGATCATTTCCATTATTGGGTCGTTGTCATACTGATGATGATTGGCTTTTACATCGTCATCATAGACTCAAACCTGATTAAGAAGATTATCGGCCTTAACATATTTCAAACCTCGGTATTTATCCTGTTCATATCCATGAGCAAGGTGGAGGGGGGCACGGCTCCCATCCTACTGAACGTACCGGCAACCTACTCCAACCCCT
Organism: Gammaproteobacteria bacterium; assembly: GCA_965242685.1. Classification (GTDB taxonomy): domain Bacteria; phylum Pseudomonadota; class Gammaproteobacteria; order UBA4575; family UBA4575. Next base: position 1,740,919 of record OZ251487.1, on the reverse strand, counting down.
TGCCGCACGTGTTGATTCTGACGGCGATCGTCGTCAGTGTTGCGACCACTGCATTGGGACTGACCATCGCCGTGAGGATTCACCGTGCCTATGGAAGCGTGGACGAAAACGCCATCCACTCACAAGACAGGGATCAGGACAAGACTTAGTGTTCACACAGCATCTTCCTGCCTTACAAGTGGTAATACCCTTGCTCGTCGCGCCGCTTTGCGTGCTGCTGACTCACGGCAGACTCGCTTGGTCACTGGCAACCGCGACCAGTTTCACCAGTTGCATTGTTGCATTGTTGCTGGTACGCGAAGTTTCCTTGCATGGGGTATTATCCTATGAAATGGGTGGCTGGGCACCCCCTTGGGGGATTGAATATCGCATTGACCACCTAAGCGCCTATGTCTTGATCATCCTAACTACCATCTCCAGCATAACAATGCTGGCCGCGCGTGAAAGTGTTGAAAAAGAGATCGCGGAAGAGAAGATCGGCCTGTTCTATTCCGCCTATCTGCTTTGCCTTACCGGGTTACTGGGCATCGTTACTACCGGTGACGCCTTTAACCTCTTCGTGTTTCTAGAAATCAGTTCCCTATCATCCTATGCGCTGATAGCAATGGGGAAAAACCGTAAGGCACTTACTGCCTCGTACCAATACTTGATCATGGGCACCATTGGCGCCACGTTCATATTGATCGGCGTCGGTCTGCTTTACATGCTCACCGGCACGCTGAATATATCTGATCTACAGCAAAAGATACCCGGATTGGTTGACTCCCGTGTACTGCACGCGGCGTTTGCCTTTTTCACGGTCGGTATCTCGTTAAAAATAGCCCTGTTTCCATTACATCTGTGGCTACCCAACGCCTATGCCCATGCACCGTCAATGGTTACGGTGTTCTTTTCGGCAACGGCGACAAAAGTGTCGCTGTACGTGTTATTCAGATTCTTTTTTGGCCTGTTTTCGGATGAAATTTCATTCCATGAGTTTCATCTGGAAAGCATCCTGCTGCCACTCTCAATTATTGCAATCATCATCGCTTCCCTGGTTGCCGTCTTCCAAAAAAACATAAAACGCATGTTTGCCTACTCCAGTGTTGCACAAGTCGGTTACATGACTCTGGGCATCAGCTTCGGTACCAAGGGTGGCTGCATTGCCAGCTTGGTATATTTATTCAATCACGCGATCATAAAAGGCGGATTATTCCTGGCAGTAGCGTGTATCGTGTTACGCACCCACTCGGCAAGGTTGGAAAACTTTGCCGGTCTCGGCCGCCGCATGCCTTGGAGCATGGCTGCAATCGTACTTCTGGGACTTGCTCTCATAGGCGTGCCGGGCACTGCCGGATTTATCAGCAAATGGCATTTACTGGTAGCCGCCATAAATGAGGACCACTGGCTCGGTACCGTCACCATTGTTGGGGGATCATTGCTCACCGCCGCCTATATGTGGAAAATTATCGAATATGCCTATTTCAGGCGTCCCGCAGACAATCTTGACGAAAATACTGTAACGAGCTTACAAGCACCGTCACAAATGCTCATCCCGCTTTGGCTATTGGCCGCCGCCGCCCTCTATTTCGGTCTGGAAACGTCTTTCAGTTTCGGGTTTGCACACACCGCCATTGACAGGCTGTTTCAATAACCGATGGTTTCACTACTGCAATATTATGAAATCGCACTCCTGATTCCCCTGCTTGGAGGTGCGCTCATACTGCTGTTCCGCAATCATCCTTTGCTTCGGGAAACCGTCTCTATCCTCACCGGCATATGCTTGTTTCTATACGTCATACAACTTTTTACCTCTTTCAATCAGGAAATTACCACGCGGACCTTATTTCACGTTACCCCCGGCCTTTCCCTGGCTTTTCATGTCGAGCCGCTGGGGCTATTGTTTGCATTACTCGCTTCCAGTCTATGGATCGTCACCACGATCTACTCAATCGGCTACATGCAAGGGAACGATGAAAAAAACCAGACCCGTTTCTATTTCTTTTTTGCCCTGTCAATTGCCGCAACCATGGGCATCGCCCTGGCGGCAAACCTAATTACCTTGTTTATTTTCTATGAAGCGCTCACTCTATGTACTTTCCCCCTGGTGACGCACAAGGGCAATGCCGACGCGCAACACGGAGGCCGTACCTATCTCGGTATCCTGCTCAGCACCTCAATGCTGTTCTTCTTAACCGCAATCGTCATTACATGGCTGCAAACTTCAAATCTGGATTTTGTTGTCGGCGGAATCCTCAAAGACAACGTAAGCACTACCGGTGCTGTCCTGCTGTTCACCCTATTCATGCTCGGACTCGGCAAAGCGGCACTGATGCCGTTCCACCGCTGGTTACCGGCCGCCATGGTGGCACCGACGCCGGTAAGTGCACTGCTGCATGCGGTCGCCGTGGTCAAAGCCGGTGTCTTTTCCGTGTTAAAGCTCTCCGTATACGTATTTGGAATTGACTTTATCGCCGCTCAACACGCCGCGGATTGGATACTATGGATCGCCGTCGCAACCATGCTGTTCGCCGCGATCATCGCCATTACACAGGACAACTTCAAGGCACGTCTGGCCTATTCGACGATCAGCCAGCTTGCCTACATCGTGATCGGCGCGGCACTGGCAAGTCCGGTTGCCGCACTGGGTGGCGCCATGCATGTGGTCACTCATGCATTCGGGAAAATTACCTTGTTCTTCTGTGCCGGTGCAGTCTACACCGCGACCAAAATTACCCGCGTAAGCCAACTGAACGGACTGGGAAAGCGAATGCCGTTCACGTTTTCCGCCTATTTGATCGCCGCCGTCAGCGTCATTGGATTGCCGCCTCTGGTTGGCAGTTGGAGTAAGTGGTTTCTAATTGAAGGCAGTATCGTCAAACAAAACTACATCGTAACGTGCGCTTTTATCCTCAGTACCCTACTTGGTTGCGCCTATTTGATACCGGTCGCCCTACGTGCCTTTTTCAAGCCGCTCGACACCGTCCACGGCACTCATGTGTCAGGAATAAAGGAAGCACCAGCGGCCTGTTTGATACCTTTGTGCGTAACGGCATTGGTAACCCTGTTGTTGTTTTTTTACATGCAGCCCGTGTATGAATTTCTTTATCCGGTATTCAACCCGTGAATCCTAAAAAAGACAAAAAATACTGGCTTGACAAGCCAGGCAATGTAAATCGCCTGGTATATGCCTTATATGTGGCCTGTGCCGTACTGATCCCAATGGATTTCCTATATCACAAGCACATCAACTTCTCGTTTGAAAGCTGGTTCGGTTTTTTCTCATGGTTCGGTTTCATTGCGTGCGTGGCCCTCGTGCTGGCAGCAAAACAAATGCGCAAGATCGTCAAGCGCGACGAAGATTACTATGATCATTGACAATCTGCATCCATCCATGGTGCTGGTGCTCGGCGCCTTATTGATCCCGTGTCTGCGCGGCAGGCTACGCGCACTTTACATGTTGAGTCTGCCAGTCTTGGCCTTCGTGCAATTTTATCTGCTGCAACGAACCGGGCACCAGGTCGAATTGCATGTTTTCAACTTCACACTGACCCCGTTTCGCTTAGACAAACTGAATCTCGCCTTTGCGGTAATCTTTCACATTGCCGCCCTCATTGCAATCCTGTATTCCCTGCATCTGCGCGACGTTTGGCAACAAGTCGTCAGCCTGGTGTACGCGGGTTGCGCCCTGGGCGCCGTGCTGGCCGGCGACTGGATAACCCTATTCATCTATTGGGAAATGACCGCCATCTCATCTGCGTTTCTGGTCTGGGCACGGCGTACCCAATCATCCTATTACGCCGGTCTACGTTACCTGATCGTACACCTTATTTCCGGGGTATTGTTACTTAGCGGTATCATCTTGCACGTGCGTGCCGGCGGTTCAACCGAATTCACCCAACTGAGCCTTGAATCCCCGGGCGCCCTGCTGATACTGGTTGCATTCGGTATCAAGTGCGGTTTCCCCTTACTGCACAACTGGCTGATCGACGCTTATCCGCAAGCATCTATAACCGGTACGGCAGTGTTGTCATCCTTCACTACAAAAATGGCGATCTACGCGCTGGCAAGGGCCTTCCCCGGCACCGAAGTCCTGATCTGGATCGGGCTGGTAATGGCAGCCTTTCCGATCTTTTACGCCGTGATCGAAAACGACCTGCGACGGGTACTGGCGTACAGCATGATCAACCAACTTGGTTTCATGGTAGTCGGCATCGGTATCGGTACCGAGCTCGCCATCAACGGCACCATCGCGCATGCCTTCGCCGATATTCTGTTCAAAGGACTGCTGTTTATGAGTATGGGAGCAGTTTTGTTGCGCACCGGAAAAATTAACGCCTCCGAATTGGGCGGACTGTATAAATCCATGCCTTGGACGACCATCTTCTGTATCATCGGCGCGGCTTCCATCTCGGCTTTTCCATTGTTCAGTGCCTTCGTAACCAAATCGCTCATCATGGAAGCCGTTGCACGCGAAGGTTACACGGTTGCCTGGCTGCTATTGCTGTTCGCTTCTGCCGGCGTATTTCATCATGCCGGCATAAAAATTCCCTTCTTTGCATTTTTTGCACACGACAGCGGCATCCGTTGCAAAGAGGCACCCGTCAACATGTTATTGGCCATGGCGGCTGCGGCCACTCTATCAATGATGATCGGTATCTTCCCGGGCACTCTGAACGCATTGTTGCCTTATCAGGTTGCCTATGACCCCTTCACCGTTACTCATGTCGTCACTCAGTTGCAACTGTTACTGTTCTCGGCACTGGCGTTTACCTTACTGATGCGAACGGGAATTTATCCACCGGAACTACGCTCGGTAAATCTCGACTCCGACTGGTGGTATCGCAAGCCCGGTGTTCGCCTTGCAAAATATGCAATGACGTGGATTGCCACGGGTGAAAAGACATTTTTTGGTGCAATAAAAAACCTGTTATCCACAACGAACCTGTATCTGCACCGCCAGCACCGATCACAAAGCATACTGTCTGGAGCCACCCAGCTTACCGGCAGCATGGTGATGTGGGTCGCCTTTCTTCTTGGGGCATACCTGATCATTCACTATCTATACTGATCCAATGAAACGTCTGCACGTTGTCCTCGAGATGCGGTTGTCGACAGCTTGAACAGGGACTATGAATACATGGACATCTTGACATATAGCACAATTGACGCGGCCTTCCCAATGCGGCATAGTGTCCACCCACGTGCATGGAACGGCGACATCAACTCAAACGCTCTAAAACAAGATTCTTTGCGAACTTGAGTAAATCAATCTCACTTCTTAATGTCATCATCAGTTGGGGGCTGGCGGTCCTTTTGGTCATGCAACTATTATCCGGCCCCTTTGGCGACGGGCGCACTTGCCAGACCACCTGTGTAAAGATACTATTCTGGACGTCATTTGCTGTTGCCCTGTTTGGCTTGGTCTTTGGCGTCACCAGCATCCTACTTGGCAAACGTGACTTGATTCTAATCCTGTCCTCGCTAGCACTGCTGAGCCTGAGCATAATCTACGTCACCACCATACTAATCGGTACATTTGGTATCTAACAGAAGGCGAACCAAACAAAAATAGAGGAAACATCTTTGCCACAAAGCGACTCAGCCTTGTCGTTGAACCGTACAACCTGCCAGGCACCGTATGAAAAACCGTCCGGCTTCCAAACGATTGACACCTTTACCCTGTGGCTTCTCATTCCCCCCGCAGTTTTTCGTTAAGTAATACAGGGCGTTTCCCGGTCTCTTGTGGGGCGTGGGTAGTCTTTTCCCTCTTTCTGTTGGCCGGCATCGCCATCCTCGACGATTACGGCATGCAGAATGATACAGACGTGCAAAGACGGCATGCCGAAGAAAACCTGGATTACATCTTGGGAGACCGGGATGCAATCTCCGCAACAGAATACAAGTTTTACGGTGTCGCCTTCGATCTCCCCCTATTGCTGGTCGAACGGGCCTTGGGACTGGAAGATACCCGCACCATCTATCTCAGCCGTCATCTGCTGATTCACCTGTTCTTCCTGTTGGGTGCGGCCTGCTGTTACCTGTTGGCCGTGCGCTTGTTCAACAACCGTCTGCTGGCCCTGGCCGCTATGCTGCTGTTCCTGTTGCACCCCCGACTCTATGCTCATTCCTTCTTCAACAGCAAGGATATTCCTTTCTTTAGTATGTTTATGATTACCCTGTTCCTGATTCATCGCGCCTTTGCTCTCAACACCGTGCGGGCGTTTTTGTTATGCGGTGCGGCGGTGGCGGTACTGATCAACCTTCGGGTCATGGGTGTCATGCTGTTAATTGCGGTGGTGGGGATGCGGGGCTTGGATGCCTGGTATGCCGAAGGCAAGCAGGAGCGCATACGGGTGCTCAAGACCCTCGTGTCGTTTGTAGGGGGCGGCGTCCTTACCTTGTATGCTATCTGGCCGTACTTATGGGAAGACCCGCTCGGGCGGTTGGCGGAGGCCCTCGCCATCGCCTCCCGTCACCCTTTTCACATCCCTATCGTATTTAAGGGAGCGTCTTTCGATAATACCAATCTCCCCTGGGACTACCTGCCCACCTGGTTTTTGATCACGACGCCGTGGGTGGCGTTGTTGTTGGGGCTGATCGGTATCGTCCTGGTATTGGGTCGCGGTATCCTTCGCCCGAGAGATATAGTACGCAACACACCACTGCGTTTTCAGTGGTTGCTATTGGCCTGTTTCATATTGCCCATATTGGCCGTCATCGTTCTCAAACCTACGCTTTTCCAAGGCTGGCGGCACATGTACTTTCTGTATGCGCCGTTCTGTCTGCTGGCGGCATTCGGTTTGTATCAACTGGTCTCCCTTTCCAAGAAAAAACACTGGCGGGTCGGCGTTTATGCCCTGGCCGGGGTGGGTTTGGGAATCGTCGTCATCGAAATGGCACAGATTCATCCTTATCAACACTTATACTTCAACGCCCTGGTAGACCGTCACACGCCGGAGTATCTGAGCACGCAATACCGGATGGGCGCCTCTCTATCCACCAAAGGCCTGAGGTCTTTGCTTGAACGCTACCCTTCCCCTTCCCCCATCTATGTAAATACTCTGCCGTCCCGTTGGAAACTTCTTGCGGCACCGGAGCGGCAACGATTCGTCTCCAATCCCGCCCGTGCCGATGTCTACTTCGTCAGACATTACCGTCAACGAGCATGGCAAGAAAGAAGGTTGCCAAAGGCCTTAGAGCCGCTTTACACCGTGAAAGTGTACAACAACACCATCCTGACCGTCAGAAATATCAACTTGGATTCGCAGGAGGTCTCCGTCCAGGCCTTCTATCGGGACACGTATCGAAAAGTAAAGACGGGTGAGCCGGTCACTCGTTCCGTCTTTGACGTATACGTTGATCGGGACAAGCTGGTTTATGTCAAGGAATCCTGTAGTGGGAAAGACCTGTGGAGACGTTTTTCCGTACACGTCTTGCCGGTCAACGAAGGCGACCTTCCCGATGGGAGCAAGCCGCACGGCTTTGAAAACCTGGACTTTAGTCTTTCTATGTATGGAGTACGTTTTGACGGAAAATGTATGGCGATTGTGCCGTTGCCCGAATATGAGATTGACTTGATTCGCACCGGCCAATTCCTTCGCGACAAACCGGCCTGGGAAGCCACGTTTCTGCCGCAACGGAAGCAACAACGGTTGACGGCCCGGCTGGCCGAACTCCCGCAAGCGATCGCCTCCGGTACCCCTTTGATCAAAGCCGTCTTTGACGTATACCAGCATCAAGACACCCTGGTTTACGTCAGGGAATCTTGTACCGAAAGCGATACCGAAGCGCGTTTTTTATTGCATTTTGAGCCGTTCGATGTGGACGACTTGCCCGAATCTCGTCGGGCGCACGGTTTTGACAATCGGGACTTTGTTTTTTCCAAACACGGCAGACGGATGGACGGAAGATGTATGGCGGTCGTGCCGTTGCCCGAATACGACGTTGCCAAGGTACGCACCGGGCAATTCACCAACGAAGGCGTGGTTTGGGAAGGAAAGTTTTCTCTCAAGCAAGATTGAAACCCTAGGCAGGCGTTTGCGGAAGCTATCCCGTCTCCCCCCGCGTTGTGTTCTGATAAACTATGACGCTATGACACCTGCCCCCCCCCCCCCCCCCCCCGCAGTTCCTCGTTAAGTAGTACAGGACGTTTCCTAACCTCCCGCGGGGCCTGGGTGGTCGTCCTCACCCTCTTTCTGTTGGCGGCCCTTGCCGTATTCGACGATTATGGTGTGTCGTGGTCTGAGGAGGTTCAGAAACTCATTACCGAAGCCAACCTCAGCTATATATTGGGAAGCCATGACGACCTGCAATTGAAACAAAAAGATAAGCATTACGGCATCGCCTTTGAACTCCCCCTGCTGTTGGCCGAACGGGTCTTGGGACTGGAAGACACCCATAGCATCTATCTTAGCCGTCATCTCCTGACCCACCTGTTCTTCTTGTTAGGCGCGGTCTGCTGTTACCTGTTGGCCGTGCGCCTGTTCAACAACCGTCTGCTGGCCTTGCTCGCCATGCTGCTGTTCCTGCTACACCCCCGCCTCTATGCCCATTCCTTCTCCAACAGTAAGGATATTCCTTTCTTTAGTATGTTTATGATCGCCTTGTTGCTAATTCATCGTGCCTTTGCTCTCAACACCGTGCGGGCGTTTTTGTTGTGCGGTGCGGCGGTGGCGGTATTGATCAACCTTCGGGTGATGGGCGTTATGCTGTGGATTGCAGTGGTGGCGATGCGAGGCTTGGACACTTGGTATGCCGAAGGCAAGCAGGAACGCGTGCGGGTGCTCAAGACCCTCGGCGGTTTCATACTGGCCAGTGTATTGGTGCTATACGCCATTTGGCCGTATTTATGGGAGGACCCGCTCGGGCGGTTGGTGGAGGCCTTCACCATCGCTTCCCGTTATCCTCACAAGGCTTTCGAACTGTTCAGAGGGGAATTAATCCTCAGTACTAATCTTCCGTGGGAGTATATCCCCACCTGGTTTTCGATCACGACGCCGTGGGTGGCATTGTTGTTGGGGTTAATTGGTATCGTTGCAGTGGGGTATCGGAGTCTCACCCAACCGCGAAAGATATTGCGCAACACGCCATTGCGTTTTCAGTGGTTGCTGCTGGCCTGTTTTGTGTTGTCCATGCTGGCGGTCATCGTTTTCAATTCCGTACTCTACGATGGCTGGCGGCACATGTATTTCATCTATGCGCCGTTCTGTCTGTTGGCGGCGTATGGCCTACATTGGCTGATATCTTTCCAACTGGTATCCCTTTCCAGGAAGACATACTGGCAGGTCGGTGTTTATGCGGCGACGGGGGCTGGTCTGATCATGGTGGTCATCGAAATGGTGCAGATTCATCCTCATCAAAATGTTTACTTCAATGCCCTGGTAGACCGTCACACGCCGGAATATCTGAGCACGCAGTACAGTATAGAGCATTGGGGAACTTCGTACAGGGAGGGGCTAGAATACTTGCTGGAACGTTATCCCGACTTGCCCGTCCATGTTTACGGGAAGAATGACCATGTAACAAGAAATTGGATGATTCTGCCCGTGTCAGACCGGCAACGGATTGTGAGAAATGCAACGCGTGCCGACTTCTACCTCACCAACTACCGTGAATATCTTTGGAAATGGAGAAAGCCGGATGCTTCACTCCTATACTATACGCGCAAGGTCTATAACAATGCTATTTTTTCGATATACGCCTTGAACCTGGATTTTCTGGATGAATCCAGTCAAGCCCCCTATCGAAACATCTACCGAAAAGTAAAAACAAGTGAACCGGGGGCTCGTTCCCTCTTTGACGTGTATGTGCACGACGGCAAGCTGGTTTATGTTAAGGAACTATGTAGCGCGGAAGACCTGTGGAGACGCTTTTTCTTTCACATCTTGCCGGCCAACGAAACCGACCTTCCCGATTGGCGAAAGCCACACGGATTTGACAATCGGGACTTTGTTTTCCACGAGTACGGGGTACGTTTTGACGGAAAATGTATGATGGTCGTACCTCTGCCCGAGTATAAAATCAGCTCGATCCGCACTGGACAATACACTAGAAGAGAAGGCGAGGTTTGGGAAGGGAGGTTTTCTCTCAAGCAAGACTGAAACATCAGGCCAGCGTTTGTGGCCCCCCGCGTTGTGTTCTGATAAACTATGACGCTATGACACTTGCCCCCCCCCCCCCCCCCCCCCCGCAGTTCCTCACTAAGTAATACGGGGCGTTTCCCGACCTCTCGCGGAGCCTGGGCAGTCCTCGCCCTCTTTCTGTTGGCCGGCATTGCCATCCTCGACGATTACGGCACGCAGAATGATACAGACGTGCAGAGACGCCATGCCGAAGAAAACCTGGATTACATCTTGGGAGACCGGGATGCGATCTCCTCAACGGACTACATGTTTTACGGCGTCGCCTTTGAACTCCCTCTGCTGCTGGTCGAGCGGGTCTTGGGACTGGAAGATACCCGCACCATCTATCTCAGCCGTCATCTCCTGACCCACCTGTTCTTCCTGTTGGGTGGGGTCTGCTGTTACCTGTTGACCCTGCGCCTGTTCAACAACCGAATCCTCGCCCTGGCCGCCATGCTGCTGTTCCTGCTACATCCCCGACTCTATGCCCATTCCTTCTTCAACAGCAAGGATATTCCTTTCTTTAGTATGTTTATGATCGCCCTGTTCCTGATTCATCGGGCTTTTGAACGCGACACCGTGCGGGCGTTTTTGTTATGTGGTGCGGCGGTGGCGGTGCTGATCAACCTGCGGGTGATGGGCGCCATGCTGTTGCTTGCGGTGGTGGGGATGCGAGGCTTGGACGTTTGGTATGCCGAAGGCAAGCAGGAACGCATACGGGTGCTTAAGACCCTCATGTCGTTTGTAGGGGGCGGTGTCCTTACCTTGTATGCCATTTGGCCGTACTTGTGGGAAGACCCGGTTGGGCGGTTGGTGGAGGCCATTACCGCCGCTTCTCGTTTTCCTCATGAAGGTGTCGAACTGTTCAAGGGGGAATTGGTCAGCAGTGTTGATCTCCCATGGGACTACCTTCTCACCTGGTTTTTAATTACGACGCCGTGGGTGGCATTGTTGTTGGGTTTGATCGGTATCGTTGCGGTGGGGTATCGAAGCCTTACCCAACCAAGCAATATATTGCGCAACACGCAACTGCGTTTTCAGTGGTTGCTGCTGGCCTGTTTTGTGTTGTCCATGCTGGCGGTCATCGTTTTCAATTCCGTACTTTACGATAGCTGGCGACATATGTACTTTCTATATGCGCCGTTCTGTCTGTTGGCGATATATGGCCTACATTGGCTGGTATCTTTTTCCATGAAGAAATACTGGCGGGCGGGCATCTACACCCTGACGGGAGTCGGCTTGGGGATCGTAGTCATGGAGATGGCACAGATTCATCCTCATCAAAATATCTACTTCAATGCCCTGGTAGACCGCCACACGCCGGGATACCTGCGCACCCAATATGATATGGGCTATTGGGGAACCTCGTACAGGGAGGGACTGGAATACCTGCTGGAACGCTATCCCGACTCACCCGTCCATGTTTATGGGAAGGGAGGCCATGTAACAAGAAACCGGATGATTCTGCCTGCATCAGACCGGCAACGGATTGTGGAAAATGCAACGCGTGCCGACTTCTACCTCACCAACTACCGTGAATATATTTGGAAAGGAAAAAAGCCGGATGCTTCACTTCTATACTATATACGCAAGGTCTATAACAATGCTGTTTTTGCGGTATACGCCTTGAACCTGGATTTTCTGGATGAGTCCAGTCAAGCCTTCTATCGGGACACGTACCAAAAAGTAAAGACGGGTGAACCGATCACACGCTCCTTTTTTGATGTATACAGATACGAGGACAGGCTGGTCTACCTCCGGGAATCCTGCCACCCAAATGACCTGCGGGAGCGCTTTTTCGTACACGTCTTGCCGGTCAACGAAACCGACCTTCCCGATTGGCGAAAGCGGCACGGGTTTGACAATCGGGACTTTGTTTTCTACGAATACGGGGTACGCTTTGACGGAAAATGTATGGTGGTCGTGCCGTTGCCCGAGTATGAAATCAGCTCGATCCGCACCGGGCAATACACTAGAGAAGGCGAGGTTTGGGAAGGGAAGTTTTCGCTAAAGGAGGATAACTAAGGGAAAGGCGTCTTCTAGATACCGATACGACCTCGGCTATCGAATAATTTTTGTTGTCTTCTAGAGAGAGTGTTCTATACCTATAATGCGAAGCCACTTAATAAAAGTCATGCTAACTTTATAGCCATCATCACGAATGTCTGCACAGATAACAAATATCGCCGGTTACCAGTTCATAAAGATCGCCGACGTTGAACCGGTGCGCAAGCGATTACGAGCGATAACCGATCAAACCCACCTGAAGGGCAGCATATTCATCAGTCCCGAAGGGATCAATGTAAGCCTTGCCGGCGACTGGAGGGATATTGACTTTACCGTCCGTAAAATGAAAACGGAATGTGGTTTTCATCAACTGCTGCTTAGTTTCACGTATTCCTCAAAAATTCCTTTCAAACGCCTGTTGATAAATAACCGCGACAAACTGGTGGCTACCGGGCACTTCATTGATGCCGACGGGCAGGCTCTGCCGGAGCACCCACTGTATATAACGAGTGCCAAGTTGAAACAGTGGCTGGACAACGGCAGGGATTTCACCCTGTTGGATTTGCGCAATGATTTTGAATACAAGCTCGGCAGTTTCGATCATGCGCGACACTTGGGTTTGAGGAACTTCAGGGAACTGGGAAACGCCGTCAGCCGGCTTGACGATATTCCGCAAGACAAGCCGGTCGTTACCTTTTGCACGGGCGGCATCCGCTGTGAAAAAGGTGCGCCTTTCATCGCCCGACGGGGATTTAAGCGAGTGCTTCAACTCAAAGGGGGCATACTTGACTATTTGTCGACCTCCAGTGGCGACCATTGGCATGGGGACTGCTTTGTTTTTGATGAGCGTATCAGCCTGGACAGCCGGCTTCGGCCGACCTTTGCAAGGCTCTGTAGCCGCTGTCAAACCCCCCTGCAAGAAAGCGAGGAGCGGTTTTGCTCGCCGTGTGCGGGCTTGACGTGGAGCGAGTAGGGTGGAACTGGTAGATGCAGGTTTCAACTTTACGCACCCCGCCTTTCGTGAGGATGAGACCGAAGTCATCGAACGCGCCAGGCAGGCGGGCGTAAAACACTTCATACTTACCGGTTCCAATGTGGAAGACAGCAACCATGCCCTGCAACTTTCCACACGATATACAGATATGTACGCCACGGCGGGCATCCACCCACACCTGGCCAGAGAATGGACGGATGAAACATCCCTGCAACTGCGCGAGCTTGCCGAACATGAAAACGTGGTTGCAATCGGTGAAGCCGGACTCGATTTTAACCGTAACTACTCTACTCCGGCCGAACAAAAAACGGCCTTTCAAGCCCAGCTTGAACTTGCCGCAGAGCTTTCCATGCCGATCTTTCTGCATATGCGCGACGCACACCGGGATTTTGTACGGCTATTGGTTCAATATCGTACACGACTGAACAAAGTCGTGGTTCACTGTTTTACGGGCACCGCGACAGAGCTTGACTGCTATCTTGATCTAGACTGCCATATCGGTATCACCGGCTGGATTTGCGATGCGCGGCGCGGACGACATCTGCATGAAATCATCTCCCGTATTCCGAAAAACCGCCTGATGATAGAGACCGATGCGCCGTACCTGTTACCCAAAGACGTACCCATTGGAGCCGATTGTCTATCTACCACCCGCCGGCTATCCAGGCCCAAAAACCGGCGCAACGAACCCTGCTATCTGGTGCACATACTGGAAACAGTGGCAAAATGTCGCGGCGTTCCGGCACGGCAACTAGCCATGGAAACTACACAGACCGCCTTGGAATTCTTTTCGATTGCATAAAATACCTCTGCCTGGGATATACTTTAGGCAAACTAGGAATGCTATAAAGTCGTTATGACTGTACAAGCCGCCATCGAGAGCAAGATCAAAGAGAGGCTACAACCCGTTTTTCTGGAGGTGGCCAACGAAAGCCATAACCACAACGTCCCCGCCGGCGCGGAATCCCATTTCAAGGTGACGGTGGTGAGCGCCGAGTTTGACGGCAAGACGTTGATCACACGACATCGCGTGCTCAATCAACTGCTGAAGGATGAACTGGCCGGGCCGATACATGCGCTTTCCCTGCATACTCTGACGCCTGATGAGTGGCGGGAAAAAGAGGGCGCGACAAGAAAATCACCCCCTTGTCTCGGCGGATCAAAGAAGGGTTGATAGCAGGGAAAATCGCCACCTTGTTGAATACGTAATGTCATTACTTATCCGGGCCGGGAGAGGTTTTGCCGATTTTCCGGCGATAATTCTTGTTACGAAGGCATCCCAAAAGACATGATCCCGCGTTCTCTACAAGATTTACAATAAGTTAAGGGTAAAGAACGGGTTGTAACAAGAGGGGGTTACCTTTGAAGAGAGGAAAGGCCATAACCGAGGTGGCAAGCCGCCTTGTACCGGTCATCGCCGTACTGTTGATGGCTGTGACGGTAAGCCGGGGGACGGCATCGGAGAATCAAATGTCACCGGATAAACACGGGAGTACGGTCATGTTCAGGGCGATACGGGATGGCGACGCCGACGAGGTAAAGGCCATTATCAAGTCCGGCGTAGTTCCCGACGTACCCGACCGTGACGGGAATACGCCACTGCACTATACCTATCAATGTTGTGCGGGTCTTCCGGACGTTAAACGGGGATACGCCGCCTGCGGTGAAGTGGCCCTCGCCCTGGTGCAAGCCGGCGCAAACGTCAACGCACGCAACAATATAGGTGCCACGCCCCTGGATTATGCTCTGTTTTGCTTTAGTCCCGAAGTTACCAACATCCTGCTTGAATCCGGCGGCAGGCGTAGCGGCCGGTTTCCGTAAGGACTTCAGTATCGTTTCACCTCGTAAGCGTGACCGGGGAGCCTGCGCATGTCACCGTAGTGCAAGGTAAAGGAACGGTTGCGCTTATCCTCGAAATATAGCTCAAGGCTCTCCCTGATAACGGGAAAGGCGATCTCATCCCAAGGAATGTCTTTTTCTTCCATCAGTGCAACCTCCAGGCTTTCATCGCCGGGACTTGCGCATCCCCCCACCAGTTCGCCGCGGAAAATCATGTAAACTTGATTGATATGCGGCAGGTTATATAGGGTATACAAGCTCAGGTTTACCGCTTTTGCGCTGGCTTCTTCATGGGTTTCACGCAAGGCGGCCTCGTGTACCGTCTCTTCGTTTTCCATGAACCCCGCGGGTAACGTCCACTTGCCGCAACGCGGCTCAATGGCACGCTTGCACATCAATATCTTGCCTTGCCACTCGGCGATGCAGCCGGTGACGATCTTCGGGTTATGGTAAAAAACCTCTCGACAGGACGAACACACAAAACGAGGCCGATTGTCACCTTCGGGCACCGCCAGCCCGATTTCTGCAGAGCCGCAATTACTACAGAAGTTCACGAGGTTTCCTTGCAGAACAAATTTTCTTTACCATAACAGAATCCGTATGAATGGTTAAATCACCGCTTGACGTCACGTGAATATTTGCGCGTAGATCTCACTCGTGGCGGGTCGGATTTTAGGGGAAAGAGGGTTAAGCCATTCCCCACCAAGTCCCGTGGCGGGTCGGATTTTAGAGGAAAGAGGGTTACGGTGTTTTCATCTAAGATTTGTGGCGGGTCGGATTTTAGGGGAAAGAAGGTTAAGGCATTCCCATCCAAGCCCCGTGGCTGGTCGGAGTGAGAGGATTTGAACCTCCGGCCCCTGCCTCCCGAAGACAGTGCTCTACCAGACTGAGCTACACTCCGATGAATGGACGTTGCAACTATGAAGTGCGGGAAATTACAAATTCAGTCAACTCCATCAGTGCTTTGCGGTACCGACTGTCGGGCAGTGCCTCAATATGCCGTCCGGCAAGCCGCGCTTGTTCGCCGACAAGGCCTTCAGTGTACGCAATGGCGCCCGTTGATTCAATTACAGCCATGACTTTATCGGTGTGATGCGTACCTCCGTTGACGATGGCTTTGCGTAGAATCTCCGCGTCTTCCCCGCCACTGTTTTGCAGGGCGTGGATCAGCGGCAGTGTAGGCTTGCCCTCGGCCAGGTCGCTACCGGAATCCTTCCCCGTTTCCTCGTATGAAGACTGATAGTCCAGCACGTCGTCCTTGAGCTGGAACGCCGTACCGATGTTTCTCCCGTAAGCGGTACATGCGTCCTCGATTTCCCGTGATTGCCCCGCCAGCACGGCACCAAGCCGGCACGCGGCCTCGAACAGTTTCGCAGTCTTTGATTCGATGACTTTCATGTAGTGGCGTTCGGTAATATCGGGGTCGTTGTGGTGCAGCAACTGCATCACTTCCCCTTCGGCAATGGTATTGGAGGCATGGGCAAGGATCTCCATGACGCGCATTTCATCGGTGTCCACCATCATCTCGAATGCCCGGGAAAATACAAAGTCGCCAACCAGAACGCTAGCCTCGTTTCCCCAGACTCTATTTGCGGTCTTGCGACCCCGGCGCATGTCGGAGCCGTCCACGATGTCATCGTGCAGCAGCGTCGCGGTGTGAATAAATTCGATGATCGCCGCCACCAGCGAATGCTTGTTCCCGCTATAGCCGCATGCCCGCGCGCACAATAACGTCAATAGAGGGCGTAACCGCTTGCCTTTATTGTCGATGATGTAATGGGCTATGCGACGGATCAATTCCACGTCGGAACACAGATACTTACGGATCAAGGCGTTGACGCTCTCCACGTCTTCGGCCATCATTTTCTGTATGCTTGCAAGGCTCATATCCTGTCGATTCCATACTCGACGTGTCGACTTCGCCCAATATCA
Source organism: Gammaproteobacteria bacterium (assembly GCA_965242685.1). GTDB lineage: Bacteria > Pseudomonadota > Gammaproteobacteria > UBA4575 > UBA4575. The sequence goes on along the minus strand of OZ251487.1, from coordinate 1,724,044 downwards.
ACGGCGTAACCGCTTGTCGGCTTACTTTTAATTGACCTGTTTGACACGGCTCGTTACAATCATACAAACTGTTAATTTGTTTTACGGGGTTTTCAAGTGTACGCAGTAATTGCCACAGGCGGCAAACAATATCGCGTCTGTGAGGGCGATCAGATAAAGGTTGAAAAGCTGGATGAGGCGCCGGGCGGGAAGGTTGTATTTGACCGCGTGCTGTTGTTTGCAGATGGCGAGGACGTCTCCATCGGTACGCCTTATGTGGAAGGTGGCAAAGTTACGGGTGAAGTGCAGGAACACGGCAAGGGCAAAAAGATTGATATAATCAAATTCAAGCGCAGAAAGCATCATATCAAGCGCATGGGGCACCGACAACGTTATACACAGATAAAGATAACCCGTATCGAAAATTAGGCATCAATAGGCGTTAATAGGTATTTATCATTAAAAGGTTCGGCTTATGGCACATAAAAAAGCAGGGGGTAGCACGCGCAACGGACGTGACTCCAAATCCAAACGGCTTGGCGTAAAACGGTTTGGCGGGGAATTGGTACGCGCGGGAAATATCATCGTCCGCCAGCGCGGTACGCGTTTCCATGCGGGCGAAAACGTCGGCTGTGGAAAAGATCATACGCTGTTTGCAACAGCTGACGGGCACGTGATATTCGAAAGAAAAGGCCCGAAAAGTAGAAAATATGTACGGGTAAATGCAATGCAATAGACGGGGGATAGGTCCTCCATTCATTATACGTCCCATTTTCTCTTGTATCTTTCGCAACCCGGCCACGTGAAAATTCCCCACCAGTGACCCGCAACCCCAAATAAAGACCCAATCGGAGGGTCTTGCTCACCACAGGCAGGGCGAGCATCAATGAAGTTTGTCGATGAAGCAGTCATTCACGTGCAGGCGGGCAGTGGTGGCAACGGCTGTCTCAGCTTTAGGCGCGAGCGACATATCCCGCGAGGGGGGCCGGACGGCGGTGATGGCGGTGACGGCGGTAGCGTGTATCTGGTTGCCGATGAAAACGTCAACACACTGGTTGATTTTCGCCATGCCAGGTTCTTTAAGGCACAACGCGGACAGGACGGCATGGGTAAGGACCGTTGCGGGAAAAAAGGTGAGGACAGGGCTGTAAAAATCCCGCCGGGTACGATTGTAAAGGACGCGCAGAGCGGCGACGTCATCGGTGAGTTGACCAGACACGGGGAGCGGCTGCTGGTGGCGGCGGGCGGTTTGCATGGTCTGGGCAACGCCAGATTCAAAAGTTCCATACAACGCGCCCCGCGCAAAACCACGCTCGGTCAGGAGGGCGATGCCAGAGACATATATATGGAACTCAAATTATTGGCCGACGTGGGCTTGTTGGGACTCCCCAACGTCGGCAAGTCTTCACTGATGCGCGCGCTGTCTTCCGCCACACCCAAGGTCGCCGACTATCCTTTTACAACCCTATATCCAAGTCTGGGCGTGGCTTATGTTACGCCGCATCAGAGTTTTGTGGTCGCCGATATACCGGGTTTGATCGAAGGGGCGGCGGCGGGGGCCGGGCTGGGGACTCAGTTTTTAAGGCACTTGTCACGTACGCGGTTACTGCTGCATATCGTTGAGCTATCTCCCTCCAACGTTAAACGCGACCCGTATCAAGACTATTCATCGGTAATGAAAGAACTGAAAGAGTACAGTAGCGAACTGGCTGAAAAAGATCGCTGGCTGGTATTCAACAAGACCGACTTGATGACCGCCGCCGATGGTGAGCAAGTAGTCAACGATCATGTCAAGCAGATACAATGGGATGCGCCCGTGTTTGCCGTTTCCGCACTCACCGGGGCAGGCACCGAAAATCTGCGCACGAGTATTTATACCTACTTACAGCAATGCGAAAACGAATTGGCAGTGGAAAACGTTGGGTAGTCAAGGTAGGCAGTTCCTTGATCACCAAAAACGGGCGCGGTCTGAATACGCAAGCCATGGCAGATCTGGTTACCCAGTTGGCGGTCTTGATCGCGCGCGGGAAGGAAATCATTCTGGTGTCTTCGGGCGCCGTTGCGGAAGGCATGAACCGATTGGGCTGGCGGCATCGTCCTCGTGCGGTGCACGAATTGCAGGCGGCCGCCGCGGTGGGGCAAATGGGGCTGGTGCAGGCTTATGAATCCTGTTTGCAGCGACACGGCCTGTGCAGTGCACAAGTGCTGCTGACTCATCAGGACCTACAAAATCGCAAACGCTATCTGAATACTCGTACCACGCTGCGAAAACTTTTGAAACTGAAGGTAATCCCGGTAATAAATGAAAATGATTCGGTCTCTACGGATAGAATTCGGTTTGGAGACAATGACACGCTTGCGGCCTTGACCAGCAATCTCGTAGAGGCGGATGCACTCATCCTGTTGACGGACCAGACAGGGGTGTACCAGGCGTTGCATGAGCAGGGAAGTAAAATTATTGATGAAGTTTCCGCCAATGATCCGTTATTGGATGAGGTTGCACGCCCCAGTTGCGGGGAACTCGGTCGCGGCGGGATGTTGACGAAGGTCTCCGCCGCACGCATTGCGGCACGCGCCGGGGCCGCCACCATTATCGCCTCGGGAAAAACTACCAATGTTTTGCTTGACGTTGCGGACGGCCAACCGCACGGCTCGTTACTGCTGCCTGATGCCGAGCCCCTCGTCGCCCGTAAACAGTGGATTGCGAATCAGCTTTATACCTGCGGTGAATTAATACTGGATGACGGCGCCTGCGATGTAATTCTCAACGCCGGAAAAAGCCTGTTGCCTATCGGAGTGAAGGAAGTAAAAGGCGATTTTGATCGCGGTGAAGTCGTGAGTTGCGTAAACGGTGACGGTCGAGAAATTGCGCGCGGGCTGGCAAATTATGCGGCCAATGAGGCGCGGCGGTTACAAGGTAAGGCGAGTGCTAATATTGAAGCGATACTGGGCTACGTGGATGAACCCGAACTCATCCATCGTGACAACCTGGTGGTGTTGTAAATTCGGTTTTTGGTCGGTTGAGTGGTGGCGCCGAATTACATGTTTTTGATGTGCGCGTTTAGACGGCTTTTATGACGCGCGGCTTTGTTGGCGTGAATAAGCTTTTTGTTTACCGCGGCGTCAATGACGGGCACCGCCAGTTTGTAGGCCGCCTCGGCGGTGCTCTTGTCGCCGGCCTCGATGGATTTGACTACGGCCTTAATCCTGGTGCGGAGCCTTGAACGTTGGCTGGCGTTATGCAGACGGTTTTTCGCCGCCTGTCGGGCACGTTTTTGAGCTGATGCGGTATTTGCCAATGTCTATCCCGTTGTCTAGTCACGTCTCTGGGGACACAGACTATGGTGGCAAAAAATGTAAATGTCAACATCCGGCCCCCCGCATAATTCAGTCTCTGTCTGAAAATATCTATCATGACCGAACACCGAGCATTGTTTAAGTCTACGGCTGTAATCAGCGTAATGACCTTTGTGTCAAGGGCGTTCGGCTACGTCAGGGACGCGGTGATCTTTATATTCCTGGGGGCGACCGGCAGCACCGACGCCTTTTTTGTTGCATTTCGGATCCCCAATTTCCTGCGCCGCCTGTTTGCCGAGGGCGCCTTTTCACAGGCCTTTGTGCCAGTCTTGTCAGAGTACCGGGAGAAACATCCGCGAGACGACCTGAAGAAGTTGGTCGATCACGTTGCCGGAACGCTGGGCGTGATTTTGACGCTGATCAGTGTCTTTGGGGTTATTCTCGCGCCCTTGCTGATTTATGTGTTTGCACCTGGATTTATCAATGACGGGAGCGGACGCTTTGATCTGGCGGCTCAAATGCTGCGCGTTACGTTCCCTTATATCCTGTTTATATCGTTGACCGCATTATCGGCCAGTATCTTAAATACCTTTAATCGCTTTGCAGTTCCGGCATTTACTCCAACGTTGCTTAACCTGTCGCTGATCGTGGCAACGTTATGGCTGGCGCCCAGGCTTGAACAACCCGTCGTCGCATTGGCTTGGGGGGTGCTTGCCGGCGGCGTCGCCCAGCTTTTATTCCAAATCCCTTTTTTGTATAGGTTGGGATTGCTGCCAAGGTTTTCGTTGCACGGTGCAACGGACGGGGTAAAAAAAATCACTCGCCTCATGCTACCGGCCATTTTCGGTTCCTCGGTCGTGCAAATTAACCTGTTGATCAATACGCTCATCGCTTCATTTCTGGTGGCGGGCAGCATCAGTTGGTTGTACATGTCCGACCGTTTTGTTGAATTACCCCTGGCCATTTTCGGTGTTGCGGTCACTATCGTTATTCTGCCCAGGTTGTCCAGGCAACACGTGAACAAGTCGGTAGAGGGATTCAATCAGACGCTTGACTGGGCATTGCGCATTTCTCTTTTGATCGCCGTGCCCGCCACGTTCGGACTCATTATTCTGGCGAAACCGATCTTGATGTCACTGTTGCAGTATCGGCAATTTACCGCGCTTGACACCTCTATGACCGCTCTCAGTCTGATGACTTACGCACTCGGATTGCCCGCATTCATCTTGATAAAGGTACTGGCATCGGGGTTTTATTCTCGTCAGGATACCCGCACACCGGTGAAGGTCGGGGTTATCGCCATGCTCTGTAACATCGTGCTGAACCTGGTCTTTGTATGGGCATGGACGCATTGGCACCTAACCGGGCCGCATGCCGCGCTGGCGTTTGCAACCTCGCTGTCCGCATACGTCAATGCCGCTTTATTGTTTAGGAAACTCGGACCGACGGTCGTCATCCTCAGGCGTCCCGGTTGGTTCAGGTATGCAATGCAAATCCTTGTGGCAACATTGATGATGACCGTTGCAATATTTGCACTTTTACCCGCGCCCGAGCAGTGGCTGAACTGGAACGTGCTGGAACGTGTGCTGGTGCTGTTGGGCATCGTATCATTGGGAGCAATGCTGTACGCTGGCGCACTGTTTGTTCTTGGAATGCGAAGTAACAACCTGGTTCTGGAGTAACGATAAACCTCGCTTTCAATATCTAATTTTCAGACTGTATCATTAATATCGATATGCAATTGATCAGAGGCTTACATCCACGCACGGCAGACACCCGTAAGGTCATCGCGACCATCGGTAACTTTGACGGCGTGCACCTCGGACATCAGGCGGTATTGAATAAGCTGTTACACAAGAGCAATGCCCTCGGGCTACCTTCGGCACTCATTACCTTTGAACCGTCCGCAAAAGAGTTTTTTCTCAAGGACAAGGCACCGACAAGGCTCACGAATTTCCGAGAAAAATTTTGTCTGATTAGAGACATGGGGGTTAATCGACTGATCTGTCTGAACTTTAATCAAACGTTTGCGAATATATCCGCGGAGTCTTTTGTAGAAGAGATTCTCGTTGCTCGGCTGAACGTCGGGTATCTTATCGTCGGTGACAATTTTCGTTTCGGAAAAAACCGGAAAGGTGATTTTGCATTGCTGCAACGCCTGACCCGCCGGCTTGACCTCGAGGTTGAAAACACGGCAAGCCATTGTATTGACGCGAAACGCGTTGACAGTTCTTCAATCCGCACGTTTCTGGGACAGGGGCGGCTGGATGAGGCGAAGCAACTGCTTGGCCGCAAATATAGTATAGTAGGCCGGATAATAAACGGAGAAAAAAAAGGGAGTACCATTGGTTTTCCAACCGCAAACGTTCCCATTAAACGCAACAAGTCACCCGTCCATGGAGTCTTCGCGGTAAGAGTAACGATAGAGAACGGGAGAGAACGATGCGGTATCGCCAACGTTGGCCGGCGCCCGACCGTGGACGGTACCGCGCATACACAGGTCGAGGTGCACATATTTAATTTTTCACGGGATATTTACGGCAAACACCTCGAGGTATCGTTCTGTAAAAAGATACGTGACGAAAGAAAGTTCGAGTCGCTTGACGCATTGAAAGATCAGATCCGGCATGACGCCGCATATACAAGGGATTACTTTGACGCGCTCACCTAGTTGATCAACATGGACAGCTATAAAGATACGCTGAATTTGCCCAAAACTTCCTTTCCGATGAAGGGAAACCTTGCGCAGCGCGAACCGGAGACGTTGAAACGCTGGGAGGCAATAAATGTCTACGAAAAAATCCGCGAGGCACGCAAAGGCAAAAAAAGATTTATTTTGCACGATGGCCCACCTTATGCGAACGGCGACATACACATCGGACATGCAGTAAACAAGATCCTCAAGGACGTCATTATCAAAAGCAAGACCCTGGCGGGGTTCGATGCCCCGTACGTGCCGGGCTGGGATTGTCACGGCCTGCCAATCGAGCATCAGGTCGAAAAAAAGTTCGGCAAGGCAGGCGGCGGAAAATCCCTTGAAGAATTCCGTAACGCATGTCGGGAATATGCAAACAGGCAGATAGACAGGCAGTGCCAAGACTTCAAGAGGCTGGGGGTTTTCGGTGAGTGGCAGCACCCTTATCGAAGCATGGATTTCAGCTACGAGGCGGATATCGTGCGCGCCCTGGGAGAAATTTATGCAAAAGGCCACGTTATCAGAGGTTTCAAACCCGTTTACTGGAGCGTTGTCGGTGCCTCTGCACTTGCGGAGACCGAGGTTGAATATCAGGACAAAACCTCTTTTGCCATAGACGTGCGTTTTTCGGTTGCAGATGAGGATATGTTCAATGAGAGACTGGGTGTTGACGGTAAAGGCCCGGCTACCGTCGCAATCTGGACCACTACCCCGTGGACGTTGCCCGCAAATCAGGCCGTCTGCCTGCACCCCGAGCTGGAGTACGTGCTGGTCGAGTGCAAAAAAAGGCATGGCAGAGAACGCTTGTTGCTTGCCGATGTGCTGTACCAGGCCTGCATGAAACGTTACGGGTATGAGAGTTGTGAAGCCGTAGAACGTTGCAAAGGGAGCGAACTGGAAGGCATTCGGTTGCAACACCCATTCTATAAAAGAACGGTACCGATCATTTTGGGTGAACACGTCACCACCGAGGCCGGAACGGGAGCAGTGCACACCGCACCCGATCACGGCGTCGAGGATTTTGCCGTCGGCACGGCGTACGGGATCGGCACGCTCAATCTGGTTGACGAACACGGCGTGTTCAATGACCAAACCGAACTGTTTGCGGGCGAGCACGTGTACAAGGTCGATGAAAAGATCATCGATACTCTTATCAAAAACGAAAAACTGATATATCAAACCAGACTGCAACACAGCTTTCCGCACTGCTGGCGCACCAAGACCCCGTTAATTTATCGCGCCACACCCCAGTGGTTCGTCAGCATGCACGCAAAAGGGCTGGCAAGGACCGCAAGCCAACAGATTGAAAAAGTGGACTGGGTCCCGAGTTGGGGCAAAGCACGTATCAAGGGGATGCTAGCGAACAGTCCGGATTGGTGCATATCTCGACAACGAGCCTGGGGAGTGCCCATCACGTTTTTTGTGGACAAACAAACGGAAGTACCGCACCCCGATACCGTTTCTTTGATTGAAAAAGTTGCGCAAAAAATTGCACAACACGGGATAGACGCCTGGTATGACCTGGATACGAAGGAGTTGCTGGGCGACGAAGCGGAGCGGTATAAAAAAGTGACCGACACGCTGGACGTGTGGTTTGATTCCGGAGTCAGTCATTATGCGATTGCGCAAAAAAGATTGGGGATAGAGCCGAAGAAAAACCGGCAAGTCGATGTATACCTGGAGGGCTCCGATCAACATCGGGGCTGGTTTCTGTCTTCTTTGAAGACGTGCGTGGCGATGTACGACACGGCGCCTTATCGACAGGTGCTTACGCACGGTTTCACCGTTGACGCCGAAGGAAGGAAGATGTCCAAGTCTTTGGGTAATGTGGTGGCGCCACAAAAGATATGCAACACGCTGGGGGCGGATATCCTGCGCCTTTGGGTCGCCGCCACGGACTACGGCGCGGAGTTGAACGTGTCGAGCGAAATCCTTACCCGCGTCTCCGACGCGTATCGGCGAATGCGTAACACGGTTCGTTACCTGCTGTCCAACCTGAATAAGTTTGATCCGAAAGCCGATCAGGTACACGCAAACGAAATGATTGCCCTGGACTACTGGATCGTATGGAAGACCGGGCAACTTCAGGAAAAAATAAAACGGCATTATGAAAATTATCAATTTCACAGAATCTATAATCTGATACATAATTTTTGCGTGTTGGAGCTTGGCAGCGGCTATTTGGACATTGTCAAAGACCGCCAATACACCACCCAAGCACAAAGTCGCGCCCGCAAGTCGGCACAAACGGCGATGTTTCACATTGTCGAAGCGTTGACGCGCTGGATTGCGCCTATCTTGAGTTTTACCGCGGAAGAAATTTGGCAATATCTCCCCGGCAATCGGGATGAAACCGTGTTTACTCAGCAGTGGTATGACCTTGACGCATTCGGTGATGAAGGCGAAGTCAATGACCAGGATTGGCAAAGAATACTTGAAAGCAGAGGGACAATCATCAAAGAGCTGGAAGCGTTGCGCAATAATAAAGAGATCGGCTCGTCACTGGATGCCGAGGTGAATATCTGGAATGCGCCCGAATATCTGAAAAAAATAACTAATGATGAGTTGCGGTTTGTGTTCGTCACTTCCTATGCCGATATCATCGAGGATCAAACGCCGCCCGAAACCGCACTGAAACGATCCGACACGGACGGTGTCGAATACTTTGTTGAAGTAAAGAAATCCGAGCATCAAAAATGTACTCGCTGTTGGCACTACCGCAAAGACGTGGGAAATGACCCACTTCACCCCGAGTTATGCGGCCGTTGTATCAGCAACCTGCCGGGCGGCGCCGGCGAACGTCGTTATTATGCTTAAATGGTTGTGGTTAAGCCTGGGTGTCGTCATTGCCGATCAGGTAAGCAAGCACGCCGCAATGTACTATCTGGTACAGTTTGAACCACGTCCGTTCCTGCCTTATTTCAATTTTTCATTGGCTTTTAACAAAGGGGCGGCCTTCGGCTTTTTAACCGATGCGGGGGGTTGGCAACGTTGGTTTTTTATCTTGCTTACACTCGGGGTAAGCCTCTTTATATTTTTTTGGTTGCTCAAGCTTTCCGCCAAAGAAAGGCTACTGGCGTGTAGTCTTGCGTTAATATTGGGCGGAGCGGCGGGAAACTTTATTGATCGCCTCTTTTACGGACGCGTAGTTGATTTTATTGACTGGTTTTATTATTCCGATGAGAAATGTCTGCCTCTTTTCTACCAAATGGGCCGGGGGATGTGTCATTGGCCCACTTTCAATCTTGCAGACTCGGCGATTTTTCTCGGTGTTCTATTGATGATTATACAATCCCTTATCAATGAGGAATCCTGAATCAATGAAGGTGCTGCTGGCGAATCCGCGCGGCTTTTGCGCCGGCGTAGACCGCGCCATAGAGATCGTAGAGCGTGCGTTGGAGTTGATCGGTGCGCCCATCTATGTTCGCCATGAAGTCGTACACAACAAGTTTGTGGTGAACGACCTCAGAAAAAAGGGTGTGATATTCGTGGATGAATTGAGTGAAGCGCCAGACGACTCTACCGTAATTTTTAGTGCGCACGGCGTGTCCAAGGCGGTGCAGCAGGAAGCCGCCAATCGCGGGCTTAACGTATTTGACGCCACCTGTCCCCTGGTGACCAAAGTTCATCTTGAAATTGCGCGCTACAGTAAAGAAGGGTTTGACACGATTCTTATCGGCCACAAGGGTCACCCAGAGGTTGAAGGCACCATGGGCCGGTATGATGAATCCCTTGGCGGGCGGATATATCTGGTTGAAAACATGGATGACGTTGCCAGACTGCAAGTTAAAAATAAGGACAAGATCGCCCTCGTCACACAAACCACCTTGTCGGTGGACGACACTCGTGACGTAATCGACGCCTTGAAACGACGTTTTCCGAATATTGCCACCCGTAAAAAAAGCGATATATGTTATGCTACGCAAAATAGACAGGACGCCGTCAAAAACTTAGTCGAGTTTTGTGACCTGTTATTCGTCATCGGCTCCAAAAACAGTTCCAACTCAAATCGATTGCGTGAAATTGCAGACAAAAATGGAGTTGAGGCATACTTGATTGACGGTGCAGAGCACATAGAAGACGTCTGGTTGAACGGGAAAAAAAATATTGGAGTTACTGCAGGGGCCTCGGCTCCCGAGATACTGGTGCAACAAGTAATAGACCGTCTAAACAGATTGCCTGACGTACAAGTAATTGACTTTCAAGGCAAATCAGAAAATGTGGTATTTCATCTTCCCAAGTCGCTTCGCCAGGAAGCGGATTAGCATTTACGAATGGATATTGAAAAAAACCTGGCAAAAACCTATATACTGGTGGCGCGATTCCCGAACCTGAATGCCGTAACTGGAACAATACGAAGGAATATAAATATTTTGTTATCCCTGCCGCTAATGGTATTATCTGGCAGGTTAAGAATAAAAAGTACTGGCAAGTATAATCCTATAGTATCTGCTCATGTGAGGACTCGATGAAAATAGATCATGAACGAAAAGAAGGCGTACTGACTACGAAAGTAACGGGGCGTATAGACGGGTCCAATGCCTTGGACTTTGAGAAAACCTTCAAGGGTATAGTAGACGATGCGGATCGCATTGTTATTCTGGACTTCGAGAAGTTGTCTTACATCAGCAGTGCAGGGCTTCGGGTAATCCTGCTGATAGCCAAAACGTTACGAAAAAAAGAGGCGAAGTTTGCACTTTGCTCACTGTCGGACTCGATCAACGAGATCTTCCAAATCAGCGGCTTCGATCAAATCATCTCCATTTACGCTACTAGAGAAGACGCACTGGCAGAATAGTTTGTTTAACAGAAAATCTTTGCAAGAAGGCCTCGGCAGCAGACGAATCCCGTTACAGTTTCCCGTTTTTTTTCTCAGCATGTCCGTCATTTTATCTTTATTGCCATCAAGATGACTCAAGCACAATACACAATCCTCGTAGTTGACGACGAACCCGACCTCGAACACTTGGTGCAGCAGCGTATGCGGCGCGAGATGCGAAAAGGCCTTTATACGTTTAAGTTTGCGCATAACGGAGTTGAAGCGCTTGAGCTGCTGAAAAGAGACATGGATATTGACATGGTGCTTTCGGATATCAACATGCCGCAGATGGATGGCCTGACACTCTTGGAGCAGATCCCCAAAGTTGATCCCAATATCCGTTCCGTGATCATTTCAGCGTATGGCGACATGAAGAACATCCGCACCGCCATGAATCGGGGCGCGTTCGATTTTATTACCAAACCCATAGACTTTCAGGACCTGCGCATCACCATAGAGAGGACCTTGCGACACTTGGTTTTATGGCGCGAAGCGCTTGCGTCCCGCGACAAGCTGGTAATGCTGCAAAACGAGCTTGACATTGCCAGCCAAATGCAGATGTCCATTCTGCCTACCGCTTTCCCTGAGAAACCCAGTTATCACACCTTTGCGAACATGGTACCTGCGCGTGAAGTGGGCGGTGACTTTTACGATATCCTACATTTGGATAACGATTGCGTCGGGCTTGCCATTGCCGATGTGTCCGACAAAGGCGTACATGCCGCTCTTTTCATGATGTCCAGTCGTACCCTGCTCAAGGGTTCCGCCATCGGTAACTTCGAACCGGGCAAGGTGCTGCACGAGGTCAACAATTTACTTTGCGAGAATAACGAAGCCTCAATGTTCGTCACCGTCTTCTACGGGGTGTTCAATCCGGCAAGCAAGACACTTTTGTATGCCAACGGCGGCCACAACCCCCCTCTTATCATACATACCGATGGAAGCTCAACGGTGCTTCCTTCAACTAAGGGCACCATACTGGGGGCCGTGCTTGATACTTCCTACGAAGAGAGTAGCGTAACACTTGCCGCCGGCGATATCGTCATGTTGTATACAGACGGCGTAACCGAGGCCATGAATGGCGACGGCGAGGAGTTTGGTATGGGGCGCCTGCGTGAAATCTTCGCCAAAACGCCACCTAGCAATGCACAACAAGCTAGCGAGGCAATCTTTGAAGCCGTTCATACCTTTGCAGGTGAAACCCCCCAATCAGATGACATTACTTGCCTGGCTCTTGCGCATAGCGGATAAGGGTCATGGGAAAACGGCTGTCCCTTCAAGTTGAAGCGAATCTTGACGCATTGCAGCAAGTTCAGAATGCGGTAGAAGAGTTTGGTGAAACACAAGACTGGCCGCAAAAACTCATCTATCAGATCAATCTGGTGTTGGAGGAGCTGAGCGTCAACATCATAAACTATGCCTACGATGGGGATGAAGCGCAAAAATTTGACATTCGGATGGTGCTGGAAGCAGACACCCTTACCATTGATATCATTGACGGCGGTCGGGCCTTCAATCCCTTAAGTGAAGCACCTGAGCCTGATTTGACCTCAGATGTGGAAGATCGGCCCATTGGCGGACTTGGCGTTTATCTGGTGCGCAAGGTAATGGACGATTTGCACTATCGGCGAGAAATGGACAGGAATCACATCACTCTTGTCAAAAAGGGGATTAAATGAGACTGGCATCCAGTGCTTGCGCACTTGGATTGCTTGGTGCGATTGCGGTAATGCCCGTTTGCGGCAAGGAAAAGGGGGTGTACGATGAGTTCATCCTTTTTGGTCAGTCTGCCGCGTTTACCGGCCCCGCCCAAGAGCTTGGCAAAGACATGCGCCTTGGAATCGAGGCGGCTTTCCACGAGGTAAATCAGCAAGGCGGCGTTTACGGACGAAGGCTTAAACTATTGTCCCTTGACGACGCTTACGAGCCCGAGGCGGCCATCGCCAACACGCGGCGTTTGATCAGGCAAGATCAGGTATTCGCCCTGATCGGTGCAGTGGGTACGCCGACGTCGCGTTCCGCCGTCCCCATCGCGACGGAAGCCAACATCCCCTACGTTGCCCCCTTTACCGGTGCGGCCTTTCTGCGTCAGACAAGTTTGCATAACGTCATCAACCTGCGTGCCTCCTATGTTCAAGAAATTGAGAAGGCGATCTCTCACCTCGTCCATAATCTTGGAGTTGAACGCATTGCCTCAATATATCAAAACGACTCGTTTGGTCGCGCGGGCTACCAAAGTATGCAACGCGCACTTGAAAGGCGCGGCATGGAACTGGTGGCGGTTGGTGTGTACCCGCGTAACACCCATGTCGTGAAAACGGCTTTACTTGACGTGTACGACGATAAACCCGAAGCGGTGATAATCATAGGGGCTTATGATCCGGTTGCAACACTAATTAGCTGGGCCCGGCGTATACAGTTTGACCCGATATTCACAACGATTTCCTTTGTCGGCAACAACGCCCTGGTCAGAAAATTGGGGGCGGACAGTGAAGGAATCATCATTACCCAAGTGGTACCGTTTCCAAGCGGTGAAAAACCTGCCGTAGTACGCAACTACAATCGGGCACTTTCAGCCCTGACTACAGACGCCGTACCCGGGTTCACTTCACTTGAGGGGTATCTTGCCGGGCGGCTTGCGATCACCGCCTTGGAGCGTTGTGGTGAAGACGTAGACAGGGCCTGTTTCCTGGATGTCTTGCATCAAGCCGGTAGCATTGACCTGGATGGCTTCAAATTGCGCTATGGCGATAACGACAATCAGGGATCGGATGCCGTATTTCTTAGTGTAATCGGCAAAGATGGGCGCTTTCACCCGGTCAAAACACGAGGAAATCTGACGAGATCATGCGTAAATTGCTAAAGCACCTGCTTGAAGCTCGCTTTAAAATTTCGGCACAACTTTATCTGGGACTCAGTATAGCGGTTGCTTTTACTATCGGCGCCAGCCTGGTCGCCTGGCTGTTTTTCAATCGTATGGGTACCGTCCAAAGACATGTTACCGAGGGCGTCGTTCCGGAAATGGCAATAGCGTTTTCAGTTGCACGTCAAGGTGTTGCACTGGTAAATGCCGCCCCGCGGCTAACGGCTTCAACAGACGTAGACACTTTTACTCGTGTCTCGGACGATGTCGTAGAGCAGTTAAATTCCTTTGAGACTCAAATGTCCAATCTTTTTCTACTGAAGTCGGAGATGATTACACAAAATGCAGAGGAAATTGTGCATTTAAACCGCATCCATATTTTAGGTCAAACGCTTACATCAAACATTCAGGCGATTACAGATTTGGTGGCCACGAGGTTCACACTTGCCGAAGTTAGAGAGGCTTTACGAGTCGAATTGACCGAGGTACAAAAAAATTTAACCAACATATTGATTCCCGCCATTGATGATCAATGGTTCTATGTAATAACAGGGTATCGTAAACCCGAGGAAAAACCGGCACTGCCGGGAACGCACTTCACGAGAAAAGAGTTAGACTATTACCGCCACCTGGCCTTGCTACACGCGGACATGGTTTCCTTAACGGAACTGATAACCAGTGCCCACAGCCTTTCAGACGAAGCACTGCTGGAACCTTTTAGGGAACGCTTTGAAGTCACCAGAGCCAACGTTGAACGGAGTCTGTCCGCTCTCGGCACTTTACCCATACGCCAGCAGATAACCCCGGCTTTTACTCAATTGTTTGAATTGGGTATGGGAGACGAAGGAAGTTTTGATTTACAAAGCAAAGAACTAAGACTGGTTGAGCGTCAACAATCATTATTGGCGCAAAATGGCGCGCTTGAGGTTGAGCTGGTTACCGAAGTGGACAGCCTGGTCGATGGCGCCAGGTTGAGTGCCGAAAATGCCTCTCATGCCTCGGATCAAGTAATCCGCACCGGGCGTAACCTGCTGCTTTTTCTGAACATTGCCAGTATCGCCGGGGCGGTGCTGGTAGCATGGTTGTTTATTGGACGAATACTTTTGCGTCGTCTTGAATTACTGTCGAACCGAATGCGTAGCATGGCCGAAGGCGACTTGGAGACCAAGATCAACATAGGCGGGCGTGACGAAGTAGCGGAGATGGCCGCCGCATTGGAGATTTTCCGCCGTAATGCACTGGAAGTACAGCGTTTGAATCTGGTGGAGAAACTTGCCGAAGACCTGCGCGACAAGAACAGCCAGTTGGAAACGACGCTCGCCGACCTAAGCCGTATGCAGGATCAAATCGTGATGCGCGAGAAACTGGCGTCTCTTGGCGAGCTTACAGCGGGTGTGGCACATGAAATCAAGAACCCTCTGAACTTCGTGAAAAACTTTGCGGAGGCCTCCGAGGAGCTGTTGGAAGAACTCGAAGAAATCCTGGAAAAAGAAAAAGAGGTGTTGAACGAGGAACAACTTGAATTGGTGGACGAGATATGTAGAGACCTCAATGAAAACCTTGAACGCATCCGCAACCACAGCGCCCGCGCCGATCGCATCGTGCGAGATATGCTGATGATGGGACGCGGATCGAGTGAGCGACATCTCACTGATATCAACGATCTATTGGAAGAGCATGCGTGGCTTGCTTTTCATAGTGCACGCGCCACCGATTCGGACTTCCAACTGGATATCAAGCAAGATTTGGACCCTGAAGTGGGCGAAATTGAGGTCATTCCTCAAGACATGGGCCGCCTTTTCCTGAATATGGTTAGCAATGCCTGTCATGCTACGGACAAACGTCGACGTGCCATGCAAGAAGAGGGCAAGCCCTATGCACCGGTTATGTCGATATCCACCAAACGCTTGCCCGAGCACATTGAGGTGCGCATTCGAGATAACGGTACCGGTATCCCGCCGGATATCATCAAGAAAATTTTCAATCCATTTTTTACGACTAAACCCACTGACCAGGGTACGGGGTTGGGGCTGGCACTCTCCAACGACATTGCCCGGGAACACGGTGCCACCATTCACGTAGAATCGGAGCTGAACGACTTTACGGAGATGACTATTACCCTCCCCGTGAATGCGCTCAAGGTGGCGGAACCTGAACCGACGAATGAATCTGAACCGACGGACGAACCTGAACCGACGGATGAATCTGTGCCCGCGACGTCTTCCTAACCTTTCGACGGAGGGAACCAGGCGGTGGGCGTCCTTAGTCTTTGATTAACGCCTTGAATGGATTTACGAAAAACTATCGGGGTGTTTGTCAACTTGCTATCGGCAGGCTACTTTGGTACAGTCTGCACCATTGCATGTCCCGGAATCCGATCAAACCCTATCAAAAAGCAGGAATAGATATGAACCTTTTGCCGAATCATTGCCGGTTTGTACCGAAGCTGGCAGGAATATTTGTAATGTTCAGCCTTTTATGTTTTTCGGATACTGCCTTCGCGGCGGTTGAAGCGGAAACGAAATTTATCCTGAACACGTTTTCATTCCTGTTTTGGGGCGTGCTTATAATGTGGATGTGTGCTGGTTTCACCATGCTGGAAGCTGGTTCCGTGCGGACTAAAAACGCTTCCGTAATCTGTCTCAAAAACATCGGACTTTACTCCATTGCCGGACTTGCCTACTACATAATCGGATACAACCTGATGTATACCGATGTGGGAAAACTGATCGGTTCTTTCACCCTGTTTTACAGTTCGTCACCGGAAGAAATTGCCTTGCTGCAAGGTGCGGAAGATGTGGTGGAGGCGGTAGTGGAATCCGGCTATTCCACCATGTCCGACTGGTTCTTCCAGATGGTTTTCGTTGCCACCGCGGCCTCTATCGTTTCCGGGGCGCTGGCCGAACGGGTAAAAATGTGGTCATTCTTTGTATTCGTAGCCCTCTTGACGGCCCTTATTTACCCCATCGTCGGCGCCTGGACGTGGGGCGGAGGCTGGCTTAACGAGCGAGGTTTCCAGGATTTTGCAGGCTCTACCATCGTACACTCGACGGGCGGTTGGGCGGCACTTGCGGGCACTATCATCGTTGGGCCAAGGATGGGAAAATTCCGGCGCGACGGCAGCGTCAAGAGCACGCCGCCATCCAACATCCCTGCCGTAACCCTGGGGGTTTTCATTCTCTGGATGGGATGGTTCGGCTTTAACGGCGGCTCACAACTGGCTGCGTCAAGTGCCCTCGACATCGTGGCAATGAGCAACATCCTCGTCAATACTAACCTTGCCGCCGCCAGCGGTGTCATGGCCGCCGTCATCGTTTCACGTCCCATTCTCGGGCGCATCGACCTACTCGGCGTGCTCAATGGGGCGATTGCCGGCCTGGTTTCGATCACCGCGGGCCCGGACGTCGTCGATCACTACTGGGCGATCCTCATCGGCGCCGTCGGTGGCGTGATTTGTACAGGCGGTATGAAATTGATGGAGATCGTCAAGCTGGACGATGTGGTCGGTGCGGTGCCGGCACACCTGTTCGCCGGCATTTGGGGAACGCTTGCGGTTTGCATCGTTGCGGGAGGTAACCTCATTGTACAAGCCACCGGTATTATTGCTATTGGCGCGTTTGTATTCACGGTTTCATTGCTGGTGTGGCTGGCATTGAAAAAGTTGATGGGTGCGCGGGTTTCGCCAACTGTCGAAGAGATCGGCCAAGACATCTCTGAACTCGGCATCGAGGCCTATCCCGAATTTGTAGTAATACCTGATCAGGATGACGACTAGACGCACCGACACTTGTTTGTGAAAGCTTTTTCGTTGTCGGCGATCAAGCGGCTACAACAATTTTCTCTAGTCAAGGCATCACGTTCAATCGAACGTAAAAAAGAAGTTTGGCGGCTTTCGTCGCCAAACACCCCGTCAATTCCCGCAGGAAAAAGACGTAAACACACCGCATTAAAGGTAAAGGCGGCGGGAATCTTCGCGGCATTGATCCTGCTGTGGTTTTCAAGTGCCGCACACTCGGCGGTTGCTCGCCACCATGATCACCAAGCGTGGTTATCGGACGTTTTTCTTACGGGGGTGGATGCAGAAACAAAATTCATCATAAACACACTTGCCCTTATGTTCTGGGGAGTCCTGATAATGTGGATATCCGCCGGCGCCGCCATGATGGAATCCGGCATGGTGCGCGCCAAGAACAGTTCGGTCATCTGTCTCAAGAACATCGGGCTTTACTCCATTACGGGAGTTGTCTACTACCTGATCGGATACAACCTGATGTACGTTGACGTAGAAAAACTGATCGGTTCCTTTACTTTCTTCCACAGATTCTCACCGGAAGAAATTGCCCTATTGAACGGCACGGGGGAAGCGGCAGAGGTAGTCACGGCATCCGCATTCGGCCACTCCACTATGTCCGATTGGTTTATTCAGATGGTGTACGCGGTGACGACCGCCTCTATCGTTTCTGGTGCGCTGGCCGAACGGGTAAAAATGTGGTCGTTTTTTGCGTTTATCGCCATCCTGACAGGCATTATCTATCCCATTGTCGGCGCCTGGACGTGGGGCGGTGGCTGGCTTCATGACCTCGGTTTTAAGGACCTTGGAGGCTCCACCGTCATACATGCCACAGGCGGCTGGGCGGCACTTGCGGGAGTCCTCATCGTCGGGCCGCGGCTGGGAAAATTCCGTCGTGACGGCAGTGTCAAGGTTATGCCGCCTTCCAATACCAGCTCCATCACCGTCGGTCTTTTTATCATCTGGATGGGGTGGCTTGGCTTTAATGCGAGTTCACAACTTCACACGGCCAGTGCCTTCGATGTTGTGGAAACGAGCAATATCTTCATCAATACCAACCTTGCCGCCGCCGCCGGCCTCATGACCGCACTCGGCTTTTCGCGTCTTATTTTCGGTCGCGTTGATATACTTGTCGTATTTAATGGGGCGATTGCCGGTCTGGTTTCGATCACCGCGGGCCCGGACATCGTCGCTCACTACCAGGCGATCATCATCGGCGCCGTAGGCAGCTTGGTCTGTACGCTTGGCATGAAGCTGATGGAGATCATCAAGCTGGATGACGTGGTCGGCGCGATACCGGCACACCTGTTCGCCGACATTTGGGGAACCCTTGCGGTTTGCATCTTTGCGGGTGCTAATTTCGTCACGCAAATTATTGGCATTGCCTCCGTCGGCGCATTCGTATTCACAACCTCATTGCTGCTGTGGCTGGGGCTGAAACAACTGATGGGCGTGCGCGTTTCAACGATTACCGAAAAACTCGGCCAAGATGTATTTGAACTCGGCATCGAGGCCTATCCTGAGTTCGTGGCGGTACCGGAAAAATACGACGACGATTAGATGTGATCTATCGTATGGAGACGGGTGCATCCGTTCCTAAGGCTAAGCAAACGCGCTGAGAAAGTAAAACAGATGTATTTATAAATTTTATGAAATAATTTTCCAACGTTTGCTATATTTAGCATCAAGTCAAAAGTCGGCCGGCTTTGTAGCATGAAGTGGAATGAAAAATTCAACTTTACTGTGCGTTTATCAACATACCGTAGCCCTTACTTTTAAGCTATCCCATCATCTACTTTCAAAATGATGTCAGGAAACTTTTCACCTGTTGATTTGGTACTGCAATACGCTTTACTGATCACCGGGGAACAAGACGAGTGGGGTGATCGCCATCTCGGACCTATTCATCTTATTAAATACGTATACCTGGCCGACCTTCTTTATGCGAAAAAACATGAAGGCATCACTTATACGGGCACCAAATGGAAATTCTATAAGTTCGGCCCTTGGGCACAGTCCGTCAATGCGCGTATTGAACCGGCACTTAAGGCTATCGGAGCAGAAAAACAATCATTCCCAAGTGATTATGAGAAAGATGAGTGGGTACGTTGGTATTTACGTGATGAGCACTTATTAAAGGAGAAAGAAGGCGAACTCCCGCCTGCCATCCGGCTACACTTGGGAAATTATATACGCGAACACGGAAAAGACACGGAAGGCTTGCTTCATTTTGTCTACAACACGAAGCCGATGCTGTCCGCGGCACCTCGTGAATACCTGGATTTTTCAACGGTCGTCGAAGACGCTCCCGTTGAGAATGAAACGTATACACCCTTCATGGAACGCCTATCGAACAAGAAAAAGAAAGAATTCAGAGGGCGAATGCGTCAACTACGAGAAAAATATAAACAACAACGGAAAGAGAACAAGCAAAAATACATCTATCCCGAAATCAAGTATGACAAGACGTATTATGAAATTATAGAGTGGCTGGATAACCTTGCCGGCCATCCACTCCCGGAAGGTAAGTTCACCGTCAAGTTTTCCGATGATGTCTGGAAATCCCCTGCCAGAAAAGACATAGATGTATCCTGAAGACTGCCTTCAGTCTAGCATTGCACCTTCAGATTGGTGGACGGATAACGCGAAAAGAAACTTATGCAGAGGAGCACTGATTATCGCCTTTATTCCACATGTAGATCAGATTCCCAATACCTTTGAACTACGGGGAAGGAAAAAAGCGGACCAACACGACAGTGCAGAGCTTGAAGTCAAACCGCTGCGCATCGATCAAAAATTTGGCCGATCAACCTTACCCGTTGCTGGAATGCCATTAGCTAAAGGTGAGGTTTGGGTAGCACACCGTGCCAAGAAAAGACCGTGCCTAGTCATCAGCTCCAAGAGTCCTCCTGTTGACCACGAGGTTTATAAAAAACAGATGCCAAAGTTCCTAAAAACTCAGACAGTATTGGCCGCACCCTATTACGGTGCCAGGCAAAGTGGTAAACGTGTCGGATACCGACCGGAATTAGTAGAACAAATCCGACATTGTACATACCCTCAGTTTCTGTGGGATAAACCGCCACAAGGTGAAGAATCAATTCTCCGGTTGGACCAATTACAACCTGTTAGCGTTCACCATAACTCCTACAAACCAACTGACCACAAACTCAGTGACGAGGCGATGGAAATTGTTGATGAACTATTGCATTTGCTGATTCACGGTAAGGTTATGGATAATAGTTGGATAGCAATGTACAAAGAGCTATATTGCAGCACTTAATTTTTAACCTGGACACACCTGAGTATCCCTATCAAATTGGGGGGGGGGGGGGGGGCAGAAGCGATTTTTTTGGTACCTTCTTCAATGCGCGGTATGGCACGCTCAGATGGTGCGCATACACCCATGGTTTGCCTTTGAATTTGAGTACGGGCACGGTGCTAGAAGCTGGTCGTCGGTAATAGAAAACCTAAGCAGGAATTATATACTCGTTTCTTTACAATCAAGTATATAATTCCCAAAACATTTGGTATCGGAACCCCGCCTCGTAAACCTGCCTTATCTATAACACTTCTGAAAAGTAAAGCGTGAAAATTATCGTTACGGGCGCGGCCGGGTTCATCGGTTCGGCGGTTGCCCTTCGCCTTCTGCAATGCGGACACGAAGTGTTGGGAATCGACAACGTGAACGATTATTACGACGTCAACCTGAAACGTGCCCGACTGGAAAGAACCCAGGCGCATCCCGCCTTCATAGAGGCGCGCATACATTTGGAGGATAAGGCATCGATATCCAAGACCTTCGCGGATTTCAAGCCGGCGCGCGTCATTCACTTTGCCTCACAGGTGGGAGTGCGATATTCCATTGAAAATCCCTACGCTTACGTTGACTCCAACCTCGTCGGCTTTATCAACGTCCTGGAGGCCTGCCGGCACAACGGCGTCGGGCATTTGATCTATGCCTCCAGCAGTTCGGTGTACGGTGCGAATACCAAGCCGCCCTTTTCCGTAGGCGATAACACCGACCGACCGTTGAGCCTGTACGCGGCGACCAAAAAGGCGGCCGAGCTGATGGCGTACACGTACAGTCATACACATCGCCTACCAACGACCTGCCTACGCTTTTTTACTATTTACGGCCCCTGGGGACGGCCGGACATGGCACTGTTTATATTTACAAGAAATATCCTGGCGGGCAGGCCGATTGACGTATTCAATCATGGCAACCACCGCCGTGATTTTACGTATATTGACGACGCCGTTGAAAGCGTGATGCGCGTCTTTTCTGAAACTCGTCCAGGGGGGGCGGGAAAGATCCCCGGCGACGTTCCGTACCGGCTTTACAATGTCGGTTGCGGGAATCCGGTCGGTCTCAAACGTTGCATTCGGGTGCTTGAAGACTGCCTCGGCAAAAAGGCGCGGCAAAATCCGTTACCTCTACAGGCCGGCGACGTGCTCGAGACTTCTGCCGATACCAAAGACCTGACGGCGGATACGGGTTATACCCCAAGCACGGGTATCGAGGAGGGAATCAAGGATTTTGTGGACTGGTACCGCCGGTATTACCGGATTTAAGTTCTGTAAACCGGCACGTGCGGCGACGCTCGTCCAGTGGAAACGCAACGTTGAACCGTTGTCTTTAGGCTGTCTTGTTTGCCGCAAAGTCCCGCATGAAATTCAGCAGCCGTTGCACGCCTTCCTGGGGTATGGCGTTGTATAGGCTGGCACGTATTCCCCCTACGGCCTTGTGACCGCGCAAGCCAAGCATTTTGTTTTCTTCCGCACGACGCAAGAAGTCATTCTGTAGTGCGGTGTCTTTGATATAGAACGGGATGTTGATGTTTGAACGGCATTCTTCGGCCACTCGGTTAGTGTAGAGATTGTTTGCATCGAGTATCCGATATACCGAGGCGGAACGCGCCTTGCTGCGGCGATACATCTCTTCAACGCCTCCCTCGCCCTTGACCCATTCAAGCACGTGTTGCAAGACGTAGATCGCAAACGTGGGAGATGTGTTGACCAGGGAGTTTTCTTCGACATACAACCGATAGTCGTATAAGCGGGGCACGTTCGGGTTGCCGTCCTCGAGGAACGTTTTTTTGACGATCACGACGCCAAGCCCAGCAATGCCCAGGTTTTTTTGTGCGCTGGCGTAAATTAAATGGTATCTGTCAACATCCAGGGGGCGCATAAGAATGGAGGAGGTCATGTCACACACCAAAGGCCGGTTGGCAATTTCCGGCACCGGCGCAAGGGCAACGCCATTTATGGTCTCGTTGTCGCAATAGTGTATATACGCGGCATTCGGGTCGAGTGGCCACGCGGAAGATGGCAGAATCGACAATTCCCCGTTTCCTTGCAGTGCCTTGATTTCGTTGATCGGGGCAAATTTTTTTGCTTCTGTGCAGGCCTTCGTCGACCAATGTCCGGTACATAGGTAATCCGCACTTTTACCGCCCCCAAGAAAGTTCAACGGCAGCATGGAAAATTGATTGGTCGCGCCGCCGTGCATAAATAGCACCGCATAGTTGTCGGGGATTTTTAGCAGCTCTCTCAGCAGTGTTTCGGCACGATCTCTGACGGCAAGCAGTTCGTCACCGCGGTGACTGAGTTCGACGACGGAAAGACCGGTGCCGTGGTAGTCGAGGAATTCTCCCTGAATTTTCTTCAACACCGGTTCGGGCAATGCGGCCGGGCCCGCACCAAAATAGAATACTTTTCGCATCAGCGACAAGGGAACTTTAGTAGGTCATGCATTCTGCACGGACTAAGGCGTTTGCAATGAAAAACTACGCGTCTTCCGAATCTGCAAGGTTTTCAATACGCTCGACTTTGACTAGCCGATCCGCCGCCGCCAGTCTTATCAGTCTTACGCCTTGTGTATTGCGACCGACTTGTGATACCCCTTTAACCGGTGTTCTGATCAAGGTCCCATTGGCCGTAATCAGCATGACTTCGTCTTCTTCCGATACGGCCTCGACGCCGACCGCCTTGCCGTTACGCTCGGAGGTCTTGATCGCAATAATGCCCTTGCCACCTCGCCTCTGTATACGGTAGTCCTCTATTTTCGTGCGCTTTCCATAGCCGTTTTCGGTTGCTATTAATACGTCGGTGGCGTTCATGTCGGGGGTAATGGTAATCACGCCCACCACTTTTTGTGCTGGTGCAAGCCTGATGCCGTGCACGCCGATCGCTGTGCGCCCCGTAGGGCGGGCGTCGTTTTCATCGAAGCGTATGGCCTTGCCCGCATCGCTTACCATTAAAACGTCGGTGTTGCCGTGTGTCACGGTGACCCCGACGAGGTAATCGTCCTCGCGTAGATTTATTGCACGGATGCCGACGGAAAGAGGACGTGAAAATTTGACGAGGGGAGTTTTCTTTATCACGCCGCTACTCGTCACCATCACGACAAAGGCGTCCTCGCGGTATTCTTTTATGGGCAAGATTGCATTGATACGCTCGCCTTCTTTTAGCGGTAAAAGATTTACAATTGGTTTGCCGCGTGCAATGCGGCTCGCTTGAGGGAGTTCGTATACCTTGAGCCAATAGACTTTGCCAAGGCTGGAAAAACATAAAATCGTGTCATGCGTGCTGGCAATGAAAAGCTGGTCAACAAAGTCTTCGGCTTTTGTTGAGGTGGCTACCTTGCCCTTGCCGCCACGATGTTGCGCGCGATAGGTATCCAGGGGTTGCTGTTTTGCATAGCCTGCACGGGACAGGGTAACTACGGCGTCTTCTTCCGGGATGAGGTCTTCTATGCTGAGGCCTTTGCGGGCTTGGGTAATTTCGGTGCGGCGCTCGTCGCCGTATTGTTCGCGCACGGTCTCCAGTTCCTCGCGCACAACTTCCATGAGCCGTTCAGGGGTCTGTAAGATGTCAAGCAGGTCGACGATCTTGTCCAGCAATTCGCTGTAGCTACTAACGATTTTTTCCTGCTCCAGGCCGGTGAGGCGGTGCAAGCGTAAATCCAGGATCGCCTGCGCCTGTATCGGTGAGAGGCGATATTTGCCGTCGTGCATTCCATATTCGGCATCCAGGTTTTCGGGACGTGAAACTTCGGCACCT
This sequence comes from Gammaproteobacteria bacterium, assembly GCA_965242685.1. GTDB lineage: Bacteria > Pseudomonadota > Gammaproteobacteria > UBA4575 > UBA4575. The sequence continues at coordinate 1,699,536 of OZ251487.1, read as the reverse complement.
GCACGCTTTAACATTTCGACCACTATCCCGGGTTGCCATGGTTGTGCGGTTAATTTTTCTTTTGCCGCGGCGGGATTCGCCGACTTTTTGATGAGCGCAATGACTGCGTCGATGTTTGTTAATGCAACTGCCTGGCCTTCCAGAACGTGCGCGCGCTCACGCGCCTTGCGTAATTCAAAAATGGTTCGACGGGTAACTACGTCGCGGCGGTGTCGTATAAACTCTTGGAGAATCTGCTTCAAATTCAGCAGCCTGGGTTGTCCGTCCACCAGTGCCACCATGTTCACGCCAAACGTGCTCTGCATCGGGGTGTGTTTATAGAGCTTGTTCAAAACGATCTCGCTCAGTTCGCCTCGACGTAGCTCAATCACGAGGCGCATACCGTCTTTGTCGGATTCGTCTCGAAGGCCGTCCGTGGCGATCCCTTCCAGGCGTTTTTCTTTGACCAGATCGGCAATTTTGACGATCAGATTCGCCTTGTTGACCTGGTACGGCAGTTCGGTGACAACGATGCGTTCACGCTCGCTTTTTTCATCTTTCTCGATGCGCGCACGCGCACGCATGTGTATACGACCCCGGCCGCTGCGATAGGCGTCAATAATTCCTTCGCTGCCATTGATAATTGCGGAGGTCGGGAAGTCAGGGCCCGGTAGATGTTGCATCAGTTGTTGGTAGTCAATTTCGGGGTCTTCGATCAAGCCAAGACAGGCGTTGATGATTTCTGACAGATTATGCGGCGGGATGTTGGTGGCCATGCCGACGGCAATGCCGGAAGAACCGTTAACCAGCAGGTTAGGGACTTTGGTCGGCAGTATCGTCGGCTCTGATTCCTTGCCGTCATAGTTAGGTGCGTAATCAACGGTCTCACGCTCGATATCCGCAAGAATTTCCGATGATAATTTCGTCATCCGGCATTCCGTGTAGCGATATGCGGCAGGTGGATCGCCATCTATGGAACCAAAGTTTCCTTGCCCGTCCACCAGCCTGTAACGCATCGAGAATTCCTGTGCCATGCGTACCAGGGCATCGTACGTCGCCGTATCCCCATGGGGGTGATATTTACCCAGAACATCGCCAACGACACGGGCACATTTCACGTACGGGCGATTCCACGTATTGTTGCTTTCATACATGGCGTAAAGAATTCTTCGATGCACCGGCTTCAAACCGTCTCGCACGTCCGGCAGCGCGCGTCCGACGATCACGCTCATAGCGTAGTCAAGATACGATTGCCGCATCTCGTCCTCAAGATTTACAAGTTGAATTTCTTTAGCTATTGCAGCCATTTACGTGATTTCAAGAGAAATTTTTAGGTTCATTCCAGGTTGGTAAAGTATAACACACAAGTCCTCAAAGCTCAGGGAATAAAGGTAATTAAAATCGAACCGAACCGTCTAAGAATCAACCGATCTACGCTCTTCTTTTCGAGATTGATTTATTTGAATTAAAGAAGCCGTGATGAACGGGTTTGGACGTAGCAAGGGGCTTTTGTATCGATGGCATAACGCACATGCGGCCGATAGTTTTTATCGGCGACGCCGGCACGCGTTCGGAAGAGGCGGCGTTGTAGTCCGTCTCAAAGTGACTGCAACGTTAGGGCTTCATCAAATCTTGGATTTTGCTTTGGGTCGGGTGCTCAATTACACCTTTTTCCGTGACCAGGGCACTTACCAGGCCTGCCGGAGTAATATCGAATACAGGGTTCCAAACTTTTGCCCCGTCGGGTCCCAAAGAATACCCGTGATAGCGGGTTACTTCGCTGTCGGCGCGTTCTTCAATCTCAATCTGATCCCCGTTTTTGATCCCCATATCAATGGTGTTGGTCGGTGCCGCTACCATAAAATCTACTCCGTGCCGCTGTGCCGCCACCGCTAATGAATAAGTACCTATCTTGTTGGCAACGTCTCCATTACTTGCGATGCAATCGGCACCAACGATCACCCAGTTTAATTTTTTTCGCCGCATTAGGCTGGCTGCGGCGCCATCACAAACAAGTGTGACGGGGATGTCGTCTTCAAGCAGTTCCCAGGCGGTAAGCCTTGTGCCTTGAAACCATGGCCGGGTCTCGCTTGCATAAATGCCGGTTATTTTATTTTTTGCCCAGGCACTGCGAATGACGCCTAGTGCGGTCCCATAGCCGGCCGTTGCCAAAGCACCTGCATTGCAATGCGTAAGCACAACGGAATTATCTCGTATCAACCGTGCTCCAAAGTCACTAAGCGTTTTGTTGGTGGTTATATCTTCCCGATGGATTGTTTGTGCTGCCTGTAGCAAAACGTCCCCGGGATCGCCTGCAACAACCGTCTTCATGGTCTCACGCATGCGGGTAACCGCCCACTTCAAATTTACTGCCGTAGGCCGCGCCTGCAACAGTGTATCAAGCTCAATTGCAACGCATTCTTTCCAATTATCGGCGTCATTTTCAAAACAGGTTTTTGCTGCAAGTACAGCGCCGTATGCCGCCGCAACTCCAATGGCCGGCGCCCCGCGTACCACCAGTTCCTTGATGGCGACCACTACTTCCCGACACGATAAGCATTCGATAAACCGAGTCTCATGCGGCAGTTTGCGTTGGTCAAGCAGTACAAGACGACCATTTCGCCAAGCGATGGTCTGCGCGGTTAATGAACCCATGGCGTCACGACCAATGTTTTATTGGCGAAGAAGACTTGATTGATACTTGTATTCCAACTGTACAATGGTTATATTTTTTCAAACCCAAACTCCTCCCCCACGTGAAGCACGTCCAAACCCTTATCCACGGAAAACATATCATTCCGATGGATAGCGAGGTGCGCACACTGGTTGATTTCAGCATTGCAGTAAACGACGGACGCATCCTTGATATCCTGCCAACACCGGAGGCAAGGAACAAATACTCAAGCGATATAAATCACACCTATGACCACCACATTATCATACCCGGGCTGATCAATGCGCATACCCACGCCGCCATGGCGTTATTTCGCGGTTTTGCAAGTGACAAACCCCTCATGGACTGGTTACGGAATCATATATGGCCCGCCGAACAAAAATGGGTGAGCGATGAATTTGTAGAGGCCGGTACGGAATTGGCGATTGCGGAAATGATCCGCGGCGGAACGACATGTTTCAACGACATGTATTTCTTTGCCGAAGTCACCGCAAAAGTTGCGGCAGAAGCGGGGATGCGTGCCCACGTGGGCATGGTTTTGCTTGATTTTCCTACCAAATATGCCAATGACGCGAATGAATATCTGGATAAAGGTTTGATGGTACACGATCAGTATACATCTCATCCTTTGGTACGATGCGCGCTTGCACCTCATGCCCCATACACTGTTTCCAATGCCTCACTGGAACGCGTAATCGCACTGGCAGATGAGCTTGCATTGCCCATTCACACCCATCTCCATGAAACGAAACAAGAAATTGTCGACAGCCTGGAAGAATATAAAATGCGTCCTTTACAACGTTTGTATGATCTTGGTTTGGTCAATGACAGGTTGATCGCCGTACACATGACAAGACTTCAGGATGATGAAATTGATCTGTTGGCCGAGACCGGGGTCAATGTAGTGCATTGTCCAGAATCGAATCTAAAATTAGCGAGTGGCTTCTGCCCGGTGCAAAAGCTCATGGATAAACGGGTCAATGTGGCGCTTGGAACGGACGGCTGTGCCAGTAACGACGACCTCGATATATTGGGAGAACTACATACCGCGGCACTCTTGGCAAAGGGTGTCGCGGAAGATGCGGCGGCGCTCCCTGCGTATCAATCTTTGCGTTGCATAACTATCAATGCCGCTATCGCCTTGGGAATAGAGAAAGAAACAGGTTCCCTGGAAACGGGAAAGTCGGCAGATATGGCTATCATTGATATCGATACGCCCGAAGCCCGGCCGGTATACGACCCGTTTGGACACTTGGTGTATGCCGCGCAACGGCAGCAAGTATCGGACGTGTGGGTTGCCGGCCGGCAGCTATTACGCGAAGGGAATCTCACAACGCTTGATCAACATGAAATTTTGGTCAAAACAAAAGCGTGGGAAGATAAAATTCTGCATGACAGATGACGAGTCAATCTGCACCGTCTAAGGGTAAAATCATTTCTCAAAACCGACTTTATCTCGGCGCATAAGTGTTAGGCAGGACTTTTCATGCCAGTTGAAGAGACTAACGTTAATGAGGACGAACTAGCGAAGTTCGAGGCGATGGCCCACCGTTGGTGGGACAAGGAGAGCGAATTCAAGGCGCTTCATGATATCAACCCTCTGCGTCTAAATTACATTGACGGGCACACCGGACTGAACGGGAAAAAGGTTCTTGATGTCGGCTGTGGCGGGGGCATATTGTCCGAGTCGATGGTAAAAAGGGGAGCTCAGGTGACGGGCATCGATGTTGGCAAGACTTCCCTTGCAGTCGCAAAAATCCATGCCCGAGAACAGGGTTTGAATATAGAATATCAAGCGATTTCAGCAGAAGACCTGGCGGCTCAAAAACTGCGCCGGTTTGACGTTGTTACCTGTATGGAGATACTGGAACACGTGCCTAACCCTGCTACGCTTGTCAAGGCCTGTTCACGGCTGGTGAAACCACGAGGTCAGGTCTTTTTTGCTACTATAAACCGCAATCCCAAATCTTTTTTGTTTGCAATCATCGGCGCGGAATACGTGCTGAATTTGCTGCCCAGGGGCACTCACGAATATAAACAGCTGATCCGTCCGTCGGAGCTTGACCGTTGGGTTCGCCACGCCCACATGCGTACCACTGAAATTATGGGTATGAGCTATAATCCTCTTAAAAAATCCTACGCACTATCAACGGACATCAGTGTAAACTACATCGTTCATGCCCAAAAGCTGTAGAAACAAACCCGACTCCCGCATCACTTTGCATGCATAGTCCATCTCAAGTACGGGCCGTACTGTTCGATCTGGATGGCACCTTGGCAGATACCGCACCGGACATGACGGACGCGCTGAACGAGTTACTAACGAAACACGGTAAAGACACACTCGCCTATGACCTGGTGCGCAATCATGTTTCAAAAGGCAGCATGGCGATGATAGAGCTGGGATTTGGAGAATTGGATGAGGCACAAAGTCTGCAACTGCGCGATGAATTTTTGCATATATACGCTCACGTGCTCTGCAACGAAACCAAACTGTTTGCGGAAGTGCCCGCGTTACTGGATTTTCTGGATCAGTCCCGTATCCCCTGGGGGATCGTTACCAACAAACCGGGCTGGTTGGCGGAACCGTTGATACAGTGGCTTGACGTTGCGTTCCGAACCGTCTGCATGATCAGCGGCGACTGCATGATCAGAAAAAAGCCAAGCCCCGACCCCCTGTTTCACGCCGCAAATATTATCGGCGTCGCGCCAACGGCTTGCGTATACGTGGGCGATGACCCGCGCGACGTACAAGCCGGCAAAGCGGCAAAGATGAAAACCGCCGTAGCGGCTTACGGCTACATTCAAGACCACCACGACCCGCACACGTGGGGCGCGTCCGTTATTCTCGAACGCGCCGGCGAATTCAGGGATTGGCTGCTGACTTACAATCATCAAACAACGTTGACGTAACCGACGCCGTGTTGGGGATATGGCAATTTATATTCGTGGGCGCAAGCCTGTGCCTGCTCGGTGCGATACTGGGCGCATCGGTCATGTACCGCCGTGCGCGTAGGGAAAAAGAACGGCTGCAAACCGAAGTGCAAAATCTGTCCCTGCAACTTGAATATGAGAAGGAACTGCGCTCGGAAAAAGCGGCGACGATCGATGCCTTGCAAAAAGAACTGGAAAAGTCCTTTCTGAAACTTTCAAAGGAGGCACTAAACTCAAACAATGAAAATTTTCTGTTATTGGCCAAAGAAAAACTTTCTCAATATCAAGATCGGGCCAAGGCCGATCTCAGTGAAAAAGAGAAAGCCATTAAAACACTGCTGCAACCTATCCGTGAAACCTTAAACAAAACCGAGTCACACATTCAGGAGAGTGAAAAAGAACGCCAAAAAAACTTTGGGTCACTAGAGAAACACTTGGAATTAATGGGCAAGGCAGAGACCCTTCTACGAGAGGAAACGCAAAAACTTGTGAAGGCGCTACACCGACCGGAAGTTCGCGGGCGATGGGGAGAGTTGACGCTAAAGCGGATTGCCGAACTTGCCGGGATGGTGAATTACTGTGACTTCTACGAACAACAATCCGGCGACACCGATAGCCGTATGCGTCCCGACATGGTAGTTCGAATGCCCGACCGACGTGAAATCATCGTCGATGCCAAGACGCCCTTGGACGCCTACCTCGACGCTACCCAAACAGACGATGACACCATGCGCAAAAGTAGCTTGGCCAGACACACGCGCAACGTTCGGGAGCGGGTACGAGAGCTTGCAAGCAAAGCGTACTGGAATCAGTTCAAGCACTCCCCGGATTTTGTGGTACTTTTCATTCCGGGCGAGCAATTTTTATCGGCGGCACTGGAGCAGGATCCACAGCTTCTGGAAGATGCACTCAATGAGCAAGTCATCTTGGCAACCCCCACCAGCATCGTAGCCCTGCTGCGCGCCGTGGCATTCGGATGGCGGCAGCTTGCCGTGGAGGAGAATGCGGAAGAGATTCGGAAGCTTGGCGAACAGCTTTACGAGCGTTTGGCAACTTTCACGGAACACTTACAGAAACTGGGTAAAAATCTGGACGTTAGTGTCAATCACTTCAACAGAGCAACCGGATCACTGAACCGTAACGTGCTGAGCGGGGCAAGAAAATTTACCCAATTGGGGATCAATCCAAAAAAGTCCCTTACAGAACCACGAGAGATTGAAAACAGGCCTATAACGACCGATTGATGTATACTGAAAACTGTAACGATCCCCGAGTTTCAAATCGAGCGAGTAGCGTGGCCCGTTTCACAGAGAAAAAAAGCGATTCCGATACCGTATGCCGGCCAGCCTCCGTCACTCGGCACAGGCGAGAAACGCTGCTGGGGCATCGCGGCGTCGTAGTGTGGTTTAGCGGGTTGCCGGCGGCGGGAAAATCAACGCTGGCCCATGCCGTTGAAGAAAAATTGCATTCCAGGGGGTATTTAACCTTTGTATACGATGGAGACGACGTTAGAAGCGGTTTGTGTGGAGATCTCGGTTTTTCATTGACAGACCGCAAAGAAAATCTGCGGCGGACTGCCGAGGCGTGCAGGTTCATGAAAAATGCGGGTATCATAACGTTTGCCGCTCTTATCTCACCTATGCGAGAAGGTCGCCGCCGTGCAAAAGCATTGATCGGCGCCGATGATTTCATTGAAATTTATTGCAAATGCCCGTTGGAAGTCTGCGAACAAAGGGACATAAAAGGGATGTACAAAAAGGCCCGCGCGGGCCTGATACCCGAATACACAGGCATTTCTTCGCCTTACGAGGAACCAGAGAATGCCGACATAATCTTGAATACGGGATTCGACTCCCTGGAAACATGTATCGACCAAGTGCTTGATTACTTATCTGCAAGGGGGATCCTTTCAAAAGGATGACATTCATCCGGTGCGCGACTCGCTCAATCCAAACTTCAATTTGATGTTTGCTTGATGCGTTCACTGCAAAGTGATCTTCCAGACCTGAACGAGTATCGGCCACGCAAAAACCTGTTGAAAAACAGGTTCGTCGTGATCACCGGAGCAACGGACGGCATAGGAAAGGCAATTTCTCTGGCGTGTGCCGCCCATGGGGCGCGGCTCTTGCTGCTGGCAAAAAGCCGGGACAAGCTGGACGATCTATTGCAAAACTTGCCGCCACCTCCCGAATACACCCATCAAGCATACGGCATGGACTTCTCCACGGCAGGTGAAGCGGACTACATCCGCTTTGCAAAGTTTATCGCTACCGGAAATACACCGATAAACGCACTCGTGCTCGGTGCGGGGTATCTCAAGGCATTACAAAGTTTAAGAAACTATCCGTTGGACGCCTGGCTGCGCACCATCACGATTAACTTGCATGCGCCCTTTATGCTGGCAAGATGCTGCATTCCCGCCCTTGAACGATCCAACGACCCCAGTATCGTATTTTCCACCCACCGCTGCACCAAGGCCTATTGGGGGGCATACGGTATATCGAAAGCCGCACAAGAGGGCATGATGCGCATTCTTGCAGACGAGTGTGACGGGGATAAGCCGGTGCGCGTCAACGGTGTCGACCCCGCCCCGGTGCGCACCAAACTCAGAACCGTAAACTACCCGGGGGTAAATCCTCAAACCCTCCCCGCACCCGAAGAAATCGTCATGCCGTACCTGTACTTTATCGGCCCCGACAGCAAAGGCGTTACCGGTGTGAATTACAAAGTCAATCCCGATTTCCACGGGTAGCGGTCTCGTGATTAAACTTGCAAACCGAAGCAAGCTCACAACGTCCGCACTCAGGTTTGACCTTACATATATTCTTGCCATGCCGGACGATCAAGGCATGGTATTCCCCCAGTAGGTTTGGATGATCGGCAAGCTGTACCTCAAACGCGTGGCGAAGCTCATCGTATGCCTCATCGCCCCGAACATAGCCGAGACGCGAAAAAATTCGGCGCGTATAGGCGTCAATGACAAACACCGGGCGACGAAAGGCATAGAGCAAGATATCATCGGCGGTCTCGTTCCCTATCCCGTGCACGCCAAGCAGTCGTTTGCGCAGCGTCGCGGTGGGCCAGTAGCGCAGCCGCGCCATCCTCCCGGCATTGATGTACCACTCACAGAATTTTTGCAGGCGCTTGGCCTTCACGTTGAAATAGCCGGACGGCTTGATGAGAGCCGCCAAACGGGCGGGGAGTGTATCGAAAATTTTCTCGGCATCAAGGCAACCCGCGGCTTTCAGGTTGGCAATGGCCCGCTCGACGTTTGTCCACGCCGTGTTTTGCGTGAGAATTGCGCCCACCATAACCTCAAACTCGGAATTTGCCGGCCACCAATTTTGGCGACCGTGCTGTTGTAAAAGTTTTTCGTATATTCTCCTTGCCCATGGTTCGTCATCCGGGTTTTGTTTGCCCGAAGTGGCGGTCAACGCATCCAGCCGTCGAATCTGACGGGCGGGCAAATCAACCCATTCCCCTTGTTTTAGCTCTTCGGGCAGTTGGATGGGCCCGAAGCGCGTGCGAATCAAGCGATTGACTCGTAACCCCTGAGACTCCCACAGTCTTCGCACTTCCCGGTTGCGGCCTTCTCTCAATACAATACGGTACCATGTATTCATGCCGCTACTTTTCTGCGTTTCAAGTATCTCCAGCTTTGCCGGGCCGTCATCCAGCCGCACGCCGCGTTGTAAACGAGAGAGTGCTTGGTCGGTTACGTTGCCATATATACGTACCCTGTATTCCCGTTCGATTTGATTGCGCGGGTGCATCAGGTGGTTGGCAAGGGTGCCGTTGGTAGTAAACAACAACAAGCCGGAAGTGTTGATATCCAAACGTCCCACGGATGTCCATCGGCCGGTCTGTAAAGCCGGCAACCGATCAAATACTGTGAGCCTTTTCTGTGGGTCGGAACGTGTAACGACTTCTCCAACCGGTTTGTGATAGATCAGCACTCGGGTTTTTATTTCGGTATGGAAATGGAGGCGTTGACCGCGCACAGTAATTTTTTCGTCCCCGCTAACTTGTTGTCCGAGCATGCACGGTTTGCCGTCAATGCAAACGTCGCCGGCCTTTATCCAGCGTTCAATCTGCCTGCGAGACGCAACCCCCCGACTCGCCAGGAGTTTTTGTATCCTTACGGGCAAGACGGCTAACGCGCGTGGTGGTATGCAACCCGAGAGCAGTTGTAAAAGAGGCTCGGAATCTTGAAGGATAAAGGCGGAAAGTTAATGAAACTTCTCGTTTGTTTCAACCGATTCTTCACCTTCATCGACAACTTGTAGCCGGGGGGATTTGTCTTCTTGCGACTCTGCAAAGTCAAGCTCGGGATGCGTTTGCCGTTGCTCGGTCAACTCTGTGATACTGGGCAGTTCATCCAGGGATTTTAGGTTGAAGTGATCGAGAAACTCTCTGGTGCTTCCATACAAGGCCGGACGACCGGGTACTTCTTTATGCCCGATGACGCGAATCCATTCTCGTTCAAGCAGTGTTCTGATAATGCTACTGCTTACGCTTACGCCCCGCACGTCTTCGATTTCACCGCGTGTAACAGGCTGGCGATAGACGATCAGTGCCAGTGTTTCAAGCAGGGCACGGGAATAACGCGGGGGTTTTTCCTGCCACAACCGGGCTACCCATGGTTGCACGTCATTACGTGTCTGATAGCGATAGCCGCCGGCAACTCTCTTTAATTCAATCCCCCGGCCTTCGCATTCCTGTTGCAGTCGCGTGACCGCATTTCTTATCTGTTCTTTTGTCGGCCTCGCTTCATCCGGCTCAAATAGATGTGATAACCGGTCAACACTCAACGCCGTATCGGCCGCCATCAATGCCGCTTCGATAATGTGTTTGATCTGGTTGTCTTTCATATGCTTATGTTACCGGACGATGTGATGGTTTTATCATGTTTTTCAATCAGATATGTAACTTTTAATCTGTCGGTTGTATGCGTTGCGAATTGCTTTTTCAAGTTGGTTTGATTTTACTTCATATTTTGCAAAGTCTTGTATATTGTCATGTCTGACGTGAAGCTGCCCTTCGCCTACATTGCCGCGGTGCTGCCCCCGAGAGTAGTGTGGGTTTGTTTCAATTTCGTGAGACGATAATACCCAATATCTAATCACATCACGCCAAACGGCAATCCACACAAATACGTCACAACATCCTGGTTTCACTTGTTGGAAATTCATCAAGAAACCTTTGCGTGAATCTGAAGCTAATGCTTTAGCGTACAAAGGTGCCTCCATATCCGCATCAACCGCTCGTGATGCTTTGACTTCAATGCGAATACCTTCTGTAAGAAAAAAGTCATATTGACCAGAGTACTCAGGGTCGATTTTCTTTGACGGCTTTTGAAGGTCTGGAACCAATCCTTTTAAGTGGCCTTGCGCCCAAGCTTCGCCAAAGGAACGTGGCGCACTGATCTCAAAAACATAGAGATATAGATTCCTCGCAATGTAGTCACATCGAAGTTCATGGTAGCCATCAAGATGCAAAACATCCATAGCAAGCAAAGTGGCAATGATGTACTCATATTCATTGAAAGGATAAACCGATACAAGAGAATCAAGGCGATCTCGCACTTCTTCCTCGTTAGGCAACAATTTCAGCAATGAATCAAGTTTTTCTTGCAGGTGCTCCATACAAACTAAAGTAGGGATTCTTGGGCAACGGATTGCGACACAGAAGTTGTGCCGGGCTTGAAATCGGGAATCTCATTTTCAAAAGGATGTCCGTTTTGCCATCCGGTCTTGCCCGTTGCCCGCAAGCGTTCGAGGCGCCGAATCGTGATCTCGGCATAGATGGGATCGATGTCAACCGTAAAGCATCTGCGGTGGAGCAGTTCGGAGGCGATCAGGGTGGTGCCCGAATGGGCGAAAAAATCAATCACCAGGTCACCGGGGTTTGAACTTGCCCGAATGATCCGGTCGATACATTTCAAGGGTTTCTGGGCATAGCACCCGGAGACGTTTTCCTCCATCCGATAAAATACTTGTTGCACGTCAACCCAGACGTTTCCGGCGCGAATCGTCGCGGCCCGGCTTCGCTGTAGGTTTTCCGTCATCTCGCCGTTCACCTGTTTGTAATACCCTCGAAGGATCTTCGGGATGTCCGTGTACTCGGCACTTATGTTGAAGGTCGGCGTGCCCTTTGTGTAGTAAAGCAGTTCCTGCCTGACCGCCATCCAGTTTTTCTGCGTGCCATACCCGCGTTGGTTGCGCATAGTAATGAAACTTCGAGGCTGAAACGGTTGATGTCTCATCATTACCATAAAATCCGGCAATGGTTGAAAGCCGTCATTTTGGTCCGCGCCCAGCCAAACGTAGAGTGAGGCATCGTCACCCAAGACGGCATCTGTTCGTGATACCCAGCTTCGGCACCAGTCTATGAATTCGTCGAGTGAACGAAGCTCAAAAGCCGCGAGGTTGTACGGTGGGTCATGGATTGCCAATTGCGCATGTTCCCCTGTCATTATCTTTTCTATTGCATCTTCGTCGTCGGCACTCAAACATCCTACACGATGCCCGCACACGTCATCTTCCCAAATTTCGCCTGCTTGAAGACGGCAGTATGGAAGCAATTTTTCTCTTGTTTCCCGCGAAATGTCCAGCCTTGGAAGGGGGTTATTTTTCATAGGTTTGGCGTAGGGAACGGTGCGCATATCTCAAAGGCAATGAGTCTTTTCCCGCTACCTCGGCAAATGAGCATTTCATGGCTATTTATCTTTGACCAAATTTGTAACCGCCGGTTTTACGTAGATCGGGGCAAAGGCCTCGGACTGTACCAGTTCAACGATATGCTCTTTGATAAGCTCAAGTAACGATATAAACGTAACAACGAGGCCGGCACGCCCTTCCCGTGGATCAAAAAGTTGCTTAAATTCCACGAGGTCTTCTTTTACGTGTAGGGTGCTGAGTATATGTGACATACGTTCTCTCACAGACAACGGATTGCGTTGAATGTGGTGGCTGGCGAACGCTTGTGATCGTTGCATCACGGCATGAAACGCAAGCAATATCTCTTGCAGTTCAACATGGGGTTGCGGCTTTTCACGCGCGTACTCGGATTGCATGACCGAAACGTTGAACGTATCCCGGCACATACGCGGCAGCTCGTTGATTTCTTCCGATGCCTTTTTAATTTTTTCATATTCCTGCAACCGCCGTATCAGCTCCGAGCGCGGGTCTTCTTCCTCCTCCTCTGTAACGGGTTTGGGTAACAACATGCGCGACTTGATTTCGGCCAACATCGCCGCCATGACTAAATACTTGGCGGCCAGCTCAAGCTGCAACTCCTTCATCAACTCAATGTATTTCATGTACTGTTTGGTAATCTGAAAAACGGGTAGACTCAGGATGTCCAGGTTTTGTCGCTTGATCAGATACAACAATAAATCCAGCGGCCCTTCAAAAGCATCAAGAAAGACTTCCAACGCATCGGGAGGAATATAGAGGTCTTCGGGAGGTGCCGATAGCGGTTCGCCCTTGACTACGGCAAACGGTATCTCTGTTTGCAGGTTCTCTGAGAAACTGGAACGGGTACTCATTCTCAATGATTTGTCCCTGGCCAGGATAGGTTTAGTTTATCATCACTAACGCGATAATAGTTTTCCTTACCAACATGATAAGCCGATGGCCTGTCTGACGTCACTCAAGGTATCCTGCGCCACGTCTCGCGCCCGCTCACATCCTTCCTTGATGATGGTACGCACGATACTTGCATCCTGCAAATATTCGTCGGCACGTTCACGGATGGGGCGTAATTCTTTTTCAATGGCATCAATTATCGGCTGTTTGCAGTCGACACAGCCAATTGCGGCGCTGCGGCAACCCTGCTGTACCCACGACTTGGTCTCCCGCGAGGAATACGTTTCATGTAGCTGCCAAACCGGACATTTCTCCGGGGTGCCCGCATCCGTGCGTTTCACGCGCGCCGGATCGGTCGGCATGGTACGTACTTTTTTCTCGATAGAGGCGGGGGCTTCCCGTAAGGAGATCGTGTTGTGACGAGACTTGGACATTTTTTGTCCGTCTAGGCCCGGTATTTTCGGTGCGCGGGTCAACAGGGGCTGCGGCTCCGGCAATACGGCTTCGCTTTCCCCTTGCAGATCCTTGGACAGACGCCCTTTATCCGTGGCGGAAAGGTTTGATTGTGACGCCAACAGTGCCTTGCCCTTTCCCAGGGACTCAATATCATTTTTCCCTTGATAGCGGTTGCGATATTCTCGATACAACTTGGCGCTTTTCTTTCCAATCTTGTTGAGGATAAGGTTTACCTTATCTTCAAGATCAGGGCCCTTACTATATAAAAAGTTAAATCTGCGGGCGACCTCGCGCGTCAACTCAACATGTGCGACCTGATCTTCGCCTACCGGCACGTTCGCGGCCTTATAGGCCAGAATGTCTGCACTTTGCAGCAATGGATACCCCAAAAATCCATAGGTTGCCAAATTTTTTTCCTTGAATTTTCTCTGCTGATCTTTATATGACGGTACACGCTCCAACCAACCCAGCGGCGTGATCATCGACAATAAAAGGTGCAACTCCGCATGTTCCGGAACCTGTGACTGGATGAATAAAGTCGCGGCATCGGGGTCTACACCCGCCGCCAGCCAGTCAACGATCATGCCGCGTATACTTTCGGAAATAACTCCAACACTTTCATATTCCGTGGTCAATGCATGCCAGTCGGCAACAAAGAAAAAACACTCATGCGTGTGCTGGAGTTCCAGCCAATTATGTAATACGCCGTGTAAATGGCCGAGGTGCAATTTCCCGGTGGGCCGCATGCCCGACAAGACGCGTTTATTCTGTAAAGGGTTAGCGTCCACGTGTCGATATTATCAATCGGATGCTCCCATGAGCCTATACAAGTAAGGCAAAAAATCTTCGGTTTGCACGCCGCATAAATACAGAATAAAAAACAAAATCATGATGAAAGGAGTAAAGATCAGCTTACTCAACAAGCCCAGCACAAGCAGCCCGACAAGTATGAAAAAACCATAAGGCTCAATCCTATGCAGTATGTTTGAAAAACTGTTCGGTACTATTCCGGCCAGCACTCTCCCTCCATCTAAAGGCGGGATAGGGAGAAAATTCAGGACCATCAGCATCAGATTAATTACGACGCCCGCAACCCCCATGTAAACAAAAAATTCGGTATAGCCGTTACCGCTATCGGCACTTGCAAGACAGCTTTTTATAACAACCACCCAAAACAACGCCATCACAAGATTTGAAAGTGGCCCGGCCGCCGCAACTATAGCCATGTCGCGCTTGGGGTTACCAAGCCGCATGACATCCACGGGCACAGGCTTTGCCCATCCAAAGATAAAGTTGCCGGGAATCAATATCATGACCGCAGGTACCAATACAGTACCGACCGGATCGATGTGCCGTAGCGGATTCAAGCTCAGCCGTCCCAATTTTGCCGCGGTGGAATCGCCAAAAAAATGCGCTACCCAGCCATGCGCCACCTCGTGCAAAGTGATAGCAAACAGCACGGGTAAAACCCAAACGGTGATCATTTGGATGATGCTCATCAGCTAGGACGCCTCATGCAAGATAGTGCTTGTTTAGACAATATCCACTGGCCTGAATTATAAGCGGTGTTTGACGGGCATTTGAGAATATTTATTGATTCAAGGGATTTTTTAATTTTGCATCAACCAACCTGCGGCGCCTTTGCCTTGACGCACAACCACAGGCGTTGAAGCGGTCAAATCGATCACTGTCGTCACCTGAATGCCACAATACCCCCCATTAATTACTAAATCCACCTCGTGCTCTAGGCGTTCACGCATGATTAACGGATCTAAAAGCGGCTCTTTCTCACCGGGCAAAATCAGAGTACTGCTCATCAAGGGCTGCCCAAGATTTTCACATAGCTGTAGCGCGACGGGGTGGTCCGGTGTTCTCAACCCAATTGTCTTACGCTTCGGCATTTGCAATCTGCGCGGCACTTCGTGAGTGGCTTTAAGCAAAAAAGTATACGGGCCGGGCGTACACGCCTTCATAAGTCGATAAGCACTGTTGTCAATGATGGCGTAATTGGACAATTGTGAAAGGTCGCGACATACCAATGTAAAGTGGTGTTTATCACTTAATTGACGAATCTTCTGAATCCTGCGCATCGCGCGTTTATTTCCTATGTGACAGCCTAGTGCATAACAGGAATCGGTCGGGTACACTATCAACCCGTCCCGATTGATAATTTCGACGGCACGACGAATCAGACGCCTTTGCGGAGTCTCGGGGTGAATGACAAAATACTGGCTCATGTTCTATGGAAGCAGACCGGATACGTGACTCATCTCGTTACGTCGGCCAATTACAATATTAATTTGATATTATCTTTATCGGACGCAGACTTTAGACATATTGGTATATCGTGCTTTACGCAATCATTAGTCAAGATACGGCAAACAGCTTGGAAAAACGCAAGTCTGTTCGTGACCTACACATCGCGCGCCTGAATGAGCTTAAGGATCAAGGCCGCTTGATCATCGCGGGGCCACACCCCGCCGTAGATAGCCCCGACTCAGGCGATGCGGGGTTTACGGGGAGTCTGATCATAGCTGAATTTGAATCCCTACAATCGGCACAAGCCTGGGCGGATGCAGACCCTTATGTTAATGCCAATGTCTACGAAAAAGTGGTCGTCAAGCCATTCAAGCAAGTACTGCCTTGATCTCGTTGCGGCCTCAAGGAGAAACACGTTAATCTCCTGTTGATTATTTATCCCCCACTTATACGAAGTGGGGCCGTCTCAGATGGCTCGCGCAGACAAAGCAAACATGGCTATGGCTCACGGATCAATTCCATAAACTCAGAGCGAGAACGCGAATCATCTCGGAACGCACCCAGCATCGAACTGGTAACGGTCTTACTGTTTTGCTTTTGTACCCCTCGCATTACCATGCAAAAATGACTGGCCTCAAGCACCACGGCAACTCCATACGCGTTCAGTATCTCCAACAAACCGCCCGCTATTTGTGTAGTAAGTCTTTCCTGTACTTGCAGGCGCCTTGCAAAAACATCGACAACGCGCGCGATCTTGCTTAATCCGATCACACGCCCTTGCGGCAAATATCCGACATGCGCGTATCCAAAAAAAGGCAGTAAGTGATGCTCGCACAGGGAATAGAATTCCACATTTTTGACAATTACCATCTCCTCACAGGACTCCTCAAACAAGGCGTCCTTTACAACTTCTTTTACCGTAAGCTGGTATCCACTCGTCAAAAAATGTAGTGCTTCAGAGACGCGCTTGGGGGTATCAAGTAACCCTTCACGACTTGGGTTTTCACCTATACATTGCAATATCTTTCGTATATGGTTCTCAAACTCAACGTCGCGGTCGCGGGTATCTATAGTTGCGCTATCATCCAGGTACCGCCCTCCCGCAAGAATTTCAAGGGCTTTTTTATTCATCGTTCATCTCTAAAATTGACAGTGCCGCCCCTGTTTGTTGCAAACAACAACCCACCTTGCCACAGTTTGAGCGATGAATTATGCGTCCATTATAGAATCTTCCATTTGACATAAAAAATGCTCCAAGTCCCGTGTTGGTTAAAAATGCTTGCATTCATACCAACAAAATATACTATTAACTCGTGCACCGTCGCCACTGGCTATGTGCCCATAATTATATATACATCATTATAACAACAATGTTAGAGTTTTAATGAGGTAATGATTTCCGCCTTTGCAATAATGGCAAATTCAGAAACGAGGTCGTAATAATGAGCGATACCATCCCTACAGATTCAGTATTAAGAAGACACTATGAGGCCATGCAGGGGAAACAGGCCGGGCAACGGGCGGCCCCTCAACAGGACACGCAACCCGCCGCACAGTCCGACAATGGCGGTTTCTTCGGTTGGCTGAAAAAAATATTCTGTAGTTAGGCCTTAAATTCTTACGCCCGTGCGTTGCGATGCACAACTGGCGTCTTGTATGACTTGTGGAGAGGTATCACGCTGCCTGAGCCTTGGTGAATAAGTGCAGGAAACCATCAAAGAGCTGTAGCGTAATGCAGTAACGCATACGTAAAACGACCGTCCCCCGTAACATAAGTATCGGGAACAGCATTTCGTTGCCTCGTTTGTATGCGTATACCGTCCTTCATTGGCGTCACGGCATAGATGTCTTCCAGGCAAATTTTGGCAACTCCTTTCTCTGCAACGAAATAAAGATTCCTACTGGTGATTGTCAACATACCCGTAGCTTCAATTTTCACCGTTGCTTCCTTATAGCGTGATTTATTAAAAAGGTTGTTCAATATCGGCCGCCATACCCCCCATTTGTTGTCTTCGATAGGGTGCTGTCGTTCCATTTTTAGCACCTCCTCAAATACCCAAACCACGATCTCCTCATCTTCCAAATTTATCCTAGCGTCAAGGTGCGCGAAGACCTTCTCGACAGGTTGCCCTTGATTGATACGCACAAGGTGCCGGATATTGGCGAGCCTTTGAAGCAAATAGGGTTCTATATCTTTATCTTTGATCCCTAAAGCCGGGACAACTTCAAGCAAGTAATTCGCTTTCCTGTCATCAAGCGACTTGCTTTTTGCCACGCTGACAGCCTGCTCCTGCCATGTGCGGGTTATCAAACTCTCAAACTGGGAAAGTGAAAATGAGGTTGCCGGACGACAACTTTTTAGCGCGTTGACGAATTCTCCGGCTTCCGTGGCGGCTTCGATTGATTCGGAAAATAGCCGGCGTATATTTTCACGCGTGCCCTGATACGTTTGGTAACAGGTTTTGTGTAAAGAATAGAACGGACCTGCAAATTTATTGCAGACGATACATCTGCCCACAAGCTTGGTAGTGCGTTATGTGTCTCTTGCCCTTTATAAAATCCGATGGCTTATTCACTTTCGGATTCCTTATAGAAGTCATCATCCATTATATCTTCGCCATCTTTGACTAAAAATTCACGACGATCCATATATATGTCCCGAATAAATATATAACGGTCATGAATGATCTCCTCGGCTTTTTCCTCGAGCTGCATCAATTCGGCACGTTTGCTGATGGTTTGTAGCGCGAACAAGGCGTTACGCTCCGCGGTTTTAATATCCGTCCGCTCTGGCGACAGTAACATATCCACGCCTTTAGCGGGGGCATCGCGCAAACTACTGGGACCAAAAAACGGCAACATTAAGTAGGGACCGCTGCCTACCCCCCAATAACCGAGCGTCTGGCCAAAATCTTCATCATGTTTTTGCAGTCCCATGTGACTGGCCACGTCAAAGAATCCCAACACTCCCGCCGTGGAATTAACGATAACTCGCCCTACGTCAGAGGCCGCGTTAGGGAACTTGAGTTGTAAGGCGTTATTGAATGCAACGTTCACGTCATCAAGGTTTGCAAAGAAATTACTTATGCCCGTTTCGACAAATTCAGGCGCCACGGCGCGATACCCCGTAGCGGCAGGGGTGAGAAAGGCTTGGTCCAAGGTATCGTTAAATCCGTAGATGCCTCGGTTGAACCCTTCCCATGGATCCCTGGGGCTATCTGACAGTTGTTGAGTGCTTGTACAACCACTGGCCACCACACTGCTTACCAGCACCAGAAAAAAGACATATCGAGGAACGGGGTGCTTTCGTATCGTGAGAAATCCGCGCATGTACCTTATCCTTATTCAACCTTTTGACTGAGGCGATCCTAACGCATTCGCATACGTAAGGCATTCAATTTTATAAAGCCTTCCGCATCCCGTTGGTTATAGATACCCGCATCGTCTTCAAAGGTTGCCATACTTGAGCTATACAAGCTGTTTTCCGATTTGCGCCCGATAACGCCGACGTTACCCTTATATAATTTTAGACGAACCGTACCGGTTACATTTACCTGGGTGGCATCAATTAATCTTTGCATCGCCAGGCGCTCGGGGCTCCACCAGTAACCATTGTAAATCAATCGCGCATAGCGCGGCATAAGCTCGTCTTTCAAGTGGGCGAGTTCCCGATCAAGCGTAATGGATTCTATGGCGCGATGCGCCTTGAGCAGCACCGTGCCCCCCGGTGTTTCATAACAGCCGCGTGACTTCATACCGACATAGCGATTTTCCACGATATCCTGCCTGCCTATACCGTGTTCACCGGCAAGGGTGTTCAAGTTTCTCAATAGTTGCGCCGGGCTTTGGGACGCACCGTTCAGACACACGGCGTCCCCTCGTTCAAAATCAATCTCCAAATGCGCCGCTACTTCAGGGGCGCGCTCGGGGGCGCAGGTGAGTTTCCACATGTCCTCGGCAGGCGCCTCCCACGGATCTTCCAGGCGACCGCCCTCATAAGAAACATGGAGCAAATTCGCATCCATCGAATACGGCGGGCGATTGTCGCGCGTCTGCTCTATCGCAATGTTGTTTTTCTCGGCATAGTCCAACAATTTCCGGCGGGAATTAAGTTGCCATTCCCGCCAGGGTGCAATGATTGTAATATCGGGGTTATGGGCATACACCCCCAACTCGAAGCGTACCTGATCGTTACCCTTTCCCGTGGCGCCGTGGGAGATCGCATCCGCTTTTGTTTCCTCGGCAATTTGCACCAGGCGCCTGGCGATCAATGGCCTCGCAATGGCAGTACCCAGCAGATATTCCCCTTCATAAACCGCATTGGCACGAAACATGGGGTAAACAAATTCGCTCACAAACTCTTCTTTCAAATCCTCGATGTAGATCTCGTTTACTCCCAAGTCCTTTGCTTTTTCACGCGCGGGCTCAAGTTCTTCCCCCTGACCAATATCTGCCGTGAAGGTAACGACTTCACAGCGATAGGTTTCCTGCAACCATTTCAGAATAACGGAGGTATCCAAGCCGCCCGAATAGGCAAGTACAATTTTTTGAACCGATGTCATGATACAAACAAAAAGTTGAAGCTCAATTTTGATGGATTATAGCCTGAAACCAGATCCAGGATGACAAGTACGTGGAAGCTAAAAAACAACAAGATTTAATCCCGATTGGCAAACGGTTTCGCGGCTTTTGCCCGGTGGTCATCGATGTCGAGACAGGCGGCTTTAATGCGAGCACGGATGCGCTATTGGAGATCGCCGCGGTGTTGATTGGCATAAACAGAGAAGGGGACTTTATTTGTCACAAGACCCTATCCACCCACGTCGAACCCTTTGCCGGCGCAAACCTGGAGACCACTTCTCTGGAAGTGAACGGAATTGATCCCTTTCATCCGTTGAGGTTTGCCCTGCCTGAAAAAGATGCCTTGAACAAAATATTTTCACCGATACGTCAATACGTAAAGCTGAACAAATGCAGCCGGGCAATTTTGGTCGGACATAACGCCTTCTTTGACTTGAGTTTTATCAATGCCGCGGTAGTGCGCACCGGCATAAGAGACAACCCCTTTCATTCCTTCAGCAGCTTTGACACGGTTACCCTGGGTGCACTCGCCTATGGCCAAACGGTATTGTCAAAAATTGCCGAGACCGCCAACCTGGAATGGGAGAGCAGCAGCGCACATTCCGCCATCTACGATGCCG
The DNA here is from genome assembly GCA_965242685.1 of Gammaproteobacteria bacterium. Classification (GTDB taxonomy): domain Bacteria; phylum Pseudomonadota; class Gammaproteobacteria; order UBA4575; family UBA4575. Next base: position 1,678,444 of record OZ251487.1, on the reverse strand, counting down.
AAAAAACCGCCGCAATATTTTGCAGCGTACTAAACAAATGGGAAAAACTGCAAAACGACGGCTTGAAGCATGACTTGGCGTGACGGCTTGCTGAACGAACGGCACCAAGGTCAAATATGTATTGCGGACTATTAAGCCTCTCCTTCGAGGTTTTTTTCCGCACTTTCGGCTGCATCCGTCACCATCTTTTTCAATTCGCCTTTCTCCTGTAGCTCCAGGGTGATGTCGCATCCACCGACAAGCTCACCACCGATGTACAGCTGAGGGAAAGTAGGCCAATCGGCGTAACGAGGCAGGTTCTCAAAAACTTCCGGGTCCATCAATACATTCACATAGGCAAACTGACGACCACAGGATTTAAGTGCCTCCGCCGCACGGCTGGAAAAACCACACTGCGGCATCTGCGGGGTACCTTTCATATAAAGAATTACCGGATTGGACTCCACCTGTTCTTTGATTCTATCTAATATATCCATTGCAAACGTTTCCTAAAAATATTGCTACACTCAACCGACATTGTACTGCACACGGGCTATGCGGTAAAACACTTGTCTACATTGCGCTGCAACCATAACTCCAGCAAGGCCAAATGCCACAGCTTACTGCCCTGCAAAGGTGTCATGTAGCGACCGGGGTGCTGCAATAACTTGTCAATGTAGTGCCGCTGAAACAAGCCACGTTGCCGACAACGATCCGAGTGCAAGACCCGCCGCATAAGCTCAAAAAACTCACCGCGAACGTACTTCAGGGCGGGTACGGGGAAATAGCCTTTGTCACGATCAATAACCTTATCCGGCAATAAACCTCGCGCTATTTTTCTCAGTATATACTTGCCGCCGTCCGCAAGTTTATATTTCACCGGCATCCGCATCGCCAACTCGACCAATTCATGGTCCAAAAAAGGCACCCTCGCCTCCAGACCATGCGCCATCGTCATGTTATCGACTCGCTTTACCGGATCATCAACGACCAAAGTGGTCACATCCAGGTGTAAAACCGCATCGATGAATTCTTTCGTGCCCGATTCGTACAACAGTTGCGCAATTTTGTCCGAGGTAAAATCGTCACCGATAAAAGCCTTATCTATCATGGTACCCATCTCGGCGTGGCCGCGATCAAAATAGTGTTTTGCAAAACTTTGCACACAAAATGCCTTTTCCGCCTGCATCGGCGGATACCAAAAGTAGCCGCCGAATACCTCGTCGGCGCCTTGCCCCGACTGCACCACGGAAATATGCCGACCGACCTGCTCGGCCAACAGGTAAAAAGCGACGGCATCTTGTCCCACCATAGGCTCGGCCATCCAGTCAACAGCTTCCGGCAAGCGCGTCAGCACCTGGTCATTGTCGATATAAAATTTATGATGATCGGTAGCAAATCGTTCGGCTACCGCATCGGAATATTCAAACTCATTGCCCCGTTCTTCGGGTTGGTCTTCAAAACCGATGGAATAAGTCGGTATGCTTTTAACTCCTGCTCTGGCAAGCAGGCCAACCAGCAGGCTTGAATCCAATCCGCCCGACAACAATACCCCAACCGGTACGTCTGCAATTTGCCGTCTTCTTTCTATTGCCCGGTGCAAAGCGGTTTGAATTTCATACTGCCATTGCCGTTCACTTTTAATCGTATCGGTTTTGTCGGCGCGTAATCGCCAATACCGCTGTGCGACATTCCGCCCACCGGCCTTGATCGATAGGGTATGTGCGGGTGGTAGTTTCCTGAGTCCCTTGAGAATGGTCGCAGGTGCGGGGACAACGGCGTGCAGCGTAAGGTGATGATGCAAGCCGACGATATCGATATCCGTGTCCACCTCGCCCGCGGCAAGCAGTGCCTGTGAAGTGGAGGCAAAGCGAAAAAACTGTCCGGTTTGCACGTAATAAAGGGGCTTGATGCCCAAACGGTCGCGTGCCAGAAACAACTCCTGTTTATTTTCATCCCAAATTGCAAAGGCAAACATACCCAGCAGTTTTGCAACACTGGATTTCCCCCATTGGGCATAGCTTTTGAGTATGACCTCGGTATCGCCGGTAGAACGAAAAGTATGCCCGTGCCGCCGCAACTCTTCACGTAGCTGTGGATAGTTGTAAATCGTACCGTTGAAAACAATACTGAGCTTTAATCTAGTGTCTGTCATGGGCTGGTTGGCGTGAGCCGACAGGTCGATGATTGACAAGCGTCGATGACCCAGACCGACGGCATTGAGAAAAAAGCTACCTTCATGATCGGGCCCACGGCGCCGCAATAAAGCGAGCATTCGCTCAATGGTCTTCAGACGAGACGGGTTGCCGTCAAGTCGCAACTCCCCACAGATGCCGCACATTGTAATTAGACGGGGCGGCTCCAGCCCCCCCCTCCGGGGGTTTCAATGCGTAAACGGTCGCCCTTGACGGCCCGGCGTTGCACCTTGGCGGCAAGCGATTCACCGTTGAGAAGATTTGCGCCGGTTTTGCCATCGCTACCCCCTGCCAGCCCCCAAGGGGGGCGCCGCCTGCGTTCAGATAAAATCGTAAAGGTGGCATCGTCCAAAAACTCCAGTTCTCGAATCAAACCATCGCCGCCATCATGTTTGCCCTTCCCCCCGGAGCCCTTGCGAACGGTGTAACGCTTGACTCGAAGCGGGCAATTCATTTCCAGTACTTCCGCAGGGGTGTTTTGGGTATTGGTCATGTGGGACTGTACTGCGGATAATCCCTGTGCACACTTTGAAGCACCCGTGCCACCGGCTATCGTTTCATAATATGCCCATACCTCACCGGAAGAACTCCCCAGGGCAAGATTGTTCATGGTACCTTGGCTGCAAGCGGGAATCTCATTCGGCAGCGCCCGGCTCAAAGCACCCAATACCGCATCGACAACACGCGAACTGGTTTCCACGTTCCCCGCGGCCACGGCCGCGGGACGTTCCGCATGCAACAACGAGGCCTTGGGTACGACCAGTTCAATCGGCAAAAAACTGCCCGCGCAGGCTGGTGTTTCTTCGGGCATCAGACAACGAAACACGTAAAACACGGCGGCGGCGGTAACGGAAATGGGGCAGTTGACGTTACCGGCAACCTGATGAGCGGTGCCCGCAAAGTCAACCACAACGGTTTTATCGTTCACTTGCAGAAGAACACTGATCGGCAGGTCGCAATTCCCTTGGCCATCGTCTTCCATGTAATCCGTAAATGAGTACTCACCATTCGGAATTCTTGCAATAGTCGCGCGGGCGATGCGCTCCCCATATTGATTAAGGGCTTGTAAAGACTGAATAAAATTCTCCTTGCCCAGCGATACGATCAATCTCTGCAAGCGTTGAATTCCCAGCCTGTTGGCACTGCACTGAGCAGCCATGTCGCCCAGTGTATCGCGCATATTCCTGGCGCCCTTGAACAGATTTTTAATCTTTTCCTGATCGATTTCCGTCCCGCTGCCGATGTGCGTAGGTGAAATTATGATGCCTTCTTGAGACAGGTCGCTTGAGATCGGCATTGAGCCTGGGGTCGTCGCCCCGATATCGGCATGATGTGCGCGATTTGCAACGAATCCCAGCAATTCGTCTTTTACAAACACCGGGCCGATGACCGTTACATCCGGCAGGTGGGTACCGCCTAGATAAGGATCATTCAGCACTACAAAATCTTCGGCTTCCCAATCGATTTCCGTAACGATCTTTCGCATTGCAAACGCCATGCTTCCCAAATGCACAGGGATGTGGGCGGCTTGCGCGCACAAGCCTCCCTGTGCATCGAATACGGCGCATGAAAAATCGAGACGGTCCCTGATATTCGGGGAAAAGGCCGCCAATCGCAATTGTGCGCCCATCTCCTCGCAAATGGCGTCTATCTTGTGGGCAAAAATGCTTAGCTCAACAGGGTTCACAACGGGTAATAATTTTCAGATTTATAGGGTTGTCGGTTGCAATGATCCATTATAATTTTAGCGGCATAGAAATATGCTAAAATGATAAACTTCAAAGAACAACTATTACAGGCGGAGAGACCCTTATGAATCCACTAAATTCCATTCTTGGTACAATCATTGCGGGCGTGATTGTTGCAATTTTAATTGCACTTGGTTTTTCGGGCGGCCTTAATATATGGTCGCTTGCGGTGTGGTTGCACGTCCTCGCCGGCATTGTCTGGATCGGTTTGCTGTACTACTTCAACTTCGTACAGGTCCCGGCGATGAATGAGGCGGCGGCAGACAGTGATGGCCCCGGCCCTGCGGCAATCGGCAAATACGTCGCCCCTCGCGCACTCGTCTGGTTTCGCTGGGGTGCGGTGGTTACCTGGCTGACGGGTGCCTGGGCGCTGGAATATGTAGGTGGTTTCACTACAAATTTCTTTGCGACGAATGGTGTAACGGCCATTGGCGTCGGCGCGTGGCTAGGCACGATCATGCTCTTCAATGTCTGGGTATTGATCTGGCCCAACCAGAAAAAGGTACTGGGCATGGTAGAGGCGAGTGACGATGAAAAGGCCAAGGCCAAGAAGATCGCTTTCATGGCTTCGCGTACCAATACCTTTCTGTCTATTCCCATGCTGGCGTGCATGGTTGCGGCGGGACACGGCATGTTTATCTGAGGGACAGCAACCTTAACTTCTGACCAAACGCCCGGGTTTTGCTGCATCCGGGCGCCGTTCCTGGTGAGGTGGTGCTGCCTCTTTCATGCGTGCAACTGAAAAATGGTTCACCCTAAAAACCCCTTGATGGACACCTATGCACGCAAGCGAATCGCCTTTGCTCGCGGTGAAGGCGTATGGCTACATACCCCCGATGAGGACGAACCATACTTCGACGCCCTATCCGGCATCGCCGTATGTGGACTGGGCCATGCCCATCCGGCCGTAGTCCGTGCCGTTACCGACCAGGCGTCCAGACTCATACACACCTCCAACCTGTATCAAATAACGTTACAGGAACAGCTTGGCGCAAAGCTTTGTCAATTATCGGGAATGAATGCCGCCTTCTTTTGCAACTCCGGTGCCGAAGCAAACGAGGCGGCGATAAAACTGGCGAGACTTTACGGGCACCGTAAAAACATCGATACACCCACAATTATCGTGATGGAAAACAGCTTTCACGGACGTACCATGGCAACGCTTACCGCAACCGGCAGCCACAAGGCACACGACGGATTTGAGCCGCTTGTATCCGGTTTCATGCGGGTACCGTACAACGACGTCAGCGCGGTAGAATCAGTGCTGGCGGAAGACACAAACGTCGTCGCCGTGCTGGTCGAGCCCATTCAGGGTGAAGCCGGAATCAATGTCCCTTCGCAGGGATACTTATCAAAGTTGCGCGCACTATGTGACAAACACGGGGCCTTGCTAATGCTGGATGAAGTGCAGACCGGCAACGGGCGCACCGGAAAATGGTTTTGTTTCCAGCACGAAGACGCCCGTCCCGACGTCGTCGTGACTGCCAAAGGTCTGGCAAACGGCGTGCCCATAGGCGCGTGCCTGGCAAAAAGACACGTGGCGGAACTATTCAAGCCCGGCTCGCACGGCTCTACTTTTGGCGGCAATCCGCTTGCCTGTCGTACCGCCCTGGCGACACTTGAAACCATAGAAACGCAAAATCTATGCGAAAATGCCGCCCGCCTCGGCGTGTACATAATGGAAAGCTTGCGGGCAGAGCTTGCCGATTGCAAATACGTCAGAGAAGTGCGGGGCAAAGGCTTGATGATTGGCGTGGAACTTACACCGGCGTGCCATCAACTCGTGGATCTATGCCTGAAACGCCACCTATTGATCAACGTAACCGCCGACTCCGTGATACGACTTTTGCCACCGTTGATAATAGAAAAGAAACATGCGGACATCATCGTAAACACCCTTATAGAAGGCATATCCGAATTTACGGCCTTGCAGCGCAACTGAGCCAACCCCCATTTATACCGTGAGCATCCGTCACTTTCTAACCCTGCTTGATCTCACGCCTCTTGAGCTTGAAGAGTTGTTGACGCACGCAATCGAGATGAAAAAGCAGTTTCAACGAGGAAACCATTACACCCCTTTGCAAGACAAGGTATTGGCGATGATCTTTGACAAATCCTCCACGCGCACGCGCGTATCTTTTGAAGCCGGCATGATTCAACTGGGCGGACATGCAATTTTTCTGTCTTCTCGCGATACGCAACAAGGACGTGGCGAACCCGTCAAAGACAGTGCACGTGTGCTGTCGCGAATGGTAGACGCCATAATGATACGCACCTTCAAACATGTGGACGCAGAAACTTTTGCCGCGCATTCCAGTGTTCCGGTAATCAACGGATTGACAGACTTGTACCACCCTTGCCAGCTGCTGGCAGATATGCAGACCTGGCGCGAACATCGAGGCGAAATCGAGGGTGCTACAGTGGCTTGGATTGGAGACGGCAACAACATGTGTCATTCCTACATCAACGCCGCCCGACAGTTTAAATTCCGTCTGCACGTTGCCTGTCCGCAACAATACAGCCCGCGCGCCGACATCGTCGCGCAAGCAAAAGACAGGGTTTCAATATTGCACGACCCGCAAGCCGCCGTTCAAAATGCCGATTTGGTGGTCACCGACGCTTGGGCGAGTATGGGGCAGGAACAGGAACGACATGAAAGAAAACAAGCCTTTAGAGGCTATCAAGTAAACGCATCATTAATGTCCCATGCCAACAAAGACGCCCTGTTCATGCACTGCTTGCCGGCCCACCGCGACGAAGAAGTGACCGACGACGTACTGAACGGCGTACACAGTGTTGTGTGGGACGCGGCTGAAAATCGCCTTCACGCACAGAAGGCGCTGTTGGAAAAATTGATGGCGTAGCCCGTTGTCATGTCGCCATCTGGACAACCGCGATTGGCACTAAACCAGAAAACAGCAGATTCCGCCCGACCCGACCCCACCCGACCTAACCCCAATCGGAACACAACATGGGGAAAAATTGTAGCCGTCCGCAAACGCCGGCCTGATGTTTCAATCTTGCTTGAGAGAAAACTTCCCTTCCCAGATCACACCTTCGTTCGTGTACTGCCCGGTGCGGATCAAGCTGATTTCATATTCGGGCAATGGCACGACCGCCATACAGGTTCCGTCCATCCGTTTGCCGTGTTTGGGAAAAACAAAGTCCCGATTGTCAAAACCGTGCGACCGACGGGATTCGGGTAAGTCGTCCACATCGAACGGTTCAAAATGCAATAAAAAACGCGCTTCGGTATCGCTTTCGGTACAGGACTCCCTGATGTAAACCAGGGTGTCTTGATGCCGAAACTCTACAGCAGAATCATGATGGGGCAGCCCGCCACCACCTCTGTACCAATACACGTCAAAGAAGGACGAATGACCGGTTGCCGACCAAGGACGGCTTGTCGATACATTTTACGGGCTTCCTTTCGTTGTGCCGCATCCAGTTTGTCGCAGGTGGCGGCATCTGCATACAGGAATACTTTTTGATTGTCGGGCGTCAAAGAAGGAAAGCCATCTGCCGATTTACGCGTGACGCAATAGCTGTCCAAGTCGTTGCCAGTTTGACCTTTGAAAAAGAGGTGGCTGCCGGAAAAATAGTAGTCCAGGCCGTGCCGCGCGCCAGAAAATAGAATCTCGTTTGTGTAATAATCAGATATTGGGAAAAAGACATTTTTTCCTTGGGTAATTTTGCGGATGGCACTGAATTCGTTGACCAACGACGCCTGATATTCGGCCATTTCGGGATCGTGGCCGATGTCGCCCGTTTGCAGGCTGGAAAAGGCAAAGCCTACCGCCGAGACCATGACGGCCGCACCGACCACAAGGGCGGCCCATCTTTTGGATAACCGGTGTGTGTACGATAGCACCAAGGAGAAAAAAACCAGCGGGATGCCGATGTAATAAACGCTTTCAAATTCATGAAAGGCAACGGTTCTACGCATCAGCAGTGCCCACACCGGCCCCGATAGCGCCAAGGACACCAGCAGGATTTTGTGGCGATGAAAAAAGCGAAGAAACCATGGCGCGATCATACAAAAAGTGAGTATAACTTCGACTGTGCCGACTTTGGGGGGGCTATCATGCGGCGTCGGCCGGTACCACGGGATACGGTAAGGGACGGCTTCATTTATGTCTATATCGGTACCATCCAGCACCACGTCCAGCATCACGGCGGCGGGAAGTAATGCTCGATACAATTTCTCGGACTGTTGTTTCAGGTAGGTTTTCCACGTCAGATCGTCGGCAAAAGTGGCGTTAAACTCTGGATCTAGCCCGGTACGAGCCTTGAGAGAACCGAAAGTCGGCAATTCTGTCAGGGGGGTCTTGCCATCCAATGCAATGTATTCATTCGTGAGATTAAATGTCAGTACCGCCGTACCGAAAAACAGGGCAAAGACACCGAGTACCAAATAACGGCTGCGCAACAGAGAAACCGTCAGACGTTTCAAAATATAGGGGGGCGGCCGTGCCCTCAGACTTGTAAATAATTCTTTCATCAGGCCAAGAAAAGTAAAGGGGAGGAGCAATGCAAAGACGTGCCAGTTCAACAATAATCCAATACCTACCTTGATCAACAACTGTCGGAAGCGGTTTTCCTGGACAAAGACGACCATGCCGTGGAAGACCAACATCATTCCAAGCAGGCCGACCATGACTTCTCCGATCATCGTGTTGAAGTACAGGATGTTATAGGAGGAGAAGGCCAGCAGCGTTGCGGCCAGGGCGATGCCTCGATTGCCGACGAGACGACACAGTGCCAGGTACGCCAATACCGCGCTGGCGATAAACAACAGCAGCATCAGTATCCTGGCGGCGCGGATTTGTGCGGAGAGGTCGTCTCCGAAGGGCAATATGGACAGTTTCAGTAATGCGTACCCCCCGATTGGAAAGCGGTTGTAGGGGGCGTAGACTTGGTTGCCATCTTCATCCCGTGTTTTGTGCTGAAACATGAGAAAGCCATGCCGGGGGGAAAGATTGGCGGCTATAGCTATATTCATAGATGAGGACCAGTCATAGCCCTGGTAAAAATAGCCTCGGTCGCCGCCGGATATAAAGACGGTTGACAGCGTCAGCAGCAGTATGAGGTACGGCCAGCGGTGTAGGATTTGTCGAATCACCGATGACCTTTTCATTCCCTCATAGCTCATAGGTCGTCTCCGTGAAGTTTCACTTATTTATTTGAGAGAAAACTTCCCTTTCCATACTTTTTTCCTATCGGGGCCGGGTCGCCGTTGACCGGTCCTGATACGGACGATGTCAACCTCGGGCAGCGGTACGACGGCCACGCATTGGTCGTCAAAACGTTTGCCATACATAGGAAAATAAAAAGGGATTTTCGTTTTTATCAGGCCGTCTTTTCGGTCGGAGAGGTTATTCGTGTCCTCTGAATAGATGTTCAGAAAAAACTCGGCCCGCGTATCTGCCACCGCGCAGGGTTGTTTGAAGTAGATCAGCCGGTTCTCGTCCAGGTACACGTCGAAGGCGGAATCAATCGCCGGTTTTCCGGAGATAATTTCCCGCCATGGGGTATTATCTAGCCATGCCGTAGTATTCGTTAGCCGGCTTGTTTCAGTTTGCAGTTTCAAGCCGCCGCTCCAGAGTTCACCTTCGTGGCCGTACTGTCCAGTGCGGATATAATCCATGTCATATTCGGGCAACGGCACGACTACCATACATTTTCCGTCCACCCGTCTGCCGTATTGGAAAAAGTCAAAGTCTAAATTGTCAGAGTCGTGCGGCCGATGGGAATCGGGCAGGTCGTCGTCTCTGTTTTTTGGAAAGATGTGTAGAAAAAAGCGTTGCTTTAGGTCATCCGGATGGCAGGATTCCCTGATGTAAACCAGCCTGTCTGTGTACCGAAACTCTACAGCAGAATCATGATGGGGCAGCCCGCCACCACCTCTGTACCAATACACGTCAAAGAAGGAACGAATGACCGGCTTACGAGTCTTTGTCTTGTGGTAGACATTCCGATAGAAGGCTTGCTCATCCGGCAGAAGGTCCAGGTTCACGGCGTACACCGCCAGGATGGTGTTGTTATATATTTTGATGGTGTGGATCAGCTCTTCTTTATCGGAAGGTGTGGGATACATGGGGTACATGGCGAAGTATGGACTACTCAGCGCATCATCACGGACGGTATCATTATGGAAGAATATCATGGCGAAGTGTGGGGCACTCGGTGTATCATCATCAAACACAATCCGCCGGCGCTCCGTTGCGGGAAGGATCAAACTGTTTATGTCTGCATGGCTATACCTCTTCCTATAAACACGGACGGGCGAGTCGGGATAGTGTTCCAGCAGGTATTCCAGCCCTTCACGATAGGAAGTCCCCCAATAGTCCATCTCATATTGGGTGCGCAGATACTCTGGTGTGTGACGGTCTACCAAGGCGTTAAAGTAGACATTTTGATAAGGATGAATCTGCACCATTTCGATGACCACTCCGACCAGGCCGATTCCCGTCAGAGCATAAACGCCGACCCGCCAGTATTTTTTCCTGGAAGGGGATACCAATTGATGCAAACCATACGCCGCCAACAAACAGAACGGCGCATAGATGAAGTACATGTGTCGCCAGCCATCGTGGAGTGTTGACCCCAACAGCATAACCGCCAACACAGGCAATATGAAACAAGCCAATAGTAGCCATTGAAAGCGCAGCGGCGTGTTGCGCAATACATTGCTTGGTCGGGCGAGACCCCGATACCCCACCGCAACGATACCGATCAAACCCAACAACAACGCCACCCACGGCGTCGTGATCAAAAACCAGGTGGGAAGATACTCCCAGGGAAGATCAAAACCGCTGAAAAATTCCCCCTTGAACAGCTCGGTAACCTTGTTAGGGTAATGGGAAGCGATAGTGAAGGCCTCCACCAACCGCCCGAATGGGTCTTTCCACAAGTACGGCCAAACGGCATACAAGGTAAGGACACTGCTCAGTATGAAGCCGCCAAGGGTCTTAAGCACCCGTATGCGTTCCTGCCTGCCTTCGGCATACCAGACATCCAAGCCCCGCATAATAATCACCGCAATCCACAGCATGACGCCCATGACCCGAAGGTTGATCAGCACCGCCACCGCCGCACCGCATAACAAAAACGCCCGCACGGTATCGCGCACAAAGGCACGATGAATCAGCAACAGAGTGATCATAAACATACTAAAGAAAGGAATATCCTTGCTGTTGAGGAAGGAATGGGCATAGAGTCGGGGATGCAACAGGAACAGCAGCATGGCGGCCAGGGCGAGGATTCGGTTGTTGAACAGGCGTAGGGCCAACAGGTAACAGCAGGCCGCGCCCAACAGGAAAAACAGGTGAATCAGCAGATGACGGCTAAGATAGATGTTACGGGTATCTTCCAGGCCTAGGGCGCGCTCGATCCACAGCAGGGGGAGTTCGAAGGCAATGCCGTAATGCTTATCTTTTTGTCTCAGCTGTAGGTTGTCATCTTTTCCCGAGATGTAGTCGGCGTTCAGTTTGGCGATGTTACGTTGTGTAGGGTCATCCCATGCCACGCCATAATCGTCGAGTACGGCGATGCCGACCAACAGAAAGAGTGCGAGGACGAACGCCCAGGCACCGCGAGAGGTTAGGGAACGTCCCATATTACTTAGCGAGCTGCGGGGGAGGGGGGGGACAGGTGTCATAGCGTCATAGTTTATCAGAACACAACGCGGGGGGAGACGGGATAGCTTCCGCAAACGCCTGCCCGGGGTTTCAGTCTTGTTTGAGAGAAAATTTCCCTTTCAAGCCGACACTCCAAAGTTTACCTTCTCTAGTGAACTGTCCGGTGCGGATCGAGTTGATTTCATACTCGGGCAACGGTACGACCGCCACGCATTTTCCGTCAAAGCGCACCCCGTGTTTGGGAAAACCAAAGTCCAGGTTTTCAAAGCCCTTTGGTCTTTTTCGTTCTGCGAGATACTCGTACAAATCGGGAAGGTCCGTTTCGTTGACCGGAAAGACGTGTAAGAAAAAGGGTGCCCGCAGGTCGTCCGGGTTACAGGATTCCCGGAGGTAGATCAGCTTGTCCTCGTATCTGTATACGTCAAAGACGGAACGAGTGACCGGCTCACGGGCCTTTGTCTTGTGGTAGACGTTCCGATAGAAGGTTTGACCGGACTCATCCAACAACGCTAAATCCGTAGTCTGCACAGCAAGAATAGTATTGTTGTAGACCTTGATCGTATGAATAGAATTGAAGAGATTCGGTTTTTTTCCTTCCCAAACATCTCGACGATAGTCGTCGAGGTGGAAGTCGGAACGTGCTGTCTTCTTCACCCGTTGTCGCTCCGTTGCGGGAAGGATCTCTCTATTTCGTTTGATCCAGCCAATTCGCCCTGAAACATGGATAGGCGAGTCGGGATCGCGTTCCAGCAGGTATTCCAGTCCTTCACGATAGGAAGTCCCATGATAGTCCATCTGGTATTGGGTGCGCAGATACTCCGGCGTGTGACGGTCTACCAGGGCATTGAAGTATAAGTGTTGATAAGGATGAATCTGCGCCATCTCCATGACGACGATCCCCAAGCCGATTCCCGTCAAGGCATAAACTCCAACTCTCCAGTATTTTTTCCTATAAAAAGATACCAGTTGATACAAACCGAATGCCGCCAACAGACAGAACGGTGCATAGAGAAAGTGCATGTGCCGCCAGCCGGTGTAGAGTGTAGGCTTGAAGACAATAACGGCCAGTATGGGCAATATGAAACAGGCCAGCAATAACCATTGAAAGCGCAGTGGTGTGTTGCGCACTATCTTTCGTGGTTGGGTAAGGCCTCGATACCCCACCGCAACGATACCAATGAAACCCAACAACAACGTCGCCCACGGCGTCGTGATCAAAAACCAGGTGGGAAGGTAGTCCCATGGTAAGTCGGCAGGGTTGAAAAAGGTCCCCTTGAACAATTGGATTCTTGTGAAAGGAAGGTGGGGGGCGATGGTAATGGCCTCCACCAACCGCCCGAGCGGGTCTTCCCACAAGTACGGCCAAATGGCGTATAGCACAAATACGCTGCTCAGTATGAAACCGCCGAGGGTTTTGAGCACCCGTATGCGTTCCTGCTTGCCTTCGGCATACCAAACGTCCAAGCCTCGCATCCCCACCACCGCAAGCAACAGCATGGCGCCCATCACCCGCAGGTTGATCAGCACCGCCACCGCCGCACCACATAACAAAAACGCCCGCACGGTGTCGCGTTCAAAAGCCCGATGAATCAGAAACAGGGCGATCATAAACATACTAAAGAAAGGAATATCCTTGCTGTTGAAGAAGGAATGGGCATAGAGTCGGGGATGTAGAAGGAACAGCAGCATGGCGAGCAAGGCCAGCAGACGGTTGTTGAACAGGCGTAGGGCCAACAGGTAACAGCAGACCCCGCCCAACAGGAAGAACAGGTGGGTCAGGAGATGACGGCTGAGATAGATACTACGGGTGTCTTCCAGTCCAAGAATACGTTCCGCCAGCAAGAGCGATAAGTCAAAGGTGGCGCCGTAAAACGCATCATGTCTTGTTAAAAAAGTGTCCGAGTTTCCCAAGATGTAGTCCAGATTTTCTTCGGCGTATCTCCGTTGTGTGAATTCATCCCACGACGCACCGTAGTCGTCGAGTACGACAAGGCCGGCCAACAGAAAGAGGGAAAAGACTACCCACGCCCCACAAGAGACCGGGAAACGCCCTGTATTACTTAACGAGGAACTGCGGAGGAAATGAGAAGCCACAGGGGGAATGAGAACCACAGGGTAAAGGTATCAATCGTTTGGTAGCTGGACGCTTTTATACGGCTCAAAAGTAAAGGCATTGCAACATCACAGTTTACCAGAACACAACGTGAGAAAACGTTATAGCTTCCGCAAACGCTGGTCTGATGCTTCAGTTTTGTTTGAGAGAAAACTTCCCTTCCCAAACCTTGCCTTCGTTCGTGAATTGTCCGGTGCGTATCGAGTTGATTTCATATTCGGGCAACGGTACGACCGCCACGCATTTTCCATCAAAGCGCACCCCGTGTTTGGGAAAACCAAAGTCCAGGTTTTCAAAGCCCTTTGGCCTTTTGTGTTCTGCGAGATACTCGTAAAAATCGGGAAGGTCTGCTTTGTTGACCGGAAAGACGTGTACGAAAAAGGGTTTCCACACGTCTTCTCCGCCACATAATTCCTTGACATAAACCAGCTTGTCATGATCAACGTACACGTCAAAGACGGAACGAGTGACCGGTTCACGGGTCTTTGTCTTGTGGTACGTGTCCCGATAGAAGACTTGATCGGACTCATCCAACAACGCCAAATCCATGCTCTGCACAGCAAGAATAGTGTTGTTGTAGACCTTGATCGTATAGATAGAGTTGAAGATGTCCGGGCTTTTTCCCTTCCAAATATCTTGGCGGTAGTCGTGGAGGTAGAAATCACCCCGTGTTGTCTTCACCCGTTGTCGCTCCGTTGCGGGAAGGATGGCTCTATTTCGTTTGATCTTGCCAATCTTTCCATAAACATGGACGGGCGAGTCGGGATAGCGTTCCAGCAGGTATTCCAGCCCCTTGCTGTATGAAACTCCGAAATAGTCCATCTCGTATTGGGTGCGTAAGTATTCCGGTGTGTGACGGTCTACCAGGGCATTGAAATATAACTGTTGATAAGGATGAATCTGCGCCATTTCTATGACCACCACGAACAGGCCAATTCCCGTCAGGGCGTAGATACCGATTCCCCAGTATGTCTTCCTGGAAAGGGATACCAGTTGATTCAGACCGAATGCCGCCAACAGACAGAACGGCGCATAGATGAAGTACATATGTCGCCAGCCATCGTAAAGTACGGAATTGAGAACAATGACGGCCAGTATGGGCAACACAAAACAGGCCAGCAATAACCATTGAAAGCGCAGTGGTGTATTGCGCACTATATCTCCCGGCCGAAGGATGCCGCGACCCAATACCAGGACGATACCGATCAACCCCAACAACAACGCCACCCACGGCGTCGTGATCAAAAACCAGGTGGGAAGATAGTCCCAGGGAAGATTGGTATTACCGAAAGACTCTCCCTTAAATGCTATAGGAAGACCGTAAGGAAAGCGGGAAGCGGCGGTAATGGCCTCCACCAACCGCCCGAGCGGGTCTTCCCACAAGTACGGCCAAATGGCATACAAGGTAAGGACGCTGCTCAGTATGAAAACCCCGCCGGTCTTCAGAATATGTTTCTGTTCTTCCCGGCTTGTGGCATACAACAAGTCCAAGCCCCGCATCCCCACCACCGCAAGCAACAGCATGACGCCCATCACCCGAAGGTTGATCAGTACCGCCACCGCCGCACCACATAACAAAAACGCCCGCACGGTGTTGAGAGCAAAGGCGCGATGAATCAGCAACAAGGAAATCATAAACATACTAAAGAAAGGAATATCCTTGCTGTTAAAGAAGGAATGGGCATAGAGTCGGGGATGTAGAAGGAACAGCAGCATGGCGGCCAGGGCCAGCAGACGGTTGTTGAACAGGCGCACGGCCAACAGGTAACAGCAGGCCGCGCCCAACAGGAAGAACAGGTAGGTTAGGAGATGACGGCTGAGATAGATGCTACGAGTGTCTTCCAGTCCCAAGCCCCGCTCGGCCAGCAGCAGGGGGAGTTCAAAGGCGACGCCGTAAAACTTGTATTCTGTTGCGGAGATTGCATCCCGGTCTCCCAAGATGTAATCCAAGTTCTCTTCGGTATGCCTCCTTTGTAGAGGGTCATCCCATGCCACGCCATAATCGTCGAGTACGGCGATGCCGGCCAACAGAAAGAGTGAAATGACGACCACCCACGCCCCACAAGAGACCGGGAAACGTCCCGTACTACCTAGCGAGAAACTGCGGGGGGGGGGGGGGGGGGGGTCAATATCGGGTATCAGTCGGCTTTTCATGCGGTGCCTGAGAGTAGGCGTTATAACGTCATAGTTTATCAGAACATACCGCGGGAAGACATGATAGGGGTTTCAGTCTTGTTTAAGAGAAAATTTCCTTTCCCAAACCCTGCCTTTTCTAGTGAACTGTCCGGTGTGGATCGAGTTGATTTCATATTCGGGCAACGGTACGACCGCCATACATTTTCCGTCAAAGCGTACCCCTTGTTTGGGAAAAAGAAAATCCAGGTTTTCAAAGCCCTTTGGTCTTTTGTGTTCTTTAAGATGCTCGTAAAGATCGGGGAGGTCTGCTTCGTTGACCGGAAAGACGTGTAAGAAAAAGGGTGCCCGCAGGTCGTTCGGGTTACAGGATTCCCGGAGGTAGACTAGCCTGTTCTCGTATCTGTATACGTCAAAGAAGGAACGAACCAACGACTCACGGGTCTTTGTCTTGTGGTAGATGCCCCTATAGAAGGCTTGATCGGACTCATCCAACAACGCCAAATCCGTAGTCTGCACAGCAAGAACAGTGTTATTGTAGACCTTGATCGTATAGATAGAATTGAAGATAACCGGTTTTTTTCCTTTCCAAACATCTCGGCGGTGATCGTCGAGGTAAAAATCACCCTGTGCTGTAATCTTCACCCGTTTTCGTTCTGCTGCGGAAAGAATTGTTCTATTTCGTGTGATCCAACTAACTCGCCCGGAAACATGGACGGGCGAGTCGGGATAGCGTTCCAGCAGATATTCCAGTCCTTGACGACGGGAGGTACCCCAATAGTCCACCTCGTATTGCGTGAACAGATACTCTGGCGTGTGACGGTCTACCAGGGCATTGAAGTATAGATTTTGATAAGGATGAATCTGCACTACTTCGATGACCACCATGATCAGGCCAACCCCCGTCAGGGCATAGACGCCGACCTGCCAGTATTTTTTCCTATAAAAAGATACCAGCCAATGTAAACCGAATGCCGCCAACAGACAAAACGGCGCATACAGAAAGTACATGTGTCGCCAGTCGCTGTAAAGTGTAGGCCTGAGAACGATGACGGCCAATATGGGCAACATGAAACAGATCAACAATAACAACTGAAAGCGCAACGGCGTGTTGCGCAATATACTGCTTGGTTGGGTGAGACCCCGATACCCCACCGCAATCATGCCTGCCAGACCAAGCAATAGCGTAACCCACGGCGTCGTGATCAAAAACCAGGTGGGAAGGTAGTCCCATGAAGGGTCAGCAGGCCTGAAAAAGGTTCCCTTGAACAGCTCGGGTTGCTCGTGAAGGATATGAGAAGCGGTGGTAACGGCCTCCACCAACCGCCCGAGCGGGTCTTCCCACAAGTACGGCCAGATGGCATACAACACCAGTACGCTGCTCAGTATGAAGCCGCCGAGGGTCTTGAGCACCCGTATGCGTTCCTGCCTGCCTTCGGCATACCAAACATCCAAGCCCCGCATCCCCATCACCGCAAGCAACAGCATGACGCCCATGACCCGAAGATTGATCAGCACCGCCACCGCCGCACCGCATAACAAAAACGCCCGCACGGTGTTGAGAGCAAAGGCGCGATGAATCAACAACAGGGTAATCATAAACATACTAAAGAAAGGAATATCCTTGCTGTTGAAGAAGGAATGAGCATAGAGTCGGGGGTGTAACAGGAACAGCAGCATGGCGGCCAGGGCCAGCAGGCGATTATTGAACAGGCGCATGGCCAACAGGTAACAGCAGACCCCACCCAACAGGAAGAACAGGTGGGTCAGGAGATGACGGCTGAGATAGATGGTACGGGTATCTTCCAGTCCAAGGAGGCGTTCCACCAGCAAGAGCGATAAGTCAAAGGCGGCACCGTAAAACGCATCCTGTCTTGTTGGAGGAAAGGTGTCTGAATTTCCCAGTATGTAATCGAGATTTTTTTCGGCGAGAAATCTGTGTGTAGGTCCATCCCAAAACACGCCATAATCGTCGAATACGGCAAGGGCCGCCAACAAAAAGAGGGTGAGGACGACCACCCAGGCCCCGCGAGAGGCCGGGAAACGTCCCGTACTACCTAGCGAGAAACTGCGGGGGGGGGGGGGGGGGGTCAATATCGGGTATCAGTCGGCTTTTCATGTAGTGCCTGACAAGCTGCACGGTTCAACGACAAGGCCGAGTTGATTTATGGAAGTATTGCATACAGCCTGTATTCCTGCATGGCACGGCTTTCAGTCACCCAAGCTTTTCTATGGATTCAGGGTTAAGTCATGCGGTTCTTCGGTTACCCGCCACCGACCGCATGAATGATCTCTACATGGTCATACGCTTGCAGCACGCGTTGAGACAATGCGCTGCGCGGAACGACTTCCCGGTTGATCTCCAATGCAATTCTTTGTCCGGCCAGGCCAAGCTGCTCAAGCAGCATATCGGCGGTGAGACCGTTCATCACTTGGGTTTGTTTTCCGTTTACCGTTATTTTCACGTTCGCCGCAAGCGTTCGGGCATGGCTCGCCGGATATTTTACATTACTCTATGGTAGAGACAATGGCATAGCACCGCTCCAGCCGTTAAAATAGGTGTCTGCCGCGGGTGTAGTTCAATGGTAGAACATCAGCTTCCCAAGCTGAGAACGTGGGTTCGATTCCCATCACCCGCTCCAGTGTTGAGGGTTATATACAGTTTCATCCAAGCTCGCAAAACAGCATTAACACTGTGAATGCCGTCGCTCCACATGCAAGCTATGACGCCCTGGTGATCGGCGGCGGTATTATGGGCATGCTCACCGCTCGCGAGTTGTATCTTGCCGGCTTACGGGTCGCAATCCTGGAAAAAGACGCCCTCGGTGCAAAGGCAACCTGGGCGGCGGGCGGGATTCTGGCGGCGCTGCATCCATGGCGGCCGTCTCCCCCCGCACAGGCACTGATCGCGGCAAGCCGGCGACGATTCCCCGCCTTCGCAAAAGAGCTGCAACAGGAAACGGGGATAGATTCGGAGGTCATGCGCTCCGGAATGATCGTTTTGGATGCCGACGAGAAAGATCGGGCGATACGATGGGCAAAAGAGAACGATGAGCCGCTTGAGGTTGCAACCTTGCGGCGATCAGCCGAACTTGAACCGATGCTGGCGCGCGATTTTCACGAGATATTGTATTTGCCCGAGGTCGGGCAGGTACGGCCTCCATGCCTCGTACAGGCGCTTAAGAAATCCCTACGCCAATGCGGCGTTACCATTCTGGAGCAGCTTGCCGTGCAAAGGCTATCGCTACGATCAAACCAAGTGCGGGGTGTCGTGACCTCACGCACAAACTTGCTTGCAGACAAAGTAGTGATCTGTTGCGGTGCCTGGACGGCAACGCTATTGAGGACGCATACCGATAAGGCAACGGATATCGTGCCCGTGCGAGGGCAGATGCTGTTGTACAAACCGCAAGATCGCCTGCTTTCGCATATTCTGGTAAGAAAGGAAACATACCTGATCCCGCGTAAGGACGGCCTTGTACTCTGTGGCAGCACGCTGGAACACGTCGGCTTTGAAAACAAAATTACCCGACAGGCGGCCGATCATCTTCACGCACAGGCACATGAACTCTGCCCCGGACTAAAGGGCATCAAGCCATTGCGACAATGGGCGGCATTGCGCCCCGGCACCTCGCGTGCAACGCCCTACATTTGCGAGCATCCGGAAATTTCGGGCCTTTATTTCAACGGCGGCCACTTCCGCAACGGCATTGCGATGAGTCTTGCATCCGCCGGCCTGCTCGCCGGTCTGATTACCGGTAAGGTCGATACCGCCCAAGCGGCGCCTTACGCCTATGAGGCGGCGTAAATAACCCCGTCAAAAAGCGGAACGATTTTTATTTCAATTACGGGTATAATCAGGCACATGGAAAGTTTACATTCATTCCCAAAGTCACGAAGTGACGTGGTGGCCATGCTGCACGAAGCCGGCATTACCCCGACTTGCCAACGGATAAAAATTGGGGAGACGCTGTTTTCGCGCCCTCAACACGTGTCGGCCGAGCAAGTTTTAGCCGCCATGCGTCAGGATAGGGAAGAGGTCTCCAAGGCGACTGTCTACAATACCCTCGGGCTGTTTGCGAAGCACGGGCTGGTGCGTGAAGTGATCGTTGATCCGTCGCGGGTTTTTTACGACTCCAACTTGGCAAAACACCACCACCTGTATTATTCAGACAGTGGAGAGCTGGAAGACATTGCCGCCGAGCAGGTCGAGATTAGCAGGTTGCCCAAATTGGCAGACGATACCCAGCTTGATGAAGTAGACGTAATCATTCGCGTGCATCGTCGCTAGGCCGATTCATACAACCCTTTTCACAACGCGCCGTCATCCCGCTATGCGCCGGAGTAGCTCAGTCGGTAGAGCAACTGATTCGTAATCAGTAGGTCGGGTGTTCGAATCACCTCTCCGGCACCAAAATCTACCACCTTACCAAAATCTGCCACCCTACCAAATTCACCACCCCTGCCAACCAAAATTACCCGCGACAGCCGCGCGCGTTTGAGGCATCGGCTTCGGCAAACAGATCGGAAAGTACCGCACCGCCGCCCGCCGCTCGAAAATCTACCTGTTTCTTGGGACATTTTCACCCATATTGGAATTTCTACTACGGCAAATCTAAATCCTTTCACCCCGCCCCGGCACTACAACCAACGACCGAAACAACTACTTATTTCTGAACGGCTGTATCAACAAGCAGTCAAGCCAGAGATCGCGTTCGGTACGAAAAAGCTCGATCCCTATCGTCATGTCCGCATGACCGGCGCCGGGCTGGGCACGGTAGGTCCTGAACAGATAATCCCACCACGGCAAATTAAACCCGAAGTTGCTGTTAGTTTCGTACATCACGATGGAATGATGCACGCGGTGCATGTCCGGGGTCACCAAAAAGCGCCGCAGTACCCTGTCCACTCTCTCGGGAATACGGATATTGGCGTGGTTGAACAGGGAAGTCGCATTCAACAACACCTCAAAGATAACAACGGCCGCAACCGGTGCCCCAAGCATCAGCACAACCGCCATCTTTATGATCAGTGACAGCAGTATCTCAAGCGGGTGAAAGCGTATCCCCGTGGTCACGTCAAAATCCAGATCGGCATGGTGCATACGATGCAGCCGCCACAGAAAAGGGACGTGATGAAAAGCCAGGTGCTGGAAATAAAGCGCGGCATCCATGACCAACACGGCGACCACGATGGACAGCCACGCCGGCATCTGCAAGGCATGAAGAAGCCCCAGGTTTTGCTGTTGTGCCACCGCCGCTACCGCAACCACCGTCAGGGGAACAGCCAGCCGCACGACAAGCACATCCAGCAACACGATACCGAGGTTATTCAACCAGCGCACGCCTTTCGAGTAACGCCGGGCACGACGCGGCCTCAACCCTTCCCAGGTTGCAAAAACGGCAAACACCAACGCGAAGCAGATCAAACGAATCAAGGCCTCATGGTGATGCAGATAATCCAACATAACCCTCCTCTCGATGAACGTGTCATCGTCACTATAAACCCTGGCGACAAATCTTAAAAACCTTCTACCCTTTCACATAAGCCGAAATCGTATCGGCCAGCAACTTGAATTCCGGCTTCCTAACGCTGGACTTGCGCCAGGCCAGACCAATCTCCCGATAACAACCGTCTCTCAAATCCCCGACTTGTACGTCGGTATTTCTCAACAGGCCGCCGTCCACCGCCATCTGTGGAACAAAAGTAACGCCGAGATCGGCGGCCACCATCTGTATCAGGCTGTGCAAACTGCCTGCGGAAAATCGGTTTAGCTTATCCACGTGCCAGACGTTGCACGCGCGCAAAACGTGTCCGCGAAGGCAATGCCCTTCCTCAAGCAGCAAAATTGACCCTTCTTTTAATCCGTCCGGGGAGAAACTATGCGGGCCAAACAGCGAAGTCCCCTTTTTGTACGCCAGCTTGAACGGGTCATTGAACATGGAGATCGTCTCCGTATCGGTCAATTCATACGGCAACGCCAGCAGTAACACGTCCAGCTCCCCCGCCAGCAGCAGCCGGTGAATATTGCCGGTTTGTTCTTCCTTCAGGTAGATGTCCAGTTTGGGAAAACGCCTGCGAATATGCGGTAGAATTTTTGGTAGCAGGAACGGCGCGACCGTCGGAATCACGCCCACCCTCAAGACGCCGCTTAACGGTTCTTGCACGGTTTTTGCAATATCGACGATGCCTTCCAGATCAAACAGCGTCAGGCGCGCCCGGTGTGCGATCAGCCGGCCTGTAGAGGTCATCACCACGCGGCGATTGGTGCGCTCCGCCAGGGAAACGCCGAGCGATGCTTCAAGTTCCTTAATGGCGATGCTGAAGGCCGATTGCGTGACGAAACACGCGGCCGCCGCCCTGCCGAAATGGAGATGCTTGTCCAGCGCGACCAGATAGCGCAGTTGCTTGACGGTGGGCAGCTTTGCCATCTTCAAAGTTAATCATTACAACCGAAACGATAAGGTTTATTTATAACAGAAAAGACCGGCGGTGGCCAAGATATATAGCTTGGTTGACGGGTTATAAGGCGATTATTCCACTTTACTTATTTTGACTTTACTGGAATAACATAGCTGGCGGGGTATTCCCTATGTTTATCTGTAATCGCATCCGTTATTCCAAGATCAAGGAACACTGCACTGGCTATTATCTTTCCACCTACCGTGCTTGGTATAGAACCAAATGCCTCTTTGCCATCGTCAGTCTTACACCTAAACTTAAGAACATCATCAGATCTCCTCACCATAGGAGTCCCCGGTACACGTACCGTTTTAGCATACCGCTTATTCTCTAATTGACATTCCCCTTCACTCCCATCGCTAAAGGAAAGCGAAACCGGTACGTACGCATCATTTGTAATTGAAGCACAGCCCCATATTAATAATGGTAATGCCAGTAAAATTAACTTTTTCATTTCCGTGTCCTTAACAAAAGAACTTGTTTTGTTTGATTACGTGTCACTAATTTCACGCCGCAGTGTTCATTTGAGGTCTGTGGGTCTTAATGTATCGCTCAATATCAGGATTCACATCCATCGTTTTGTGAAACTCATCAATACCTTTATGGCAAAGTGCACAAAGCACTTGTAGATTTGACGATCTGTTGTCACTTTTAACGCCGTTGATATGGTGAACATGTAGACCCGCTTTCTTTTGCCGCATATCAACACCACATTTAGTACAGGTCCAACCGTGCTGTTCTCTCAAGCGACGAGATATTTCAGAGAACTCCTTAGTATACCCACCACTCTTCGCGTCTTTCGCCATAGTCTTTGGCAGGTGTTTCATGACAGTCAACAGACCGTCATTTTCATCCAAATACTCTTGGATCGAAAATTTATCAACCTGCCGCAGTCGATCTTGCTTTGCTTGCTTGAAATGAAATCCGCGATACCCGAGTTCATTCAAACAATTTTGGCAAGGAAACAACCGCACGGTTTCCAACATGTGCCTCTCGCCATGAATCTTAATATCCGCTGGTTCACGCTCGAGTGCTTCAACACGAAACCGATTTGATTTAGACCTGGACAGTACGTAACGAGCAAAACGCCCCTTCCTCGTCATCTCGTCTAGCGTTTTACACCACGTGAAATGGAACTTTGGTGTAGACTGGGTCGGGTCATTATTCAATAGTGTCTGCGAGGAACTATGAGAATTCAGAATGTACAAGATTGCGAGAATTTCGCCCTTGTAGGTTAAGAAAGAACCTACGCTCTGAATATCGTCACGTTCTACCTCTATCCCCGACGTTTCTAACTTCCGCTTAATTTCACGTAGCGGTTCCATAGGGTTATCAAAAGTATGCGTCCCCTTTTTACCGCCTATCTCTGATAGCTGTTCCTCTAACTTGTCGAAGCAAGAATCATTTAACTTCATTTTATCTCTGAAACAAGAGCCATCAACCGATCTTCTGCTTTTGTTCGTAATCGAAACTCTACACGCCTTGAAGCAGAATAATTCTCCAAACCACGACTATTGAAAATACGATGACTTGAGGATAGCCCGTGAGCAGTAAGATGATTGTAAGACCACTCCAAATACTTAGGGTTAGAAAGTATCGGATCAAGACTCAGGGAGAAATCCATAACATTTCTCGATCTTTCTTGAGACAGTTTCGTGTTATATATGTAACCGCTCAACTCCGTATCATCAGACCTTACCGAGCTATCAGTGTGTCCTTCAATACGCAACTCACTGATCGAATCACGGTACTTCTGAATAACGCCCATCAATCGCGGAAAAAAATCTCTCAATATGCCTTTGAAACGATCCGTTAATTTTGCACTGTTGATCTCAAAGTTTGAGTCACTCTCAAATGATATGAGCAATCCGTTTTCACAAATCGACATTCCCCAACGACCTGAGTATGAGGAAAATTCCTTACTCAAATCAGAGCAAATATCATCACGAACATTACTTACCTCACCAAAACGCTTATTAATGTTTTGAACATAAATGACGGCGATGAATAAGAAGATCATCATCAATCCTGCCATCATGTCTGACACAGATATCCAATGTTCTTCCTGCGATGATTTTCTATGGAACATTAACGTCTACTGATCGAATTGATTAATTCGGCAATCTCTCGGCCGCTCTCTTTGTATGTCTTTACGAACTCGTCGGTGATCGACACTAAGTTATTGCCCATTTTGTCGAGCGCACGCTGAAGATGTTGTTGCATACCCTGATCAAGGTCCTGCATTGATTTATTCATCGCATCAACATTTTCTGCGAGCGACTGCTCAATCTTGGAGTTGACTTCACGAGAGATTTTTTCTTGTTCTGTAGAGAAGTTCGCAATAATTTCCTTAACCTGCTTAGCAACACTTTGGGTCGATTCCAAAACGTTGTCGGCACCCATGTTTAAGCTATTAAGCACGCCCTCAAATTTATCCATTTGCTGACGAAAAGACTTTTCAGTCTGATCGAGTGATGTCTTAACTAATTCACCTAACTCACTAGTAAGCCCCCTAATTTCATTTGACGTGTTCGATTGTGCCTCTTGCATTGATAGCATTTGGTTTTTCAGAACTTCCAATTGACTATCAACCGATTCCTTCATGCCCGAAGTCATACTCTCAATCGATTGCTGTAACTCGGGAACAGCATTCTTTGCTGTTTCACGCATCTCGGAGAGATTTCCCACAGCCTTATACAACTGCTCAACCCGCTCCTCTGTTTTATCAAAAGCAGTCTCAACCTTCTGCATATGCTCGGGAATCTTTGCAGTACTTTGCTCAATACTCTCAATACCAATTTGTGTTTTTTGGAACGCTTCAGTTAATTTTTCAACCTGATTTTTATACTCTTCTTGCCACTTCAGCAGCGCACCAACTGCCTCGTTAAGTTGCTTGAAGTTTTCACCAAACTGCTCAGATATTTTTTGATTGAAGTCCTTAATCACCTCCTCAAGTGCTTTAACCAGTGCTTGTGTTCCGTCTTCTTTCATTCTGTCTGCAAAATCACGGAAGTCGTTTCTCAACTTTCCGAACTGTGTCGATAAACTCGCCTCGGAGTCACCAACCAACGCTTCCTTGACCGCTAATGTATTCGTGTTCAATTCCTCGAGTTGGTTATATAGATCACCTGCGGTCACCTCGCCCGCAATATCATCCTTTTGTTTACCTGCTTCGATTCCACGGAACAAGACGGACAACCCGAGTCCTGCTACCGAGGATAGAAACGCGAGTTTCAATCCATCCAACAATCTAGGAATCGATGCTTCTATATTAGTGACATCGAAACTTTGTAGGGAAATCCAAATTCCAAAAAATGTAAAAAATATACCGATTGAAGTAAGAGTATTTGGAGCAATTGACGCGATTCGCGCCAAAAATCCTTGCTCCTTCCCCATACCTAGAAGTGCCACAAGAAACACCAATGCCAGAAACACAAGCGCAATAGTCTGCATTGGTAAAGCACTCAAAACACTCAAAGAAAATTCCATATTTCCCTCGATACTGAGCCTATTCTATGAGACAAAAACACCACTACAAAACAAACGTAAAGTAACTTCTAACTTCAAATCTTTTCCCGATATTTCCCGATATTTCCCATAATTATTTTCCTTTTTGTCCCAATTCGTCCCGTTCTGTCCCGATTTTTTTCCTTTTAGTGCCTTATTTAACATTTATAATTAGACGCAACCCTACACTTCGGATCATACGGTTGCATCTTTATAATAATTAACGATGGTTACCCCAATAATAATTAAAAAAAGACCAACCGATGTCTGCCAATTAATCGTTTGCTTGTAAAAGATATAACTCAATAATGCGACTGAAAAAATACCTAATCCCGCCCACGATGCATATATGACTGACAAGGGTAATTTTTGGGAAACAACCGATAAAAAATAAAAAGATACACCATAGGATACAAGTAAAATACTGGTTGGAATTATCTTTGAAAAACCTTGTGATACTGGTAATAACATTGTCCCTATAACTTCAAACGTAATTGCCGCAAAAAGTGTAAAGTACGCATTCATTTACTATTCCACCGTAACCGACTTGGCCAAATTTCTGGGCTGGTCCACATCCGTCCCCTTGAGCACCGCCACGTGATAAGCCAGCAACTGTAGCGGCACACTAAAGATGATCGGCGCGACGGCATCTTCCGGCGCATTGACTCCCAAAACGGCGGCACCCGTTTTCTCGGTCATGGAAAGACCGGTGTTGACATCCGCAAATACGTGCAGCACTCCGCCCCGCGCGCGTACTTCCTCTATGTTGGATTTGAGTTTTTTCAGCAATAGATCGTTCGGGGCAACGGCAATTACCGGAATTTTTCTGTCCACCAAGGCGATCGGACCGTGCTTCAATTCCCCGGCAGGATACGCCTCGGCATGAATGTAGGAGACTTCTTTCAGTTTCAACGCACCTTCCATCGCTACCGGATAATGAATGCCGCGACCCAAAAACAGCGCATGCTGCCTGTCGCCATAGTATTCGGCCATCTTCTTGATCTCCGGGCCGAGTTCAAGCACCTGATTAATTCGGGTAGATAAGTTGACAAGCTGCTCAACCAGTATCTTTTCAAGTTCATCATGTAAGCCGTGATGACGCCCCGCGGTAATTACCAGCATCAGTAACGCCACGAGTTGCGTGGTGAACGCCTTGGTGGAGGCTACGCCTATCTCCGGTCCGGCGTGAGTCATCATCGCCAGATCGGTTTCACGCACCAACGAACTTCCCTCGGTATTGCATACGACCAACGAGGCAATGTAACCCTCCTGCCTGGTTTGTTGCAGCACCGCCAGTACGTCGGCGGTTTCCCCGGATTGTGAAATCATGATGAGCAAGGTGCCCGGCTGAACGATATGCTTGCGATAGCGAAATTCACTGGCTACGTCCACAAAACAAGGAAGGTGCGCAAATTCCTCGAACCAGAACCTCGCAATAAGCCCGGCGTGGTAGCTCGTGCCACAAGCAACGATTTGTATTGCCCGGGTTTGACGCCAAACGTCTTCGGCGGGTGACGTGAGAATGTGCCGGGCAATATGGCCGTTGACAAGTCTTCCTTCAAGCGTATCGGCAATAGCCTGAGGTTGCTCGTAAATTTCTTTGAGCATGTAGTGCGGATAACCGCCTTTTTCTACCATGCTTGCGGATAATCTGTTGGTTTTTCTCTTGCGCGGCACGCGCGTGCCCGTTTGATCGAAGACGTTGACTGCTTCACATGTAATTTCCGCTATGTCACCGTTCTCCAGAAAGATGAAATCCTGCGTTTCCCTGAGCAGGGCATGCATGTCGGAGGTGATAAAGTTTTCGTTTTCTCCAACACCGATTACCAGCGGGCTGCCTTTACGCGCCGCCACCAGTTTCTGTGGGTCACTCTTGTCGATTATGCCCAGAGCATAAGCACCCTCCAGGTCCGTCATCGCCCGACCTACAGCCGCCAAAAAATCATTGCCCTGTTGCAGATAGAAGACGATTTGATGAGCGATAATTTCGGTGTCAGTTTCCGAGGTGAAAGCCGTCCCCCGCGCAATCTGTTGCGCCTTGAGTTCTTCAAAATTCTCGATAATGCCGTTATGTACTACAGCAACCCGATCATTACTGATGTGGGGGTGCGCGTTGTTTTCTGTCGGCACGCCGTGCGTGGCCCAACGGGTGTGAGCAATACCGAGCTTTCCCGCCAATGTCACCTTGTTCAAAACCTTGCTTAATTCCCCTACCTTGCCAGGCTTGCGAATACGGCGAAATGCACCGTTCGAGAGCACTACCATGCCCGCCGAATCGTAGCCGCGATACTCCAGGCGATGTAGGCCATCCAGCAAGATATTTGCTACATCTCTGCTTGCAACCGCACCAATAATCCCACACATAAGCGGTTATTTGTCTATTTTTTCAGGACGCCTCCAATGCTCTACCGTAACCTGCTTTCCGCGCATAAGCGTAAGCTTTCCTTTCGGTGCATCTTTGACGATTGTCGATCCGGCGCCGATAGTGGCTCCGGCACCAATGGTGACGGGTGCTATAAACTGTGTATTTGCACCGATAAACACATTATCACCAATAATGGTACTGTGTTTGTGTGCGCCGTCATAGTTGCAGGTGATCGTGCCGGCACCAACATTTACCTGCTCACCCAGTTCGCTGTCGCCGATGTAGCTGAGGTGATTGATTTTGCTTCCTGTTTTAATGCTCGATTTTTTGATCTCGACAAAAGTGCCTATCCTGACATTCTCAGCAAGCCTTGTATCAGGGCGTATGCGTGCAAACGGGCCGATTTCGCAATCATAACCAACCATGGCGGTTTCAACGTGACAACTCGCATGAATACAGGTCCCCGCCTTGATAGTGCTGTCAATAACAACGGTGTTCGGCCCCACTTTAACTCGATCACCCAGATAATTGACGCCCAAAAAAACCGTGTTTACGTCAATTTTCACATCTTTGCCGACGTGCAGTTCGCCGCGCACGTCGATACGCTTCGGATCCATAAGTGTCGCACCGCTATTCATTAGCTCTCCCGCTATGCGGTCCTGGTAAATTCTCTCTACTCGCGCAAGTTGTGCCCTGTCATTAACTCCCAGTACTTCATGGCCGTCATCACAGATAAATGCCTCCACATCATATTGCCCGCGTACTGCCAGGGCAATGCAATCGGTCAGATAATACTCTTGCTGTGCGTTGTCGTTGTCAACCTTTTCAAGCCATTCGTGCAGCAAGTTTACACGTGTCGCCAGGATTCCTGTGTTGATTTCACGAATGGCGGCCTCTTCATTGTTTGCGTCTTGTTGTTCAACAATACACCGTACCTTGCCGTGCGCGTCGCGGACAATACGCCCATAACTTGTCGGGTCGTCCAACACCGCGGACAACAGCACTAGATCACGCCGTGATAACCGATCAATGAGCCGCTGCAACGTTGCCGGCGTCAGCAGCGGCACGTCACCGTATAAAACCAAGACGCGCTCATCGCCCCGCAAACGGGTCAATGCCTGCCGTACCGCATGGCCGGTGCCAAGTTGCCGATCTTGAAGGCACCAGTTTATCGTGGTATCGGCTATGACGGCCTTAACGTGCTCGCCCCTATAACCTATTACTACGTGGATTGCCTGGGGAGACAGTTGCCTTGCACATGCGATGACATGTGCCAACATCGGTTTGCCGGCCACTTCGTGCAAAACCTTGGGCCAATCACTGTGCATGCGCCGCCCCTGTCCGGCGGCAAGAATGATAACGTGCAAACCCATGGGGGTCGATCTAACGTCGGAGCACCAAACCAGCCTTCCCGTGGCGCGATCTGTAAATGCTCGGTTTTTCTGCGGGACTGGCCTGCCGATCATCCGCCTGTATGCGCTCAAGCCAATGCGTGAATGAATACAGACAAGACATGGTAGAACCCGTGAGCGTCTACTTGTGCAAGTTACGCATCCTTTTGATCATGCGTAGCTGCTCGGCAGCTCGAGCAAGTTCCGCTTTTGCCTTGGCGGCATCAAAATCACCCTGCTGATCTTTCAGCATATCTTCGGCACGCCGTTTGGCCTGCATCGCCTTGGCTTCATCAAGGTCTTCGGCGCGAATGGCAGTATCAGAAAGTACGGTGACAATTTGCGGCTGTACTTCCAGAATACCCCCCGATACATAGAGGTATTGGTCTTCCTGCCCTTCGGTTTCGATCTTCAACTCTCCCGGTCGCAAAGAGGTAACCAGCGGTACATGTCGAGGGTAGATGCCGACGTCTCCCATTACAGCAGGGGCAAAAACCGCAGAGACGGTACCGGAGAAAAGCTCTTTTTCGGCACTTACCACATCCAGTTGCATCGTCATCGCCATACAGTTTTTACCCTACAGCTGCTGTGCCTTTTGCACTACGTCGTCAATGTTGCCCTGCATATAAAAGGCTTGTTCAGGCAAATCGTCATGGGCGCCATCAACAATCGCTTTGAAACCAACAATCGTATCCTGCAACGAAACAATCTTGCCCGGGGTGCCGGTAAATACTTCCGCCACGGAGAAAGGCTGCGACAGAAAGCGCTGTATCTTGCGTGCCCGTGCGACGACTCGTTTGTCTTCTTCGGACAGCTCGTCCATGCCAAGGATGGCGATGATGTCTTTGAGTTCTTTATATCGTTGCAGTGTATTTTGCACCGCGCGCGCCGTATCGTAGTGTTCTTGCCCAATGATCAGTGGATCAAGCTGGCGGCTGGTTGAATCCAACGGGTCGACGGCAGGATAAATACCCAATTCGGCAACCTGGCGTGACAGCACGACGGTTGCATCAAGGTGCGCAAAAGTCGTTGCCGGGGAAGGATCGGTTAGGTCATCGGCAGGAACGTACACCGCCTGAATGGAGGTGATGGAGCCTGCACTGGTGGATGTGATACGTTCCTGCAAGGTGCCCATTTCTTCTGCCAACGTGGGTTGATATCCAACCGCGGAAGGCATGCGTCCCAGTAACGCGGAGACTTCGGTACCCGCCAGGGTATAGCGGTAGATGTTGTCAATAAACATTAGGACATCACGGCCTTCATCCCGAAAATATTCGGCCATCGTCAGACCGGTAAGCCCGACGCGCAAACGATTGCCGGGGGGTTCGTTCATTTGCCCGTACACCATCGCAACTTTATCCAGCACACCGGCTTCTTTCATTTCGTAGTAGAAGTCATTGCCTTCGCGGGTGCGCTCACCAACACCGGCAAATACGGAAAGCCCCGAGTGTTTTTTGGCAATGTTGTTAATGAGTTCCATCATGCAAACGGTCTTACCACAACCTGCCCCCCCGAAGAGCCCGATTTTTCCACCTTTGGCAAACGGACACAGCAAATCAATGACCTTGATACCCGTCTCCAGTAATTCGCTGCCCCCTGCCTGTTCCTCAAAAGTCGGAGGGGCGCGATGAATCGGCATTTTTTCTTCTGCACCGACGTCCCCGGCGTTATCAACGGGTTCACCCAGCACGTTCATCACCCGCCCCAGTGTTTTCGGGCCAACGGGGACTGAAATGGGTGCCTTCGTGTCCGTAACACTTAACCCTCGTCGCAAACCGTCCGAAGCACCCATGGCAATGGCGCGAACAACACCGTCACCAAGCTGTTGCTGTACTTCCAATGTAAGGCTGTTGTCATCCACGATTAAAGCATCGTAGACATTGGGCACGTCTTCTCTTGTAAATTCGACATCAACTACCGCACCTATAATTTCAACGATCTGACCCGCACTCATGTTTTTTTCCTCTTTAATAAGTTTTCATCGCCATTTAAACGGCCGCTGCACCGCCAACGATTTCAGAAATTTCCTGGGTGATGGCTGCTTGACGTGCCTTGTTATAGGCAAGCTGTAACTCGGAAATAAGCTCGCCGGCATTATCCGAGGCGCTTTTCATAGCAATCATTCTCGCAGCCATCTCACATGCCACGTTTTCAACCACGCTTTGGTACACGATAGACTCAATATAGCGAGTTAATAACTTATCCAAAACCGTCTTTGCGTCAGGCTCGTAAATGTAATCCCAATAGTGCTTCAATTCCCGAGTATCTTCCGGCTGTAACGGCAACAACGTCATCACTCTCGGCCTTTGCGTCATGGTATTAACAAATTCATTTTCTACCAGGAACAACTGATCAATGTTGTTTTCCGCATAAGCGTCCAACATTGTTTTTACCGTACCAATTAATTCATCTATGTGAATGACGTCTCCCAGGTGCGAAATTTGAGAAACGACGTTCGCGGAGAATTTCTTAAAAAACTGGGTGCC
Organism: Gammaproteobacteria bacterium; assembly: GCA_965242685.1. Lineage (GTDB taxonomy): Bacteria > Pseudomonadota > Gammaproteobacteria > UBA4575 > UBA4575. The sequence goes on along the minus strand of OZ251487.1, from coordinate 1,646,425 downwards.
TTTTGCTCCTATCAGACAAAGATCAACGGCTACGTCTTTTTGCTGCCATTCCTGCATGGCCTGTAACGCCGTCTTGAATAGGTTGATATTCAAGCCGCCACATAACCCCCTGTCGGTAGAAACTATAATAAAACCGACGCGCTTAACGTTTGCATGCTCAATTAAAAACGGGTGGCGATACTCGGCGCGGGCATTTGCCAGATGACCAATTACGTTAAGCATCTTCTGCGAATAGGGGCGCGTGGCATTCATGCGGTCCTGCGCCTTGCGCATTTTGCTTGCGGCTACCATTTCCATCGCCTTGGTGATCTTCTGAGTGTTTTTAATACTCGCGATCTGTGTACGTATCTCTTTTTCTCCAGCCATTCCCGTAATTACCAACTTCCTTTGGCTTTGAACTCTTCAACTGCTTTTTGTAACTCCGCCTCGATATCGTCACCATAATCGCCGCCGCTGTTGATTCTTTCCAGTAAATCCTGGTGTTGGGAGCGCATAAAATCATGCATGGCTTTTTCAAAAGCCACTACTTTCCCAACCTCCACATCGTCGACGTATCCCCGATCCACCGCAAATAAAGATACTGCCATTTCAGCTATGGTCAACGGGGTATATTGTGGTTGTTTCATCAACTCCATTACCCGCTCACCACGTTCCAGTTGCTTGCGGGTTTGTTCGTCAAGGTCAGAGGCAAATTGCGAAAACGCCGCCAATTCCCGATATTGCGCCAGTGCCAAGCGTACCCCCCCGCCAAGCTTTTTAATGATCTTTGTTTGCGCGGCACCCCCTACCCGCGACACAGACAAGCCGGCATTAATGGCCGGACGAAATCCGGAATTGAACAAATCGCTCTCTAAAAATATTTGCCCGTCAGTAATAGAGATTACATTGGTAGGCACAAATGCTGATACGTCGCCTGCCTGCGTTTCAATAATCGGCAAAGCAGTAAGCGACCCGGTTCGTCCTTTCACCCGACCGTCGGTAAACTTTTCCACGTAATCCTCATTAACACGCGAAGCGCGCTCCAGCAGGCGCGAATGAAGGTAGAACACGTCACCCGGATAGGCCTCGCGCCCCGGTGGGCGGCGTAACAGGAGAGATACTTGACGATATGCCCAAGCCTGTTTCGTCAGATCATCGTATATGATGAGCGCGTCTTCACCACGATCCCGGAAGTATTCACCCATCGCGCAACCAGAATACGGTGCAATATATTGCATCGCTGCCGAATCGGAGGCACTGGCTGCAATGACAGTGGTATGTTGCATGGCATCGTGTTCTTCGAGTTTACGCACCACGTTGGCAATGGATGAGTTCTTTTGGCCGATGGCAACGTAAATGCATTTAATCCCCGTGCCTTTCTGGTTAATTATCGTATCAATAGCCACGGCAGTCTTGCCGGTTTGACGGTCACCGATAATAAGCTCGCGCTGCCCGCGCCCGATCGGCACCATGGCGTCAATAGATTTCAGTCCTGTTTGTACCGGTTCGCTAACGGATACTCGTTCGATCACGCCGGGAGCAATCTTTTCGATGGGCGAAGACTGGTTGCAATTTACCGGTCCCTTTCCGTCTACGGCATTACCCAGCGAATCGACGACGCGCCCCAGCAACTCGGGGCCGATGGGTACTTCCAGGATCCTTCCGGTGCAAGAGACTGTGTCACCTTCATTGATATGTTTGTAATCACCCAACACCACCGCACCGACGGAATCACGCTCAAGGTTTAACGCCATACCAAAGGTGTTACGTGGAAATTCGAGCATCTCACCCGCCATAACGTCAGCTAAGCCGTGTATGCGTACGATGCCATCGGTAACGCCTACCACGCTGCCTTGCGTGCGCGCCTGGGCAACAACCTCAAAACCCTCAATGCGCTGTTTAATTAATTCACTGATTTCAGTCGGGTTAAGTTGCATATTAAACTCCTCTTGTTTTTGCTCGCCACTTGATAATTTAATTTGTCAGTTCCAAGGCAAGCCTGTCGAGTCGTCCGCGCACGGAGCCATCAATAACCAAGTCACCTGCACGTATAGTTGCACCGCCTACAAGTGTCTCGTCAATACGAGAGCTGAGTCTTACTTCTTTGCTCAAACGTCGTCGCAGCGCCGCGGCAATGGTTGTCAACTGCATCTCGTTGATCTCGCTAGCAGCAGTGACTTCTGCATCTACACACCCTTGCGCGTCGGCACTATAACGTTCATACAGTGACGTAATTTCTGGCAATAAAGAGACACGATCATTTGCGACCAACAGCTTTATAAAGCTTTCTCCGTGTTCATTAATCTGCCCCTCACAAATCGAGAGCAAAATATCTGACACTTTTTGTCGGGAAAGACTGGGGTTGTCCAGTACCGTGCACACAGAAGAGTCGCGCATGACGGCAACCATAAACCTTAGCATTGTGCTCCATTCCTGTTGCTCATTATTCGTACTCGCAACGGCAAACGCGGCACGTGCGTAAGGCCTGGCTGCTGTGGTGAATTCGGACATAGTATGTGATCAGATTTGCGCAGCCAACTCATCCAACATATCTTGATGCGTGCTTGTGTCAATTTCCTTCTTCAGGATACGTTCGGCTCCTACAACGGCAATGGATGCTACCTGCGCACGCAATTGTTCCCTGGCCTGATACACTTCTTTTTCTACCTCTGCATGTGCTGCCTCCTTGATTCGGTCGCCCTCTTCAACGGCAGTTTTTTTGGCGTCTCCAATAATTTCACCGGCTCGCTTTTGTGCCTGATTTAATATGTCGGTCGCCTGTTGCCTGGCCTCGGCCAATGTTTTCTCGGCATTTTGCTGCGCCAGTTCCTGTTGTTTAAACCCACGTTCGGCCTCGGCAAGTCCATCGGCGATTTTCTTTTTGCGTTCATCCAAAGCAGCCATGATGGGCGGCCACACAAATTTCATGCAAAAACCCACAAAGACAATGAATGCAAGCGTTTGACCGAGCAAAGTAATGTTTATGTTCATGCTTGAGCCTTATCCGTTCATTGATATAAGCATGCCTTTAACCGGCACCGCCTACTACCGCAAACAGTACATACAGGCCGATTGCAATTGCAATAACCGGAAGCGCATCTACCAAGCCCATAACAATGAAAAACTGCGTTCTCAGCATGGGAATAAGTTCGGGTTGTCGTGCAGCACCTTCAAGAAACCGGCCTCCGAGAACGCCTATGCCTACAGCCGCACCTGCTGCACCGATGCCAAGCATGAGCGCACCTGCGACATAGAGTAATGCTACTGGTATTTCCATTTTATTCTCCTGTTACATTGCATGAAATAATATCAACTGATTGCTAGTGATGTTGGTGCGCCATGTCTAGGTAGACGATGGTCAACACCATAAAAATAAAGGCCTGCAGAAGGATAATTAGTATGTGAAAGATTGCCCAGCCGAGTTGTAGTATCCCTCCCAGTGCTCCCCAGATAATGCCACCGCTGTAAAGTAAGGCAATCAAGATAAAAATCATCTCGCCCGCATATAAATTGCCAAACAGACGCAGCGCCAAGGACACAGGCTTTGAAATCAGCGAAATGCCCTCCAGCAAAAGGTTTGCCGGCAAGCCCCATTTACCAAATGGTTGTAATGCCAGCTCACCAAAAAATCCACCTACACCCTTGATTTTAACACTGTAATAAAGCATTAAAACGAAAACGGCAAGCGCCATGCCAAAGGTTATATTCGGGTCCGTAGTCGGCACAACCTTGAAATATACATGGTGCGGGTCTGCAGCAAATAGCGCCTGGCCGATGACGCCGGCCAAATAGGGCAACCAGTCTACGGGTACAAGGTCCATGACATTCATCAACAATATCCAGACGAAAACCGTCAGAGAAAGAGGGGCAATCAAGTCATTCTTTGCACTGAAGGACCCCCGCACGTTTTCATTAACAAAATCAACAACCCATTCGATAAAGTTCTGAAAACCACCAGGAGTTTCGGCGGTCATTGACTTCGCTGCCAAACGAAAGACAAGCAAAAAAACCGTCCCCAGCATGACAGACCAAAGCATACTATCGACATGTATCGCCCAAAATCCCATTTCCGCAGCTTCTGCCGTACTGTGCGCAAACCCCCAATGGCCATCGGCATGCTTACCAAACGTCCAGTTGGTGAGATGATGCTGGATATACTGTGATGGCGTGACTGCCTGTTCTGCCATGTTTCAGAGAGTAGGCTTAATTATTTTCTGTTGCCGGATGTAGGAGTAACCAACGGTACAAACCACAGGCACGACTGCACCAAGAAAAAGGTGATGAACAGTGTCAGTGGATGAACCGCCTTATAGTTTACCAAAATCACTACAAATAACACGCTGGTTAACACTATTTTTGTGAGTTCCGCGACATAGGCAGACCGCAGCAATCCATAGGCATTAGCAGTCCTGGGGCCGACAAATAGCCGGCGTGCAAAATACATGTTGGGCAAGGTACAAACCAAGCCGCCCAATACAGCCGACAATGCCAGTTCACGCTTTATCACAAACAGGGCGGCGACAATACAAAGAGTCACAAGCCACTGTGCGACAAGTATATGTTTTATTTGTAACGGTGTCGTCAATTTGTGTATCGGTCTAGCCGAGCCCGCAAGCTGCATACTTCGTTTTTCAACCGCGCGCAGTATAAAATCTGAACCGTAAAATCTCAACAGCATTTCGGAGCAAGGCGCAATTCTAATAATGACAAAATTATTTTGTCTCGGGTAGCAATTTCTCGATGATTCCCTCCAACTCATCAAGACTGGTATACCGAATTTGTACTCGTCCACCCCCGTTTTTTTTATGCAGAACGGCTACGTCAGCACCCAAATGATCTGAAAGCTGTTGTCGTAAACGAACGACGTCGGCATCCTCCCGGCCAAGTGGCCACGTCTTTTCATTCTTTTGCTGCATTTTCTTTACCAGTGCTTCTGCGGCACGCACCGAAAGCTGTCGTTTTACGATGAGACGGGCACCGTCTATTTGCTCCGCCTCCCGCAATGCCAGCAATGCACGCGCATGGCCCATTTCAAGCTGTCCTTGTTGCAACAGCTCTTTGACTGGAACCGACAGCGTCAACAAACGTAAACTGTTGCTCACTGCCGTACGGGAACAGCTTACTATGTCGCCAACCTCTTGATGAGTTAAGTCAAACTTTTCAACCAGGTTGGCAAACGCCTGCGCCTCTTCAAGCGGGTTTAAATCCTCTCGTTGCAAATTTTCAATCAGTGCAATCGCCGCGGCTTCCTGGTCACTGACATCTTTTATGATTGCCGGAATTTTCTCGAGACCCGCCCGTTGTGCCGCGTGCCAGCGCCGTTCACCAGCGATAAGTTGATAATTGCCATCCACTTCTCGCACTACGATTGGCTGTACAACGCCTTGTCGTCGTATTGAGTTCGTCAACGCTTCAAGCGCTTCGGATTCCATTGTTTGCCGGGGTTGATAAGGATTTCGTTTAATCACATCTATCGGCAGATTCCACAAAGCTTCCTTGGCATCACTCTTGACGGCTTGCGTGTCCACCGCACTCAGCAGCATATCAACACCCATCGTCCCCAATCCTCGTTTCTTGCTCGTCATGTCCACCTCAGATTATTCAACCCCTGAATTATGTCTCTTCACGTCGCAGCATCTCACCCGCCATTGCCAAGTATGCCAAGGCGCCACGCGAACGTTTATCATACAGTAACACCGGTAACCCGTGACTGGGGGCTTCGGCCAACGTAACGTTGCGGGGGATGATGGTGCGATAGACACGGGCCCCAAAGTGTGAAACAAGCTGTATAGAGACATCTTTCGCCAGATTATTACGTGGGTCAAACATGGTGCGCAACAGTCCTTCAACTTTTAATTCCGGGTTAGCCGTCATGCGAATACGTTCAACAGCTTGCATCAGCGCGGACAACCCCTCCAGCGCATAGTACTCGCATTGTGTCGGAATAATGACGCTATTTGCAGCAACCAGACCGTTTACGGCAAGCATGTTCAAGGCGGGCGGGCAATCAATAAAAATATAGTCGTACCGCCCGTCAATTTCTCGTATTGCATGGCGCAGTCTGAATTCGCGCCGTTCAAGTCCCAACAACTTCACTTCGGCAATCGTCAACTGTTCATTTCCCGGCAGCAAGTCATAGCCGCCTTTGCTGGCTACGATACATCCCTTGGCAGAGAACTCATCAAGTAACACTTGCGCGGTGGTATTTTCCACCTGTCGCTTGTCCACACCGGAACCCATGGTAGCGTTTCCCTGTGGATCAAGGTCGATCAGCAATACTCTACGCTTGGTTGCGGACATGGAGGCAGCTAAATTGACAGTGGTGGTGGTTTTTCCCACACCCCCTTTTTGATTAGTGATGGAAATTATTTTAGCCATTGAAACTCTTCTCGATTACCGCGATATGACGGCTTGCCCGCAACATTGGAACTTGCACCGTATACACCCCTGCCAAGGCATAGTTTTCAGGTAGCCCCTGAAACCATGTTTGCTTGCCGAGCATGACTATCACTCGCCCTCGGTACAGCAAGTGGTCAACGGCTTTCAGTAATTTTTCACCCCTTGCAAAGGCGCGGCTTATTACCGTATCAAATTCCTGTGACGGCTGGTAGCGGGCAACATCCTGTCGCACCACGCGAACATTTTTTAAGCCGAGTTCAATGATCGCCTGTTGAATAAAACAGGTTTTTTTGACACTCGCATCCAGCAGTAAAAATTCCTTATCCAGAGATGCGCACGCAAGGGGAATCCCCGGCAGCCCGGCACCGCTGCCAATATCTATGACGCGACGGCCATGAAGATAAGGTGTCGCCGACAAGCTGTCCAAAATATGTCCGATAATAATTCCCTTCGTGCTCCGGATAGAACTGAGACTGTAAATTTTGTTCCACTTCTGCAGCAAGGTAACAAATTGAAGGAGTGCGTCCACCTGCCTGCCCGCCATGTGAATATGTAGTTGTTCGGCTCCCGCCCGCAGCAATCCGGCATGGTTCATAATATTTGTTGGTTCCGTACAAAGGCAAAGACTCTAGTTGAGACCAGACTACGCATGGAGCGTGCCAAAACACAGCGCGGGTTTCAGTTTCAAGCGCTCTTTCTTGATGAACGGCCTGCCTTAAGATGTACCAATAACAATGAAATCGCCGCCGGCGTGATACCCGGAATTCTCGCTGCCTGGCCGATGGTCAGCGGCTTTATCGACAGTAGCCTCTGCTTTGCTTCATTGGAAAGTCCCGTCACTCCGGCATAATCTATATCTTCGGGCAAGGCCACTTTTTCTTGCTGCTGCAGTCGTTCCGCCTGTACATTCTGGCGTTCAATATAGCCGGCATATTTGGCCTGTATTTCAAGTTGCTCACCTACTTCGAGGGCAACGTTACTAAGACCAAGCGTCTGCTCGGTTATTTTTTGCAGCGTCGCCCAGTCAATTTCCGGTTTGCGTAGTAATTCATACACGTTGCTTTTGCGCTCGACCGTTATCCCTAATTCTTCCCTGCATCGCTCTGCAACGAAGTCGGAAGGTTGTATCCAGATCCCCTGTAACCGCCGGGTCTGCTCATCAATCGCATCGCGCTTCTCGGTAAAAATCCGCCACTGGACTTCAGACAAACAACCCAGTTCGCGCGCCGTTTCCGTAAGCCGAAGGTCTGCATTATCCTGTCGCAGGGTCAACCTGAACTCGGCGCGACTGGTAAACATGCGGTACGGTTCAATGGTGCCGCGCGTCACCAAGTCGTCAATCATTACACCGATATAGGCTTCATTGCGCCGCGGCACCCATGCTTCTTTTTCCTGTACCCGTCTTGCTGCATTAACGCCGGCAACCAAACCTTGTGCGGCGGCCTCTTCGTAGCCGGTCGTGCCGTTAATCTGACCGGCAAAATAAAGCCCTGCTATTGCCTTCGTTTCCAAACTCGGGCGTAAATCCCGAGGATCAAAAAAATCGTATTCAATGGCGTATCCCGGCCGCGTAATATGGGCTTTTTCAAAGCCTTTTATAGAGTGCACGAATTCACGCTGCGTCTCGTACGGAAGACTGGTAGAGATGCCGTTCGGGTAGATTTCTCTGGTCTGTAATCCCTCGGGCTCTATAAAGATCTGATGCTGCCGCCGGTCCGCAAAGCGGGTAACTTTATCTTCGATTGAGGGGCAATAACGCGGGCCAATGCTCTTGATGTCACCGTTAAACATGGGGGAAAGGTGAAGGTCGCGTTGAATGATCTCGTGGGTGGTCATATTGGTATAAGCGATATGGCAGTCCACTTGTTCGGGGTGTAGTTCGGCACTCCCCATAAACGAAAATACCGGCGGCGGGGTATCCCCGGGCTGAACGGTAGTTTGTGCGTAATCAATGCTGCGCCCATCTATACGTGGCGGCGTACCGGTTTTTAATCGCTTCACCCTGAACGGCATTTCGCGTAATCGTTGCGCAAGCACTTGGGCCGGGGGATCGCCGGCACGTCCGGCCGCGTGGCAACGGTCGCCAACATAGATTTTACCCCCCAAAAACGTACCCGCCGTCAGCACTACCGCCTGAGCATAGAACTTGATTCCGCTTTGCGTAACTACGCCACGAACGCGATCGCCCTCAACAATCAGGTCGTTTATCTCCTGTTGAAAAACCTGTAAGTTTTCCTGTTGCTCTACGCGCGAGCGAATAGCGACCTTATAAAGCATTCGGTCGGCTTGTGCGCGCGTGGCTCGCACTGCAGGCCCCTTGCGAGAGTTGAGGACGCGAAAATGTATTCCGGCGTGATCCGCCGCCCGTGCCATCGTACCGCCCATGGCATCTATTTCCTTGACCAAATGGCTTTTTCCGATACCCCCGATGGCAGGATTGCAACTCATTTGTCCAATGGTTTCAACGTTATGGGTAACTAACAACGTACTACAGCCCATGCGCGCCGCCGCCAAGGCGGCCTCCGTACCGGCATGGCCGCCGCCAATTACGATCACGGTGTAGTACTGATTGCTTTTATTCATAGGTTTTAGGTATTACATCTTAGCCAAGAAAGGCTTGCGATTCGACTATTTACCCATACAAAACTCACTGAAGATTCTACCGAGCAGGTCATCGGCGGTAAACTCACCACTAATTTCTCCCAGAAATTGCTGCGCGCATCGCAACTCTTCGGCAATCAATTCAAGTCCCGCGGACAGGCGCACACATTGGCGCGCCGCTTTTATGTTTTCATGCACCCGTTGCAGCGCAATCAAATGCCGGCGACGGGCGAGAAAAAGGGTGTCGCCGGACTGTTGGCTGAATAGCCGTGCAGAAAGCATGGCCATCAAATTTTGTATGCCCTCACCCGTTTTAGCAGATAGATAGACCCGATTTTTTTCTGTGACGGGTGGATAATTACCTAAGTCAATTTTGTTGCACACGTAAATAACCTTGGTTACGTCCACCTCATTTGGGGGGGCATGTTCTTCCTGTGAAACGTCGCGCACCCACAGGATAATATCCGCTTGCGAAAAGACACGTCTGGCACGTTCAATACCTTTCTTTTCAACTGTGTTTTTCGTGCTGCGCATACCCGCAGTATCGACCAACCGTACCGGCATCCCCCGGACGTCGATATCCGCGGTAAGGGTGTCCCGAGTGGTGCCCGGTATTTCGGTGACGATTGCAACGTCGCTTTGTGCCAATGCATTTAGCAAGCTTGACTTGCCGACATTAGGCCTGCCTCCTATAGCAACGGTGACACCGGTTTGCAGGCGTTCTCCCTGTTCGGCAAGCCGTAACAACTCTGCCAATACAAGCTCGAGTTCAGCGAGTCCCATGTCCATCCGTCCGCGTGATTGCTCGTCTATCTCTTCATCGGGAAAGTCAAGCCGAGCCTCTAGCTCGGTACGTATTTGAATCAATCTGACCAGCACTTCCTGCACGCGCACCGAGAAGGCGCCCTGCATGGAGCGTGCCGCCGCTCGTGCCCCTTGTTCGGTAGTGCTGTTGATGAGATCGGCGATCGCCTCGGCTTGGAGTAAGTCGATTTTGTTATTCACAAAAGCGCGTAAGCTAAATTCCCCGGGTGTGGCAAGACGCGCACCGCTTGCGCAAAGGGTCTTAAGCAGTACGCCGGATACGACCGGACTGCCATGGCAGTGAAATTCAACCAGATCTTCGCCTGTAAACGAGGCGGGGGTTTGAAAATAAATGGCGATGCCTTGATCAATGATTTCGCCCCGACTATCGTAAAATCTCGTGTGGCTTGCCTTGCGTATAGGAAGTGCTTTGTGCGTGATTTTAACCGCGACGTCCAAAGCCCCTTCACCGGATAATCGCACTATCGACAATGCACCCCGGCCGGGCGGGGTCGCCAGCGCACATATGGGCTCACCTTGTTGTTGCACCAAGATACGCGCCCTTCAAAGCAGAATTGCTCAGGGTTAATATGCAGCCTTCTCTATACGCCTTGTGATTACGTATTGCTGCGCAATAGACAAGATGTTGTTCATCAACCAGTACAATACCAGCCCGGCCGGGAAAAAGGCCATGAAGACCGTCATCATTATGGGCATCATGGCAAATATCTTGGCTTGCATTGGGTCCGGCGGGGTAGGGTTTAATTTGAACTGGATATACATGCTGGCGCCCATCAGTAGCGGCAACACAAAAACAGGGTCGCGAATAGAAAGATCGTTGATCCAAAGCATGAACGGGGCCTGTCGCAACTCGACGCTCTCTACCAACACCCAATACAACGCCAAGAATACGGGCATCTGCACCAGAATCGGTAAACACCCTCCAAGTGGATTTATTTTCTCCTTCTTGTACATTTGCATTACTGCCTGATTCATTTTTTGCTTGTCATCCGCATAGCGCTCGCGCAACGCCTGAAACCTGGGTTGGATCTTGCGCATGCGAGCCATTGACTTGTAACTAGCTTCCGATAACTTATAAAACACAAGTTTAACGACCACAGTGATAAGGATAATCGCTACCCCCCAGTTTCCCGCCAGCTTGTAAAACCATTCCAGCAACCAAAACAACGGCTTTGACAATATCGAAAACATGCCGTAGTCAACACTGAGGTCCAAACCCTCCGTTATTTTTTTCAGCCTGTTTTGTAACTTAGGCCCAACATACAATTGCCTGGTAAATTCTACGCTGCCACCCGGCGGGACCATCTTTGCCAAAGACAGGGTACCGATCAGATATTGCCGCTCCCCGGCCGCTTTGACTTCCTTGCTGTAGAAACGGGTTTCTTCTTTAGGACCTGGTATCCAGGCGGAGACAAAGTAATGCTGTAGCATGGCAACCCAGCCACCCGTTACGCGCTGGCTGATCGGATCTTCTCCCACATCGTTGAAAGAGTGTTTGTGGTAAGCACCGTCGTAATAGGCTGTGCCGGTATACGTTGGTAGGCGTAGCCAGCTTCGGTTTTCCGAAATGGAACTATGCCGCAACTGCTGATACTGACGCCCCGTCCAGGTTTCCGCCCCCTGGTTGATCACTCGGTGCGTTACGTCAAACACAAACGAGTCACGATAGAAGGTAAAGACTTTCTCTACCCGAATACCGTTGTTACCAAACCAAGTGAGCGTAACCTCCACACTGTCTTGTCCTTCTTCTAATGTGTAACTGTCTTTTTCCGCCATATATATGTCATGGTGCGTCGGTGCCATGGCGATATCGGCTTGCTTACCATCAACCTTATCATGTCGCAGCCCGGACTGGGCAATATAGGTGAGGCTATCGCTTCTCAACAGTCGAAAAGGCTCATCTCTTCTCTCCAAGGAAATCGGGTAGGTAGGTAAGTCCACTTGCCGCACGTCACCCCCACGGGTGTCGATCATAACTTCCAATACGTCCGTGCTTACATGTATTCGTCGGCTCTTCGATGTGGCATTAATCGCTTGCTCCTCCGTCTGCTGCCTGGTGCTGGATTCTGCAATGTCCGGGAGGTCCTGTGCGTTCGCCCGTGTGCCATCTTTAATGGCTTCTTGCTGTTCCACCGTCTGCGGCGGTGCGGATTGCAGCACTTGTTCCCTTTGCCAAGTCAACCAGATCATGTATAGCACGAATGCCAATGCTAAATATAAAAAGATCCTCTGATTAACCATGGTTCGGTTCTTCTGGTACGGGGTCCATGCCGCCTTCGTGCCAAGGATGACAACGAGAAAGGCGTTTCACTGCTAACCAGCCACCGCGAGACACGCCGTGTTTTTGTATGGCTTCGATAGCATATATGGAACAGGTTGGATGGAATCGGCAATGGTGTCCCAACCATGGACTCAGAATAAGGCGATATACTTTAATAGTCGTAATTATCAGCTTGGCGATGATTGACTGCATACTGTAGTAAACGATTTCCAGAGGTTGGTTATCTGTTGCCGCAATTTGCCATGTTGTATGAATACAATGGGTTGGTTTAAGATTACTACAAAGTCCTTGGCAGGAAGCAGTGCTTTGTGTGAGCGAAAGCTCTCCCTAATGATGCGCTTTATTGCGTTACGGTCAACGGCCCGCTTTACATTTTTTCTCGCGACGATCCTTCCCATACGGGGGTAAAATACCGAGTTTTCCCTCGATAACACCGTGAAAAACCCGTTCCTTCGTCTCTCAGGTTGATCAAAAACACGTTGAATTTGACTTGCTGTATGCAGCCTCTCTCTCGAGGTGAAAGATCGGTCTACCGCAGACAATAACTTACGGGCATATCCGAGCGCGACCTCGCGCCCGCCGAGCGTTGATTATCGCACGACCACCCTTCGTCCTCATTCTTGCCCTGAAGCCGTACTTACGTGCGCGCTTCACGTTACTGGGTTGATACGTCCGTTTCATGTGGGTCTACTCTCTCTTCAAGCATTTAGAGTGACAATCTGATAATATGCACAAAATAATTATGCTTCTTACATTTGTCAACGTTTATTCATTACAAGAAACGAGCCGATTAAGATTAAATGGTGGATAACCGAATTGTTCCCAGATAAACTAGCTCCCCCATGTCCTCATTCGTTACCTACAATAAAAAAACTGGGAGTCCGATGAAGTGACCACTCCCTCTATCCTTTGGAAAACATGTTTAAATCAACTCGAAACGGAAATACCCGAACAGCAGCTTAACACTTGGATTCGTCCTTTGCACGCCATTGGAGGTAATGGAAGACTAACATTACTTGCACCCAACCATTTCGTTCTAGACCAAGTAAAAAAACACTTTCTACCACGCATTCACGAAATCGTCCTCGCAACAGGAAAAATCACACCTGATCACATCTCGCTGAGGATCGGTAGTAATGAGCATGACGTTACAAAGAAACCAAACGAGGCGCTTCAACCAGAGAAAGGAAACAATATCTCTCACAATCTTAATCCAAAACTGACCTTCGACATCTTTATCGAAGGCAAATCAAATCAACTCCCAAAGGCTACTGCTATGCAAGTAGCAAACCATCCAGGTGAAGCCTATAACCCCCTTTTCATCTACGGGGGCGTCGGACTTGGTAAGACACACCTACTACACGCAACTGGTAACCTAATGCGAGAGAAAAACCCTTCAATGAAGATTATTTATCTACACTCAGAACGTTTCGTCACTGAAATGGTCAGGGCTTTACAACACAATACAATTAACGAGTTTAAGCAACGCTACCGTTCCACAAGTGCACTACTGGTTGACGACATTCAATTTCTTGCAGAAAAGAGAAGATCCCAAGAAGAATTCTTCCACACTTTCAACACCCTAGTAGAAAACAGAAAACAAATTATTCTATCTTGTGACCGCTATCCCAAAGAGGTAGAAGGGCTGGAGGAAAGATTAAAATCACGTTTCGGCTGGGGTCTGACACAAACAATAGACCCCCCTGACCTAGAGACACGAGTTGCTATAATAAAAAGCAAGGCCTCACAAATGAACGTCGAAATTCCCTCGGATGTAGCCTTTTTCATCTGCAAGCGGATTCGCTCCAATATTCGAGAGTTGGAGGGAGCACTGCATCGGGTAGTAGCCAGCACTCAATACAACCATTCCGATATTACTATTGAATCTGCAAAACATGCCTTAAATGATCTATTAGCTTTACAGAAGCGATCCCTTTCTATAGAAAATATTCAAAAGAAAGTAGCCACATATTATAAATTGCGAGTTTCCGACCTCTTATCCCCGCGACGCAACCGTTCCATTACTCGGCCAAGACAAATAGGTATGGCACTAGCAAAGGAGCTAACGAACCACAGCCTACCCGAAATTGGGGATGCCTTTGGTGGACGCGATCATACGACAGTTTTACATGCCAATAGAAAAATCAAAGATTTATGTAAAAAAAACCAACAAATAAAAGATGACTACACTAGATTGGTCCAAGAGCTAAACAGTTAATAATTTGTAAATAAGAGTTTGATAAAAGAAAAGTAAAAGAAAAATTAAAAAGGATAATTTGTAAAAGCATTTAAAAAGAAAGAAAAATTATGAGTTTTCCACAAAGAAACTCATTTAAAATTTAAAGAGATATCTAGAAATGAAATTATATTTTTCTCGTGAACAAATCCTAAGACCACTTCAAAAAGTCATCGGTGCCGTCGAGCGAAAGCAAACTACACCCATGTTAAACCACATTCTTATAACAAGCTCCCCTGAGAAGGTTTCCATAACTTCTACAGACCTTGAAATCGAGATTATCGCAGCTCTCGAAAAACCGAGTAATACTTTTGATGGGAAAATAACTCTTCCTGCACAAAAACTTTTGGATATATGCCATTCATTACCCGAAAATTCGGAGATAGAATTTACCATTGCTGACAATGATAAAATTGAAATCAAGTCTGGGAAAAATAGCCGGTTTTTACTTGCTTCATTATCTGCTGAAGAATTTCCGATAGCTAAGAATTTTGAAACCTCAGGGGAAAGTATTTCTATCCCTCGGAGTGACTTGCGGGTACTTATAGAAAAGTCTTCCTTTGCCATGGCAAAGGAAGACTTTCGACCTCATTTGAATGGATTGCTGTTAGAAATAGGTGAAAACCAAATCAGAACAATCGCCACAGATGGTCATCGCCTCGCCTTATCGCAGATCAACCACACATCAGACATAAAAGAAACAAAAAAAATCATCCTTCCTCGAAAGGGAGTACATGAGGTAAAAAAACTACTAGATTTCGATGATGAACAAACTGTAAATCTCTCCTTTTGCAAAAATCAATTTCGGGTGTTGCTCTCTGATGTCCAACTTACATCAAGTTTGGTAGCAGGTGAATTCCCGGATTATCAACGGGTATTGCCGAATAAAGAGGGGAATTGTTTAGTTGTGGGAAGAGCTCCTCTGAAACAAGTTCTTTCCAGAGTGTCAATTTTATCTGCTGGTAATAGGGGGGTCAGGCTTATCTTAGACAATGATTCTCTACAGGTTCAAGCACACAATTTGGAGCAGGAAGAAGCAGAGGAATACATGAAAGTTGACTACAAGGGAGAGAAGCTTGAAGTTGGGTTTAATGTTTCATACCTGCTTGATGTCTTAGATGTGTTGGAATCCAAGGATGTGGAAATTTTCATCCGGGATGCGAATAGCAGCGTTTTGCTTCTTCCCAGGTCACCAGAGGAAAGTTCGTCAACAGAATCTGAAGAAAGAAACCAGTATGTAATAATGCCTATGCGACTATAGTGCTCGTTTACCTGTAGATATTCCCATTTATAAGCTAAACATAGATTCTTAAAGAGCGCGACCTTTATATCTTTGAAAGATATCTCGAACTAACGGCTGTGAATATTAACTTGAAAAGGCTTCCTTCCTCTAGGAAGAGGTGAAGTGTTTCACGTGAAACAGATAAGCTAGGTAAGTAATTTCATTATGTCTTACGACTCTGCGAACATAAAGGTTCTAAAAGGGCTTGAGGCCGTTCGTAAACACCCTGGAATGTACATTGGGGATATTGGTGACGGCACTGGCTTACACCACATGGTTTTTGAAGTGGTAGATAACTCAATTGATGAGGCCTTAGCAGGCCACTGTTCAGACATACAAGTAAGCATCCATCCGGATAATTCAGTGACTGTTCTTGACAATGGTCGTGGGATCCCAGTGGGCATACACAAGGAAGAGGGTCGTTCAGCGGCAGAAGTTATTATGACAACGCTGCATGCTGGTGGGAAATTCGACGATAATTCTTATAAAGTCTCTGGTGGGTTACATGGTGTAGGTCTCTCTGTAGTTAACGCTTTATCTGCTCAGCTTGTCCTGACGGTGAATAGAGAAGGTTATTGCTACAGGCAAGAATATAGGAATGGAGAGCCGCAGCATTCTCTCAAAAAGGTATGTAAAACCGATAAAACAGGGACAGTTATCCACTTTTCTCCCAATCCAACTACTTTTAATAATAACACCGAGATTCACTATGATGTGCTGGCAAAAAGGCTTCGTGAGATGTCCTTTCTAAACTCTGGTGTGTGTATTACCTTGAGGGATGAGCGCCGAGCAAGAAGTGATACTTTTAAATACAGTGGGGGTATTCGTGCCTTTATTGAACACCTTGGCGCCAAAAGGTCGCCGCTACACGCAAGCGTTGTCTATGTGAAAAAGGAGATAGGGTCTGTTTTTATTGAGGCAGCACTGCAGTGGAATGACTCCTATCAGGAAAGCGTTTTTTGCTTTACCAATAATATTCCGCAACGCGATGGCGGCACCCACCTTACCGGGCTACGTAGTGCACTTACCCGTTCGCTGAACCAATACATGGAAAAGCAAGGCATTATCAAAAAGCATAAAATTATCGTTGAGGGAGATGACATACGTGAAGGACTTGCTGCGGTTTTATCTGTCAAGCTACCCGACCCAAAATTTTCTTCTCAAACCAAAGAAAAGCTGGTCTCTTCCGAAATAAAAGGCATAGTAGAGCCTGCCCTGTTAGAGCACAT
This sequence comes from Gammaproteobacteria bacterium, assembly GCA_965242685.1. GTDB lineage: Bacteria > Pseudomonadota > Gammaproteobacteria > UBA4575 > UBA4575. The sequence continues at coordinate 1,629,593 of OZ251487.1, read as the reverse complement.
GCAGGATTTCCTGTTGGAAAATCCTGTTGAGGCTAAAGCAATTGTCGAAAAAATAGTAAATGCAGCGCGCGCGCGCGCGGCGGCACGAAAGGCGAGAGAGATGACATACCGTAAAGGTGCCTTGGATGTTGCAGGCCTACCCGGTAAATTGGCCGACTGTCAAGAAAGAGACCCCTCTTTATCCGAGCTGTTCTTGGTAGAGGGAGATTCTGCAGGGGGTTCCGCTAAACAAGGGCGCAATCGTCATACACAGGCAATTCTTCCCTTAAAGGGAAAAATATTAAACGCGGAAAGAGCGCGTTTTGACAAAATACTTTCCTCTGCAGAAGTTGGTGCAATTATTAAGGCCTTGGCCTGTGGTATTGGCAAGGATGAGTTTGATGTTGATAAACTTCGGTATCATCGAATTATTATTATGACCGATGCAGATGTGGACGGATCTCATATACGTTCATTGCTGTTGACATTTTTTTATCGGCAGATGCCAGAGCTTATCGAACGGGGACATGTGTATATAGGGCAACCACCGTTATATAAGATCAAAAAGGGCAAATGGGAGCAATATATAAAAGATGACGTCGAGCTGGAAACGAAGTTGTTATACCAAGCGATAGAAGATGCTTCCCTATATATTAAAGACAATGCCACACCCCTACCCGGCAGTAAATTGGAAGAATTGGGCGAAGACTATCTTACAGCGATGTCTACGCTCCGAAGATTAAGCCGTACACATGAGTACGATATACTGATGGAAATGCTGCTCACACCTGCCCCCAAACTAAATTCGCTTGAGGACAAGGCTTCTCGAGAGAAGTTGAGTAAGTGGTGCCACCAGCTCGCGGGTCGGCTTAATCATCGGGAAACGACAGACGTTAGCTATTCCGTTCGAGAAGATTGGCAAGATATCCCTTTTCAGTTGGTGTTTGTAAAACAGGCGAATGGGCTGGACAGGGATGATGTTTTTCCCGAAGACTTTTTTATATCTGCCGATTTTCAGTTACTCCGCCAGCTTGCAGAGCAATTTGATGGGTTACTTGAAGAAGGGGCTTTCGTGCAACGGGGAGATCGCAAAGTTGTATCGGAAAGTCTTGTAGAAATAATGTCTTGGCTTATGCAGGACGTCAGGCAAGGGCTGGTCATACAGCGATATAAAGGGCTTGGTGAAATGAACCCAGAGCAACTTTGGGAGACAACCATGAACCCAGACTCGCGTCGATTGATGCAAGTGAACATAGAAGATGCCGTGGCGGCGGATGAGATGTTTACAACCTTGATGGGAGATCAAGTTGAACCTCGTCGGGACTTTATTGAGAAAAATGCACTGGCTGCGGCGAACATAGACATTTAGAGTGAGCCGTTAGGTGCCACGCTGACGAGAGGCAACGTCATAATCATCCTCGGTGGATAGCCCTGTTGCTGATCGATTTAACCAAAATATGAAATTTGCCTCTTGGAATGTAAACTCTTTGCGCGTTCGTCTTCCACAGGTACTCGCGTGGCTTGATGATAACCCTGTAGACGTTCTTGCACTGCAAGAGACTAAGATGATCGATGAAGAATTCCCAGTAGCCGAGATTACCCAAGCCGGCTATCATGCCGAGTTCTCTGGTCAGAAAACCTATAATGGAGTTGCAGTTTTATCAAAACAAAGGGCCGGCGAGACACTTTCTGACATTGGGGGGCTGGATGACTCACAGAGGCGTATTCTTGCAGTTACCGTATCTGGCGTGCGAATACTGAATCTCTACGTCGTCAACGGATCGGAGGTGGGCTCTGAGAAATATGCGTACAAACTTGACTGGCTCAGGAAAGTGACGGCTTTTATTGAAAGAGACCTTAAAAAGTACCCGAAATACATTGTGTTGGGAGATTTTAACATCGCACCCAAAGATAGCGACGTGCATGATCCGGAAGTGTGGAGAGAGAAAATTTTATGTAGCAGCAAAGAGCGCGAAGCATTGCAAGCAATACTAAAACTAGGTTTTGCCGATACGTTTCGGTTGTTTGAACAAGAAGAGGACAGTTTTAGCTGGTGGGACTATCGCGCCGCCGCCTTTCGTCGCAATATGGGATTGAGAATTGATCTGATCCTGGCAAGTGAAACACTGCAGACGAAGTGCCTTTTCAGTGGCGTTGACAAACTTCCTCGAAGCAACAAACGCCCTTCTGACCATGCCCCGGTTGTCGCAGAATTCCACGATTAACTATGTTTCACGTGAAACAGGTAGACTAATATCTCGATTTTGCAGGTAAATGTTTTTAATTTCTTTTATCTTGTAGATAAATCGCTATAACTTCTATCTCTGTTTCAGGTGAAAGATTGTTTCTGCATAGGCGGCAAAGGTACTTTATTCAGAGCTATTGCGAATATTTGATGAAGTAGGGAAAACTTTTAGGGATAGGCTGAACAGCAAATTTAAACAAATAGCGAAAAGGCAGTTAAATCCTTAGTTGAAAACCGTCAAAGTATTCCGTTATACAGCCTTATCTATTTTTGCTGAAAATAGCTGGCTTGCTCAATAGGTATAAACTTTTCTGGTTTCACTCGGCCTGGTATCCTCCGCGGCGATTGGCCTGCATGTAGATTGCAAGCAGCACGGCCGGCACGCCGAGCAGCCCTGCATAGATAAAAAAGTATACGTAACCATGGTTGTCCACGACCTGTCCAGAGAAGCCGCCGATAAACTTGGCCGGCAACAGCATTAACGAACTGAACAAGGCATACTGCGTTGCCGTGTAAGCGCGGTTGGTGAGACTGGACAGGTAGGCGATAAACGTGGAGCCCGCAATGCCGGCGCTGACGTTATCCGCAGTGATTACAAGCACCAATAAAAAAGTTTTCGGCTCCTGTGTTGCAAGCCAGGCGAAGACCACGTTGGTGAATGCAACCAGTGCTGCCGCAACGATCAACATACGCATATAACCATAACGCATGATAAGAATACCGCCCAACAACGCACCGAATATGGTAACGAACACCCCGAAGGTCTTTGAGACAAGACCGATTTGCGTCTCGGTATATCCCATGTCGGCATAAAACGGTCCTGCCATCACGCCCATGGTGATGTCACTGATTCGAAACAGACCGACGAAAACCAGAATTACCAGCGCAACCATAATGCCGTTGCGTGCGAAAAAATCGGTAAACGGACATACCACTGCACCAATCACCCAGGCAATGAGGTAACGAATGCGCCGAGGCAGATGGGAAGGGCCTTGAAGAAACTTTATCACGCGCTCTTCCTGTAGCCACGTCTCCTTTGTAATTCTCCGGTCGGGTTCGAAGATAAGCAGAGTTGTAACGACACCGACGGACATAATCAGCCCCATAGCAAAATACGCTGTGTTCCATGAGAAACTGCCGGCGATCAGGAACGCGCCTCCGCCAGACAATATTAAGCCAAGGCGATAGCCCATTTGATACGTCCCCGCCATTGCGCCTTGTTGCGCGTCCGGTGCGGCTTCAATCCGCCAGGCATCGATACCAATATCCTGAGTAGCCGAAGAAAAAGCAACCCACAGGGCGAACAGTGTCAACCTCGTCAGATCAATTGTCGGGTCACAGGTTGCCATCATCCACAGCCCGAGGATGACGCCGATCTGCGACAATAATATCCAGCTGCGTCGCTGACCCAAATGTTTTGTCAGCAAGGGTAAAGGCAGGCGGTCCACCAACGGTGCCCATGCGAATTTAAGCCCGTAAAGCAAGGCAACCCAAGATATATAGCCTATCGTAGTGCGATCTATCCCCTCTTTCCGTAGCCAGAAAGACAGCGTTCCGAATACCAGCAGTAGCGGCAGGCCCGCCGAAAAACCGAGAAACAACATGGCGAGTACCCGTGGTTTCAGGTAAACGTGCAAGGCCTGCGACCAGGAAACTTTTTCCGAGTGCGGGATCAAAACGTCAAGTCATAATCAACGGTAAGCGGCGCGTGGTCTGAAAAGCGTTCTTCCTTATAAATATCGGCGTGTTGCGGCGTTCCTTTCAGTCCGGGCGTGGCAACATGGTAATCAATGCGCCAGCCGACGTTTTTTGCCCGGGCCTGACCGCGGTTTGACCACCATGTATACATTTCTTCCTCTTGGTTGATCTCCCGGAAAACGTCTAAGTAGCCGACGCCGTTGAACAACATATCCAACCAGGCACGCTCTTCGGGCAGGAAGCCTGAGTTTTTTTGGTTGCCGCGCCAGTTTTTTAGGTCGATTTTCTTATGGGCGATGTTCCAGTCGCCGCAAAGAATATACTCCTTGCGTCGGCGTTTTATATTTTTTAGGTGTTGCATGAAACTGTCCATGAAGCGAAATTTGGCCTGCTGGCGCAGTTCACTGGAAGTACCTGAAGGGGCGTACAGGGAGACTACGGCGAGGCGATCAAACTGTAGTTCCAGATAACGGCCTTCACCGTCAAATTCATCTTCCCCATAGCCGCGAACAATTTTATTCGGTTTGTACCTGCTGTAAACGGCGACGCCGCTGTATCCTTTTTTCAATGCGTCAACGTAATAACAGTGATAGCCCTTCGGGAAAAAAGCCGTATCCTGTTGCAGCTGCCACACTTGCGCTTTGGTCTCCTGTAAGCAAATCACATCGGCGCGTTGCTTTTTCAACCACGCAAACAGCCCCTTGCGCGCCGCCGCGCGTATACCATTTACATTGAGAGTAATAATGCGCATGGTGTAATACAATAGACTTTTTAACAGCCGGCGTCTTGTTGGCATAAAATAACCGACAAAGCTACGACCCTTGACCCCGCTACATGAAAAACAGTCTAAAATTCATCCAGTTTGCCGTTGATCAAGGAGTATTGCAGTTTGGTGAGTTTACACTTAAATCGGGCCGCGTAAGCCCCTATTTTCTCAATACGGGTTTATTTAATGACGGTCGCGCCCTTGAGAGGTTGGGTGCCTTTTATGCGCGGGCGATCGTCGATGCAAACGTGGAGTTCGACATGCTGTTCGGCCCGGCGTATAAAGGCATTCCTCTTGCCGCCGTCACCGCTGTAAGCCTTGCCCGTGAACACGCCCTTAACGTGCCCTATGCCTTTAACCGCAAGGAAGCCAAAGAGTACGGCGACGGCGGACAAACGGTGGGCACCCCTATAGCCGGCAGAGTGCTTATTGTCGACGACGTCATTACTGCGGGCACCGCAATCAACGAGACCGTAAAAACTATTCGTGGTACGGGCGGGCGAGCGGCGGGTGCCGTCATAGCCTTTGATCGACAGGAGCGGGGAGCGACGGGGGTGCGCTCCGCCGTTGATAGTTTACGGGAACATTTTTCAATGCCGATCATCGCCGTTGCCACGGTTACCGAGCTTGTTCAATATATCGAGGCCGAGCGGCTGTACGACGAACACCTGCCCGCATTGCGCCGTTATTTGAGGGAATATAAGGGAGAGTAATAAAGGAGAATTAATAGGACGCTTTTTAAACTCTCTACCTTCTTCCCCTCTAACTCACATTCAAAATTGATTAAAACGGCCTGGGCGAAATGCGAACTTATTTCGAGATAAAAAGGCTTGCCTTTATTCGAGAAAGTGCGATCATGGTGCACGGGCCAGCGCGAGTAAATTCCGGATTTTGACCAAACGGATTACCTGGAAAATGTGGCCTATCCTCATCGGAAGAGTTTGACGAGAAGTTGCGCCCCGGTACACGGTGTAGCTTGAAGATATATCGGTTAATAACTAAAAATATAAAAACCTGTGAACCATGCGTATCCAAAGACGACCCATTGATGAAGAAATCATCCGTACGTTTCTTATTCGCGCTTGCCGGCCTCAACCGGAGCAAGCCCCGTGAGTACTGCGATTTCTACTGACCGGGCAGCCGGCCGACGTCACGGGCAACCTTTACGAGAGACAGTTGTAGATTCCCTATGCCTGTACTTGGACCAGCTGAACGGGCATGAGCCTAAAAATCTTTACAAAATATTTATGAGGGAAATTGAACGCCCTTTGCTGGAATCGGTAATGCAGTATTGCGACGGCAATCAGACAAAAGCGGCAAGATATTTAGGTCTCAATCGCGGTACACTGCGTAAAAAGCTCAAGGTACACGACTTGAGTTAACGGCCTTTTCATATCTACTTCATTGGCCAACTTTAAGCGGTATTCCTGTCGTCGAGCTTTAATCAGCGTTGCCGATAAAACGGGTATCGTAGGATTTACCCGTCAATTACGCGGGATGGGCATGGAAGTGTTGTCTACGGGCGGCACTGCCGCACTTTTGAGCGATCACGACATAGACGTTACACAAGTTTCCGACTATACCGGCTTCCCGGAAATCATGGATGGTCGCGTCAAAACGTTGCACCCAAAGATTCATGGCGGTATTCTCGGACGGTGCGATCGGGACGAAGAGGTCATGCACCGTCACGGCATTGCCGCCATTGACCTGATCATCGTCAATCTTTACCCGTTTGCCAAGATCGTAGCCGACCCCGACAATTCTTTCCGGGATGCCGTTGAAAATATTGATATTGGCGGCGTTGCATTATTGCGTGCGGCGGCAAAGAACCATGCCCGCGTCATCGTGGTCGTGAACCCCGCGGACTACGGTTCAATAGTTGCAGGATTAAAGGAAGGCAACGGCCGGTTGGGCCGGGAAAAGAGATTTGAATTGGCGGTAAAGGCATTCGATCACACGGCGCAATATGATCGAACAATCGCCGATTACCTGGGGGGGCGGAAACAGCAAGATAGCGGCGGTTTCCCCCGCGAACTTACACTCTCGTTTCAGCGCGCGAAAGTATTGCGTTATGGTGAAAATCCGCATCAGCGCGGGGCGTTTTACATAGCGAAAAACCCGCCCGCCGGGTCGGGAATTGCAACCACCGAAACCATTCAGGGCGGACGGCTATCTTATAACAATGTTGCGGATGCCGACGCCGCATTGGAATGCGTAAGACAATTTTCCTCCCCGACGTGCGTGATAGTCAAACACGCCAATCCCTGTGGCGTTGCCACGGGCGCGACCATTTTGCAGGCCTACGAACGTGCGCGGGAAGCCGACCCCACCTCGGCGTTTGGCGGTATTGTTGCCGTTAATCGGGAGTTGGGCGCCGACGCTGCAAAGGCGGTTGCGAAGCAATTTATCGAGGTCATCATTGCACCGGACGTTGCCGATGCCGCGCGTAAAGTATTGGCGCTGAAAAAAAACCTTCGCGTGCTGGAATACAGCATCCGGCGGGAAATGAACGAATCATTTGACTATAAAAGCGTAGCGGGCGGCCTGCTGGTACAGGACCGGGACACGGGCATTACGGGAAAAGACGATGTAAAAATTGTCACGGCGCGCGCGCCGTCAAACGACGAAATTGAAGACTTACTTTTTGCTTGGAAAGTAGTGAAATTCGTAAAGTCGAATGCCATCGTCTATGCACGTAACCAACAAACCTTGGGCGTAGGTGCCGGGCAGATGAGCCGCGTGTACTCGGCCAAGATAGCCGCCATGAAAGCACAGGATGAAAAGCTGGGACTTGGCGGCGCGGTAATGGCCTCCGATGCCTTCATTCCATTTCGTGACGCACTGGACGCGGCACATGAGTGCGGCGTTACCGCCGTCATTCAACCCGGGGGCTCCAAGAATGACGACGAAATTATTGCGGCGGCGAATGAGATGAACATATCGATGGTATTTACGGGCATGCGCCACTTTCGCCATTAACTCCCGGTATTGAAAAACGTGAAAATACTGGTAATCGGCGGCGGCGGACGTGAACACGCCCTGGCCTGGAAGCTGGGTCGAGCGGAAAAGGTGACTCGCGTATTTGTTGCGCCGGGCAACGCGGGGACGGCGTTTGAGCCGAAGACGGAAAACGTTGATGTTGGCGCAGAAGATATCGATGCCCTCATCGCCTTTGCAAAGCGGCAACACGTTGAATTGACTGTAGTCGGTCCCGAAGCCTTGCTGGTGGCCGGCATCGTTGATCGGTTTAGCCAAGAAGGCTTGCCAATTTTCGGCCCCACCGCGGCAGTGGCGCAACTGGAGGGATCCAAATCTTTCGCCAAACAATTCATGCGGCAACACGGCATTCCTACCGGCGAGTACGCCGTGTTTACCGATATTGATCGGGCCAAGGCCTATATTTTATCCAGGCCGGTTCCTATTGTAATCAAGGCGGACGGATTGGCGGCGGGCAAGGGCGTGACGATTGCGCAAACCCATGCGGAGGCTACCCACTGTGCCGAAAAAATGCTGAGTGGCGCAAGCTTTGGCGAGGCCGGTCGCCAAATCGTCATAGAAGAGTTCATTCAGGGGGAAGAGGCCAGTTTTATATGTATGGTCGACGGTCGATGTGCGTTGCCCATGGCGAGTTCACAAGACCATAAGGCGCGCGACGAGGGCGACAACGGCCCAAATACGGGTGGCATGGGCGCGTATTCGCCTGCTCCCGCGGTGACGGGCGCCATGCATCGACAAATCCTGGAAGAAATCATTTATCCCGTCGTAAACGGATTCGCGGAGCAAGGTACGCCATACGTCGGTTTTCTTTACGCCGGTTTGATAATTGACGCGCAGGGTAACCCCTACGTGCTGGAGTTTAACTGTCGTCTCGGTGACCCCGAAGCACAACCGATACTCATGCGCATGCAATCGGACTTGGCCGAGTTGTGTAGGGTGGCATTGGCCGAACGGTTGCATCGGCACGAGATTCAATGGGACTCGCGTGCGGCACTCGGCGTAGTGCTTGCCGCGCAAGGATATCCCGAGCAATATGAGAAAGGCCGGGTTATTGAAGGTTTGCCGCGGCAAGAAAAGGCTGCGTGCAAGGTCTTTCATGCGGGCACCAGGTTGCAAAACGGTCGGACATTGACAAACGGCGGGCGAGTATTGTGCGTTACCGCGCTTGGTGACGACATTGGTGCGGCACAGAAGAATGCGTATCGGCAAGTACGCGAAATTTCCTGGCCGGGCATGTTTTGCCGCTCGGATATCGGTTACCGCGCAATCGGGAGGGAGTAGTACTAATACGATGAAAGCCGACGTACCATCACAAACGCTTTGCCGGTGCTTGCACTTGTAGAATGCGGCTTCGACAAGGAATTTAAACCGCCAACAAAGGTATTCGAGCTTGACCGACTATAAAAGTGCCTTTCATGTCATCGCATGGTTTACCTGTGCGCTGGCCCTGGTGGTAGTGGTGCTCGGTGCTTACGTGCGGCTCTCGCATGCGGGGCTGGGCTGTCCGGACTGGCCGGGGTGCTACGGTCATTGGTTCGGTATACCGGAATCCGCCGGCGAAGTGGAGCAGGCAAACCGCACGTATCCGCAACGCGCCGTAGAGACTGACAAGGCTTGGAAAGAGGTCCTTCATCGTTACTTTGCAGGCATACTCGGATTATTGATCTTGCTGCTTGCGGTCGTGGCGTGGAAAGGCCGCAACATTCCCGGTCAACCGGTTGTTTTGCCGATATTTCTTGTCGGCCTGGTTGCCTTTCAGGCCCTGCTGGGGATGTGGACGGTGACCCTATTGCTAAAGCCGATCATCGTGATGCTGCATCTGCTGGGTGGGTTTGCCGTACTGTCGCTGCTGTGGTGGCTGATACTGCGAACGGGGGCCCTAACCGGCGGACGTCAAAACGTGGGGCATGCCATGCGCTTTGCCTTTGTAATCGGTCTGTTTCTGTTGCTCGGACAAATCATGCTGGGTGGCTGGACCAGCGCCAATTACGCGGCCCTGGCGTGCTCGGATTTTCCCACTTGTCAGGGCAAATGGTGGCCGGAGATGGACTTTGGGGAAGGCTTTGTTTTCTGGCGCGGGCTTGGTGTCAATTATGAATTCGGCGTGCTCGATAATCCGGCACGCACCGCCATTCACTTGAGCCATCGGCTCTTGGCCGTCTTGGTGGCAGTTTACTGGTTGGTCGTGCTATTACGTATTTTATTGATGAAAGGTGCTGCAAGTATCTTGCGCAGTGTAACGGGTGTGACACTAATTTTATTGTGCAGTCAAGTTGCTCTCGGCATTGCAAACGTCGTCTTGCATCTGCCCATCGGTATCGCGGTGATGCACAACGGCGGTGCGGCACTATTGCTGCTGGGCGTGACTACGCTGATCTATCTGTCCAGGTCGGATCGTACACGCACGTATTGAAGAGGTTGGGTGAGTTCACCGCGTGTCCGTCCGGGATATAAAGATACAGGTGGCTTCTAAGATAAGGTTACGCCGCGATAACTTTGCTTTTCAGCTTTCCGATGGCGTTATTCTCCAACTGACGTATACGCTCCGCCGATACCTTATGCCTATCCGCCAGTTCCTGGAGCGTTGCCTTGTTTTCCGCCAACCACCGTCGCGTAATTATGTCGCGGCTACGCGGGTCCAGTGTGGCGAACGCCGTTTGCAGCCGCCGCTTTTGGTGGCTTTGCCAATCGTGCTCTTCGACGCACGTTTCGGGGTCGCCGGAATCATGGCTCAGGTACTTGGCCGGCGTGAAGGCGTCTTCTTCGTCGCCGTTTTCCGGTACGTCAAAACCCAGATCGTTGCTGCTGAGACGTTTTTCCATTTCCATCACTTCCGCAGGTTTTACCCCGAGTTCTCTGGCAATATTTTCGACTTCGCCCTGATTTAACCATGCCAGGCGTTTCTTGGCGTTACGCAAACTGAAGAACAGCTTGCGCTGTGCCTTGGTGGTGGCAACCTTGACAATGCGCCAGTTGCGCAGCACGAATTCGTGTATTTCAGCGCGAATCCAGTGCACGGCAAAGGAAACCAGACGCACGCCCCTGTGTGGATCGAAACGCTTGACGGCCTTCATAAGCCCGACGTTGCCCTCCTGTATCAAGTCTGCCAGAGGCAGACCATAGCCGTTGTAACCACGAGCGACCTGGATAACAAATCGAAGGTGATGCAGGATCAGGGTACGTGCCGCACTCAGATCGTTGCGTTCATACAGACGAATGGCTAATGAGTGCTCTTCTTCAGAACTTAGTACCGGTATCTGATATGCGAAGGCGATGTAGCTGTCCAGCGTGCCGGCAGATACCGCCACGGGCAGCTGTGAGGACATGACAGACTTTGATTTCATCAACGCTAAAAACCTCCTCAAACAAGTAAAATATCTATAATAATATGGAGTTACCATATATTTTAGCACTCTATGGGGGAGAGTGCCAACAAAAAGTGATAGACCAGCGGCCTATTCTGCCTAAACTTAGCTCCGTCGTTTTATTTCGGCTCTATCCTGGAGATGTGACGCCTGACCGCCAGCCAGGAGCCAAGCAATCCCAGGCCGACGCTCAAACCCACCAACCCAAGGCTCTGTAGAAAGCTGGGGAACAGGAGCTGAAAATTGCTGTTGTAGAGTTTGATCAGGGTTTGAACGGGTTGTGCCACCAGCCACAGTACCGTCAGCACCAGAAGCAGCGTAAGCACCCCGCCCAACAGGCCGTACCACATTCCGCCATATAAAAAAGGGCGACGGATAAATCGGTCTGTAGCACCGATAAGTTTGGCGACCTCTATTTCTTCACGTCGGTTTTCAATGTCCATCCGTATGCTGTTGCCAACGACGAGTAACACGGACATCGCCAACAGAAAACCGATGATGGTTACCACGCGGCGCACGGTACCGGTAATGGCTTGCAGGCGTTGCAGCCACTGCATGTCGAGTTGTACGTGTTCGACACCGGGAAGTGTCTGAAGCTCGCTACGCAAGTGATTGAGGCCGGTCGTGTCCCTTGTATCGGCAAACGGGGTAAGTATGAAAACGGGGGGCAGGGGGTTTTCCTTCAATCTTTCCAGGAAGTGTCCGATTTCACTACGGCTCCGAAAATCTTTCAAGGCCGCTTCCGCAGATACGTATTCGACGCTTTTGATCTTTGCGTGGTTTGTAAAACGCTTGCGCAATGTCTTAACGGTCTTTTCACCGGCGTCAACTTCCAGGAATAAGGTAATCTGCCCCGCATCATGCCATTTGTGCGTGACCGCCTGAAGGTTGTCGATCAAAATGTGTAGACACGCCGGCAACGCCAGGGCAATGGCGATCATCAACAGCGTAAGTGTGGCGGCAAAAGGCTGTTGATAGAGTTTACCCAGACTGAATATGAAACTGCGCAAATGATCCCGTCCATATGCACGCAAACGGACGATTGCGTTCGGTTTTGCCGGCGATTTTGGACGAGGTTTGATAACCATGTTCAATATTCGTGGCTACACGGCTTCATGTGTCAACGCATCTTCCATTTTGCAGACGGATAATGCGTTTGTTCATACGTGTGATCAGGTCCAGGTCGTGGCTCGCAACCAATACCGTCACGCCTACCTGATTAAAGTCGGCAAACAGCCGCATGATCTCCGCCGACAGTTCCGGGTCGAGATTTCCGGTCGGCTCATCCGCCAGCAGGATATCCGGTTTGTTGACCACGGCGCGCGCGATCCCGACCCGCTGCTGCTCGCCACCGGATAATGTAATGGGCATCACAATCTCCTTGTCAAGCAGGGATACCTTGTCCAGGGCGGCGCGCACGCGCCGTTTTATATCCGCCTGCGCATAACCGGCGATCTGCAACGGTAATGACACGTTGTCAAAGACGTTACGGTCATACAAGAGGTGATGGTCCTGGAATACGATGCCCATCTTTCGGCGCAGGAGGTGAATCTTGCGTTTGGAAATACGGGAAATATTTCTCCGATCAACAAGAATCTGCCCGCGTGTAGGGCGTTCAATCGCAGCGATGAGTTTCAGTAAGGTGCTTTTACCCGCACCCGATGCCCCGGTTAGAAACGCCATCTCACCTTGTTGCATAGTCAGATTCAAGAAAGACAAGGCAATTCGATTGCCGGGATAGTGTTTGCTGACGTTTTGCAGTTTGATCATCAGATTTCTATGGCCCTTTTCGTCCAAGCATCGCGCCGGCATAACGGGCGGCATTAAACATGCGCAGATCCTCAGCCGCCTCACCCACGCCAACGTAACGGATCGGAATTTCAAGTTTGTCGGCAATGGCCAGAACCACTCCGCCCTTGGCGGTGCCGTCAAGTTTGGTGATACAAAGCCCCGTAACGTGCAAAGCCTGATGGAATTCCATAGCCTGCCTGATTGCGTTCTGTCCGGTACCGGCTTCCAGCACCAGCAGAATTTCATGCGGGGCGTCCGGTTCGATTTTCTGCAAGGCACGCTTGATTTTCCGCAACTCCTCCATAAGGTTTTGCTGTGTGTGTAAACGCCCCGCGGTATCGGCAATCAGAACGTCGATATTGCGCGCCTTGGCAGACTGGTAAGCGTCAAATACCACCGCGGCACTATCGGCACCTCTTTTCTGTGCAACGATTGGCACGTTAATTTTTTCACCCCATGCTTGTAATTGCTGCACGGCGGCGGCCCGGAAGGTGTCTCCGGCGGCCAGCATCACGGAATGGCGTTGTTCACTCAGACGTTGCGCGATCTTGCCGATAGTGGTGGTCTTGCCTGCACCATTCACGCCGACGACCAGAATGGTGAACGGGTGAGCGTCCTGCATCAGCAAGGGTTTATTGCAGGGGGCAAGAATTTCGGTAATGCTTTCCTGTAAGGCATCATACAATACCTCTACGTTGTTTAGCTGCTTGCGACGCACGCGAGCACTCAAATCCTTCAGGATTTTATCGGTGGTCTCCATGCCTGCATCAGCCAGTAACAAGCGTTCTTCCAATTCGGCGGCAAGCTCGGTATCAAGTTCTTTTTTTCCGAGTACCGCGGTGACCATGCCTTCAGTGAACGCACCACTGGTTTTGGACAGCCCCTTGCGTAATCGAGATAATGCTCCTGTCTCGTACATGGATTTTCAACCGCCAGTTATAATAGAATTCGGCAGATGCCAACGCAGGCGTATCAAAACGGCATTATCCTAACACTTAAACACAACGAGCATAAATGAAACAGATAAAAACTCTCCTTCTTCTGTTGGGTCTGGTGACCGTATCGCCCGTCGGCGGCCAGGCAGGGAGCACGCATGAAAAGACCCTTGCCAACGGTATGAAAGTCATCGTCAAGGAAGATCGCCGCGCCGCCGTTGTTATTTCACAAATCTGGTACCGTGTGGGTTCTGCCCAGGAGCATAGCGGTATCACGGGTATTTCACACCTGCTTGAACACATGCTGTTCAAGGGCACGGAAAAATATCCCTCGGGGACGTTTTCATCCATGCTGGCCAAAATCGGTGCGCGGGATAATGCATTCACCGGGCGCGACTATACCGCATACTATCAAATCATGGAAAAAAGTAAGCTGGAAGTCAGCTTTGCGCTGGAATCCGACCGCATGCTAAACCTGATTTTCTCTCCCGATGAATTCGCCAGTGAACTCGAAGTAGTCAAGGAAGAAAGGCGCCTGCGCACCGACGATAACCCAAACGCGCTTGTCTACGAACAATTATATGCGGCCGCCTTTATCAACGGTCCGTATCACCACCCGATCATTGGCTGGATGAGCGACTTGGATCACTTGACAATGGAAGACCTAAAGCGGTGGTATAACGACTGGTACGCACCCAATAATGCTACGCTGGTTGTAGTGGGAGACGTGCGGCCACAGGCCGTTTTCGCATTGGCCGAAAAACACTTTGCCGCCAGCCCTCGTCGTGCGATAAAAACGAATAAGCCACGCCTTGAGCATCCGCAAACCGGCATGCGCCGCGTTACCGTCAAAGCCATGGCTAAACTGCCGTACATCATGTTGGGTTACAAAGTGCCTTCATTGGCCACGGCCGAACGGGACTGGGAGGCTTATGCACTGTCCGTGCTGGAAGGTATTCTTGACGGGGGGCGCAGTGCCCGGCTCAGTAAGCATCTAGTGCGCGAGCGGGAATTGGTCGCCGCCACGAGTTGCAGTTACTACCTCTATGCCCGATATCCCACGCTATTCCTGTTCGCCGCCACGCCGGCCGCCACCCACAACGTGACCGACGCAGAGCGGGCGTTATACGAAGAAATCGAGAAATTGCAGGAAACACTGGTGAGTGAAAAAGAATTGGCGCGTGTCAAGGCACAGGTTATCGCCGGTGAAGTTTATCAACGTGACTCACTGCAAAGGCAGGCCACCGTGGCCGGCATTTTGGAAACGGTGGGGTTGGGGTGGCAAGTGATGGACGAATATAGCGAACGTATCAATGCGGTCACGGCAGAGCAGGTTCAATCCGTTGCGAGAAAATACCTGGTTGACCGAAACCTGACGGTTGCGTTACTTGAACCGCTTACAGATACAGCCGCGGCGCAGCAGCCCACATACTAACCGGACTTACGTGGTATGAATGGCAAATACTATACCCTAGGCAAATACTACACTCTAGGTATCTGTCTGGTGTTGGCGGGCCCGTTGTTTGCGTCACCACAGATTGAACAATGGCATACGGATAATGGCGTCGGGGTGCTGTTTGTTGCCGCACCCGAATTACCGATGTTGGATATTGCCGTTACCTTTGATGCCGGCAGCGTGCGCGACGGTAAGCTTGCCGGTCTGTCGCAACTTGTACACAGCTTGCTGAATACAGGTTCGGGAGAACTGGATGCCGATTCTATCGCGGAAAATTTTGAAGACGTTGGGGCACAGTACGGGGCCAGCGTCAACCTTGACCGGTCCAGTGTTACGCTACGCAGTCTTACCGAAGAAAAGCTATTTCACCAAGCATTTTCCACATTCATTGCCGTCCTCACGCGGCCGAACTTTCCCGACAAAGACTTTCAACGCTTGAAGAAACAGGCGTTGATCGCCGTCAAGGACAGTGAACAGCGTCCGGGAGACATTGCCGCCAGGGCCTTTTACAAAGCCGTGTACGGAGACCATCCTTATGGGCAACCCACCCTAGGGTATCGGGACAGCATTCAAAAAATTACTTTGGATGATATCAAAGAATTCCATCGGCAATATCTGGTTGCTGAAAACGCGCTCATTGTGATGGTGGGCGCCGTCGATATTAAAAGGGCCCGACGGATCGCCGAGCAGATTTCCTCAAGCCTTACAAGGGGTAAAAAGCCTGCATCAATCGCGTCACCCAAATCACGACCTTCGACTAAAGACATATACATTCCCTATCCCTCACAACAGGCACACATACGCATAGGTCAACGGGGAATTCGCCGCGGTGATCCGGACTATTTCCACCTATACACCGGCAATCACGTCCTTGGGGGCGGCGGCTTTACTGCGCGCCTGCTAAAGAAAATACGCGAGGAACATGGCCTGGCCTATAGCGTATACAGCTACTTCTTGCCCCTGCAAAAGGAGGGTCCGTTTATGGTAGGGCTGCAAACGCGCGCCGACCAAGCTGGGCAGGCCGCCGCTCTCTCTTTGCAAACGATTGAAAACTTCGTGGCAACCGGCCCGACCGAAGAAGAATTGCAACTTTCAAAAAGCAGCATCATTGGCGGTTTTCCATTACGTATCGACAGCAATAGAGACATCCTTGGTTACCTGTCATTGATCGGCTATTACAAGCTGCCCCTGGACTACTTGAGCACCTTTGCCGAGCATATCTCTGCCGTGACCCAAAAGGATGTCCGTGCAGCGTATCAAAGACGTTTACAGTTACACGACATGATAACGGTCATCGTCGGTGGCCCGGAAAAAGAATAGCCTTCGCATCATTGGCGGTGATTGGCGCAGCCGTCGGATTCAGTTTACGGAAGTCGCCGGAATGCGTCCCACGCCGGACCGCGTGCGCGAAACACTGTTCAACTGGCTATCTACGAGGATAATCGGCGCGCGCTGTCTGGATTTGTTTGCCGGGAGCGGCGCACTGGGCTTCGAGGCCGCCTCACGTGGCGCCGGTCTTGTCGTATTGGTTGATTGTAACAAGGTGGTTACAGAGACGCTTACTCAACAAAAACAAGCCCTTAATGCCTCGCAGGTGCACGTTGTACAACAAGATTCCTTCGCGTTTTTGCGGCAGACGGAGCAATCATTCGACGTAGTATTTTTAGACCCGCCGTTCAACACCGACCTGCTTGAACAAGCCTTGTCTATTCTAATTGAGCGCATGCTCATTACCCCGTTTTCCTTACTGTACACCGAATTCTCGGCACGATCTGAACGACCTCGATGCCTGAATGACTTTCGCTGTATCCATGAAAAACTTGCCGGACAGGTGCGCTACGGGCTATATCAAAACATAACGCGGGAAAACGAGGGACAACCCGCCCTTAAATAGTTACCCTTATGGGGCACTTCATATTAGAATCCAGGGATGGCGACCGTCGCGGTTTACCCGGGAACCTTTGATCCCATCACAAACGGCCATACCGATCTGGTACGTCGCGCCTGCGGCATATTCGGCCGGGTCGTAGTCGGCGTCGCCGCCGTCAGCGAAAACAAAAAACCATACTTCAGCGTGACCGAGCGCGTGGAACTGGCAAAGCAGTCATTGGCGGAGATTGCAAACGTAGACGTGTGCAGATTTGATGGACTGCTGGTGGAGTTTGCACGACAGCAAAACGCCAAAGCGATCCTGCGCGGTTTGCGCGCGGTTTCCGACTTCGAATTCGAGTTTCAACTGGCCAGTATGAATCGTCGTCTTGACGACAGCTTTGAATCCATTTTCCTGACTCCCGCGGAAGAATACTCATTCATCTCCTCAAGCCTGGTGCGCGAGATTGCGGTGCTGGGCGGAGACGTGTCAAAGTTTGTCTCTCCCGCCGTTGCAAACGCCTTGCAGAAAAAGCGGTAAACGAGCGGCAATCCTCGGCTCTGGGGTGTGGCGGAAAAAGCACGAGGATGATCGTGTGCTACCATCCATTAGTCTGACCGCCGAAAGGCGTACAACCACTGAAAACCCTTAACTTAAACAACCAGTTTACATACCATGTTACATCACTCCCTATTATTTAAATCAGTCTTCTTGTCGTTGGCGATATGCACTTCACAGGCTATCGCTGAAAATAAAGCCAAACCACCGGCGGCGGTGTCCGACTTTGCCATAGCCAGTGCCCATCCGTTGGCCACGCAGGCGGGCATCGACGTTCTCGCACGGGGCGGAAATGCCTTTGACGCCGCCGTAGCCGTCACGGCGACGCTGGCCGTGGTCGAACCCTACTCATCGGGCCTGGGCGGCGGTGGATTCTGGCTATTACACGTCGCAAAAGACAACCGCGACATCATGTTGGACGGACGCGAAACGGCTCCGCTTGCGGCAACCCGCGACATGTATTTGGACCAGGACGGCAACCCCACGCAAGATTCCGTCACCGGGCCGTTGGCGGCAGGCATTCCCGGCGTGCCCGCGGGGATTGTGCATCTGTCTCGAAAATACGGCCGGTTACCGTTAAGCACTACACTGGACTTTGCCATACGACAGGCGCGCGACGGCTTTGAAGTGTCGCCGCTTTACCTGAAGCAAGCCGATAAAGTGCTGGAAAAACTACGCGCTTCATCCCGGGCGTCGGCAATTTTTCTCGATGACGGTGAAATCCCGCAGGCCGGATACATCTTGCGCCAACCGCAACTGGCCGGAGTACTGGAGCGCCTTCGTGACCTTGAAGAGGACGGATTCTACAAGGGCGAAGTGGCGAAGAAACTGGTCGACGGCGTACAACGGGCGGGCGGGATATGGCGGCTTGAAGACCTTGAACAATATCGCGTCAAAGAACGCCAACCCATCGTCGGCAAATACAAAGACATGAACGTCGTCAGCGCCACATTGCCTTCATCGGGCGGTATCGTACTGATAGAAATGCTCAACATGTTGTCAAGGATTGACACAACCAAGCTGGATACAACGCAACGCACGCACGCACTCATCGAGATCATGCGGCGCGCGTACTCCGACCGGGCGCGCTATCTCGGCGATAGCGACCACGTTGAAGTACCGATAGAAAAACTGCTGTCCGAGACACACGCCGAGAATCTGCTTGCCGACTTCAACCCCGAGCGTGCAACGGCAAGCCAAAGCTACCTGGACGCGGATTCCCCGCCGGGGAAAGAGAGCGAGGAAGGACAAGACACCACGCATTTCTCCATCATCGACCGGGAAGGCAACTACATCGCGGCGACCCTTTCCATCAACTACCCGTTCGGTTCCGGGTTCGTGCCGGAAGGAACCGGGGTACTACTGAACAACGAAATGGACGACTTTGTCGCCAAGCCGGGGCATCCTAACCTGTGGGGACTGGTGGGCAGCGAGGCAAACGCCATCGCGCCGGGGAAACGGATGTTGTCCAGCATGTCGCCCACCTTCCTAGACGATGGCAACCGTGTCGCCATCCTGGGCACCCCGGGCGGCAGCCGCATTATCACTATGGTATTGCTTGCGTCGCTGGCATTCATCGACGGTGCGGACGCCAATACCATGGTTCAACTACCGCGCTTTCATCACCAGTTTCTACCGGACAAAATACAGTTCGAGGCCGACGCCCTATCGCCGGCAACGCGAGACGCCCTGGCAGCGATGGGACACACGCTACAGGAAGTCAAGGAAGACTACACCTACGGCAATATGCACGCCGTTATATGGGACAAGCAGACCCACCGCGTAACCGCCGCCAGCGATCCAAGAGGATTGGGCAGTGCGCAGGTGGGGGAATGAAGTATTATGAATGTGATTTACAAATGAACGATATCAAGAGGAGTTTGTTGTGGAAGCTAGGGTTTATAACTTAGATACTGTTCTAGGCGACAAATACCAGTGGGTTGTCCCCGTTTATCAGCGTCACTACGAATGGGAAACAAAAGAGGACAAGCAGATTCCCAAGTTATGGGATGACTTGAAAGACAAGGCAATTGAGAAGCTCGATAAACAATCACCACATCCACATTATTTCGGTGCCATTATTTGCTACGAGCCGCCAAAACAAGGCTTTGGTGTAGTCAGACAGCGACTTTTGATTGATGGCCAACAAAGAATTACATCTTTTCAACTTACGCTTGCGGCCATTCGTGAGGCGGCTCGCGAATATGAGTCACAAAAGCTGAACGTGATTAACGCTTATTTGTACAATGAAAAAAGTCCCGGCATGGCCGAGCCAGACCGCGAACGTTTCAAGCTCTGGCCTTCCAGTCTTGATCGGGATCTTTACAAAAGCATTGTCGAAGAAGAACCTCTAGATGAGCTTAGGTCTTTACAGACGAAGTGCTTTTACAACAACGGCAATTTAATATGGGGCAAAGCACCCAAATTATTATGTGCGTTCTGGTATCTCTATGAGGAAATGAAGGGCTTTATCCAAGAACGAACAGAAGAAGGGGAGCCTGTTGAGCAAGTAATTGATGCGCTTCTTGACAGTTTTTTATACGGTTTTCGGATTGTTGTTATCGAACTTGATCAAGATGACAATGCACAGGAAATTTTTGCTTCACTCAATGGCTTAGGCGAACCCTTATCTCCGTTTGATCTTATCCGCAACGATATTTTCCTCCGTGCGGAGAAAGCTGGCGAAAATGCCGACAAACTTTTTGATGAACAGTGGAAATCATTTGAGGAGGATTTCTGGAACGAGCAAATACGGCAGGGACGATTGAAGCGTGCAAGAGCCAACTATTTTATAGCCCATGTCGTTGTAGCCGAGATGGCACAAGAAATAAATGTCGGCAAAGTTTCCACAGAGTATCAGCACTATGTACGAGATCAGGAATTTGAAACTGTTACTGAGGAGTTGGACATCTTGCTCAAACATGCCGACACATATCGTGCCATGGAGGAGCAGGATCAAGATGCCCTTTTTGCAGGAATTACGGATGTCTTTCGGGTTTGGGACATGTCCACTTTTCACCCACTGGTTTTGTGGATCAATGCACAGTCAATCAAAGATGAAGACAAAGCTAAACTTTTCAAGCTATTGGAAAGCTATATCGTCAGGCGTGAAATCTGCGGCTTTACTACCAAGAGCTACAACAAAGTGGTGCCGGGGATCATAAGATACATTAGAGAAGAACCCGAGCCCGCGTCAGCTTTTTCCAGATGCCTTTCCGATCATCTGACCGGGGAGGCCTCAAAGATGCCTACGGACCCTGAAGTCGTCGAGCAATTTACACGCCGTGAGGTGTATGGGAATAGAAATATACCTACACCTCGTCTTCGTTATATCTTTCAACGGATAGAGCATGCCATGCGAAGCAAGTTTGATGAGCAAGTTTCTGTGTTTGCCGAAGATCTTACGATTGAACACGTTATGCCCCAGCGTTGGGCCGAGCACTGGCCTTTGGCCAATGACAAAACCGCCCCATGCGAATCTGTGTGGTCAGCCATCTATGATGGGCATACTCTTGATGAAGAAACCAAAACATTTATGGAAACACGCGAAGAGGCCGTCAACACTTTTGGGAATCTCACTTTGCTCACGGGTAGCCTGAATCCGAGTATTGGAAACAAGGGTTGGGAAATCAAGCGCGAATATTTGGGAGAGTCTCTGCTTGCTATGAACCGCGAAATCGCTAACAAGGAACAATGGAACGAGGAATCAATAAAAGAGAGGTCCGCTGCCCTAGCTAAAGTAGCCAATAAGATCTGGAAGAGTTCTGTTGATTAATACCACTCCATCTTAACGTTGACACTTCCCACAAAAAAAGCTGCTGCGCTGGCCGAGTATCCGCGCTTTTATCGGCGTTTTGCAGTTCGGGCAGGGTTGTCCTTCCCTGTCGTAGACGTTGAGGTGGTTGGCAAAGTAGCCCGGTTTGCCATCTTCGCGCACGAAGTCTCGCAACGTCGTCCCGCCCGCTTCAATCGCGTGATGGAGTACCTGTTTGATGCCATCGGCAAGGTATTGATAACGCGCCAGCGATATCCGGCCCGCCGCGCGTTGCGGGTGAATCCTGCCGAGGAATAGCGCCTCGTTTGCGTAGATGTTGCCGAGTCCGGCGACGACACGACCATTCATAAGAAAACCCTTGACGTGAATCCTTCTTGCCTGGGCAAGCGCGTACAGGTATCGGCCGGTAAAGTCGTCGTCAAGCGGTTCCGGCCCCAGGTCGCGCAGGAGCTTATGTCGCAACGGGTCTTTGCTGGTCCATAGAACGCTGCCGAAACGCCGCGGGTCGTGAAAACGTAATATGCACCCGCCAAGCACAACGTCCACGTGGTCATGCTTTCGGGGCGCCGCATCAGGGGCCGCGATGCGCAGACTCCCCGACATGCCCAAATGCACGATCAGATGGCCGCTATCCAATTCAAACAGCAGGTATTTGGCGCGCCGTTTGATCCGTCTGATCCGTTGCCCGGTAGCCAAGCGATTCAGGTTGCGAGAAATCGGCAGACGCAGCCGTCGTTGACGCACGACTACGGCGGTTATCTGCTTGCCCCGCACGTGCGGGGTGATGCCGCGCAACGTGGTTTCTACTTCAGGTAGTTCGGGCACGGCCGCCGGTCGGACGTTGATACACAGCCTCTATCTCCACCAGCAAGTCCTCCCTGCACATCTCGCCCTGTAACAGAATATGCGGCGTCGCCCCCGGCAGCTGTTCGGCCAACACCCGTTTGATGCTCACAACGTCCGTACCGTGCCGGATATAGACCTGTATGCAAAGCAGGTCATCGCGTGCGTGCAGTTGTGTTTGGTGCCGTACGTTGGCGCGTTCAACCAGCGCCTCGACGTTGCTTAGGGCTTCGTTCAGTTGCGCGCTCGCATCATTGGCGTGTTGTGTTTCGTGGCCGACGATACTGGCGGTGCCGGATACGTAAAAGTGTGTGCAGTTGCGCCACTCCTTGAGGATGCCTCGTGAAAATAACGGACGGTTAAGGACATCGGGAACCGGATAGCGATAGGCACTCGTCTGACGCGGGTTTTCTACGCCGATGCCGGCCGTGTCACCGGCCAGAAAGCAGAGATGAAACCGGTCACCCTGGTTGCCTATTACCGTGGCGGCCGGATAAGGACCGTCGTCGAGGGCATATTTCTGCATCGCGTGCAGCCGTCCACAGCAAAATTGTTCATAGCGGTTTGTCTTTCCCCGGTCATTGTCGAAGCCGGTGACGTGTGGAAAGTAATTCCAGGTACGCAGGAGGTGATTGCATTCGGTATGCGCCAGACACCGGTACATTTCTCCATATGCCCGTTCGGTGAGTTGCCGGAGGTTGTCCCGGTCGCCACAGACGGATTGGATATGCCCGAAAAGTATGTGCCGGTTGGCGACGTAATCCACGGTTTCATACCGACCGCGCCGGACGGGTTTGTCAGTAAGCCAATATTGTACGAATGGTTCCGATTCGAGTGTCTGTAAGTCCGTTTGTACGGATAAACCGTTTTCGTTTGTGCGGGGGGCGTATCCGAAGTGCATACAGGCCAACACCGACCAACCGATAGGAGGCGATGAGGCCTTTCGACCGACCTTGATCTCTAGACAGGGGGCGGTGGCTACTGCGTCACCGTTTGATGTCAATGGCGTCACAATGTTATTCAGGTACACTTCATGCAGGTGCGGATAGTCCCTTCGGGGGCATGGTTCGGGCGGTCTCTACCGTCATGCCCGCGGCGAGCGTCGCTGAACGTGGATGGGTCTATGCGCATTTGGTTGATCAGCGTACCAAACAATGCCGCCGGGAGTGCAGTATTATATGCGGGAGATTATGTAATTTTTAGATGTTGAAAAGACCCTTGTTACGTCTCCGCCGATAAAACGGGGACACGAGGGCTTCAGGATACGGTTGTTTATGCACATTCTCGGAATAGATACCGGCGGGACTTTTACCGATCTGGTCTACTTTGACGGACAACGGGTTTCGGCACATAAGGAGTTATCGACGCCGGATGCACCCGAACGCGCCATTCTCAACGGTATGGCGGCGCTGGCGATTGACTTTGAGGGGCTGCACGTCGTACACGGCACCACGGTGGCCACCAACGCACTGCTGGAAGGCAAAGGCGCGCGTACCGTATTCGTTACCAATCACGGCTTCAAGGATATGCTGTCAATCGGGCGGCAAACGCGTCGGGAGTTGTATAACCTTACCCCTAAAAAACAGCGTTCATTATTTGCGCCGCAGTTAAATCTCGAGGTCGGCGGGAGAGTGGCTCCCGACGGCGAAGTGGTACAACCTCTGTTGCCCGAAGAACTTGAACGACTGACGGCAAAGATTCAATCGCTCGATGCCGAGGCGGTCGCGGTTTGTTTGTTGTTTTCCTTTGTTGACGACCGTTTCGAGAGGCAGATCCAAGCGCGGCTTGCGGATCATTTCCAAGTTTCTATTTCATCCGAGGTGCTTGCCGAGCACCGTGAATACGAGCGCGGTATGGCGACTTGGTTAAACAGCTACTTGAGCCTTGTGGTACAGGGTTATCTGTCTCGTCTAGGCGAGCGCATGAAGGCCGCGAAGCTCTCCGTGATGCAGAACCACGGTCTTACCTTGAGTGCGAAAGTGGCCGCACGCAACGCCGTGCGCCTGCTGCTGTCGGGGCCCGCCGGAGGGTTGTGGGGGAGCCTAGAGATCGGCAAGCGCGTGGGACGTACACGCTTGCTGACTTTTGACATGGGAGGAACGTCTACCGACGTTTCCATCATCGACAATGAATTCAACCTGACCGGTAACGCCAAGATCGCCGGCTTGCCGATCGCGGTTCCGACCCTGGACATTCATACCATCGGCGCCGGCGGCGGTTCGCTTGCCTGGATTGATGAAGGCGGCCTGCTACAGGTAGGCCCCAAATCGGCGGGCGCTTCGCCGGGGCCCGCCTGCTACGGCATGGGCGGTACGCGCGCCACGGTAACGGACGCACACGTGGTGTTGGGGCGCCTGCCCGCACGTTGCAGACTTGCGGGAGACCTGTCGCTGGATTATCAGGCGGCGGTCAATGCCATCGCCGACCTTGGTCAACGCATAGGGCTGGATGTGCAGAGCTGCGCACAAGGCATCGTGCACATCGCCAATGAGCAGATGGCCCAGGCACTGCGTGTAATGTCGATACATCGTGGTCACGACCCCAAGCATTTTACTTTGATGAGCTTCGGGGGTGCGGGCGGCCTGCATGTGTGCGACTTGGCAGAGGCGCTCGATATCCGCTTTGCCCTGGTGCCGGCCTACGCCGGAGTACTGTCGGCCCTGGGGTTGCTGGCGGCACCGCCCGGCAAGGAAACTTCACAAAGTTGGATCAAGCTGTTGGAGGACTGCCGAGAAAAAGAAATAGAGCGGATTTTCTCACGGTTGGAGTCGAAGATTGCCGCCGATTCGACCACGGAAATCGAGAAAAACCATACCCTCAAACGAGAGGTAGAGCTGCGTTATCAAGGTCAGTCCACGACGTTAAAACTGGCCTGGTCGGATCGGCGGCAGGTTGCGCGCGCCTTTCATGCCAAACACGCGCAACGCTTCGGTCATGCCCTGGACATGCCTATCGAGATGGTGAACCTGCGGCTTACGGTCAGCGGCTCAAGCCCGGTACTTCGGCTCCCTTATAATGTATGCCAAACGTCTGCAAGTCCGGTGGAACGGGTTACGCCGTACCAATCAAACCAACAGGTGCCGGTGTACAAACGCATAGACGTCGGCGCGAATCAGGTGCTTGTCGGGCCTGCAATCATTATCGAAAAAGACGCGACGGTATACCTTGCACCGCATTGGCGTGCATCGTTACGAGAGCAAGGAAGCCTGTTGCTGGAGCGCGAATAGACGTTGTTTCCCGAAATACTTGCCCATGCCCCTAATCAATGCGTATGATTAAATGAATGTTCGAGTTGATTCGTCAGACGGCGTAAAAAATAATAGTCAGTCATAATGAGCGGTATGTTTAGTGGATGGGTGGTTCTGCCGTGGTGGGGATATGCGGTCGCCACGTTTGTCCTTACCCACCTTACGATTATCTCGGTAACCTTGTATCTGCATCGTTGTCAGGCACATCGCGCGTTGGATATCCATCCGCTTGCGGCACACCTTTTTCGTTTCTGGTTATGGCTAACCACCGGCATGATAACCAAGGAATGGGTGGCCGTTCATCGTAAACACCACGCCAAAACGGAGACCGAGGAAGACCCGCATAGTCCGTACGTCAAGGGTATCAACATGGTGCTCTGGCAAGGCGCCAAGCTGTATCGGCGGGAGGCCGGGAACCTGCTCACTTTGAAAAATTTCGGTCACGGCACGCCGCATGACTGGCTTGAGCGAAACGTATATTCGCGCTTCAGCAACAGCGGGCTGGTGGCGTTATTGGCACTGGATTTTATCCTATTTGGGGTTGTCGGCGTGGCGATCTGGGTGGTGCAGATGGTTTGGATTCCTTTCACCGCCGCTGGAGTCGTCAACGGCGTCGGGCATTATTGGGGATACCGAAACTTCGAAACGCCCGACGGCTCTACCAATATTCTCAGCTTCGGCTTCATCATTGGCGGCGAAGAATTGCATAACAACCATCACGCCTACCCTGGTTCCGCAAAGCTGTCCAGCAAATGGTGGGAGTTTGATGCAGGCTGGTTGTACATTCGGATATTGTCTTGCCTGCGTCTGGCAAAAGTACGCCGCCGTGCACCGCGACCGACCAGGCTGACCAACAAGGATAACATTGATCTCAACACCGCCAAGGCCCTCATCACCAGCAAGCTGCACGTGATGGCGGACTACGCACACAGAGTAACCTTACCGACGTTTCGCAATGAGCTGTCCGGGATTGACGTGCGCTACAAAAGGCTTGTTCGGCACATGCGCGCCGCATTGGTACGTGAAGACAGCCGTTTGAAACCCTTGCACCGCAAGCAACTACAGGAACTTTTGCAAAACAGCGAGGCATTACAAACGGTGTACGAATTTCGTCGCAAATTGCAATCGATCTGGAGTGAAACGTATGCAAGCCACGAACGTCTGATTCAAGCGATTATTCAATGGTGCAGGGAGGCCGAAGCCACCGGCATCAAGGTCTTACAGGAGTTTGCCCAAGGTTTGCGCGGCTACGTGCTGCAACCGGTGGTTTGACATTTGAGGCTTTATCCCGGCGCAACCGCCGCCGAGGGTTATTTAATTTTCGCTTCTTTATAGAGCACGTGCTTGCGCACTACCGGGTCGTACTTCTTCATTTCAAGCTTTGTGGTTACGGTGCGCTTGTTTTTGGTTGTTGTATAGTAATGACCGGTACCCGCACTTGATACCAGCTTTATTTTTTCACGGACTGCCTTTGCCATCGGGTAATTATCTCAAGTCGGCGGTATCAAACCTTGATGCCGCGTTTGTAGAGGTCGGCAAGCACGCTGTCAATGCCTTTCTTGTCAATGATACGTATGCCTTTGGTTGAGACGCGCAGCTTCACCCATCTGTTCTCGCTTTCCACCCAAAAACGGCGAACGTGAAGATTAGGCATAAACCGGCGCCGTGTTTTATTATGTGCATGGGAAACGTTATTGCCCGCAAGGGGGCACTTTCCGGTAATCTGGCAAACTCTGGACATGGCAAGTGCTTAAAGTGCTGTATTATAACAGGGTGCGAAAGGTAACAGAACCGCCACCGGGATACAAGGCAACGGCAGCATCGGCAATCAATTTTGAAACACTACCCCTCCGCCATGGATATAATTTTTCTTCGTGACCTGGAAATTGATGCCGTCATAGGCACGTTTGAGTGGGAAAAGCGCATCAAGCAGAAAGTACGCATCAATCTGGAGATGGGCGCCGATATCGGCAAGGCCGCAGAGACGGATTCTATCGACGACACCCTGGACTATCGCGCCGTTTCCAAGCGCGTGATCCAATTCGTGGAAGAAAGTCGTTGTGAGCTGATTGAAACTCTGATCGAGAAGGTGGCGGACGTCCTGCTCACGGAATTTAGTATCCCCTGGGTGCGCGTCACCATTACCAAGCCGTGCGCGGTGCGCGGTTCGCGCGACGTGGGCATTACCATTGAACGTGGAAATACGGCGACCGACGGGTAGCGGATGGCGCGCGTCTACGTCGCTGTCGGCAGCAACGTCGACAAGGAAAGCAACATTCCTTCGGCACTACGTGCACTGCGGAAGGTCTTTGATCCGCTGTACGTTTCCAGCGTCTACGAAACCAAGGCAGTGGGATTTGAGGGCGATGACTTTCATAACCTGGTAGTCGGTTTCGACAGCCGGCGCTCGCCATCGGAAATCAACCGGACGCTCAGACGAATTGAGGCCGAACACGGCCGCACGCGGGGCAAGGAACAATTTGAGTCGCGCACGCTCGACCTGGATCAGCTGCTGCATGGCGATCTTGTAATGCAGGCGGACGGCGTGTCCCTGCCGCACCCCGACATTCTGCGTTACAATTTTGTGCTGAGGCCTTTGGCGGAACTCGCCGGCGACATCGTTCACCCGGAGGAAAAGCAACCGCTCGCCAAACTGTGGGAAGAAAGTACGGAAAAAGAAGGAATGAAGGTAGTGGCGTATGAATCAGGCCCCGGGTTTGGTGCGACGTAACCCCTTCAGTGCCGCAAGGTTACGCGGTTTCCCGTAAAATTCTTTCCAATACACTCTCGTCATTTCCCTCTATACAGCGGAATCTGATTTTATTCTCTACCAGAAAATCGAAAATTTTTTCATCCAGCATAGTGGACTCGGATTTTTCCTGAATCCTGCCGGTCATCCAGTATTGAAACCCCGTGGTCAACAAAAAGAAATTGTAATTATCGTATTTATTGAACAGTCTTAAAACCAGCTCTTGGAAAAGCTGTAACCCGTCGGCGTCCTTCAACGGATCGCTTTGATCCTCGTTGTGGCCGGCATAAATTGCCGACAGCAGCAAGGGGGAGTCGGTGACGACGTAGTCGACCTTGCCTTTAAGTCTGTCGATATACCGGTGCTGGCGCGCCAGAATGTACAGCTGATCGTTGTTTATGATATTGAATCTTTCTTCCCACACCAGTTCCTTTGCATATTCCGTAACGTATTCGCAGTTCAAGTTATTTTTTTTCATCCGATAGAAAAGCCCGGACGACGCGGTCGATTTTCCCGTTCCCGGCCCACCGAAAAAATTGATGACTTTCATGTTTCGCTGTCTTTCACGTGTCGCCCGCCTTTTCCTCTCGTCCCGTGATCAGGCGGCGCATTGCGGTTAATTGCTTAACGTTCGTCCTCCGTCTACCGTGATAATCTGACCGGTAATGTAGTTCGCCCGGTCGATTAAGAACAACGCGGCATCGGCAACGTCCTCGGGCGCACCTTTTCTTTTCAGGGCGGTGCGCGAGATAATTTCGTGGTGAATGTCCTCATAGTGCGCGATCTCCGGCCACATAATGGCCCCCGGCGCGATGCCGTTTACCCGTATCTCGGGCGCCAGTTCGCGGGCCGTTGATTTGGTTAGCATCGCCAAACCCGCCTTGGCAACGGAATATACACAGTAACCCTTGAGCGGTCGGTCACCGTGAATGTCAACGATATTTATAATACAACCTTGCGAGGCCTTCAGGTACGGCGCCGCCGCCTGGGTCAAAAACAAAGGCGCTTTGAGATTTACGTTTATCAAGTCGTCCCAAACGGTTTCATCAATCTCACCCAGATCGGTCGGAAAAAAAGAAGACGCATTATTGATCAGTACGTCAATGTGACCGAACAGAGAGGCGGCCTGCTCAATCAAGCCGGGAATATTCTTGCATTCCCCGAGATCGCCCCGCACTTGTTTTACGGATTCGGCGCGTTGTGTGGTAAGGTCTTTCACAAGTGCTGCGGCATCTTTCCCGGAATTGTGATAATGCAAGATGATGTTCATACCGGATTGGTGCAGACAGCGGGTCAACCGTGCACCGATACGCCGTGCGGCGCCCGTTATCATTATCACTTTGGGCCTATCCATAATGTTTCATGTTCCTAATGTTGCAGCTGCGTGCCGATTTGTACACAACGGCACTGTGCGCACATAATGAGCAACTCGTTGCACCGTTCATGCAGAACCTGCTCTATGCACTTTACCACATCCCGCATTAACACCAGTGGGCATACAGACAATTCCAACTTTTGATTCAGGCCCTGCTCCGCTCGGTGCCCGGCAGCGCGCGCATGCGGAGGCATGCATGCGACACATTTCACGAGAAATTGAAAAGCAGGGGGACTGTATCGGATTCGACCAATACATGCGGTTGGCGTTACACGATCCGTCCGTGGGCTATTACCACCACAAACAACGGATTTTCGGCAAGGACGGCGACTTCTGTACCGTCCCCGAGATTTCGATCCACCTGGCATACTGCCTGGCACGCGCCTGTGCGCGACTGCTACGCGAAAACGAGGGCTGGGCGATCCTGGAGATCGGCGCGGGCAGCGGACGGCTCGCCCGTGATATAATCACTTACTTGTACGAATGGAAAAGCCCGCCCGCCCGATACTACATCCACGAGCCAAGCGACTTGTTACGTGCACAACAAAAAAAGCGGCTGGCGGCGGACGTTCCCCATCATTCTGAAATGGTTGAATGGTTGCCGGATTTATCGGTCAGCCTGAAAAATGCCGTTATCATAGCGAACGAAGTCTTGGACGTACTGCCGGTCAAGTGCTTTGAAGTATGCCCGCAAGGTTTCAAGGAAAAACGTGTGGGAACGACCCGGCAGGGAACTTTCGGCTGGCGGCTACGCGTCCCTTCAAAAGAACTTGAAACCGCATTGGACAACGTAACGATGGCATTGAGCCAGCCGCTCCCGGCGGGCTATTGCAGCGAAATTAATCTCGATCTTGAGACCACCCTGTCCGCATGGACGGGGGCTTGTGAACGGTGTGTGGCGTTTCTGATTGATTACGGCTATCCGCAGAATGAATACTATCACCCGCAACGCGGCGCGGGGACGCTACGCAGCTATTTCAATCACCGGCTCTCCGAAGACCCGCTGGCATACCCGGGTCTACAGGACGTTACCGCGGACGTGGATTTTTCCGCATTGGCAAAAGCGGCCGAGCGTCTGAACCTGAAAGTATTATCCTTCGGTTCGCAACGCAATTTCATGCTGGCGAATCACCTGCTGGACTGGCAACCGCAAGGAAACGATGAAATCGACCGCATGGCACAAATTGCGCAACTCAAACAGCTTACCCTGGGCTCCGCCATCGGCGAGCGTTTTCAGGTCATGGTGTTGGGAAAGGAGGTGGAATACGACACAGACCGTTTTACCTTGCGCGACGCGCGCGCGCGACTTTAAGAGACAAGCCCCCACGTGGAACCACTGCACGCGCTTTTATTGGCTGTAATTCAAGGGGTTACCGAGTTCCTGCCGGTCTCAAGTTCCGCCCACCTGGTGCTTTTGCCGATCATTACAACGTGGCGGGATCAAGGCATCGTCATAGACATTGCGGCACACTTCGGCAGCCTGCTGGCGGTGTTATTTTACTTCCGGCGCGACCTGTACAGGTTGACGGCAGGTTGCTTTGTCCCTTCCCGCTCGTCTCACGATATTGCTGAAAACCGGCGGCTTGCATGGCTGTTGGTATGGGCTACATTGCCGATATTGATTGTCGCCATCCCGCTACACGTCTACATAGCTGAATATACCCGTAACGCGGTGGTGATCGCCATCGTTTCAATCACGTTTGGTTTATTGCTGTGGCTGGCCGATTGGCAGGGCAGGCAGACGCGAAAAACCGATCACCTGACGACCGCGGACGCATTGTTTATCGGCCTGGTACAAGTGACCGCCCTCATCCCCGGCGCCTCCCGCTCCGGCGTGACAATGACCGCGGGCCTATTGTTGGGTCTTACCCGCACGGAAGCGGCACGTTTTTCCTTCCTGCTTTCGATCCCTACCATCCTTGCGGCTTCCATCTACGCAAGCTACCTTGCCATGCAGCAGGATGAAGCCGTCGAATGGGGGTTGATTTTCGGCGTGACGGCCTGCTCCGCCGTCGTCGCCTTCCTGTGCATACACGGGTTCATAAAGTTCGTTAGCAAAATCGGTATGTTGCCGTTCGTACTGTATCGCATTGCGCTGGGCGTAGTTCTATTGGCCTTTAATTGGCAGGTTTTTCTTTAGGGGCAATCAAAAACAATGCCAAGAAAGCACCGTAAAGAAGTTACGCATAACGGATGGATGCTGGAAGGGGGGACATTTCGTTCCTTTATCGGACAACATTTCGATAGACGACACTTTGTTGACACCTAAAACCACTGCTAAAGCAGTTAGTTGATATTTTTATTATAAAAGCCTTAATTATAAAGAAGATTTTTTATTTTTTACGCTTGACTTTTTATTCAATAAGATTATTATAGGGGGCGAATTAGAATTCTTTTAAATAACGAGCGGGATTATTACTATGAGTTTGCCCATTAAAACAAGGGTCGGGGATATTGAGAAAATTTGTAACTACCTTTTGGGTAAACCAGTTGGTACAACTATGTCAGAAGCACGAGCCGTCCTTGATAACAATACGCTTGATGGCCGTAAGTTAGCCGCACTTAAGTTCTGGGGTTTGATTGAAGAAAATGCAGATAAAATGCAACTTACAGATCTTGGTAGAGAGGCCGCACGCGATAAAGGTGCAGGTCTGTCAAATGTGCTGCGCGAGGTGATTAAAAATATCCCCCCCTATAAGGCAACAGTTGAGTGGGCAGTACATAATGAAAACTTTTCTCCAAGTTCAAATGATGTCGCTGCACACTGGCATAAACACTTCGAGAATGAAGTATCTGGTAAAGAACGTACTCTAAACAATCAAGTCTTATGTTTTTTCCAAATTGCTGAGGGTGCTGGCCTTGGTAAGTTGTTCTTTGGTCGACGTACGCAACCAACGCGCTTTGAATTCGACAAAAATACTGCCCACAAGTTTGTTGAAGGAGAAGAACTCAATAGCACCGACAAATCCAATGGAGAAACAAGATCTGATCACACAAAAGATAAGGAAACAACCCTGCCTGCCGAAGCTATTAGTGAGAGTGCATCTCAAACGAGAGAAGATAAAGAAGCTGTAAACCGCTCCAGTCAAGTTTTCATTACCCATGGCAAGAATGAAACGATCTTAAAGCAAGTACAGGAGATAGTTACTTATGGGAAATTCAAACCTGTCGTGGCCCAGGAACAAGAAAGTACTGCAAAGCCAGTTCCAGACAAAGTATTGGATGACATGAGAAAATGTAAAGCAGCAGTTATTCACGTTGATGCTGACCGTACCTTGTTCGATGAAAAAGGGGAGCAAGTTGTACAAATCAACGAGAATGTCTTGATTGAGATAGGGGCGGCGTTGGCACTCTATGGCCGCAATTTTATTATCCTTCTTGTCGAGAAAGGCATAGATTTACCTTCCAACCTCCAAGGTCTTTACGAATGCCGCTACAGCGGCGACGAACTGGATATGCAGGCAACCATGAAATTATTAAAAGCTTTTAATGATTTCATGGATTGATTAAGCTGGTTAAATAAGTGAACATTAAGCTCTGTATTAAAATCGGCAAGTATTCATTGTTGATTAAACTGGCTAAAAAGTGAGCATTGAGACGCTACTCTCACGCCTTGCAAAATTTTGGGGGTGATCGTGTTCTATCAGGGCGTGTTGTCATAAGGACCAAGAAAGCGGTTGCCGTCAAAATGGATCAAATGTGATGGCGAATCCGCGACCCACACTTCAGTTTCCCAAGCTATCTGGCCAAGATAGCGGCCCATGACTGCCCGATTGAGGAAGGCGGTCACATAGACCAGGCCGGCTTTTGCTCCCGAAAACAATCGAGACAGTTCGGCATGTCGCTTACCATCAACCGGCCCGTGGCTGGTCACCGCTTCGATCAATAACAGCCATTTCTTCTCCGTGTAACTCAAAACCACATCTGGCATTTTACCGTGTGCATCCACGTCAACTCCCAAATCGCGCAGCAGTGTCTCATCAAAATAGCTCCATTTATTGGCAGTATCCCCGGCATAGACCAACACGCTTCCAGGAGCGAAGCACTGAGCAAAATCTTCAATGATTGCTCTAATTAGTTCACTGTGCTCACCTGGACTGAGAGTGATGCTCTTGCCCGGCATGACCTGCACCGGAATACGGTTCTGTTTACGAACTTTCGCATATCGGGCAGCCAGTGTGCCGCGTTCGGTCAAGTAGTTCGCAAGATTATCGCCCCACCTTGGCGTTCCGAAGCTACGGAGCAGAGTCAATGCAGTGGGTTCAATCTGATAGACTGCTTTAGGGC
Source organism: Gammaproteobacteria bacterium (assembly GCA_965242685.1). Taxonomy (GTDB): domain Bacteria; phylum Pseudomonadota; class Gammaproteobacteria; order UBA4575; family UBA4575. The sequence goes on along the minus strand of OZ251487.1, from coordinate 1,595,656 downwards.
TGTTTACAGGCCGCTCAGGTTTGTCCGGGTTGTAGAGCACGATTCCAGCATTGACAAACTGGTGCATGGTTTGTCTGCGCACTGTTTCACGAGTATTCGGTGCGTAATCCTTGCCGTAGTGTTCTCTTATCCAATCCATAATAGGCGTAATGCCCATTAGAGGGTTGTCGGCCTCATTCCATTTTTTTCCGGGTAGGAGGCTCAAAAGGGCGAGGAGGCAAAGGGCGGAACGCTCATTTTGCTGTGCTCGGGGCAGTCCCAAAGAAATAATGATCTTCAGTGCCGCCTTCAAATGATCGTTCTTGCCGATCATGCAACCAAAGTTTCCAGTTTCTTATCAATCACCGGTTGCTCAAGTTTTCCTTGTTGAACGACCCATTTTCCAAGCTCAGTCAGGACGTCGCGGTGCGGATACTTCATCAGCCTAAGATCCGTTGCATTGACCTGTGTGTGGCCGCTGAAACGCCGAAAATACTCATCCACGGCGGTAGTGTTAAGAAATACAGCCAGGCCACGAGCAAGAGCTTCGGGCAAGCCCCGCTTCTTTTCGTGAAATACATTCAGGTGATTTTCGAATCCCAGCATGGGGGCGTCAAATAGGGCAGGGTCAACTATACTGGCTACAATGCGGCGTTTTTCCTCCTTCGCCGAAAAACGCCGCACTACGCAGTAAAAACCCCTTGGATAAAGCCACTTTTCGGTGTCGCCGTTGTACTGAATAGCATTGGGCTTTTTTTTCATCGGCATCGGCCACGTTGTACTACCATCCTTACTGCAATGGCTGGGATAGAGTAAAGGCACGGTTCCTGCCTCAGGCATGGTACACAAGTACGTTTTGACCCTAAAATCAACAACCGGTCCCGTTGAAACGTTCAGGCCAAGATCGGAAAGCGAATATCGGAGATTTGGGAAAAGATCGATACCACTCTTTTTGGGTGAAGTGGGTACATGGATAAACTGTTCCGGGTCATCCGGGAACACTATCCGATCAAACGGATAGCTGTGAGTGGTCAAGTCAGCAAAAGTATCATCCGTTGATGTAGATATTTTTACGATTCCCTGCTTGCCCCCGCACTCCAGATAAATAATGACGTTTTCTTGTAACACGCCATCCTCCTTGAACGCCTTGTCGCGCGACCTGAATAGATGCAGATGGCGCAATGCTGCACGTTGCAACATGAAATTGCGGAAAGATCGGTAATATGGCCCATTACAGAAGCTACGTGGGATAATCGCAACAAGTTGCCCATGATCATCCAATAGTGAAAGTGCCAACGCCACAAAAGCTGCGTACAAATTGACCGTTTCAACGCCGATACGCCTCAAAGCTGCGCGATGCGCTGAATCGCTACGAATTTTCTGGTAAGGGGGATTCAGGATGGCGTGCGTATATTTCGGCAATTCTTCTGCGAAGGAATTATCGGACAACCATTCAGAAGCGGTATGTATGAAATCGGTATTTCTAACCGTTATGCTCGAATTAGGAAATTTTTTATATTTTCCCAAAGCCCGAGCTAAGGGTGGGCACAATAGCTCGTCAATCTCAAAGACATCGGCCTTAATACTCGAGAGGCGGAGACCACTGGAAACCCATCGGTCTAAAAAAGCCGTGGAGAGAGAGCCGGCTCCGGCGCCTGCGTCAAGCAAGCGGCAGGTATTTTCGGTTTTTTGAGTAAATAATCCTGCCATGAATCCGGCAATCCGGGCAGGTGTGAAAAATTGCTCAAACCGGGACTTTCTTTTTAGGTTGGTGGCGGTCATCAGCGTTTTCAAATTTATTCGTTTGGAAATTATACGCCACAACTTATTGGTATAAATACGGTACCGCTGATAGAAAGAAAACAGGCGGTGTATTGCTGGAAAAATCGCAAAACAAACATGTTTACAGGATGCTCTTTTATCCTTCTCTACGTTTTTTCTTTAATAAATTCAGCAAGCCGTTTCAACTGTGCTTGCTTTAGGTTACCGGCCAGTTCTTCACCGTTCAAACCTTGCCATTCTGTCGCATTCACGTCGGCGACGGCTTTTGCCGCACGTCGCAGCCAATCGGCTTGCGAGTATTCGTTGTTGCTGGTCACGGATCGATAGACCGTAGAAAATATATCCAGCAGCGTTGCAAGGCGCTCGGGGCGGCGACGGGCATCCAGTTCGTGTAACAGCTCCAGGAGTTGCCGTTCGTCCAGGTCGAAGGCTCGATGACACGGACGTTGCAGCGTTACGGTAAGGATAAGCAATTCTTTGCAGGCCTTCGGCAGGCGCAGTTGTCTGGTTAAATCGCGCACGGCGTGACGAGCGCGTTCGCGGCCTCCCCGGTCTTGTCCGTTCTCAAAGTAAAGCCCGCCGATGAAGGCCGCAAAACGGGCGTGTGGCGGCAGCCGTTTCACGCCGTCGTTCAGGCAGGTTAAACCCCGATCGCGCGCGCGTTCATCCATCAACCGTTCACCAATGACGGGATGCGTTTGTGTTAGCGCATGTACGGCGTGCAGCACGGTGAAAAATTCACCGGGTGACGCGGTCGCCAAGGCGTTCTCGGTTTCCTGCCAGATGCGCTCCGGTGTCAATTCCGCCAATTCTCCCGTCTCTGTCACGCGGCGCATGAGCTGCAAGGTTTCATCGGCTATCGTGAACCCCAACGACGCGAACCTTGCCGCAAAACGGGCGACGCGCAAGACGCGAAGCGGGTCTTCGGTAAACGCATCGGAGACGTGCCGCAACCGTTTATCTCGCAGGTCTCGTCGTCCGCCGTAAGGGTCGATGATCTCCCCGGATTCGTTCTTTGCCATCGCGTTGATGGTCAAGTCGCGGCGCAGCAAGTCTTCTTCCAGACTTACCTTCGGCGAGGCGTAAATTTGAAAACCGTGATACCCGCGCCCTTTTTTCCGTTCGGTACGGGCAAGGGCATATTCCTCTTTGCTGTGCGGGTGCAAAAACACCGGAAAGCCCTTTCCCACCGGCTTATATCCCCGTGCAAGCAGCTCTTCGGCACCGGCGCCCACTACGACCCAATCCCGCTCGGCGACGGTCAACCCCAACAACTCGTCACGCACGGCCCCGCCCACCAGGTATACTTCCATGATTAGACCTCTGAAATCATGTGCGACGTTAAATATAGCTCTATTTCTCTTGCAGGCTTGTAATTATAATAAGAATGTATAAAAATAGGTGAGAAGCAGTCATGCTGCATTGATTTCCTTGGTTGCCGGACGTTCCTGCAAATGTGAACGTTCGGGTAGGTGCCTTTATAAATTGCCGGTTCCGGTACACGCTTTAATTTTTGAAGTATGTTGGGGTAAGCAGTAAAGTGAGCGGAAATATCAGTCACGTAACGGATGACAATTTTGAGCAAGAGGTGTTGCGCTGTGAACAGCCTGTTTTGGTTGATTATTGGGCGCAATGGTGTGGCCCTTGCAAGGTGATTGCACCACTGCTGGATGAGGTTGCCGGCGAATACAAGGGCAGGCTAAAGGTCACTAAACTGAACGTTGACGACAACCCCGATACACCGCCGAAGTACGGTGTGCGCGGCATTCCTACACTGATAATTTTCAAGAACGGCAACGCTGCGGCCACCAAGGTAGGGGCATTGTCAAAGTCACAGTTGACGGCGTTTATTGATCAAAGTATCTGAATTACGGTTGGCTAGCAAATAACGCGTGCTTTCACGTTTATAACCAAAACTATTCGTTAGTAGAAACAACTTACAGATTACGTCGGCTGAAAGCCGTATTGAATTTCTTAAATAAACAGCGCCTTTCCGGCCGCGGCGGGATCGTGCACGTGTCTTTGTAAACGATAAAACAACCAAAGCTGCTATGGATTTAATTGAGTTAAAGAAAAAACCGGCCTCGGAACTGATTGACATTGCGACAGAGAAGGGGATTGACAACCTTGCCCGCCTGCGCAAACAAGACATCATCTTTTCAATTCTCAAGGCACGCGCAAAAAACGGCGAGGACATCTTAGGCGGCGGCGTGCTGGAGATTCTGCAGGACGGTTTCGGTTTTTTACGCTCCGCCGATTGTTCCTATCTCGCCGGGCCGGATGACATCTACATGTCGCCAAGCCAGATACGCAGGTTTGGTCTTCGCACCGGGGATACCGTTTCCGGCCGGATACGCCCGCCCAAAGACAGTGAGCGCTACTTTGCCATGCTCAAGGTGGATCAGATCAACTTTGATCAACCCGAAAGTACAAAACGTAAAATCCTGTTTGAAAACCTAACGCCCCTACATCCGGACGAGCGTCTCAAACTCGAGCGCGGCAACGGCAGCACCGAAGACATCACCGCCCGCATCATCGACATCTGTGCGCCCATCGGCAAGGGCCAGCGCGGCCTGATCGTATCGCCTCCCAAAGCGGGCAAGACCTTGATGCTACAAAACATTGCCCAAAGCATCACCTCCAACCATCCCGAATGCTACCTGATCGTATTACTCATAGATGAGCGTCCCGAAGAAGTCACCGAGATGGATCGCATGGTGCAGGGCGAAGTGGTATCCAGTACATTTGATGAACCCGCCAGCCGCCACGTGCAAGTTGCCGAAATGGTCGTTGAAAAGGCCAAGCGGTTGGTGGAACACAAACGTGACGTAGTGGTCCTGCTTGATTCCATCACGCGCCTGGCGCGGGCCTATAACACCGTTGTCCCCGCCTCCGGGAAAGTCCTGACGGGCGGCGTTGACGCCAACGCACTGCAACGACCGAAACGCTTTTTTGGAGCGGCGCGCAACATTGAAGAAGGCGGCAGCCTCACAATTGTCGCCACGGCGTTGATCGATACAGGGTCAAAAATGGATGAAGTCATTTACGAGGAATTCAAAGGCACCGGAAACATGGAAATTCACATGGACCGCCGTATAGCGGAAAAACGTGTATTCCCGGCAATCAACATCAATCGTTCCGGTACGCGCCGCGAAGAACTGATTACCAAACCGGACGAACTGCAAAAGATTTGGATACTACGCAAGCTTCTACATCCCATGGACGAGGTCGAAGCCATGGATCTCATGCTCGGACGCATGCAAACCAGCAAGGTCAACGAAGAATTCTTTGACGCCATGAAGCGTTAGCCTGCAACGGCGATTGTGCATGCGCCGGCCGTCGTATCGTTATAATGTTGTGGGCGAAACGAGCCACACGGCATGAACCACCCCTTCAAACCCTATCCCCACTACAAGCCTTCCGGCATCGAATGGCTCGGCGACATCCCGGAACATTGGGGAGTCAGACGGTTGAAAACGCACGTGGAAAACGTTTCGGAGCAAACCAAAGGACACAACAACGGTGATCTTTGCCTTGCCCTTGAGCACGTTGAAAGCTGGACTGGAAAGTATGAAGAAATTGGGATTGACTCAAGTTTAGATAGTCAAGTAAAGCGGTTTCAGTCTGACGATGTGCTGTTCTGCAAACTGCGCCCTTACTTAGCTAAAGTCGTTCGCCCGCATTGTTCAGGAGTTTGCGTAAGTGAGTTTTTAGTGCTACGTCCCTCTGACGGTGTGATGACTGCACGCTATTTGGAACATTTACTTCGCTCAAAGCCGGTTATTGACGCGATTGACGCCTCAACATTTGGTGCCAAGATGCCGCGTGCGAATTGGCAGTTCATTGGTACTATGCGGTATCCCATTCCCCCTCTTAGCGAACAAGCGGCGATGGTTGCATACCTGGACAAAAAGACCGATCAGATCGACTTGCTGATCGAGAAGATTGAAAAGAAAATTGAGCTTCTCAAAGAAAAACGGACGATATTGATCAACCAGTGCGTCACCAAGGGCCTCGATCCGAATGTCGAGATGAAGGACAGCGGTGTTGAGTGGATTGGTCGGGTTCCAGTATATTGGGATTGTGATCGAGTTGGTCGAGCCACCTATGTGAAGGGACGTATCGGATGGAAGGGTCTTCGGTCAGAAGATTTTCTGGACGAGGGTCCTTTCTTAGTTACTGGAACTGACTTCGTTTCAGGGAAAATTGACTGGTCTAACTGCCACCATGTTGATCAAGAAAGATATGAAGAAGATCCATTCATAATTCTTCAGAATGATGATGTTCTTATCACGAAAGATGGATCAATAGGTAAAGTTGCTCACGTAACTGAGTTACCTCACAAAGCTACATTAAACAGCGGAATTTTTGTAACGAGACCCATCAATAATCAGTATCAACAAAGGTATTTTTATTGGGTCATTTCATCACCAATTTTTTCGGATTTTGTTGGCTACAATTCATCTGGGTCAACTATCTTGCATTTATATCAAAATGTTTTTGAAAGGTTTGTTTTTCCTATTCCCCCTCTCCAAGAACAAAAACTGATCTCCCGTTACCTTGACAAGAAGATCGGGCAGATCGACTTGTTGATCGAGAAACTCCAAAGCAAAATTTCTCTAACGAAAGAATACCGCCAGTGCCTCATCTCCTCCGTTGTAACCGGCAAACTCGACCTGCGAGAGGCGTAGAGAAGGGTGAAAGACGCATGGTAATATTACTGGATGATTAAATACGTTCCCGGCCTGATTGCGGCGGTCGCGGCATTTCTGGCCGTCAAACTTTTCAACTGGGCATTGTGGATGCTGTCGGTAACGGCCTTTGTGGAAATACTTGTTTTTCTGGTTATTTATATTGCCTTGACTCTCATCATTGATGCCGCAATCAAGCGTTACACTTAAAGTAAACCGTATAAAGGCCTTACGGCATAAGGTATAGGAACGAGAACAAACCCGCCCTCCATGACAATACGTTTCCCATGCGGATAAAAAAGTTTTTCAACGTCTCGATGGCGATACTGATAACGGTTTCCCTGTTGTTGCTGCTCACCAGTCCCCTGTGGATCGGTTGGATGATGGAATACGAGCACAACAAGACCAAACATGCCCTGGACGGGGTGGCCTTGCGATGCGATGCAGGCACGATGGAGGAACGCGAGGTCTGGAGCAAACTCGGGATCGCCGTTTTCTGTGCAAAAAACGAGGTAAAACATGGCGTCTGGCAAGCCTGGGACGGTGGGTACATGCACATTTCCGGCGAGTATGCGGAAGGTAAAAAACATGGTACCTGGAAATACTTCAATGCCCGTGGAGAGCAATGGGGAAAACGTGTCTATGTAAACGGCAAAGAGGTTTCTACACTGATTAATCTGCTCAAGGCCGACGCCGTAATCGTCAAAAAAAAGGAACGTAAGCTCTATCTAATAAAAAACGGCAAGACATACCGCACTTATAGCGTGCGCCTGGGCGTCGACCCCATCGGGCACAAACAAACCGAAGGAGACCAACGCACACTGGAGGGAAAATACATACTGAACGCCAAAGATGAAGACGGCGGGTTTTACAAGACGATACGACTTTCTTACCCAAGCCGGGAAGATCTGAAGCAAAATCCGCACGCGCAGGGCACCGTTACAATCCATGGCCAGCCCAACGGCTTTGCCTGGGCCTGGCGCCTGCTTAATTTGTGGGATTGGACGGACGGCTCGATTGCGGTCAATAATCACGATATGGACGAAATCTGGGGCTTTGTCGAAGCCGGAATACCTATCGAGATCATGCCGTGACTGCCGTTTCTTACATCGGCTTGCCCCGACCGGGTCGGCTTTCAACACGCCAATGAAAAGGCTTTATCTGTTTTTGGCGGCGATCTTCATCCCGATCAGAACGGTGCGAATTACACGTTCTGCGGCATTTGCCAGGTGAGTACGCGCGTCCCGCATCGCTTCTTCCAGTGACATGGTTTTTACGGCGGCGCTGGCCATGCTGTCGATGCCATACTCAAACACCTTGCGGGCGTCATCCGTCAGTGCGCCGCCGATAGCGACGACTGGCACGTTATGTTTCTTTGCGGCCTTGGCGACGCCCGCGGGGGTCTTGCCAAAGGCGGTTTGAAAGTCTACACGCCCTTCTCCAGTAATAACGATATCGGCGTCTTGTATACACCGTTCTAAACCGGTCGCTTCCAGTACGATATCAATACCGCTCTTCAATCGTGCACCGGTAAAGGCCATCAGCCCCGCACCCAACCCGCCGGCGGCCCCCGCTCCGGATACACGACTGACTTCCTTGCCAAGCTGATGCTTTATCAGCTTGCCAAAGTACCCCAAGTTGGCGTCAAGTGTTGCTACCATTTCCGGCGTAGCACCCTTTTGCGGGCCGAATACGTGGGCGGCACCTTTTTTACCGCACAAAGGATTTTCTACGTCGCAGGCGACTATGATATCGATATCGTTCACTCGTTCATCAAGGGCCTGCATGTCCATGGCGGCAATTTTAATCAGCATTTCTCCGCAACCAAGTTCTTTAATCTCTCTGCCTTCGGCGTCCAGAAATCTCACGCCAAGCGCTTGGGCCATGCCTGCACCGCCATCATTGGTCGCGGAACCGCCAATCCCGATAATAATTGTCTTTGCGCCCTGCTTTATCGCATCCAGTATCAATTGGCCGGTGCCATATGTGGTCGTCTTCAAAGGATTTTTTTCGCTGTCATCCAGCAGTGGTAAACCGGAAGCTTGCGCCATTTCAATAACGGCGGTTTTGCGGGCCGCCAACCAACCATAGCGTGCGGTAACCGGTTTGCCCGTAGGCCCCTTTACACGCTTTTCAATAAACTTGCCTTGAGCGGCATCCACCATGGCTTCGACGGTGCCTTCGCCCCCGTCCGACATCGGTATCTTGATACACTCCGCTTCGGGCAGTACTCGTTTGATCCCTTTTTCAAGACACGAGGCAACTTGCAACGAGGTAAGATTGCCCTTGAACGAATCGGGAGCAATGACGATTTTTTTCAGGCTATGCCCGGTCACCGGATGTTGCGTGTGAGGAGGTGTTCAGACTACAGTTTTAAAGAGGACAAGAGCCGTTACGTGTGTGCCGTATCCATCATATAACAACTGAACAAGTTTTGATGAATAAACTTTCTAACGAATATTGTGCCCGGATTTATAAAAGGTATAATAATGTATCGCTGATGAATATTTTTATGCAACAGGCCGATATACATTTTTGGCAATCATGGTTGGCCATCGCGCCACCAAAGCGGGCGTTTACCGCGGCACGTTCCGTAATGTGGGTGAAAAAAACCATGTAGCGAGGCTTTCCTTTAATGGAAGGTCATAGCTCACCTTCCGAACATTGAAAAACCCCGGGAGCGTGAGCGACGGGGTTTTTTGTTGCATGAATGACTTTGCCCAACTAGGGGAGAAATTTAATTTTTAGAGAACGGGGACATGATAATGGAAGTGGATAAAATCCTGAAGGACAATGAAACCGTGCGTTTCATGTTTTTTCTGTCCGGCAAACTGTGGTATCGCACGGAAAGCGGGTTCAAGTTTCCAGTACCGATAAAAAGTTCAAATCAATCGGTCTTTCTGAACGAAGACCGCGCGAACCGTTTTTATCCGTACATCAAGGCACACGCCGAAAAACTGAGCAAAGCCGAGGCGGCCTAGCCGTACCATAACAAATATTATAAAGTCCGGCCGCTTTGCGACGTGCCGACAACAAATGCTTTGAGGAAGTAAGCAATGGCCGACAAGATAACGCTGCGTAGACGTAATCCGTTGCACAACCATCCGCTGTTGTCAAAAGGCGGCGTGCACCGCAAAACAAATAAAGCGTTAAGAAGAACGGAAAAGGTCAGGGTGAAAAAGGAATGGTTTCCTCAGGATACATCCCTGTGAACGTATTGAGAGAACGCTCTATTTCTGTAATAATTCTTATCGTATATTTTGTACAAATCTAACCTCTTCTACGTTAATCATTGGCCAATAAAACGGTAATAGCTTTTTGGCTTGGCTTAACAAATCAGCCTAAAACCGTCCGCTAAATTCTACTAATATACTAATCCTTGAACTATTAAATTAGTGAGGCTAAAAATGGCAAATTCACACCCCTATATCTCGGGCCATGGAAACATTACAAAAATAATCGAACATTTAAGAAATTCATTTCCTCAGACTATAGACTCGGCAATGGTCAAGAAGCTAGGGCTAGCGTCTAAAAATGAAAGTAGTCTCATAAATATATTACAGTTTATTGGAATTATAGATGAGGGTGGTAAGAAAACACCTGAAGCAAGTTTTTTCTCAACCCATAACAATGAAGATTTTTCAAAACAGTTTTCAAATCTTATTAAAAAGGCTTACGTTAAGTTATTTAATTTGTATAGCGAAAAGGCATGGACGCTTAATGATGACAAATTAATAACATTTTTTCGCAATGAAGATGAAACAAGTAGTGCTATCGGTAAAAGGCAAGCTAGCACTTTTAAAACACTTGCTGCTATATCGGGACATGGCGAAATACTTGCTACAAGAGCCAATAAATCAAATCCCAAATCTTCCAAAAACCAAAATAGGGTGAGAAAAAACTTGGAAAATGACCCTAAGAATATTACTAAAAACATTGGTCTGACAGTTAGAATTGAAATAAACCTACCTTCAGGTGAAACAAAAGAGACTTATGACGCTATATTTAAAAGCATCAAAGAAAACTTGATCAATGACCAAAACTTATAAGTACTTTGAAGACATAGCAAGGAACGCCTGCGAACTCTCATATTTCCTAGAAGAAAAAGACGATGTATTTGACAAGTTACACCCTTTTGAAGAAAGAAATATTCACCCAGAGTTAGACAACGTTGCACGGAAATTATTTGATGACGGTCATTACGCCCAAGCTACTTTTGAAGCTTTCAAGTACATAGATGAGGAAGTACAGAAGTTATCAAAACTAGAGTTGTCAGGTGTGCTACTAATTAAAAAAGCATTTGATGAAAAAAACCCTCTTATAAAGCTCAATGAGCTTGCAAATAAAAGAGAAATTAATGAACAAAAAGGATACAAGTCTATATTCGAAGGGGCAATGCAAGTGATTAGAAACCCAAGAGCTCATAAAACTGCTATTCCCGAATCCCCTGATGAATGTCTTGACCATATTAGCTTCGCTTCATTGTTATTAAGGCGTCTACCTACTAAAAAGCCTATATAGGTTCTATTAGGTCTTCAGCCATTTCCCGTACACGTAAGCAGACAGCATATTAGGCCTATAATCCCGCGCCCCCTTTACATTCCACCCAAGGGCACCCGCGTAACCTGGTAACCGTCTTTCTCCATCAACGCAAGTACGCCGCGGTCGCCGTAGAGATGGAGTGCGCCCACTGCGATAAAGGTGTTTTTTTCTCGCATCGGTTTACGCATGTAGTGTTCCATGACGATGTTCCTGTCGTTGACGACGTGTTTCAGGTAGACCTGCCGGTAATGCTCGTTCTCAGGCTCATCGGGTATGAATTTTGTACTTAGCCGGTACATCTTCAGCAGGTCTTCCTCCAGATAGGCATCAAGCATCATGTTGATGGTCTCTCTCATTTTGCTATAGCTGTTCAACGTAAACTCAAGCAGTTTGATCTGCACGTCCTGCGGCATCGCGTAGAAAGTGACCAGAAATTCCTCTATGCTCTCGACCTGATACAGTTCCTTTTTCTGTGCGGCGGCGCGGTCCAACAGCTCATAGTCCAGGATAGGGTTCTCATTGTCGGAACGCACCGCAAAGCTTCGCATGGCCGCCCAAGGTTTGAGATGAAGGATCGTTTCTTTATCAAGCCCTACCTCCAGCAATGCTTCTTCAACCCTGGCGTATAACTCTTCACCGATGAGTTGTTTCAGTGTCTCGCCCCGAGGTAGGATCATGTCGCCTTTGATCATCCTGCCCCCGTGATAAGGATTCCAGTAATGATCGCTGGGAAATGCCTCCATGGCAAAGCTGTCCATTTCATCGAGTATGCCGATGATGTCCTTACTCACTTCATTGACTCGTTTGTCGTTGGTGTGAACGGTACCAAATATGTAGCCAATGAGTTCTTCTTCCTTTTCGATTTTCCACAAGATACCGCTAGTAAATCTGCCGGAATCTGGTTTCAATTTATTTTCCTCTTCCTGCAATTGCAGCAGTTCTTCATCGGTAAGCACCCGGGTTTCTCCGTCGACGGGGGGATTCGATTCCTGTCCGGAAGATGTTGCACGGGCGATCTTCACGCCGTCTGAATAAACCAGCAGCATGAGTGCTACAGATACAAGTGCCGTCCACCTTGTTCGAGAATTCATATTTGGCCCCACCAATGGATTTCAAACGGCCTCAAAAATGTATCCGGACATCCGGCCCGGGCGGGAGAGGCATTGCCGCCACACCTGCTATCTTCGTGTTAGCTGTATTTTCTTAACGTCTTTGGAATTTTGTCGTAATCAACGGAAATCGCGTCATGTGGACAGGCATCGACGCAGGCAAAACAACGTATACACTCGTTGCCATCAATGTAAAGGGAGTTGTAATACAAACCCGACGTATGTGCAGGTTGAACGCGCTTAAAGCTGGATATTTCGTTACCGCCGTTCATTTTGAAGTCTGCTGCTTCAACTAGACAGTTAGGTACCGGCTTGACCAACAAACACTCATCACATAAGACGCACTTGGTGTTGTCGACGACCGGTGCGGGAGAACTGGCATCCTCAAACTTGTCAAAATAGATGTTTTCTTCACTCAGACCTGCTTCCATTAGTACCTTTACACCATGATCAATCATGGGTGGCGGCCCACAGAAATAGGCCTTTATACCATCAACGTCGATCTTGTCCTGCTCAAGGTATTCACTTTTGAAATACTCCGTTACAAATCCGCGCGGCCCGTTCCAATCGCTATCTTCGGGTTCCTCGGATAATACCGGAATAAACTCGAATGTATGGTCTTTGTTCCATTTGTCTTTGATGGCTTGCATTTCTTGCTGGCAATATAAATCGCGCTGTGTGCGTGCACCATAGAAGTAGTAGCAATCTCTCGCAACGCACAGGTTGGCGGCATGTCCGACAATCGCTGCAATCGCACTCATACCGCTGCCTCCGGCAATGCAAACCATCACATCATTGGATGGGTCAAGTTTAAATTTCCCTAAAGGTCCGGCAATTTCAACCCGCTTGTCAATGCAATCACTTCTCGCAAGCCAACCTGATAATTCGCCGCCGGGTACCAGACGAACGTAAAACGTATGTTCACTGGAATTTTCATCTTCCGGTGCCTTGGCAAAAGAGTAGGAACGTGGTTTTTTGACACCCGGTACTTTAATAGTGGCGTACTGACCAGCAGTGCTTGCCAGCCCGCTACCCTCATCGTTCTCGCTTTTAATAACAAGTTCAAGGGTGTCGTGAGTGAGGTTTCTGATTCTGGCGACACGGCCTTGTCTTATGGTGACTCGCTTCCTGTGTATCGTGCGATCAGGTTCCGGTAGTTGTCTTATGTAGTGATCAAGAGGATCATGAAAGTCTTTTTGTGCCAATGTCATTTACATACTCCTAAATTTTACTTTCCTGATCAATTGTCGTTAATTGAAGATACCCGGGTGTTGCTCTTCGGCAAAGGCTACAATCTCTTCATCCGTCGCTTCAATTCCCTGATTACGCGGGTCTTCGCGCCATTTTTCGATGTAACCTTCCTTGCCGCCCCACTCATCCAGTAAGGTCTTCTTGCGCATTTCATCGCTGGCCTTTTCAACTTCAACCAAGCAGGAATAAAACGTGGGGCTGTCTCCGAAGTCGGTCAACATTTCTGAATTGAGTGCGTTGACGTTTACGCCACCAGGGGTATTGCTTCCCTTGAATTGTTTTTGCGTGGAGCAAATGCCCGGTAACAAACCGTCAATAATCACTGCGTAAGCATAGGTTTCACCCCGATCATTGTAGAGGCGACACAGGTCACCGTCTTCCAGACCGCGATTTTTGGCATCTTCCACATTCAATTCAATCGTCGGTCTTGACATCATTGCTTGCAGACGAGGAACAGACTGAAATGAATCCCCGATGAAGTAGTGTGATGCGCTGCTTAATACCTGTAACGGGTATTCTTTACGCTTGGGATCTTCCTGTCCCTCAATCTCGGGTTCATAAGAGGGTAGCGGGTCTACACCCATCTTTTTCAGCTTTTCACATTTTATATCTATCTTGCCGGAAGGCGTTGGCCAGCCATTTTTGATAAAGTTTCTGCGCTCGGAATCAGTGTTGGCACGCACAAAACCATTTTTCAAAATGTCTTCATATTTTATGCCTTCCATCAATGGATTGTGCTTGCCTTCATCGAACATGATATCGCGGATAATTTCTTCATCGGTTTGCGTGAAGGCATTATCACCTTCTTCAACATAGCCCATTTTTTTCGCCATCATGCGAAACAACTCGGAATTGCGAACACTTTCTCCGAGCGGCTCAATCACTGGCTTGTTCATGGTGAAATACCAGTTTCCATACGTCGCTACCATGTCGGTGCGTTCCAACTGGGTATCCGCCGGAATGACAATATCGGCATACTGGCAAGTATCTGTCCAGAAAGTTTCGTGTACTGCAACAAACAAATCATCACGCATCAATCCCTTGCGCACGTTATTGGAATTAGGTGCGCAGTTGGCGGGGTCCGAGTTGTAGATGAAAATACTTTTGATAGGTGGATCCATCTTGTTGCCATCGGCGTCAATGTCATCCGCCAAAGCACGACCAATTTGCACCATGTTAATGGTACGCTTTCTCTTGCCTAAGTCGGGTCTGTGCAATTTTTCCATATCCCAACGCAACCACATTTCTTCCAGATTGCCGAAGCAGGCACCACCACAAGGCTCCCGCAAAGCGCCGGTAATACATGGGAGAACTAAAATTGCACGACACATCTGTCCGGCATTCTGATGACGATTCAAGCCATAGTTGGCGCGAATAAAGGATTTTTTGGTGGAAGCATATTCCAACGCAAGTTTCTCTATATCGGCTGCCGAAATGCCCGTAATCTTTGCAACCCTATCCAGAGGATAATCGGGAAGTTTGGTTTCCAGCAGTTCTTCCCAACCGTTAGTTTGTTCTTTGAGAAACTCGATATCGTGCAGTCCTTTATCAACAATTATTTTCATCATGCCCAATGCGAGTGCAGCATCTGTGCCGGGCTTGGGCTGAATGTGCCAATCCGCCATCATGGTAGTGCGCGTTACGCGAGGGTCGATCACGATGAGTTTCATGCCGCGCTCTTTCGCTTCACGGATGAAGGGGATCGCATGTACACCGGTACTGACCAGGTTTGCCCCCCATAAAATCATAAGGTCGGCTTCTTTGGCAGCTTCATGCACGGACTTGTTGGGATGCGCCATCCCATAGGTGTACAAGCCCGCCCACATGGCGGCATAAATACAGATAGATTGAATCAATCCGGCAGCCTGCATCTTATTCCAGAAACGAGAGTCCATCGTCCAATAGCCCACCATGCCCATGGTGCCCGAATAGGAATACGGCTGAACGGCTTCGCTGCCATACTCCTTGATTACGCTTTTGAAGCTGCCCGTGATGGTATCCAAGGCTTCATCCCAGGTAATGCGTTCAAATTTTGCCCCCGGCCCCTTCGGCCCCACGCGCTTGTGTGGGTAGAGGACACGATTATAGTTATAGACAAAATCAAGATAATGGTTCACTTTGTTGCACAGATAACCTCGCGTAATGGGGTGAGTTGGGTCACCTTGAACGCGCACGGCCTTACCCGTGTGATCGTCACGTGTCACCAGCATCGAACACGAATCGGGACAATCATGCGGGCAGCTAACATGATGTATGGAGTGCCCCTCGGGGACTTTAATTTTATCGGTTTGCATGACTCAAATCCTCCGCTGCTTATAAACGAGTAGAATGCGGCAAGCCTATCTCTACTCTACAGATAAACATTACTACAAGGTTCAACTCTCTACAACAATTAGCCTCATTAAAAATATGGCAGATGTGGAACGGTTTACAGCATTTTATAATCACTATCGCTAATTTTACCCAAGTAAAATTAGAGGCAGGCGGCTTAAAAAAGGGCAAGCTGGCGTCTTTTTTTGCGCATCAACCCGCCTAAATTGGAAACCGTAACTCCCAACAAACGCACACGTTTCCCGCTTGTTTCTGCTCTATCCAGTAAATTTTCAAGACGCACGACGATATCTCGCAGCTCTTTTATGTCTTTATCAACCGTTATCGATCGGGTAATTTGTACAAAGTTATCAAACTTGACTTTGACCGTAACCGTTCTTCCAGTGACCTTTTTTGCCTGCATTATCTGCCATACTTCACTGGCAAGCTGCTGTAATTTCTCCAGCATCTCCTCAACATCAGCGAGATCCTCATCAAAGGTTTTCTCGGAACCTATGGACTTACGTTCTCGATGTATCTCTACGGCTCGATCATCTATTCCTCGCGCCGCATGATAGTAATAATAGCTGGATTTTCCGAATACAGGTTTGAGTGCTTCTATACTCCAGGCGAGCAGGTCATCGCCCGTATAGATTCCCATCTTCTGCATTTTTTCCTCTGTCGTCGGACCGACTCCGTAGAATTTCCCTATCGGTAATTGCCTGACAAAGCCCCTTCCTTCTTGTTCAGTAATCAAGGTAAGGCCATCGGGTTTATTCATGTCTGAAGCAATTTTGGCCAAAAACTTGTTATATGATACGCCTGCTGACGCAGTCAGCCCGGTATTCCTGAATATTTCGTTCTTTATAGCCTTTGCAATGGACCTGACTGAATCAAATGCTCGTTTACATCGCGTAACGTCCAAATAGGCCTCGTCAAGCGATAGCGGTTCCACTAAATCGGTGTATTCACGCATAATGTTGTAAATTTGTCGGGAAATTTTCCGATAGACGTCGAACCGAGGGCGAACAAAGATGGCCTCGGGGCATAGACGCAACGCATGCGCGCCGGGCATGGCAGAATGAATACCGAATTTACGCGCTTCGTAACTGCACGTCGCTACGACTCCTCGCTTTGTCGGGTCCCCACCGACCACTACCGGCTTGTTACGAAGCTGAGGAAAATCCCTTTGTTCAACCGCCGCATAATAGGCGTCCATGTCAATGTGTATGATCCGGCGCATGACCCTCATCTGAAGATCGATATGCAATCTTCACTATTTGTAGAACATATCAAAAAGTTCTATTCTCCCGCAAACGCTATCCACGCGCGTACTGGCCACGTGCAACTCAAACTCTAAACCAAGCATTTTTCACGCTGCCCGAAAATGGGCGAGGCCAGTACCACCACATTTGACTGGCATTCAGGCTTTTATGAATCGTATGAAGAATATGCCAAGAAGTATCGCTAGATATTGATAACGATGCGGCCATCAATATCATGTAAAGCTACTTGGGCAAAGCTGCATATACCTCTGATAGTGAAGTAAACTCAAGATCGGCCTTGTAGGGAAGGCATTCAGGAGTACGGCCATATCTGTTTATCCATATTGAGTAAAAACCATAAGATACAGCACCGGCAATGTCCCATGAATTTGAAGATACGAAGCTGATCTGATTACGCGGTAAGGCAAGCTGTTCCTCTACAAACTCATACACTGCGGGTGACGGTTTGTAGGCATGGATCTGCCCCGTTGAAAAGACGCTGTCCAGCAAATGGTTAATGTTTGCGCGCTTCAGTGTGGAGGAAAGCACTTGCGGCGTTCCGTTGGAAAGGGCCGCCGCTATGATTCCATTTTTCTTAAAAGTAGCAAGGGCTTCTTCGGTATCCGCATAGCAGTCTAACTGCGTGTGCGCCTCGAGAATATTGTTCTTGACTTGCTCGTCATCCATACCATGTACGTCACAGGCAAAGTCAAGCGCATACCTTCGAATTTTTTCATAGTCGGTGTAACGGTCCATCAAGCTTAGTTGGGATGAATATTGTAACCGTTTGGCTCGCCACAGCTTGTAAATACCGAGTGCATTTTCACCAAGCTGATCACGGTATTTCAAAAACGGTAAATACGTATCCAGAAGTGTGCCGTAGACGTTAAACACACAGGCTTTGATTTGTTTCACGTTTTTCTTCCTTGGCTACTGTGTATTATTCAATTTTGCGTACAGACTAAATTTTATGATGAACGCAATGCTATCTCCAAACAAGGTTTTTCATTCAATAAGAAGCAATCAATTAATTGACGGGGAGTCGTGCGCGCAGCTGATCGCGATCAAACCACCATTCATCAACAACCATCACGTCAATAATTTTTGCCAATCGTATAAACAGCTTATCCGTGTCATTGAGTTCAAGAATTTCAATCCATATCTTTATCGACTCTTCATCTTCTATATCACGATGTCGCTTGGCTACTTTGGCCAGTATTTGCATGGTGAGAAACATCAGGCTTTCACGTTCCCGTCCGGCACGCACGTCTGCAATATAATGCGCCGCCATGGCCGCCACGGCAGCACCGTCAGATTGATCCGGGGTTTCATCTACAATGTAATGCAGCATTTCAACCGACAAATTTGGATCAATAGGATAAGTCACCGCCAACCAACAACCTTGCCCCAAAGCGGCAATCGACAGCTTCCAGTCGGCCTGGTATAACACCTTGCAAGCACTAACCGCACGTTCAAATTCTTTTTCCGCAATAAACAACTCTACCAGCGGACGCGCACTTTCCCAAGCCTCATCAAGCCGATGTAGCCCTATCAATGCCCGGGCAATATCAAGCTCAAGCTGCGCGCGCTCAAGGTTACTTGCTTGACTAGATAAGTCCCTGAGCTGTTGTCTATACCTGACAAGTTCGTTCTCAAACCAGGCACGCTCATCGGTAGATTGTAAGGTGCTCACTGCGTCAGGCAATGGTTGCTGTAAAGGGTCGAGTCTCTCGGTCATCAACGTATCGATATGTTTCTACAAGGTCGATATACGGGCGCTTTAGCTGAATGAGAAAAAGCTACAGGCAAAAAATCGCCCTTGTCTGTGGCAACACAAACAAGGGCGGTAGGTAAGATTTAAGGCTATGCGTAACCCGCCTGTTTGTTCATACGCATGGCTATCTTGCGTTCGCCCTCGCTGGCCATCTCATCATCCCACTTGGCCAGGTGACGCTTGATATACGCATGAAACACGGGAGGCAACAATGCTAAGGCATACAAAGTGAAGTAGCCACGGCCAGTGTTCGGCGCTCCCACTTCATCCAATTCCCAAAAATGGGTCTCACCACGGTCGTGATGGTCTGCCTGGCGCCCTATCTCTATGAAAAACCAACTGGTAAACGCCGTGCTGTTATCCCAGCTATGGCGATAATCAATCGGCTGCCCTTTTTCTCGAATCAGGCCGTAATGCTCCAGGTAATTAAGAGCTTCAAGCTCGAAGTTGGACATGATCCATACCCCTGCCAGGCACAGCAGGCCGAACCAGCCGCCCACAAACCAGAACAACAGTACGGTCGGCAACGCCATAAAGTAGCCTCGAATCCAGCGATTTTGCCAAGACAGGAAAGGCACGCCAAGACGCTCAAGGCGCTGCTTTTCCATCAAAAAAAGGAACTTGCTTTGCCCCAATCCGGATAGAGGGTAGTGGGCAAACAAGCTACGGCCTCGTGGCGAGGTTGCCGGATCATCCTGATGACCAAGTTCTAGATGGTGGTTGTAGACGTGGGCGTAGCAAAAGTGCGCCTTCCCGCTTAATGCCATCATCCAGCGTGCAATAACAAAGCTGAAGCCTTTGGTATGTGCCAGCTCATGCCCATAAATAATGCCAATACCTGCAAAGATACCAGTCGATAATACGGCGCCTAACATTTGCGTGCCGGTAATGCCGTCCTGAATGCTCATCCCGAGCAAGGTGATTTCACCAATTGGTACGCCATTGATGTATTGCCATATCCGCCATGCAAGGGCAATTTGCAGCAACACAAATATTCCCAGCATTCCATACATGGTACCGTTCAGCAGGGGAACAGAACCGTACGTTTCACCTTCACGATCAATCCCGGCGCCTGGTGTACGTGCTTTAGTAAGGGTATCCACGATAATACCCACTCCCAGCAGTACGACTCCCGTCCACACCCAAGGCCCGCCGGCCAATACGCCAAACAAGCTCGCTACAATCAATAGCGGTGCCAGGAAATAGCGAACGTTGATTAAAAACTTTTTCATTTTCTCTACCTCCAAACGTCTCGCCAACTCAATAAATTAGACAGTAACTCAGAATATACCACCATCATACAAATATAGTAAAGTACAAAATAGCTTATTACCGTCATAGCTACATTGTGATCATATCTAAATCGGGTCCATCAAAGCAAATACTCTCTACCTTTACCCACCCCTTGATATAACCTATACTTGAAAAAGGCATCACAGCACAAAAAATGCCCCGGATGGTCATGAGCTATAATCTCATGGAAACATTGGCCGTATCATTCTTCTGCATGGGTGCAATTATTCAACGAGGATCAAAGTCATTTGCATCAATTCGACAAAAATTCATTTACCTATGAAGAATTACTTACCTGCGCACAAGGCAAGATGTTCGGGCCTGGAAACGCCCAACTACCCATGCCAAATATGCTCATGGTTGACCGAATCACCAAAATTACAAGCGATGACGGCCGGTATGGCCGCGGTGAAATTCAGGCCGAACTCGACATCAAGTCCGACCTGTGGTTTTTCGATTGTCATTTTCCGCAAGACCCGGTCATGCCGGGATGCCTGGGCCTGGATGCACTGTGGCAGTTATTGGGGTTTTTCATTGCTTGGCAGGGTGGCTTGGGGAAAGGCCGGGCACTGGGCGTAAACGAAGTTCGTTTCACGGGCCAAGTACTGCCAACGGCCAAAAAGATCAATTACCGACTGGATATCAAAAAAGTAGTCCACCGGGGAACGACCATGGGCATTGCCGACGGCGTAATGTCGGTTGATGACAGAAAAATTTACTCTGCCAAAGAGTTGCGAGTAGGGCTATTTACCTCTACCAACGACTTTTAGAAGCAATCTCTATTCCGCGACAAAACCGATCTTGGCGTGAGTACCGTCACAGAAGGGGCGATTGCCGCTTTGTTGACAACGACACAAGCCACCCACCCTGCGAGTAATTTTTCGTTGCGTCACATCTCGGATGCAAGCCACGCCTCTGAAAATTAACGGGCCATTGGCCTGCACCTTAATTTCTAAAGGCCCCTCATACTTTACATCACCTGCCGAAACAGGCGGCTTTTTGAACTCACCATTGTCCTGAAAATTATTTTTCTTGTGCGCGCCGTCACAATAAGGTTTATTGCCGGAACACCCGCAACGGCACAGATACAGCTCTTCGGTCTTCTCCAACAGTTCGCCGCGGCTGCTCTTCAGCTCCAGCGTGCCCGTGACATGTAGCGGCCCGTTTACAACGGGTGTAATCACGTTCATCCTGCTTGCCTCTAAAAAATCAAGAGTTTGGCCAAAAATAACGTCCGGCAACGTCCGAACAACTTAAGAAAGTAATAAGAAAGCATTATACCGGTTTTCGTTTTGATTCACACTTGTCCGAACTCAATCGATTTACCCAGCCATCTTTGAACCAAGGCGTCAACCGCTTGCGGATGATTAGCCAGCAAGTATGCGGCCGTTTGTTGTACGGCGGGAATGAGGTCATGATCGCGCATGATGTCGGCAATGCGAAACTGCAACGCGCCGGTCTGTCGTGTGCCTAACATCTCTCCCGGTCCGCGCAACTGCATGTCAACCTGCGCGATCCTGAAACCATCGTTGGTGGTGCGCAGGGTGTCAATGCGCAATCTCGCGTGGTCCGTAAGCGGTGGGTTATACAGGAGTACGCAACTACTCTGCCGCTTGCCGCGCCCGACGCGCCCGCGTAGCTGATGTAGCTGTGCAAGTCCCAAACGCTCTGCGTTTTCAATCACCATCAGGCTGGCATTGGTAACGTTCACACCCACTTCGATCACTGTGGTGGCAACCAGCAGATCTATCCTGCATTGCAGAAAATCCTGCATCACCACGTCTTTCTCCCGGCCCTTCATGCGCCCGTGCAGCAACCCTACGCGAACGCCGTGTAACTGCCGATGGAGCGCCTGATGCACGTCCATCGCCGCCTGACACTGTATCGCCTCAGATTCTTCCACGAGGGTACAAACCCAGTAGGCCTGTTGACCGCTGCGGCACGCGCTTGCCACGCGCTCAATGACCTGTTGCCGTTTTTCCCGAGGAACAGCAATTGTTTCTACCGGCTTGCGCCCGGGTGGCAATTCGTCAATGACGGAGTAATCAAGGTCGGCGTACGCGGTCATTGCAAGAGTTCTAGGAATAGGTGTGGCTGTCATAATGAGCTGGTGTGGGGCAACGCTTCCCCCCCCGGTATCACTACCTTTTTCGCGCAAGGCCAGGCGCTGATGCACGCCGAAACGGTGCTGCTCATCAACGATGACAAGTGCAAGATTTTTAAAGTGTACCCCTTGCTGAAACAGTGCATGGGTGCCGAGAACGATGCCGGCGTCGCCGCTGGCGATACGCTCTTTCATTTGCCTGCTTTGGGTTGTATTGAGCTTGCCGGACAGGCAGGCTAGATGTAAGGCTCCGCCAAACGGCGCGGTGTCGATGCGTGCCAGCCAGTTGCCAAAGTTTTGCAGGTGCTGTTCGGCCAGTATTTCGGTAGGCGCCATCATAACCGCCTGATACCCGGCTTCAACCGCTTGCAGACAGGCGGCGATGGCGATAAGGGTCTTGCCACTGCCCACGTCGCCTTGCACCAGACGCAGCATAGGATGCGGCTTTCGCAGGTCGGAGAAAACCTCGTCAATAACGCGCCGTTGCGCGCCGGTAAGATTGAAACCAAGCTTTTCAAGCAGGCGGGAATAGTGCTTGCCCGGGGGGGCAATGACGTTCGCCGCCTGCCTCTGCATCTGCACCTTTATCTTTGAGAGACTGAGATGATGTGCGAGCAGTTCTTCATACGCAAGACGCCGTTGCGTAACGTGTTTACCGTCAAGTAGCAGTTTGATATCCGCGTCGACGGGTGGACGGTGGATGTACGTAAGCGCTTTCCGAATAGTGATTTTTCGGCCGTCAATCTCAGGTGGTCTCGGCAGCAGTTCAATGCCTTCGCGATCAAACTCTCGTGCGTTGCCAAGCCATCGCAATGATTGGGCCGTGAGGCTGCGCAGGTTGATCTGATGCAGTCCTTCGGTGGTGGGATAGATCGGGGTAAGGCTGTTTTCAACCTTGACCGGTTCCCCGCGGGGCTGGATGATATATTCGGGATGAATCATCTCAAGCCCTTTTATGCCTCTTCGGACTTCCCCATAGCAGCGCAACAGCGTACCGCCCGTGAGGCGCTCGCGCTGGGCACGATTAAAGTGGAAGAAGCGCAGTGTCAGACAGGCGGGTGAAGCACTCCCGTCACAGAGGCGTACCAGTAACATCCGCCGGCGCCGATATACGATCTCGCTGTGTTCCACTTCACCGATGACCATACTTTCATCGCCGGGGCGAAGGGAGGAGATAGGACGCAGTCGAGTGCGGTCCTGATAGCGCACCGGCAGGTGAAAAAGCATGTCTTGGACGGTATGGATATGCAGGCGTTGCAGGCGCTCGAGGATACGTGGGCCGACGCCTTTAAGAACACTTACGGGCGGACTGGTATCCGGCGATACTCGTGGCGACCCGGTTTGTCGGCTACTGCCGGCCGTCAACTTCTGATGTCCGAACACACTCCCTCGCAGATTTTCGATGCGGCGAGGCTATTCAGTGATCTCCATGACGGCGTCTATTTCGACACTCGCGCCTTTGGGCAAGGCCGCCACGCCGATTACGGCACGCGCGGGATAAGGCTGCGCAAAAATTTCCGCCATGGCTTCATTGACGAGCGGAAAGTGCTCGAGGTCGACGAGGTAGACGTTGAGTTTGACGATATCGCTTAGATCGCCCCCCGCGGCGTGTGCGACCATCCGAAGATTTTCAAATACTTGATGGACCTGTTCTCGTATGGCCGTCGCCGGTACCTTTGCAGACTTTGCCCGCCCGACAAGCTGCATGGTCTCGGGGTGCAGTGGAATCTGACCGGACAGGTACACCGTCGTGCCGGTTTTTACAGCCTGTGAATAGGTGCCGATCGCTTGCGGCGCACGTGCCGTGGTGATGGCCTGGTATGTCATGGGTTACCTCTCGATAGCGAAGTGGATAGTTGACGTGTGTCCGCCGTTACACTCTCTTGACTTTGTGTATTTTCGGAATGTTGTGAATCGCTCGCATGATTCGTGCAAGGTGATTGCGATTCCTCACCGTAAGCAGCACGGTTATCGTCGTGGTGGCGCCATATTGGTCCATAAAAGTGATGTTTTCTATGTTGGACCCTTCCGCGGATATTCTGGCGGCGGTCACGGCAAGCACGCCCCGTTCGTTGGCGCTCTTTATACTGATTTGTGCGGTAAATTCGTCGTTGGTTTCATCTGCCCAGTGGACGTGTATCCAGTTATGCCGGCCGCCACCCATCAGACCTTTGCGCTTGGTATTCCGACATTTGACTTGATGCACTACCAGCCCCCTACCCATGGTCATTACGCCTATGACGGAGTCGCCGGGGATCGGATGGCAACATTTTCCATAGTGGACGATCATTCCCTCCGTACCTTTTATGGCGATAGGTTGTTTTCTATCGCTCTTGCGGCGTAGTCTGACCCAACGTTCTTTGGGATTGACAAGACGTCTGGCGATAAACGACGCCACGCGATTGCCCAACCCGATCTCCTGAAAAAGCTCCTCGGTATTGGACAAACGGAGTTCTTTGAGCAGGGTCGCCCGTTCGCGCTTGCCGATGTCGCGCCAGGTCTTGCCGTGCACACCTAGTGCCTGATCGAGTATGCGTGCCCCCAGCACACGCGCCTCGTTCCTTTGTAAATTTTTGAGATAGTTGCGTAGGTTTGAACGTGCCTTGGCGGTAACGATGAAATTGAGCCACGCCGGATCAGGCCGCCCATCCGGTAGGGTGGTAATTTCCACGATATCGCCATTGGTGAGAACCGTGCTTAACGGCTCTGGTCGCCGGTTGATCTTTGCCGCCGTGCATTGATTACCGATGTCCGAGTGCACCGCATAGGCAAAATCTACCGCCGTCGAGTTGACTGGCAGTTCCATGATGTCGCCGGTCGGCGTGAAAACGTAGATCTCCTCGCGAAACAGATCAATTTTTACGTTTTCAAGAAACTCAAGCGAATTGCCGGTGCGATGTATCTCGGATACCGTCTTGAACCATTCCCGGGCGCGTGGCGTTGCGTAGTCACGTTCACCACCTTTGTATTTCCAATGCGCCGCAATTCCCGATTGTGCGACCTGGTCCATCTCCCGTGAACGTATCTGTATTTCCACCGGTATCCCCTTGGGTCCAAACAGTACCGTGTGCAGGGATTGGTAGGCGTTTTTCTTAGGTATGGCAATGTAGTCCTTGAATTTTCCCGGTACCGGTTTGTACAGGCCGTGGACAACGCCGAGTACCCGATAGCAGGTATCTACGTCCTCAACGATGATGCGAAACGCAAAGATGTCAAAAACTTCCGAGAATTGCAGCTGCTTTTTTCTCATCTTTCGGTATACGCTGTATATGTCCTTCTGGCGGCCCTGTACCTTGCCGACCACGTTTGCTCGCTGCAAGTGCTCGCGCAAGCTCGCTTTGACCTGTTGCAGCAACACGTTACGGTTGATGTGGGTACGTTTCATGGCCTCTTTTAAAACGCCGTAACGCCATGGCCGAAGCGCTTGAAGGGAAAGTTCCTCAAGCTCGAGGCGCAAACTGTCCATGCCCAGACGCAATGCAATCGGCGCATACACGTCCAGGGTTTCACGCGCAATGCGGTTGCGTTTTTTCGGTGGCATCACGTCCAACGTGCGCATGTTGTGCAGCCGATCCGCCAGCTTGATGATGATGACGCGCACGTCTTTAACCATCGCCAACATCATCTTGCGAAAGTTCTCCGCCTGTGCCTCCAGCCGCGATGCAAATGCGAGATGTGTAAGTTTGCTGACCCCGTCCACCAACTGCGCAACTTCTTCGCCGAACTCTTCGACGATCTGCCCCTTTGCGATATCAGTGTCTTCCATCACGTCATGTAAAATCGCCGCCGTGATGGTGCATGCGTCCATGTACATCTCCACCAGCACTTTCGCCACTGCCAGGGGATGAGATATGTAAGGCTCCCCACTTAGCCGCCTCTGGCCCATATGGGCACGGGCACTGAATAAACAGGTGCGACGAATGTCTTCGACCTGGCCCGCGTCCAGATAGGTGCTCAACCGCCCGCACAGGTCATCAATCAAAGCCTGTTGCGAAGGCTGTGGCGACGAAGTGGCAGTACCGTCTGGTGAGGTGGAACGACGCAAGGCGCCGCGGTTGTCATCGATTTTTGTGTCCGCGATCTCGACGACGTCAACCATCTTCTCTATTGAGTGAGATCTTCCTGTATATCCGTGGTAAGAGCCGAATCAGCATCCGAATCACCATCTTCTTCTTCAGATGACGAGTCTGCGGCTACACTATCGTCTGGAGACGTCGCCTGTGCGCCGGGAAATAAAGGG
This sequence comes from Gammaproteobacteria bacterium, assembly GCA_965242685.1. Taxonomy (GTDB): domain Bacteria; phylum Pseudomonadota; class Gammaproteobacteria; order UBA4575; family UBA4575. The sequence goes on along the minus strand of OZ251487.1, from coordinate 1,569,316 downwards.
TTGCGAGGTTCGGGCGTCGCCGAAAACACGGGGACGGAAGATGAATTCTCTTGAAGCTCGGGCATAGTTGAAGTCGTGGGAGATGACGTAATTCGCTGGTCCAGTTCGCGGCTGATCTCCGCACGTAGAACAGCGGCGAAATCATCGGCGTCAGACCCAAACTCGGTTTGGTCTTCAACTAGATCCTCGGCGGAGGATTGTATGGAGGTTTCGTCTATCAGGCCCTCTGCGATCTCACGTAAAGCCAACACCGTCGGTTTGTCATTCTCGCGCTCTACCAGTGGCTCACTGCCCAGAAATAGTTGTCGTGCGCGTTTGCTCGCCAATAGCACCAGCTTGAAACGATTTTCTACATTCTTTAAGCAATCCTCTACCGTAACCCGGGCCATGCCATACTCCTCGATGTAGTTTGAACCCAAACACTAGAATATAACGAATCCAGTCGATTTTCTCCAGTTTTACCAGCAGAATCCGGCTACGCCAACAAATCTGTCGTCAGCGAATGCAGCCCTTCAGGGGTCTGATACCCCTTCGGGTCGTACAGCAGCAAGGTCAGTTGCCGCAAGGCACTCTTAAAATCGTCATTCAGAATTACGTGATCAAACTCACCGTAGTGCCTGATTTCATTTTTTGCGTCGCGCATCCTTTTGGCAATCACTTCTTCACTGTCCTGTCCCCGGCTACGTAGACGATTTTCCAGCTCCATTCTCGAAGGCGGTAGGATAAAAATTGAAACGCTCTCCTTGACGCGATGACGTACCTGTGCCGCCCCCTGCCAGTCAATTTCCAAAATGACTTTCAATCCTTGGTCAAGCAACGCTTGCACCGATAGTTTCGAGGTGCCATAAAAATTGTCGAAGACCTTCGCATGTTCCAGAAAATCACGCCTTTTCACCATTTCGGCAAACGTTTCAACGGTGACGAAGAAATAGTCCTCGCCATCCGTCTCACCGGCGCGCATCGGTCGGGTGGTATGCGAAATGGAGGCCACTACGTCCGACATTCTTTCAACGACGGCGCGCACCAAACTCGTCTTGCCTGCTCCCGAAGGAGCAGAAAGCACAAATAGCTGCCCACCTTTATTCATGCGCAACGGAACCAAGACCTAAGGGTTTTCAGGTAGACTACGGCTCGTGTGTACGGAGGGCTTGGCAGCGTATCGCCAACCAGAACACAAAGAAAACCATGTTCAAGCTACGGGCCAATGATACCTTTTTTCAGACTGAACCCCTTACTTTGACAAAAAGCAAGTGCTGGCCCACCCTCTTCGAACAATAGGCAAACCTTTGAATATGTGCACAGCCGGTTTAACTACCTGGCTGGACGCTTTTAGGTTCGAGGCTTTTCAGACACCGCTCTGCTATTGCCGGCGACAAGAAAAATCACGACGTCAATATCACTAATAGCGTCCTTCCACGTTATTGCCCCTCTTCGGAAGATTCTTTTTTCGACCCCATTGCCTCTTTCATGGCAGCGCCATATTTCTTCGAGTATTCGCTGTCACTGACCTTGTCTTTAACGGTGGATGCATCAGATGACGTCATCGTCTCCTCGGCACCGGTAGTAGTGTTTGCCGTCTCTTCGACTTCCTGGCCACAGCCAAAAACCAGCGCAACAATGAATAAAGTTATTACAAGTTTATACATTACAAACTCCTCCTCCATGTATTAGGAACCGGGTCGCGTTCAAAACACCAAGCCTGATTTGAACACGTCAATATCACAAACATAAAAGGCGGAAAGCTTCTCGCTTTCAAAAAACTAGCTAAGGCATTATATCAATGAAGGAAAAAGTTTAAAATTTTTTAATGCAGGCCGACTCCCCTACCCACGTCTCATCATTCGGCCTCAGGTTTATGCTCTTCTATGGCAGTCTGCTTGTTGCCCGTGTCGGCAAGCTCGCTTTTCACTTGATCAAAGCTCGTGTGGCGAATATCTTTTCCGGCGACGGTATAAATAACGTACTCGCAGATATTTTTTGCATGATCTCCAATGCGTTCCAGGGCGCGTGCGCACCACATGACCCTGAGTGAACGCTTGATGGCGCGCGGATCCTCCATCATGTGCGTAATAAGCTGACGTACCAATGCATCGTACTCATTATTGATTTCCCGGTCTTCGCGGGCGATCGTGAACGCGTTGCCCATATCCATGCGGGCAAATGTATCCAGGCAATCGTGCAGCATCTTGCACACTTGCTCACCCAGGTGCTTGAGTTCCGAGAAATAGGCGGGCGTACGCTCAACGGTAGCCAGCTTGATGGCGTGTCGCCCGATTTTCTCCGCTTCATCGCCGATTCTTTCCAGATCAGTGATCGTCTTAATCATAGTCACCACCAAACGCAGGTCGCTTGCCGCGGGTTGGCGACGGGCAATAATCTGTGTGCATTCTTCATCAATCGCTACTTCCATGGAATTGATCTTGTAGTCGCTGGTGGCCACGTCATCAGCAAGACTGCTGTCGGCGCGCGTAAGTGCCATCAGTGCATTCTTAACCTGTTTCTCCACTACGCCGCCCATGTTGAGCACCTTGCTGCGCAATGACTCCAGGTCTTCGTCAAATTGATGCGCAATATGTTGTCCGATGTCTTGAAATACCATTTGTCACCTCTAATCGCATTGGTAAATCGATATTTGTACTGGCGGGTATGCAGTTCCTTATCTACCTTTGTACCCAATTACCCGTATCGACCGGTAATATAATCTTCCGTCTGCTTCTCTTCTGGATTGGTAAACAATTGATTTGTAACCCCAAATTCAATCAGTTCACCCAAATATAAAAATGCGGTGTAATCGGAAACGCGCGCCGCTTGCTGCATGTTGTGCGTAACAATCGCTACGGTATAGTCTTCCTTTAATCGAATGATGAGTTCTTCAATTTTTAAAGTGGAAATCGGGTCCAATGCCGAAGCCGGTTCATCCAACAAAATTACTTCCGGCTGAATTGCAATTGCCCGCGCAATTACCAGTCGCTGTTGTTGCCCGCCAGACAATTCCAAGGCATTATCCTGCAGGCGGTTTTTCACCTCCTCCCACAATGCCGCACCCTTTAACGCCCACTCAACGCGCTCATCCAGCAAACGTTTCTTGTTGATGCCTTGTAGCCGCAACCCATAGGCGACGTTCTCGTATACGGTTTTGGGAAAGGGATTGGGTTTCTGAAACACCATCCCAACCTTGCGGCGAAGCTCCGCAACGTTGGTTGACTTGCTGTAAATGTCATCGCCATGCAGCAGCATCCGACCTTCTATACGAACGATATCTATCAAATCATTCATGCGGTTCATACAGCGCAACAGCGTTGACTTGCCGCAACCACTGGGGCCGATAAAAGCGGTGACCTTTTTTTCGGGAATGATTAAGTTGATGCCTTTCAGGGCTTGCGCGTTGCCGTAATAGAGATTGAAGTCCCGACACTCAAAGCAGATTTTTTCCTCTTCAAGCCTCGGGTTTTCTCTGCCGAGAAGCACTTTCTGTGATGTTTGTGGGGCTGCCATAGTTGTTATTTTTCCTCAACTCTTCGACTTTATATTTATTATCATCGAGACTTGCAGGATACCTTTAGTGTTGTTCGAGGCTTCTGTATTTCTCCCGTAAGTGATTGCGTATGTATATTGCGGCAAGATTCAGTATTACGATGACCGCCACCAGCACTAGGGCGGTTGCATAGACCAACGGTCGCGCGGCTTCCACGTTGGGACTTTGAAAACCCACGTCGTAGATATGGAACCCCAGGTGCATGAATTTTCGTTCAAGATGAACAAACGGAGCATTTGTGTCAATCGGTAAAGAAGGCGCCAGCTTCACGGCACCTACCAGCATGAGGGGGGCCACCTCGCCCGCGGCGCGAGCAACCGCCAAAATCAACCCCGTCATCATCGCCGGGCTGGCCATCGGCAACACCGTGCGCCACAAGGTCTCCGCTTTGGTCGCGCCCAGTGCCAACGAGCCTTCCCTGATAGTTCGTGGAATTCGGGACAGGCCTTCTTCGGTCGCAACGATCACCACGGGCACCGTCAACAACGCCAGCGTCAACGATGCCCACAGCATGCCGCCTGAACCGAAAGTCGGCGCCGGTAAGGCCTCAGGATAAAAAAGCTCATCAATGGTGCCGCCTACCATGTACACGAAAAATCCCAAACCAAACACTCCGTAGACGATAGAGGGCACACCTGCCAGATTATTTACCGATATCCTCACCAAACGTGTAATCAATCCTTGGCGGGCATATTCCCTGAGGTAGACTGCCGCAATGACGCCGAACGGCGTAACGATAACCGACATCAGCATCACCATGGCGACAGTGCCAAAAATAGCCGGGAAAATCCCACCCTCGGTATTTGCCTCTCGCGGATCGTCGGTAATAAACCCCCAAAACGTCTCGATGTAAAAAGCAACCTTTTCAGCCAGGCTCATGGCATTGGGCCGATATGCCTTGACCACGTTGGCGAGTTTGATCTCGATATCCTCCCCGGTCATCACCCTCAGTACGATACTGTCACGGGAAATTTCTTCGTAGAGACTACCGAGTTCATTTTTTAGCTCTTCATACTCGGCGTGATATCTCTCCTGTACAGTGGCAATTTCATCAAAGTGTTCGCTAGCAGTTACTCCTTTCAGTTCCAATCCACGCTTCTTCAATCTCAGCTTTTCAAGCTGAAAATTGATCGTGCCGATCTCGACCTTCTCAATACGTTCAATTCTTTCCCTAAGCTCCGACACTCGTCGCAGACGTGTATCCAGCTCCGCCCACATGATTTCATTTTGTATCGGCAGTGCATCACCGCCATCCTTTATCGCCCTCAGATAGCCGTAAGAGTTACCCCATTGCGTGCGTTCTAGAACCAACGCGTCGACAGGTTTGGTCACGGTGACTTCATTGGGCGCGACGGTCAGCATGAAGTCTATGCCCAGTACTTCACGGTTACCCACTTTGATCAGATTGCGTGCAATACGCTTCTGATCGCCCCTGACATTGACTCCCGATTCGATGATACGCTGTCTCGACACTTCTTCGGTTTCAACACGCTCGCCAATGATCTGAATCACCTTGGAACCATCGTCATATTGAATCTGATACACCGCACTTGGCCAAAAGTGACCGAGGCCGCGAACGGCAATGAACAACAACAGCCCGAACACCATGGTGATACTCAACGTCACCGCACCCGCATTCAGCCATATCCAAGGCTGACCGGAAGATATAAATGACTTAAAACTGCTGCGTTGGTTCTGCATTTCTTTGCATCGCTCAAAGCGTGCTGTATTTCTCACGCAGTCTCTGCCGCACCAGTTCCGCGACAGTGTTAAAGAAAAAGGTAAACATGAACAGCACCAATGCCGCCAGAAATAGAATTCTGAAATGGGTGCTGCTCACCTCGGATTCAGGAAGTTCCACCGCAACGTTGGCGGACAACGTGCGCATCCCTTCGAAAACACTGAAATCCATTATCGGCGTATTACCGGTAGCCATCAGCACGATCATGGTTTCGCCAACGGCGCGCCCCAGTCCGATCATGGTGGCCGAAAAAATTCCCGGGCTCGCGGAAGGTAATACGACTCGCACTAAGGTTTGCCAAGGCGTTGCACCTAACGCTAATGAACCCGAACTCAAATGTTTGGGTACACTGAAAATCGCATCCTCGGTAATCGAAAAAATAGTCGGAATCACGGCAAACCCTATCGCGATGCCGATAATGATGGAGTTTCTCTGGTCGTAGCCGATATCCATTGTATCGGTCAGCCACAGTCGCATGTTGCTACCGAAAAACACATCTTCCATCCATGGGCTGATTGACAAAGCAAGCCATCCGCAGAGAATGACCACCGGTAATAACAATGCCGCCTGCCAACCGTCGGGAACACGTGTCTTGACGTGTTCGGGTACGTACCACCAGAGCAGGCTGGCAATTAGCATACCCAGCGGGATCACCAACAGAGAGGTAAAGACACCGGGCAGATGGGCCTCTACGAAAGGCGCCAACCAAAGCCCGGCCAGAAACCCCAATATGACTGTCGGCAACGCTTCCATGATTTCAATGGAAGGCTTTACCAGCCCGCGCATTCCGGGCGCCATGAAATAGGCGGTAAAGATCGCCCCTGCAATAGCCAGCGGCATCGCCAGCAACATGGCATAGAATGCGGCCTTGAAAGTACCGAAAGTCAGCGGAGTTAGGCTGAATTTCGGTTCAAAGTCGCTGGAGGCCGATGAAGATTGCCATATATAGTCCGGTTCAGGATAACTTTCATACCAGACCTTTCCCCAGATTGAGTTCCACGAGACTTCCGGATGTTCGCTGTCCAGCCGCAAAACATGTATTTGACCGCCGGCATCTTCGGCAATGAGCTTGTCGCTGCGCGGTGCTATACCCAGGTGGACAAGCGGGTGCAGTGCAATACTCTTGGTCAGCAAGTGTCTTGAAGCCGTAATATGAAAAACGGACACGTTGCCATCCGTGTCGGTGGCAAGGAATCCCTTGCGAAGTTTCTCGGTCGTTATACCGGAAATTCCGGCGCCGTTGCCGGTAAAACTCCTAATGGTCTCCAGGCGATATCCGCCGTTGCCGTCACGCACCGGAAATAACTGATAAATATTGCCGTGATCGTCGGCCAGCAACAGCGAGATACCGCCCACTAAAAATTCGAATGCACCGGGAAGCCTGCCATGTTCCAACACGGCGACGTTTTCGATATAGACCGGCGCCCCCTTGTCACGTATATCGTAAAAGGAAATTACACCTTCCTCGTTCAAAACGTACAGCCACTCGCGTTGCAGCGAGATCAGTGCCTTGATCGGTGTGTCGGGGTATGAAAGCGATACCTGATCGGTCAATTCAAGGGTAATTTCATCTTCATCCAAAAATGAAGACCGCTTTTCAAAGTTGATCAGTCTAACGCCGTCTTCGGTAGATACAAAAAAAGTGATTCCATCTTCATCGTCCCCGACCGCCAAGTTAAGTATTTTCTGCGCACCGTTCCCCAGCTCAACGGTATTGTCGCCGTAAGGGTATACGATGCGCGGCACGATGGTGCGACGATCATCGTGATAGCGTAGCGAATACTCATGCCCAAAGATCAGTACCTGTCCGTTATCCAGTCCCAGACCAATGAAGCTTCGTTCCTCGTTGACGTGCGCCCAACTACTTACGCGCGCACTGCCGGCGGCCAGCAAGGGATAATTCTCCGTCACGCCGCCGCTATCAACGTCAAAGAAACGCACCACTCCATCGCTGCCGAGTCGCATGGCTGTTTCGGCCTGCTCTTCTATTGCGTAGAGCAGCGTGTCGCCGGCATAGACGTCGCTCAGGGGGTAACTGGCGACCCGGTGCAATTGCGCACCCTTGAACAGCGGCAGTACCATCATAAACAGGAAAAGAAAGATCAGGATGATGGAAATAATTACGGCAATACCGCCGGCACCGACTAGATAGCGCGCCGAAAAGTCCCTTATTGAGCGCCGCCGCCAGAGTGCACGGTCAAACAAAAACGGTTGGGGAACGGCAGTGAACTGGGAACGATCTGATTCTGGTGACATGCTTTGTTTATTATTATTTTGTCACTTTTCAGCCGTCAATCTCAAATTGATTCGGGATACCCTATCGCAACCCCTCATCGATGCAAGATCTCCGTTATGGTGAACGCCATCCTGCCCGGTGCCGAAGCCCCTTGCAGCAAACGGGGCTGCAAGGGTTCGGCTTGGTTATCTTACAAATTTTGTCGTTATTTCTCGCCAATTGACACAAGGGCTTTTTTTGCCACCTTTGCGGGCAATGGAATGTAACCGTCTTTAACTACCACCTTTTGGCCTTGCACAGCCAACACCATTTTGATGAATTCCTTTTCCAATGGTAGCAAGGGTTTGCCGGGTGCCTTGTTCACGTAGACGTATAAAAATCTTGCCAGCGGATACTCGCCGGAGATTGCATTCTCGGGCGTAGCTTCAACTCGGTCGGGTGAAGCCTTTTTTGACAGCGGCACCGCGCGCACGCCCGAGGTCTTGTAACCGATACCGGAATAACCGATGCCGTTCAGCGAACTGGACACGGACTGCACTACGGACGCCGAACCAGGCTGTTCATTCACAGTTGACTTGTAGTCACCCTTACACAGTGCCTTCTTCTTGAAGTAGCCGTAAGTGCCGGATACCGAATTACGGCCGAACAACTGAAGATCGCGCCTTTCCCAATCACCCTTCAGGCCGAGGTCGCCCCAAACGGTAACGTCCTCGCTGCCGCCACATTTTCGAGTGCTTGAAAACACTGTGTCAACTTGTGCGATGGACATGCCTTCAATCGGATTGTCCTTGTGCACGTATACGGCCAAGGCGTCTATTGCAACCGGAATTGCCGTCGGCTTGTAGCCAAACTTTTTTTCGAACGCCGCAAGTTCCTTATTCTTCATCTTACGGCTCATCGGACCGAGATTTGCCGTTCCTTCCGTCAGTGCGGGCGGTGCCGTAGAAGAGCCGGCGGCTTGGACCTGGATGTTTACGTTCGGATAAAAACGCTTGTACTCTTCCGCCCACAGAGTCATCAGGTTTGCCAACGTGTCGGAACCGACGGTGGACAAGTTCCCGGAAACGCCGCGGGTAGCGGTATATTCCCCAAGATCGGGATCAACTTTGACTTCTGCCGATACCGAAATGGCAAGTAACGTGAGTAATGCAACAAACAAAGTGCTGCACTTGTTTATCAATGCGTACATGAAATAACTCCTATAATTATCGTTGGATATATACTTGCCAAGAATTGTAAAAGCAGACTATTACAAGGATATAAGCAGACTGTTACAGTTTTATTACGTCTCAAAATCAGCCGTTATTTGCCGTTTTCACTGCCGTACACCAGCCGCGTGGCAGGAAAATTACACGTAAAGACAGCACCTTTCCCAAGTTGACTGTTGATCGTCAATGTACCTCCATGGCGGTCAACCACGTGTTTGACGATGGAAAGACCGAGCCCGGTACCGCCTTTATCGCGCGAACGCCCGGCGTCGACGCGATAAAACCGCTCGGTCAGTCTGTTGAGGTGTTCCGATGCGATACCTTTACCGTCATCTTCAACCACCAATTGCGCCCATTTTTCATCCACAAGTCTCCAGGTGACGCGAACGCCGGTACCCGCCTCCGTATGTTTGACGGCGTTACTGATCAGATTAGAGACCACGCTATAAATTTCCTGTAAGTTGCCCTTCAATGCCGCCTCGGTTTCCATGTTGCAACGAATATCGTGGTCGGTGAACCAAGATGAGGTTTTCGCCTCCCTCACCACTTCCTTAATCATCGGCGCAACGGGAATGACCTCATCGCGTGCGGCGGTAACCAAAGATTCTAGGCGCGACAACGTCAACAGGTCGTCAACGAGTTGTTTCATTCTTTGCGCCTGTAGTTTGGCGGGGCGCAGCGCGGGGGCGCAACTGTCGGGAAGCTCGGGGTGTTTCGACAAGGCCTCCAAATAGCCCAATATTACCGTCAGGGGAGTACGCAATTCATGGGAGGCATTTGAAATGAAGCTTTGTCGCATTTCATATACGCGTACCGATTGCGACATATCCTGTGCGATCAAGACCAGGCTATCCTTGCCAAACGGGATGATGCGCATACTCAATTCCGGTTCATTAATCGCCGTACCGCGAATTTCCAGTGGGAGGTCAAACTTGCCCGTAGAAAAATAGTTGATGAACGTGGGGTCGCGCACCATTTGGGTGATGTGCGTACGCTGGTCGCGTTGCGGATGGACTTGCAGCAAGTCATGGGCCGCCTGGTTGCAAGACAAGACCTCCCCGGACGCCGTCATGATCACCACGGCGTCCGGTAACGCGGCAATCATGCGGTTAAATTGATCAACGAATTCCGTCAGCGAGCCTTGTTTGTCAAGGTTGCTTTTTTGCAGTTCAACGATGCCGGAAACGTGCTGGTCTATCAGCCCTCGATACTCGGGTGCCTGGTCGATGACCGCGCCGTTGCTCAGCCATCTTTTGAGGGTAATCAACTGTCTGGTTGTCCACAGCCCATACACGACCAGCGCGAGGGTAAAAAAAAGTAGCAGATGCCCTGTTATGACGCCGACGAGGACGCATGGAGTAAATACGATCAGAATTCGGTTAAATTCCGACAGCCATGCGTTGCGTGACATTATACTTTTGCGGAGAATCGATAGCCGTACCCGCGCACGGTCTGAATCATCTGCTCACAACCCATGGATTTAAGCAGTTTTCTCAAACGCACGATATGAACATCCACGGTGCGTTCTTCAACGTACACGTTGCGTCCCCACACGTAATCCAATAATTGGCTACGGGTATAGGCGCGTTCCGGGTGGGTCATAAAAAACTCGAGTAATCGAAACTCGGTAGGCCCTATGTTGACGGGCCGACCGTCGGCGTAGACGCGGCGCGCGTCCATATCCAGCAGAAGCCGCCCGATGCCTACCTCGTTCTCAACCGAACCGGTACCCCTGCGTAGTATCGCCTGGATGCGTGCGGATAACTCCTTCACCGAAAACGGTTTGGTGATGTAGTCGTCGGCGCCCGAATCTAGACCGGTAATCTTGTCGCGTTCCTCCACCCGTGCAGTCAACATGATGACGGGAATTTCCCAGGTAACGTCGTTGCGCTTCCACTTCCTCAGCAGCTCCAGACCGCTTATATCCGGCAGCATCCAGTCCAGCAAGATCAAGCTGGGAAGATGGTCTGCCATCCGCGTCTCCGCCGAACTGCCGTTTTCGGCCTCGTCGATGATGTAGCCGTCCTTGCCCAATGCGAAGGACACCATCTCGCGTATGGAAGATTCATCCTCGACCAGTAAAATTCTTTTACCGCTCATCACCCGATTGCTTGATTCGGAAACCGCCGTTGGAACGGGTTGATTCTGCATGACTGTATCTCCGTGACTTTTTAAAAGTCCTTAAATTATTACCTACGACTTGTTACAGGATTATTAAAGCATCCGCCAGACCGAGTGCATTGGTGCATTTAATGATCCAAATACGTTGGTTCAAACATAGCATCCAAGCACATTCGGTCTCGATAACAAGCCCCGGCAAAGGATCGCGGCCGTCACAGTCGGTGCACAGGCTAAAATTGTAACAAAAATATAATATTCCGTTCATATTCCCTTCACAGACGCTTGTCAGCATGCACGCCTTAATTTGAACAGCAAACTACAACGTTTGTCAGTTGTGACGTGAATCTACCAATCCAAACAAGGAGAACTTTTGTGAGAAGCAAACTACTATTTGCGGCATTGGCGTCAACGGTACTTTTCTGCTTTGCGTCGGTGGCGTTTGCCGGTGCGGTAACCTCAAAAGAAGAGATCTCGATCAGTACCACTGGCGGCGGCATCAAGATCAAATCAAATAACGGTAATTCCTTTGCCATCGGCGGTCGGATCATGTACGACTACGACAACTATGACGGCATGTATAATTTTGAAAACAATGCCGGGAGCGAAGAAAACTCCGGCAATACCGCTTCGGAATCCGAATTTCGTCGTACCCGCATTAACGTCAAAGGAACCTCGGGCAAAAACTGGGGGTACAAAATGACGGTTGACATCGACGACGGCGATGCAGAGATCGACACCGGATACCTGGAGTATAAAGGCTTCGATTTTGGCAAGGTGAAGATCGGGCGTTTCAAGGCCCCTTTCGGGCTGGAAGAACTGACCAGCTCAAAGTGGATCTCTACCATTGAGCGTTCTCCGGCGACGGACTTCAATTTTCTGGCCGGCAAGCCTTCTTTCCAAGTTGCGGTGCACGGCCACACCGGTCGCATGTTCTGGCAAGCCGCCCTGATTGACGAAGACCAGGAAGACGACGACGGCGCCGACGCCTACAGCATAGCGGGGAGAATCGGCGGCTCCTTCGGCCGGGACAAAAACAACTTTGTCCATCTGGCGGCCGCCTATGCCACACGCGACTTCGGTAATGAGGGCACAAATCTGAGATTCAGATCACGCATGGGCGTACATACGATCTCCAACCGCCCCGTTGACGTAAAAGACATCGGCGTAGATGACGCCGACCAACTTGGCCTGGAGGCCGCCTTCGTGTCCGGCCCGTTTTCTCTGCAAGGTGAATACCGTACGGCAGACTTCGATAAGAACGACGACCCGGACGACGGCTCGGACGTAGAAGTGCAAAGCTATTACCTCCAGGCAAGCTATATCCTGACGGGCGAATCCAGGAGTTACAAAAGCAAATCAGGAAAGTTTGACAAGGTAAAGCCCAAGGGTAACAGAGGTGCTTGGGAACTGGTGGCCAAGTACGAAGACGGGGAACTCGACATTGATTCCATGGAAGATGAAATCGAGTGGGAGCTGACGACGTTCGGCCTCAACTGGTACGCCACCGACAACGTCAAGTTTATGTTGAACTACCTTGATGGCGACATCGAGAACAGCCCGACGCTGAAAGCCGCCGATGACGAAGACGGCAACGCCATCTCATTGCGCGCGCAATACGCATTCTAGCCCATTTTAGCCGGTCTTCACGTTCTCCTCGGCGGAAAAAGTCCCGTTTGTAACAGGATAAGTTACAAGCGGGCTTTTTTTACTACTCATCGCAGGAAACATACGAAACCAATGAAACGTATAAACACCCTTCCCGAAACGTTATTAAACGAATTACCGAACAGGCTTACGGGTACACTGCTCGTTTGTGCCGTGCTTGTCTTGACGACTGTCCATGCAGGCGAAACAACCTCGCACACGCCATTTTCACATAACGTTTTTCTGCACCCGGTTTTTGTGTACAACGTCAAAGACATCGATACAGATACAGAAATCATAAGCATTCAGAAAGCCACACGACGACTTGCATTATCGTGCGGTACGCGCGGCATCGTCGAGATCATCTCCCTTGCCTCTCCCGAATCACTCAAACCGATGCGTCGCTTCAAGGTGACAAAAGACGAGGAAATCAGTGCCGTCGCATTTCATCCAACGGCAAACGTTTTTGCTGTGACCGTAATCAACCGCGATCCCTTTGCTACGGGTCGCGTTCAGCTACACGACGCCGACAGTGGCGAACGACTCAAGACGTTTGCCGCCGGCGTACACCCCGACAACCTGGCCTTCAGCCCGAACGGTAGCCATCTGATCGTTGCCAACGAAGGCGAGGCCTATCGCTATGACGGCAAACGCTATGAATCACCCGAAGGAAGCATTACCCACGTGTCCTTCGGGGACGACTTACAAAATGCGTGCGTTACCCAAATCCCGCTGAGCGACTATAGCAACGTCCCGGGCATGTTGCATAAAAGCCACGCACGCGCACTTGAACGAATCGTGGTCGGCGGCAACGGCGATGAGGAAATTGAAATCCCGCTTGAAGACAATTCCCCCGCCAATACCGAGCCCGAATCCGTGGCTTTCTCGCCTGATGGTACCGAGGCCTTCATCTCGTTGCAGGAAAACAACGGTATCGTCGTGATAGATGCCATCGCCGCAAAGATTGACAGGGTGTTCGGCTTGGACGTGACCCAACATCTGGCGGACATCAAAGACGATGGCAAGGTCAGGTTCAACAAAAAGATCACGGCATTGCGCGAACCGGATGGCATTGCAATAAGCCCCGACGGAAAATTTCTGTTGACCGCCGATGAGGGAGACACCGACCCGAAGGCATCCAAAGTGCTGGGCAAAAAACCGTTGGGGGGCGGGCGCACGTTGAGCGTCTTTGACGCCGCAACGGGAGAGTTTATCGCCGACACCGGCAATCAACTGGACGAGATGGCGCATGCGGCGGGGCTGTACCCGGACGGACGCAGCGACAACAAAGGCTCGGAGCCGGAAAGCGTAGTGAGCTTCAACGTAGATGGCGTCCTGTTTGCGGTCGTCTCGCTGGAACGCGCAAACGCTCTCGCCCTGGTTTCTCTGGAAGACCCCATGAATCCGAACGTGACAAGCGTAGCACCGGTGCACCCGGAAACGAGGCGGACGGCCCGGCCGGAAGGCCTGGCGTATTACCGGCTTGATGACCGCCACTACGTCTTTAGCGCTAACGAAAAAAGTGGCACCCTGTCCGTGATGGAAATCAAAACGGCGAGCAAAATGTAGAGGCTTGAGAAATACGTTCAGGAAAAATACGCGACAAACCTCACTTACGGCGACAACTCAACCTGAAACACCTGCTCAAGCAACTTTTGATTTTCATAAAACACGTAGAAACGGTATTCGCCCGGCACAAGTTCATATTGATAGGCAAACTCAAACGCCATGATATGCCTGTAATCAAGATCGGACTCTTCCTGAATGATCTCTATCTTGTCGATGTAGGCACCCGTCTCGGGGTCAATCATGGTGGGTATGTGATAGATCAGATGCAGCGTAGGCTCACTGCTGAATCCGGCACGCGACAACCAGTAGCGGATACCGAATTTGGTGCCCAGCCTGGCCCGAACGTGCGTGGTCTTTTCCAGTGTCCCATCGCTCGATATAGTGCGGTCGCCTTCCTCAAAGCCTTCCATGCCATGCGCGAAGATCCCGTACTCAAAGTCATAGATGATGCGCTTTTCATCGGCATAAGTGCCGTTTGCAACCAACGCGGCAAGCAATAGCAGAGAGAGGATGACTTTCATGTTGTGGTGAATTTTAACATGACGCATGATAGTGAATGTTACAAAATGATTAACGCGACACTCTGATAGATTCACAATGAAAGCCTTGTCACGCAAGGGATTCGGGCGTATTTACCACGCCGTGCTCTATTCCGCGGCGGGGCTGGTTGCGGCATGGAGAAATGAAGCGGCCTTCAGGCAGGAGGTCGTGCTGGCACTGGTACTTCTGCCCATCGCATTCTGGTTGGGAGAGGATGCCTGGCAGACGAGTTTGTTGATGCTTCCGGTGTTTATGGTGCTGATTACCGAGCTGTTGAACACCGGGCTGGAGGCGGTGGTGGATCGTGTCGGTGAGGAGCGACACGAGTTGTCCCGTCGTGCCAAGGACATCGGTTCGGCGGCGGTGTTCGTCAGTTTCGTGGCGCTGATCGCGACGTGGGGGACGGTTATTTGTGCAAAGTTTTTTTGAACCGAATTATGGCGTTTCTCCAACTTTTTTTCCGCATCTATCCGCATCTATCCGCATCTATCTGCACCCTGCGGGGTAGAAATTACTTTAGGTTTGTCTTGTAGGTGTTTTCGGTGGGTGCGTACTCGAGTTACACGCGCCTCTATACTAATCAATCTGACACCCTGGCAGCGGCCGGCCGCCGGCCGCTTGTAAGACTTTGATGGTTTCCTCGAAAGGCACCGCTGAACTTTCGGCATCCTCCATACGCCCTCGGGCATAGTCTATCGGGCTGCATCCATTCTTGTCTTTCGCATTGACGTCGGCACCGGCCTCCAGCAGCGCACGGATGACCTCGACGTGGCCATCAAACACTGCGAAATACAGGGGCGTGGGCCCATTCTCGGTGATTCGTGCATTGACTTCGGCACCGGCTTTCAGCAGTGCACGGACGGCCTCGACTTGACCGCCCATCAACGTCGCGACATGTAGGGGCGTGGGCCCATTTTCGTCTCGGGCATTGACATCGGCACCGGCCTTTAGCAGTGCACGGATGGCCTCGACTTGACCACGAAAAGTCGCGACATACAGGGGCGTGAACCCTTTCCTGGTTCGTGCATTGACATCGGCGCCGGCCTTCAGCAGCGTATGGATGGCCTCGACTTGGCCCTTCCCCGCCGCGACATGCAGGGGCGTGAACCCACTCTCAGCTCGTGCATTGACTTGCGCACCTTGATTTAACAAGGTACGGAGTTTGGCAACGTCGCCTTCCTTCGCCGCATCGTGCAGCGGCGCGGCCATTGCCGGCAGGCTCGTCAGGCACAGTGCAAGCGGCACAGTGAGTAGCTTTATCTTGTTCATTTTGTCCCTTTTCGGTGGGTGCCTAGTCTTTTCAGAAAGACACTCTAGTCTTTAGCGTTTTATTTCTGTGGTTGATTTTGGCGCGTAGGTATTCCATCGGTCGGTCGCCTTTGGTGCGGTTGCAGTGGCCGCACAGGAGTTGATAGTTTTCGTAGTAGTCACCGCCGTGTTTGGCACGGGGGATGATGTGGTCGATCTCCAAATGCCGCACCTCCATTTCCACGCCGCAGGCGTTGCACTGCCCGTTCTGGTCGGCGTATAGGCGCGTCTTGGTGTCTTGATCGGGGGCGCATTGTTCCAGGTCGGTGCGTTGCGGCGGGCGGTCGAGGTGGATGAAGTCGGTAAACAGGCCGGCCTCGTTGGAGAGGCGATCCACCACCAATTCGACGGCCTTTTCGGAGATGTCGATGCCGATCCAGTTGCGGCCGAGTTGTTGGGCGGCGACACAGGTGGTGGCACATCCCGCAAACGGATCAAGGACTACATCGCCGGGGTTGCTGGATGCCTCGATGATGCGTTGGAGCAGGGCCAGCGGCTTTTGAGTGGGGTAGCCGGTGCGTTCTTTGGCTTGAGAGTTAAGTATTGGGATTTGCCATACGTCACCGGCCCGAACACCCCTCTGGTCTACTGATGTCACAAAGACATCATCGCCCTTGATCCTAGTGTGATAATTCTGTTTGCGTTTAAAGGATTTATCTGTATATGGGTCGTACAATACATTAAACGTGCATTCATCTGTACAGGAGTAAAACAGAACCACATCATGAAGGCGTTGAAAGCGGTTTGCTTTTCCTGTCCAACGTCGATAGTGCCAAATTATTTCATTCTGTAAATTCTCTTTGCCGAAGATCCTGTCCATGACGATCTTCAGGTAGTGGCTTGCATACGGGTCGCAGTGCAGGTAGATGGAACCGGTCGGTTTGAGGATGCGGCGCATTTCGATGATGCGTTGGGTCATGTAGGTGAGGTAGGCCATCATCGGTTTGCCGTGGATGACTTCCACCGACTGGATAAACTGCACCAGGTAGGGATAATCCTCTACCAGTTGGTCGAGGTAGATCAGATCCACCGTTTCGCCATCCATGCCGTGAAGGATGTAGAGGTTGTCGCCGGTGTAGAGGGTATTGCCGTTCATGGTTTTTCCCACTTGGCAGGGGAATGCTTACGCTTAGTGCTTACGCTTACAGTAAGAAAACGGCAAAATAAAATCAATCGGCGCGCGGGGCGTTCTATGCTAGGTCCGTGTAATTCGTTCCGTGTAATTCGGGGCGGGTTTCAAATATAATGGCACCCCCTAACGATGCGAACGATCAATCCATGAATGAACAAAATTTTGGCGCCGCTGAAAATTACACCGCGAACGATCAAACCATGAATGAGAAAAATTTTGGGCGGCCCGAAAACTACATCAACCGCGAGCTGAGCCTGTTACAGTTCAACGCGCGGGTGCTGCAACAGGCGCGCGACACGTCCACGCCGTTGCTGGAGCGTCTCAAGTTTCTGTGCATTTCCTGTACCAATCTGGACGAGTTTTTTGAGATTCGCGTAGGCGGCATAAAACAGCACATCGAACTCGGCATCCGCCACACCACCGCCGATGAGATCACGTCGCACGACCTGCTGAAGCAGATTCACGACGAGGCCTCGGAACTGGTCACCGAGCAATACCGCGTCTTCAATGAGGAAATGCGCCCGGAATTGGAGGCACAAAACATCCGTTTCATCGCGCGCGAGCAGTGGACATCGAAACAAAACGAATGGCTGTACCATTATTTTCTCGATCAAGTGGAGCCGGCACTGAGTCCGCTGGGCCTGGATCCGGCGCACCCGTTCCCGCGTATCATCAACAAATCGCTCAATTTCATCGTCCAGCTGGACGGCTCGGATGCGTTTGAACGCGAAGGAAAGTACGCCGTCGTCCCGGCGCCGCGCTCGCTGCCGCGCCTGATTCGCGTCCCCGCCGAGGTCTGCGACGAGGAGGGGGAAAGCTACGTCTTTCTGTCTTCCATCATGCACGCCTTCGTCAGCGAACTGTTCGAAGGTCTTACGGTATGCGGCAGCTATCAATTCCGCTTGACCCGCAACAGCGACCTGTTTCTCGACGACGAGGAAATAGACGACCTGATGCGCGCCTTAGAAGGTGAGCTGGCGTCTCGCAAATATGCCGATGCGGTACGCCTGGAGGTTGCGGACAACTGCCCGGAAGAGCTGCTGACGTACCTGTTGCAACAGTTTTCATTGGATGAGGTGGACGTGTATCGCGTCAACGGGCCGGTCAACCTGAACCGCCTCAGCCAGACCTATGACCTGGTTGATCGCCCCGACCTGAAGTATCCGCCGTTCACTCCCGGACAAGCACAGAGTTTCGGTCACGCCGATATATTCACGCTGATCAATCGGGGGGATATTCTGTTGCACCACCCCTATCAGTCTTTTGCGCCGGTGATCGATTTCGTGCGGCAGGCGGCGGGCGATCCCAAGGTGCTGGCGATCAAACAGACGCTGTACCGAACGGGGCCGGATTCGCCGATTGTCGACAACCTGGTAGAGGCCGCCAAGGCGGGCAAGGAGGTGACCGTGGTCATCGAATTGATGGCGCGTTTTGACGAGGCCGAAAACATCTCCCTGGCAAACCGTTTGCAAAAGGCCGGCGCGCATGTCGTCTACGGCATCGTCGGCAAGAAGACACACGGCAAGATGATCCTGGTGGTGCGCCGCGAGCGGTTCCGCCTGCGCCGCTACGCGCACTTTGGCACGGGCAACTACCACGAAAAAACGGCGCGCCTATACACGGATTACGGGATGTTCACCAGCGACCGGCAACTGACCGCCGACGCCCATGAGATCTTTCTCGAGCTTACCAGCTTTACCAAAGTGCCTACCCTGAACGCCGTTCTGCAAGCGCCGTTCACCCTTTACAAAACGCTCATCGAGCTGATCGAAAACGAGATTGAACACGCCCGACAGGGGCGTACCGCGCGCATCGTGGCAAAGTTTAATTCCCTGGTTGAACCGCAGATTATCCGGGCGATGTATCGCGCCTCCAGTAGCGGCGTGAAAGTCCGGTTGATCGTGCGGGGGGTCTGTTGCTTGCGTCCGGGATTGCCCGGCGTCTCGGAAAATATCGAGGTGCGCTCTATCGTCGGGCGTTTTCTGGAGCATACGCGCGTATACCACTTTCACAACGACGGGGATCCCAAGGTATTTTGTTCCAGCGCCGATTGGATGGACAGAAACTTCTTTCGCCGGATTGAGGTCTGCTGGCCGATACGGGACGCACTCTCATGCAAGCGCATCATCGGTGAGCTTGAGACGTACCTGCAAGACAACCGCCAAGCCTGGATTCTGCAACCGGACGGCACCTACTCACCGCCCGCTATGCACGATGATCCGGACGCCTATAGCGCACAACAGACGCTGCTAACACGGCTGGCGCGCGTTAAGTTCTAACGCGATTCGGCAATATCGACGTTGACGTTCAAGACCTTCAGATAGGCCTTTTCCCGTTCCAACTCGGCGACGGTCAACGGGTGTTTTTCCAGCCACTTGTCGGCAAACTGGATCTCTAGATTTCCCTGACTGTCACGAATGGTGACCGGTGGGATCTTCTTGGGGGCGCGATCTCTATGGATGAGCACCGCAAGGCGCAGGATCACGATCATGTAGGTTACCTGTTCCTGCCAACGTGCCGGAAACTGAGCGATCAAGGTGGAGTTGATCTTGCGCCGATGGTTGCCCACCAGACATGCCAGCAGCCGTTGTTCATTCCATGAAAATCCGGGTAGATCGGCATTGTTCAACAGGTATGCGCCATGCTGGTGATAACGGGAGTGGGAGATGTCCAGGCCGATCTCATGGAGATCGGCGGCCCAGGTCAAAAACTGGTACGCAAGGTCGCTATGGACATTCCACACGCCCGACAGCTTGTCTATCAGGTACAGCGTGGTGGATTTGATCCTTGCCGCATGGTTGAAGTCGATGTGATAACGCCGCATCAGGGAATATACCGTGCGGTCGCGGGTGTCCCGATGGTGGATCCTGCCGGCCAGATCAAACAACAAGCCCTCGCGCATCCCCCCTTCCGAGGCCACCATCCTCTTGATGTCCAGTTCTTTGAAGATCGCCTTGAGTATGACGATACCGCCGGAAAAAACCGGGTAACGTTCCTTTGCCAGGCTGTCGAAAGCGGCGTGTTCGATGTATTCGGCTTCCTGTAGTCTGGCGATGACGGCGTTGATCCCCTTGTAGGTAATGCCCTGGTCGCTGAGTCCGAGTTCACGCATCAATTCGGCGACGGCGCGAATGGTGCCGGCGGTACCCACCGCGTGTTCCCATCCCAATTCCTTTATGGCCGAGGTGATCGGCTGCAACTGCAACCTCGTTTCAACCAGTGCCTTTTTGAATTTCTTTTTTTCCAGTACTCCCCCGCCGCCGGCGAAAAATCGCTCGCTGATGCCGATGCAGCCCATCTGCACGCTTTCCATCAACAGTGGCTTGCCCTGTTCACCGACAATAATTTCCGTACTGCCGCCGCCGATGTCCACGACCAACCATTTTCCGTCCGGGCCGGTAAGGGACTGGATCGCGCCCTGATAGATCAAACGCGCCTCTTCAACGCCCGAGATCACCTGAATCGGATGTCCCAACGCATCTTCCGCGCGCTGTATCAGTTCGGTGCTGTTGCTGGCAAGCCGCAACGTGTTGGTGCCCACTACGCGCACCGAATCCGCGTGCATCTCGCGCAAGCGCTGACCGAAACGCTGGAGGCATTCCAGTGCCCGCTCCTGTGAATCCCGTGAAAGCTCCCCCGACTGACTTAAGCCGGCGCCCAGCCGCACCATCTCACGAATGCGATCAATGACCTTTAGCTGCCCGTGCTGGTCTTGCGCCACCACCATGTGAAAGCTGTTGGATCCCAGGTCTACCGCGGCAATGACCGAAGAAGCGGTCGCGGCAGCAGGTTCGTCGGGGTAATCAGCGCGGGAGACGGTGGCCATGGGGCGACGCGGTGTTCATCGATAAACCGTTCAACTATGAGTTAGTTTAACTTGGGCAATTCTTTTGTCTTGCGTTTGGCTTCCGGAAATTTTTTGCGGTAGGCTTCCAGTAATTCGGCTTTTTGTTCGTCTGTAATTCTTTCGCCGGCAAGATAGGCGATAATGTCGGTTGTCAGGTTGCGGTTTTTAGTGATGATCCTGCCGTCCACACCGCCTGTCCAAAGGACGAGATTCCAGGTTTTCAGGTCTTCTTCGGTAATCCCCCAAGGCAGGGCATTCAGGCGTTCGCACGCCTCCTCGTCACCCATATTTGTAGGGGCGCCCGTCAGACGAATAAAGGCGCGTACCAGACATTCCTGTGGAACCGGTTTGCCCAGCAAGTTTGTTTTTCTTATCTCCCGACGTCGGTCGTCACCCGTTTCTTTCCGATCATGGAGCGCATCGGCAAACACGTCAATTTTTTTCAACAATGTTTCCCATACCTCAAATACCTTTTTGGCGTAGAGACTTCGTTTGTCGGGATCCGGCAGTTTTTTCGTGTCCAGCTTGACGGCAAACGTTTCCTGGATAATCTCCTTGTTGCAGCTGTAGATAATGGCAAGGGTAGTAAATTCATGAGCTTTCAGGCGTAAGGTATTACTGGCATATTTGACAAGCCTGCCGCTGATTAATGCATTGGTAACTTCGCGGGCCAGCACGGCGGCAAAGTCATCGTCGTCGGTAACGATGTTTTGTCCGATTGTGGTCGATTTGGCGTATCGGTTGACCCGAGTGAAAATTTCAGGCGTCTTTTGTGGGTCGTAAGGCACCAGGATAACGGTAACGTCTTCCCGGGCGAGTTGCGCACAAGGGGTAATACCGTCAATACCACGCCCTTTTTCGTCGCGCCCGGTAATGGCAAACTCAATCGCCTTGAGGCGGTGCTGCCCATCCAACGGAACAAGTACCTCTCCGCCTGTGAAAATTAAAAATCCCATACTGGATGCTGCGGTTTGATACGGTTTGGGCAAGCCTTTCGTTGTCATGTCGGGCAATGGCTCGAATGAAACTGACTCGTCAAAGTTCATGGCCGTCACGATCACCGCACCGAAAAAGCGTGAGTCGTTTTCGGCCAAGTAGGGGGCAATTTGTTCTTTAACACGGCTATAATTAATGTCACGCTGGTAACGCTCTTGAATAGACACACCTTCCCACCCTTCCATCTCTTTGAGAATTTTGACTCTGGTTACTAATTCCTCCGCTTTCATTGTTAGGATGTAGTATTCCGTATTCCCTAGCTGTGCCCTCATTGCTGGAATCATCGTAGCCATTATTAGTGCTCTTATTGGTTGTGTTGTTTGCCTCAGGCCCCCAAAGCCTGATTAACCCGTTGTCAAACCGGTCAACTCTGCTTGGGTGGACGGCCCCAGAAGATTCGTTGCTATCAGGGCGAGTCTTCCTTCTTCGCGGATCTCGTCCACTCTCCAGATGTCTTCGATCATCTCTATTTCGGAACGGGAGATGAGCAGTTCGTCGATTTGCTCTTGTAGGTGCAACAACTCGTCTAGGACTTTCTTTCTTACCGGAAGTTTAAACGGGCCGTAGACACGCGTGCCGTTCGCCCTCATCTTGGTGCTTCCGTTGCGGCGAACAGGCAAACGGTTCTGGTTGTCCTCGCGCAATTCTATCAGCCACTCCCGAAAATCTGCGAGTGCTTCCAGTTTTTCTTCGTCCTCGTGCCCGGAGTCGATCAAACCGCGTAAACTTTTGTCCTTTTTGACAACGGTGCACGTCCAGCATCCGAAGCGCGGCGAAGTCGTGCCGCACGAGGGGGCATCGTCTTTGGTCAATACGAGTGGGCATTCTCCCCCGCCGGCGTTGCGGTAGAGTGTGATCAGATTGCGATGAGTGCCGCCCCAAGGCGGCTTGCGTTGCAGTAGGATCGCCCAAACGTCCTCGTCGTTCAGATCGGCCAACGGCGCAAACATCCTGCAACCCTTGATGGTGCCGTGCGGGTTCATCTTGTCCGCCTGGACGCCGTATTTTTTCATGGTGCGGCGGCGGTTTTGGGACTCGGTTTTTCGCGTACCGATCAACAGGACGGCGCGTTTATGCCTAAGAATAAGTTTTTCAAGCAGCCTGTTGGTGGGGAGAATTTTCATCCGGTCGGTGCACCAGCGAAAGTTCCGGGTTGGCGGGATGTACCCGCGCCCGATCACGTTGACCCAAAAAGTTTGGTCTACGCACGGTTCGGTAATTTCCGTCTTCAACGGCAGATCATCTCTACGCCCGGCCTCGGCCACGACGGCCATCGTTTTTTTCAAGTGTCGAATGACGGGCAGGGATTCGACGAGGGTATTGTTGCCGACTACGTAAATGTTGCGCCGCCTTTCTTCGGGGGGAAACGACAGCACGACCTCATACGTCAAATGTAAGAGTAGGGTTGAGTCCTTGCCGCCGGAATAGGCGATGACCCAGGGATCGGCGTGTTTTTTACGGTATTCGGTGCGGATGACCTCGCGCACGGCCTTAAGGTGAGCGGCCGGCTCCGGGTTGCCGTCATGCCTCATCTGCTCCCCCGTAGGTTGCATGGTGTCGGTGCGGTGCCTCAATATTGAAGCACCATTTTACCATACCCGCCACCGAATATTTTGGTTAATTTAAGCCCTGTACGGCAAGTTGAAACGTTTTTATGGTATTGGAGAAAATAATTCTATATTATAGCACCCTCGTAAAATAGAATACTACAAACAACAACGTTCCGCTTGATCGCTCCCTTAATGTACGACTGCATCGGCGCAAACTTGCCTCCCGTCGGCGTGACGCGAAGGTTGGAACGTATCATTTTGACTCATTCAAGGAATTATTGACATGAAAATTGGTGTCCCCAATGAAATCCATGAGAACGAACGCCGCGTTGCGATGACGCCCGACACGGCGGCACGCCTGCAAAAGCTCGGTTTTGAATGTGCCATCGAG
The DNA here is from genome assembly GCA_965242685.1 of Gammaproteobacteria bacterium. Lineage (GTDB taxonomy): Bacteria > Pseudomonadota > Gammaproteobacteria > UBA4575 > UBA4575. The sequence goes on along the minus strand of OZ251487.1, from coordinate 1,545,498 downwards.
GCCGGCGCGGGCGCGAGGGCGAATTTCTCCGATGAGGCCTATCGTGAGGCGGGCGTAAGTGTCGTCGATGACGTGCGAAAATTATGGGCCGACTCGGACATTGTGCTCAAGGTACGCGCACCCGAACAACACCCCACGGCGGGCGTGCATGAATGTGACCTTTTGCGCGAAGGCGGCACGCTCGTCAGCTTTATTTGGCCGGCGCAAAATGAAGAGTTGATGGGGCAGCTCAAGGCGCGCAAGGGCACGGTGCTGGCGATGGATTCGGTACCGCGAATTTCACGCGCGCAGAAGCTGGACGCCCTGTCGTCGATGGCCAACATCGCCGGCTATAGGGCGGTGATTGAGGCCTCCAACCGTTTCGGACGGTTTTTCACCGGCCAGATCACCGCGGCGGGCAAAGTCCCGCCGGCAAAGGTCATGATTATCGGCGCCGGTGTCGCCGGTCTGGCGGCTGTCGGCACGGCAAACGGCCTCGGCGCCATCGTGCGGGCATTTGACACGCGCCCCGAAGTCAAACAACAAGTCGAGAGCATGGGCGCACAGTTCCTGGAGCTGGAGTTTGAGGAAGAAGCGGAAGGCGGCACTGCGGGCGGGTACGCCAAAGTGATGAGCAAGGAATTTATAGAGGCGGAAATGGCACTGTTTAGGGAGCAGGCCAAAGAGGTGGACATCATCATTACTACGGCCTTGATCCCCGGCAAGCCGGCGCCCAAGCTGATCCTCGCCGACATGGTGGAATCTATGAAGGAGGGCAGCGTCATCGTCGACCTTGCGGCGGAACAAGGCGGCAACTGCGAATTGACCGAACCCGGCAGGATCGCCGTCAAGCACGGCGTGACGCTGATCGGCTATATGGACTTGCCCAGCCGCCTGCCTACCCAATCCAGTCAGTTGTACGGCTCGAACCTGTGCCATCTGCTGAGCGATATGACGCCCGAGAAGGACGGCAACGTGGTCGTTGACATGGAGGACGACGTGATTCGCGGCACTACGGTCATCAAGGACGGCGAGATCACCTGGCCGCCACCCGCCATCTCGGTCTCTGCGGCACCGGCGGCTTCTACTGCTGCCGAGGCACCCGTCGCCGAACCGCCGAAAAGGAAAAAGAGCGGTATCAAGTTTGCCATCACCCTGGCGGTCGCCGCACTCGGATTGTGGTGGTTGGGGGACTCCGCTCCGGCGGAATTCATGCAGCACTTTACGGTCTTCGTACTGTCCTGCTTTATCGGCTATTGGGTGGTCTGGAACGTCACCCCCGCATTACACACGCCACTTATGAGCGTAACCAACGCCATCAGCAGTGTCATTATCATCGGCGCACTGCTACAGATCGGCAGCAGCAGCACCCTCATCATGGTGCTGGCCACCTTCTCGGTGCTGATTGCCTCGATCAATATCGGCGGCGGTTTTTTCGTCACGCAACGCATGTTGCAGATGTTTCGTAAAGAAGAAGAGTAAGGAGAGAACGGCAAATGAATCCACAACTATTAACGGCATCTTATCTTGCGGCCGGTGCGCTCTTTATTCTCAGCCTGAACGGCCTGAGTCATCAGGAATCTGCCCGGCGCGGCAACCTTTGCGGCATGTTGGGGATGGCGATTGCGGTCATCGCAACCATCTTCAGCGGGCAGGTCGGCGGCTTTGAAAAGCTGTTTCCGGCCATGCTCATCGGCGGCGTAATCGGCGCCTTTATCGCCTCGCGCGTGGAAATGACGCAAATGCCCGAACTGGTGGCGATTTTGCACAGTTTCGTAGGGCTGGCCGCCGTGCTGGTCGGCGTTTCAAGCTATCTGAGTCCGGGCGCCAACCTTCAGGGGGCGGAAAAAGTCATCCACGAAGTAGAGGTGTATATCGGCGTATTCATCGGCGCCATCACCTTCACCGGCTCGGTGATCGCCTTCGGCAAGCTGAAGGGTGTCATCAGCGGCAAGCCTCTGATGCTGCCCGCCAGACACTGGCTAAACCTGATCGCCATCCTGGCGTGCATCGTCTTGGGTTACGTCTTCCTGCAAGCGGACACGCACGACGCCGGTATGATACCGCTACTGATCATGACGGCCATCGCCTTCGTGATCGGCGTTCATCTCATCATGGCCATCGGCGGTGCCGATATGCCGGTGGTGGTCTCCATGCTGAACAGTTATTCCGGTTGGGCGGCGGCGGCAACCGGCTTCATGCTCGGGAATACCGCGCTGATCATCGTCGGCTCGCTGGTCGGCTCTAGTGGCGCGATCCTCAGCTACATCATGTGTCGCGCCATGAACCGCAAGTTCCTGAACGTCATCCTTGGCGGTTTCGGCACTTCCGGCGGCACCTCGGTCGGCGCCGATGCGGGTGAAGTCACCTCCACCAGTGCCGAAGAAGTTGCGGCCATGTTGAAAGACGCCGGCGAAGTCATCATCGTGCCGGGCTACGGCATGGCGGTGGCACAGGCACAGGGCACGGTAAGCGACATTACCAAGAAGTTGCGCGCCAAGGGCATCAACGTGCGCTTTGGAATCCATCCGGTCGCTGGACGCCTGCCCGGGCATATGAACGTGCTGCTCGCCGAAGCAAAGGTGCCTTACGACATCGTGCTGGAGATGGACGAACTCAACGAAGACTTTCCCGACACCGACGTGTCACTGGTGATCGGCGCCAACGACATCGTCAACCCCAGCGCGCAAACCGATCCGAACAGCCCGATTGCGGGGATGCCGGTGCTCGAGGTCTGGAAGGCCAAGACTTGCGTGGTGCTGAAACGCAGCATGGCGTCGGGATATGCCGGCGTGGATAATCCACTGTTCTTCCACGACAACACCGAGATGTTGTTTGGCGACGCCAAAGAAAGCATGAGTGCCGTATTGCAGCATTTGGATTGAACAAATACACGGCGCGAATGGTGCGAAGTATTAACTTGATCAGTCAATATTTTGTTGATTTTTTTGAACCAAAGTGAAAGAAAAGGTGGTAAAATAAGGGAGAGTTTAGTTAGATACTATTAGACTGGATGGCCACCAAACAATATGGGCGATAAACCGTTTACATATCGGGAATTGGTTGGTGGCTGAACCCTTACCCGTCCCTCCGCTTTTTGCATCACCAGGCCTTGATGAGTTAGTCGGCAAAGTCCATAACACCGACTGCATTACCTTGATGGAGTCTATGGATGATGGCTCTGTCAGCATGATATTTGCGGATCCGCCGTTCAACCTGAAAAAGAAGTATAAATCCTATAAGGATAACCTACCCTTCAATCAGTATATGGTTTGGACGGAACGGTGGTTGCGCGAGGCGGCGCGCGTTCTGAGAGATGACGGCAGTTTATTCGTCTATAACATTCCGCGCCTACTCATTCATACCACTGCCATCCTGAACGAATTACTGGAGTTTCGTCATTGGATTGCATGGAACTCAAACGGCAGGCCATTGGGAGTTACGCTACAACCGTCCCATTACGGGATTCTATTTTATACCAAGTCCAGAAAGAGCAAGTTTTATGATGTGCGTGCGCCCCATGCAAAATGTAGAAAATGCGGTACATTTTTGAAGGATTACGGGGGCAAAGAACATTTGCGTCATCCACACGGCTATCAAATCAGCGACGTTTGGAACGATATACATAGAACACGACATCATTGCAGGCGGATTGAAGGCCATCCCTGTCAGTTACCCGTCCATTTAATAGAACGACTTATCTTAATGACTACAGATGAGAACGACATCATATTCGACCCATTTTGCGGCGGGGGTTCTGCGGGGATTGCGGCCAAACAGATGGGGCGCAGATACGTTGGCGCAGATATAGACCCCGAGTATTGCGACAAGGCAATGCGGCGAATAGAGGAGGCAGAGGAAACTAAAAAGGATGGTATTTATCGATCCATCCACTTAGGCAAAACGGTTTCGGTCAGAGCGGTAGACGTTATATATCGATGAATCGTTTTAGGTGATTTTCCGCGCACGCGCCGGCAAAAGTTGTTTTGAAAAGAGTGGGTCGAGGGGAATAAAGCAGATAGATTTAATAAGACACTGAAGTTTGGCGAGGCAGCCGAAGTAAAAAGTTCGTCAAAATCGGGGGAAAATTTACCCAAAACAACCAATTTTTCCCTGCGCCGCCAAGCCTGTATTGGCTGGTTTGAACAGGTGCGCTGGAAGGGGAAACCCATTTGCCCGCACTTCCACACCGAGCGATACAGCCACGGAAGGAAGGATAACTAGTTCTAGCGTTTGACAATACAATGTTGAACATTTATCTTGAAAAGGTGATGGTACACGTCCACGACAAAGAACAGGCACAGAGGGGAAATAGGCAGAGGAAGCAATGGGCAATATAGTCTCTAATTTACTCATAACTGTTATTAACGATTGGCATATATTGTTATCGGTAATTGGGGCGGGCTATTGGTTTAGCAGACAGACAAAGAAGGGACTACAGAAAGAGCTACAGAAAGAGATTAAAAGTATCAATGTCAGAATTGATGATCATGAAAAAAACGTGTCCGACAAGTTCAGCAATATGCAAGCCAGAATTGATGATCATGAAAAAGAGTGTGTGAAGTGGCGGCAGCAAGTGTCGCGCAAACTGGACGAGATAGAAACAAAGTTAAGTTTTGAAAAAAGAATATCCAAGCTGGAAGACAGGATAGACGAGAGGCAACAACAGTCGGCGACCTGATACGCGCGCACTGACGCCACAGCACCTCGGGATCGCGTGTCCTCTGTCCTCGTCAAGCCAGCTCTGGCATCGAGATACCCGCAGCCTTCAACATCGTATCGTCTTTTAACGCCTGGTGAACGCCGAAGGTGCGCGGTGAGAGTCCGCTATCTTTTATGGTCTTGATAGCGGCTTCTTTCTCTTTGGCAAGGAGGCGCAACCGATCCATCGCCGCCGGCGTCGCCCCTACGTTCTCTCTATATCCAGTTCTTTCCAGCCGGGCAGATGAGCCGTCATCAGTGCCTTGAAGAGCCTGCCGTGGTTGGGTACGCGCAGGTGCAACAGTTCATGTGCGATGACAAAATCCTGAAAGCCCGGGCGCCGGTCTGCCAGATCCGCGGCCAGAGTGATCACCCCCGAGGTCGAGCACGAACCCCACTTGCGCGTCATGCGCCGCACGCGCACCTGCCGCGGCCGGACGTGCAGGCGGCGCGCCCAATATTCAACGCGGTCGCAGATCGCCTTGCGCCGTTCGTCACGCGTCCTCGTCAACGTCCGTACCGAAAGGATCATCCGTACTCAAAAGGATCATCCGTACCGAAAGGATAGCCCGTACCCGAAAAGATCATCCATACTCAAAAGGATCATCCGTACTAAAAAGGATTTCAACCATACGCTTGACGATGCGGCGGCGCGTCTTGCCGTCCAGTTGCAGGATCGGCGTGTAGAGGGCGGCGCGTAACCGTCGCCGTTCGTCGTCATTGGATGCCGCATTGGGAAAACGGTCGAGGAGTCGCTCAACCTCTCGTGCCAGCTCCAGCGTCGAGATACCCGCAGCCTTCAACATCGTATCGTCTTTTAACGCCTGGTGAACGCCGAAGGCGCGCGATGAGAGTCCGCTATCTTTCATGGTTTTGGTAGCGGCTTCTTTCTCTTTGGCAAGGAGGTGCAACCGATCCATCGCCTCCAGTGTCGTCGTCTTGCGATCTTCCAGGTCTTGCCGGATGCGCTCGGCACGCTCCTTCAAGGGCAACAGTACGGGTTTCGCATCGGGTGTATCCTCAATTTCCCGATACAGGCCGCGTACCAGATTGAACACCTTAGCCTCGTTGGGCCCCGGCTCGTTGTGAAGTGCCTCAAGGGTAGCCACGTCGAACGTCACCGTCTTTACGCCATAGCCGAACCCTTCCTGACTCGCGCTTTCCTGCACCAGGTGACGCGTCTTGTTGGCCAGGTCGGCCACGTAGCCGACTTTCTTTGAATAGGCGATGCGCAAGGCGTCATAGAGCTTTGCCAACCGCCTGTAGGTTGTGACGTGGTCGCGCAAATCCGGCGAGGGCGACAGGATTTCCCAAAGGGTCTCGATCTCCTTGTAGGCCTCAAAGAATGCCTTGCGCGATTCCGAATCCAGGAAACGCCCGTAGATCAGCCGCTCAAGGTGCTCATCCGCATTTTTGCCGCCGGCGTCATCGAGATAATCCGTGCGCGCCTTTTCAATCTTGTGTAGAAAGTCCCGTAAAAGCAGGTCAAGGTCTTCTATCAGGCCGCTCACGTCTGCGGAATCAAACTGCAACGCCTTGTTCAACTCGCGCAGCACGCCCACGAAGTCAACGATAAGGCCTATGGACTTACGCGTGCCGGAGGCGGCCACGTAAGGGCGATTCACGCGCGCGATGGCCTGCAAGAGGACGTGATTGCGCATCGGCTTGTCCAAATACATGCAGTAGAGCAACGGCGCATCGTAGCCCGTCAACAGCTTGTCGGTGACGATGAGTATTTGCGGATCTTCCCCCGCCTTCTTGAACATCAGGCGCACGTCCGCCTCGCGTTCCGGCGAAAGCTGCAACTCCGCGACCCGCGGGCGGACAATGACATCGTTGGGGTTCTCGGTATAGACGGGCGCCGTCCACTCGGGCGGCAATAGTTTGTCGAGTGCGTGCTTGTACTTGGCGCAGGCCTCGCGGTTCACACCGACAAGAAACGCCTTATAGCCAAGCGGCGCAACGTTGTCGCGGAAGTGTTTGGCGACAAATGCGGCGACCTTCTCAATGCGATCATCGGCGGTCAGGAAGGTACGCAGACCCACGGCGCGATCCAGCACCTTGTTGAGTGCATCGACGTCGGTGACGTCTTCCGCTTCGGCCAATTCAAGAAATTCCCTGTTCAACCGCTCCGCCGGCACCGTCATCTCGCCGGGCACCATCGTGTGACGGATCGGCAGCGTCGTCTCGTCTTCAATCGACTCGGCGATGGTGTACTTGTCGAGATAGCCCTGTTCATCATCCTTGCCGAATATCTTGAAAGTGCCCTCGCCATAGGCGGTCTTGTCAATCGGCGTGCCGGTAAAACCGATGATGGTCGCGTTCGGCACCGCCGCCATCAGGTACGTGCCAAGTTCTTTGGCCACCGAGCGGTGCGCCTCGTCGATGAACACGTAGATGTTGTCGCGGGTGCTGGCATTTTTTTCAATACCCTCAAACTTGTGGATCATGGCAAGGATCAGGCCGCGTCTGTCGGCTTTGAACATGTCCCGCAGTTCGGCCTTGGAGCCGGCGCGCCACACGGCGATGTCCTGCTGCTGCATCTCGCCGATCAGCTTCTCGACCCAGCCTTTAAGCTGTCCCTCGAGTTCGTTCCGGTCTACCACCACGACCACCGTCGGCTTGCTGCTAAACTCATCCTTGCGCGCCAGGATCAGGCGGGCGGCGGTAAGCAGCGTGAAAGTCTTGCCCGATCCTTGCGTGTGCCAGATCAGGCCGCGTTGTTTTGTCGGTTCGGCGCAGCGCGCGACGATGCGTTCCACCGCACGACGCTGGTGCTGGCGCAATACGGACTTGCGCGTCTCGCCGTCCTCGACGTAGAACAATATCCAGTCGCGCAGCGTGCGCAGAAAATCGGTCGGCTCAAAGAAAGACTGAACGGCGAACCGATAGGTTTCTTCCGGGTTTCCCTTCCAGCGCGCCATAAAACGGCGCGAGGCGTTCCAGGTGACGCCGTACCAGTATTCAAGCAGATGCGTAACGTTAAAAAGCTGTGCCGTGCCCATCAGTTCGGGGGTCTCCTTCTCATAACGGCGCAACTGTGTGACGCCGTGCTCGAGGGCGTCGGAATCGGTCGGGTTCTTGTGCTCGACAATGGCCACCGGCACGCCGTTGATGACAAACATCACGTCGGCGCGACTGCCCTTGCGGGCGGGAGGCTTGAGATTCCATTCCCAAGTCACGTGAAAGACGTTCTCGTCCGGCTTCTCGAAGTCGATGATCCGCACGGGGCGGTGGCGCGCCTCGTTCTCGTCATACCACGGCCGCTCGCCGCGCAACCAGGCAAGTATTTCACGGTTGCCCTCAATCGTCGCCGGCAACGCCTCAAGCTGATCAACGACGGCGCGGACGGCATCCGGCATCATCCAGCGATTGAATTGCCTGAGCTTGCCCTCAAGTTCGGCACGGAACAAGGTCCCCGCCGCGCCGCCGCGTTTCTCCGTCGCGGCTTGCCGGGTAAGCGGTATCCAGCCGATCTCCACCGCATGGTGCACCATAGGAAACTGCACGGTGCCGGCTTCGGTGATGTTAAGATCGGTCATAGTTAATAAATCCGTTTGGGTTTTTGGTGAGCATTACCCTGACTTGTTCGCGTGCTTTGGTTGTCTGATGCTACGGCATGTTTCTTCTAACCCATTAGACACAAGTTGGTTTGTGTCTCATGGAATGCGGTTTCGTTAGACACAAACGGGTTTGTTGCTAACCAATTAGACACAAGTTAGTTTGTGTCTCATGGAATGCGGTTTCGTTAGACACAAACGGGTTTGTTGCTAACCCATTAGACACAAGTTGGTTTGTGTCTAATGGAATGCGGTTTCGTGATACACAAATGAGTTTGTTGTTCATACGTGAGATTCAAAGAACGGGTTTTCCTTCGGCAATATTCAGAAGTTTGGGAAAGGCGAGGGTTGCTGCCCGGCGTCCCGCACCTTTCCGAATCGTGCACAAAACATCGGTATCCCTTCGCAGCAGCAAAGGAAGAAAACGCTGTGCGGTTGGCGGTGGAATCTTCGACTCCCTGATAAATTGAGTACTTGTAAAAATCGGGCGTGAAAATAGAAAGTCCACTACTCGGCTTGCATATTGCGAATGAGTCAGCTCTGCAATTTTCCTCTGCATTTGTCGGTGTAAATCCAGAATAGCTTGCGCCTTTGACTGGTTCTCCGATGCTTGTTCGATCAAACCTTTGAGGAAGAAAATGCACCAAGGCGTCCAAGCACTATCGCGCGAAATTGCCCGCAGACTTTCGACATATTGATCGCGATTCGCTTCAAGGTAACCGCTCATATAGAAATTCGGACCACTAAGGACTTCTCTCTCAAACAAGAACAGCGGGATAATCATACGACCAAGCCGACCATTGCCGTCTTCAAATGGGTGGAGTGCCTCGAATTCGGCATGAATAACAGCCAACTGGACGAGTTTATCCGGTTCATTTTGGCTAACCAGATAGTCGTGCCAAGCATCCATGCCTGTTTGCAAGTGTTCTGTCGCAACCGGTATATAATCGGCCTCGTCAATCGTGCATCCGGCGGCCCCAATCCAGTTTTGACGCTTGCGATAGCTACCGGGATCTTTTTCTTGGCCGCGAACCCCCTGCATCAGCAGGGCATGAGCCTGACGAAGAAGATTTTGTGTGAGCCGGCGGTCTGATAGCTCTTTAGAACAAAACATCAAGGCGGCGCGGTAGTTGATAATTTCTTCCGCATCGTCTCGTTTCGGCTGTGCTACCTCTGCATCGGCGCCTGCCTCGATCTCAAGTACCTCGCTCATGGTAACGTTCGTGCCCTCAATTTTTGACGAAAGGACCGCTTCCTGCGTTGTGAGCGGGGAGAGCAGAATGGAAGCGTTTGGGATGGCGGCAACAAGACCGTCGTAGCGTGCCAGTGCTGCATTGGCTTGACCAATCAAAGACACGAGTGCTTCCCAGTGAATGTCGGCGGGTGGAAATTTCCCTAAGTGGTAACGAATGGGGTCGCTCATACCTCTATCTCCTTCGCATGGCGCACCATAGGAAACTGCACGGTGCCGGCGGCGGTGATTTTGTAGTTCATGTTCTCATCCCTGAAAGCACGATAAACATTGTAGGCCAATAAATCTGCAAGTTGAATTCGATTCAAGCATCAAAAATATCTTGGCGTAATTCTTTGTATACGTCCATTTCGGGTGTAACGAGCGGGGCAAGCGTGTCACGCATGAATGCCTTGGTATCGTTACCGGGGTCGGTGAGACCCAGTATTTCTTTACATTCATTGTAAAGTTTGCCGCTTGCGAGTTTCAGGTTATCCGGAGGGGTTATTTCCTTCATAATGGCGTCCTTCGCTGCAAGGATAGCTTCAGCTTTATCTTCTTTGCCTTCGCTCTTTGCGAGTGCCTGCAAAACTTCGTCATCAAATAAGTAACACTCCAGGTTGCGACGTGACAGGACGCGAACACCTTTATTTTTCAGGTCGGCAACTTCTTCAGGGGATCGAGCATCTCGGTCAACAAGGCGGATGACCTCCAGCTTTTCAATCAGCAAACTTAGCGTTTTCGCTAAGCCTCTTTTGTCTTCAATGACTTGATCGGAATTGCCCATTGAAACAAACTTCGTTTCCGGGAATTTGGCTTCAAAAATCCTGTCGTAGCACCGGGCGTCGTGTGAGTAGTTGTGGACAGATTCCGTTCCTTTAGGAGTACCTTCGCATATCACGACTCGTTCCGGTGGTACCAATTTCGCTAAATCGCCCAGTGCAACGGCGTGTACCTTCTTCCAAAAAGCTCGGTCAGGGGTCGTCGGCTCAATCACCTGCTTCTGATCAAAGTCACGGTCTTCGAAATCAAGAAATACAACGCTGCCGGGGTTTTTCGTTTCGATATCTTGCGCACGACGCATCATGCCGATGGAATGGGTTGCCAGCATCAACTGACAATTTTCGGGAACAAGGTCGTAGAGCACGGATAAAAGCTTCGCTTGAAGGCGTGCGTTCATGTGCGATTCAGGCTCGTCAATACAAAACAACGTATTGTCGTATTCCCGCCGTGCGATGACTAAATCGAGGATCAGATCAAACGCGGCCTTTTCACCACTTGACAGATTCATATATCCGAACCCCTGGCTGGCTCCTTTTGTGAAGCGGAAAGTGCCGTCGATCAAGGGATCTCCCAGACTATTGAGTTCCAGGTCGGGAAACAGACGTAGCAGGGCTTTTCGGATATCCCCAAGAATCTCTTTGCGGAGTTGGTCTAATGTTGTTTCCCCACTCTTTAACCAAACGTCGGAAAGGGCTTGGCCGGCCAATCTTTGGTAGTGACGAGCTACTGCGGCGTCATTATCAATCATGCGAACAGACCGTCTGCTTATCTCGTCAAGTAAACTCCCCACTTTTGTAAGTTGATTGCTCTGAAACTCTGGGTCGTTTCTGTATGCCGTTCTAATATAGAAGACCTTCCTGTAATTTTGTTGCTTTGTACCATCGATAACATGATCGTGAAAATCTATATAAGAAACTCCTTGCGGCCGAGTAGGAACATATCCACTCTGGACGTCTTTAAGATTGTATTCGGCACTCCAATGGATTGTCCTATATGATTTTAATCTATACCAAACATTCAACGCCTCAAAAAAGGATGACTTCCCACAGCCGTTTGGGCCGGCCAGGATGATAAGATGCGCAGTTTCGGGAATGCCTTGAACAGTTAAATCTGTGAAGCGTTTGAAGTATGGATCAATTTTGATTTCTTTAAGTTTCATGTACGCACCTCGTTTGTAGTCGCGTTTTCATTGTTGGTGGGCGGCGATTCAGCCTTCGCATCTGAAAGCACCAACAGATCCAGGTCGCGGACTTGGAGTTTGCCGGTCATGAGTTGGTGCAGGAGGGTTTTGAACAGGTCGGTTAGGACGGCGCGTTTTTTATGGTGCAGGTCGATCTTGCGGTCGATGGCGTCGAGGATGGCGACGATTTCTTTTTGTTCATCCAAAGTCGCTATCGGTATTCTTAACTCCGAGAGGCGTGAACGCGAAAGGTTGGGGATGGTTGTTTTGTTTCCCGCACCTTCATAGACCTGTCGGTGGCAAAAGCCTTCTTCAAGCCATCTCATCACAAACTTCGGATCGGCCTTGCCATTTGCGGTTGGGCGAAGGCGGTAGACATGGTTTTGATAGGTGCAATGTTCAATTTCGTCTGACCAGATGGCGGCACGGCCGATTTCGCCCCCTTCGCAGACGAGCAGGTCGCCGGACTGCAAGTCCCGAATTGCGGTCGTCTCGACGTTCATGCGGCTGATTTTTGACAGGTCAATGCGCCCCCAATAGACGTTTGAGGTGCGAAGGAACGGCACGCCTGTTCCATCGGTTGCAAGGTTGCCTTTAAGGGATAGCCCCTGAACGATCTCAAAGTGGTTTCCAAGCGGTTCTACTCCCCAACTCTCCGGCAGCGGGCCGATTTCGGTGTGCTTTTGTACCTCTCCCCGCAGGCCGTGGGCGAACAGTTTTTGCATGGCGGCGCGTTTGAGGTCATTCCCAACTTTTATCAAAGTCTCCGAAGCAGCAATCCCCTCGTGTACAAGCCACAACATTCCGGCAATTCGTTCCTGCTCGTCCAATGTGCCCTTGGGTATGGCAAATTCGCGTATGTGCGACCAAGATGTTCTAGGGTGTTGTACGCCCGTCGTTCCGGCAATGGCGTACTCGATAAAATCAGGGGAATGAACGACACTGATCAGAAATCGTGGATCAACGCCTTCCTTATGTCGGAGAACGAGTACATCCGTCGTGCATATACCTTTGTCTTGAACTAATGCTGCTTTGTCGAGATAGGGGCGAAGTTTGCCATAGAGAATATCGCCAGGTTTGAATGCGGACTTGGAGCTTCGTACATCTGATGCTTGCCCTTTTTCTGTGCGAACAAACCGCCCCGTTTTCATATGTGCAAGACCAACATAGGTGGTTTCAGGTTTGATCTCACGGGGATTGACTTGTTCTGAAACCAAGTCACAAAGATCGGAAAGGCGAATGGTTGATTTTTCCGTCAAGTCAATGCCCGTAACTTTTTGAGAGCAGCCTGGAGTTTGACCGAGACGGATATTTCTTCGTCAATGGCTGCTTCGAATCGTGTAATGATGTCCTTAAGATCAACGGAATCACCTTCTGAGGAAGTCCCCACCCACCGGCTCGGGATGAGGTTGTAGTCGGCCTCTTGTGCCTGCTGACGGGTGATGACGGCGATCTCGCCTTCCACCGGTTCGCCCTTGAGGTAGGCGGCGGCCAGCGGTTGGATGTCGTCTTCGAGGATGAAGTTTTTCGGGCGTCCCTTGCGCACGCGGCGGCCGGCGTTGAGCAGCACGATCCGGTCTTTTCTCGCGGCGGGCTTGTTTTTTGATAATACCACGATGATGCCGGCGGCACTGGTGTTGTAGAAAAGGTTGTCGGGCAGCAGGATCACGCCGTCGATCAGGTCGTGATCGACAAACCATTTGCGGATGTTGCGTTCCCGGTCTTCGTGTTTGGCGCCGGAGCCGCGTGTGACGGCGCCGGTGTCAAGTACCACGGCGGCGCGTCCGCGTTCGTTGAGACAGGCGACGGTGTGTTGTAGCCAGGCCCAATCGCCCTTGCCGGTGGTGACGCCGCCTTGCGTGCGAAAGCGGTCGAACGGGTCGTTGGCGAATACGTCGGGATTGAACGCTTGATTCCACATGGGATTGGCGACGACTACGTCATGGGCCTTGATGCGGCCGGCGTCGGTCTTGAATTTGGGGTTGATCATGGTGTCGCCGCGCCTAATTTTGACTTCCATGTCGTGAATGATGGCGTTCATGCGGGCGACGGCGTAGCTTTCGGCCTGAAGTTCCTGGCCGCTAAGCCCGAGGGGTGGGCTATGGCTGGTGGGGTCGAGTTGGCGGGCGACGAGTTGCAGTTTGACCAGCAGGCCGGCGGAACCGCAGGCGTAGTCGTGGCAGGTCTGGCCGGGGCGCGGGCGCATGAGGTGCGCCATCAAAAAGCCGACTTCGGTGGGCGTGAAAAACTCGCCGGCACTTTGGCCGGAACCTTCGGCAAACTTGCGCAACAGGTATTCGTAGGCGCGCCCGAGAAAGTCGGGCTGTACGTCGGCCAGGCCGAGCCGATAGCGGGGGTCGGAAAAGGTCTCGACAACGGCGTCAAGTTTGGCCGGATTGATGTCGCGTTCGCCGTTGCGTTCGGCGGCAAAATCGACGAGATTGATGACATCGGCCAGGGAGGGGTTGTGACGCACCACGGCGCGCACCGCCTTGGTGAGGCGTTCGCCGATGTCGCGGGGTTTTGTGCTCTGCCCGTGCTCATCGGGCGGCCAGTCGTGGCTTGCTCTGCCGTTGATGACTGCCCAGCGCGCCTCTGGCGGCAGGTAGAAGCGAACGAGGTGGTGGTCGTCTTCGACGATCTTCAGCGCGAGGGTCTGATCGCCGTCATAGTCTTCGGCCATGCGTTTGATCTCATCGTCGAACACGTCTGAAAGGCGCTTGAGGAATAGCAGCGGCAGGAGGTAGTCCTTGAATTTGGCGGCGTCCTTGTCGCCACGGATGGAGCAGGCGGCGTCCCATAGCATCTGTTCCATCGGCTTGGTCGAGGGGACGGCCTTGCCGCGGGGCCGGCGGCGGGTGACGCGGGCGGCGGCTTCGGTAGACGAGACGGCGGGATCGATCCCCGATTTGGCGGCCAGCGCGGCGATGGCCTCGCGGGCGGCCTTTTGCGGCATGGCGGCACCGCCTTCCCAACGGTTTATGCTGGCGAAGGAGACGCCAAGCCGTTCGGCAAGCTGCTCTTGCGTAAGGTCAAGGCTTGCGCGAATGGTGCGTAACGTGGCGGGAACGTCGATTGGTTCAGTCATATCGCAAATATAGCAGATATAACTGAATTATGTCAAGCGGGGTTTTTGGGGGGAAAGTATCTAAATTTTCTTTCTTACTATCTTCTATAAATAATCAAGAGGCTGGTTTGCGGTCGTTTTCAAACAATGGGAGAGGCTCACCCTCACCTGGCTTACATATTTTGATTCTGCTTTCCCAAAGCTCTGCAATCTTCTTATTATGCCCTAAAATGCGCTTGTCAAACGTATGGAGTTCTTTTGCAGAGCTTCTGTAAGCCGAAGCCAAATGCACTGCATCAGGTGGCTTAAGATTAATTTCACCATTAACCTGCATGTCTTGAGCCTTTAATCCAATACTCTTATCTACCGGGATCATAAATATATAGGAGCGGTCAAAGAAGCCGGATAAATTTTCTAAAGTTTTTATTTTTATATCTTTACACACCTCCGCCAGTGTAAAGGCAGAGGTAGCGATTTCAATTTCCCCTTTCTCCGCACGGTCCAGGACATCAAGACACATTGAAAATCTGTTTTCTGTACTGCCATCAGGAAGTCTAATATTCTCCTCTTTGTTTAAGTAGGCAATCCAGGTGCAGGCATCCCAATAAACTCTGGTTGGCTTAGCCATCCTCTCTCAATGCCTCTAAATAGGCAGAGGCTTCCACGCCGGAAGTAAAATTTGGAGACACGATGGAATGGCTGTCGGGCAGTTCGCTATCCGGTTTGAATACTTGGATGTTTTCAACTTCTATACTCTCTACTTGCTCTGGATTTTTATATCGGATGAGTCCGTTTACCCGAACTCTCATTCCTTTTAAGACTTCGGCAACTCGGTAATCCCCTATTTGTTGAAGACCGCCCTCGACGGCGACGCATTTAATAATTTGTTGGTCCAGCCTGGATCGGATCCATACCAACGGCCTGCCGAATCCATCGAGTTCAACGCGGACAATAAACCCTTCTATCGCACCTAATTCCCTATGTTTTGCGGGTACAGGTTTTATTTTAGAAATGTTTTGAATCGTGCGCTCTGCAACCTGAGGGGTGATCACAAGCCGGGGGGCATTCTCGTAGGCAGAGAAATCCAAGTTTGTTTCTGCTAAACCATTTATGAGGCGAGAATTGATTTTCTTAGCATCATTTATAGCCGCATCAGTGAAGTAGGGTGGACGTTCACCTCTTTTTCTGATCTGATCCAATCCCTCGGCCGTGGTCGCCACTATTTTTGCAGCACGATGATCTATGTTCATGCCAAATATCTGTGCGGAAGGCGTGATCTCAAAAGTAAAAGGGGAATTTTTGGTGACGTTTGTGACACGCCACACAAGTGCTGCATCATCTCCCGTGGCAGCTTCCTCTACCCTCTGGAGGACGGAAACACAATCTTGAATTTGGCTCAATAAGTCTCCTACTGTTGGCGCATCCTGCCCACCAGTATCTCTTGCTCCGACTGTAATTTTGATTGGCTTTGCCATTTTTTCCCGTCCTGTGGGGGAAAGTCTACGCTACTTCCTTATCCTACCATAACTCAAACTCGGCATTGTAGCGATGCAGATGCCTCTAGCTCGCTTGGTGTTTCTAGCCACTAGAGAAAGAATCTTGTTCTTATAGGTATAGCACGATGATGCGGGGCTTTCTTTCTTAATATTCCGTCTACTATAAACCTAATTTTGATTTTATGATTTTCAATCCGAGTGAAGAAATTATTTCCAGAGGAGTGCTCCCGTATTCTTCCTTCAACGTGTCTTTTATATTCTCTAAGCGGCCTTTATCTATGTTGTCAAGAAAGTCGTGGCCCCACTTTGTTATACGAAACCCATGCTTTCCTATTTTTTCGATGAATTCTTCATCACATAATAATTTGAGGTGGTGGTGTAATTTTGGATCACTCTCAAAAGTTCGAGGATATGGAACTATATCCATATCACTTTTTTCAAAGTCCTTCAGCAGGTCGATCATATAGTCATTATCTCGTTTCATTTATTGTTTCTCCCGATGAGAAGGGGGAAAGACCCGCTCAGTAGAGTTTATGCCGGTTGGCTTCGTCTTCGGATTTGTCGATCTCTTTGGCAGATGCCCCTTTGATCTGGTCGGCGAGTACCTGTCCGTAGGTGGGATAGGTGGAGCGGTCGATCTGTACTTCGGGATCCCACAGGCGCGAGCGTAGCAGCGAACGGCCGCAGTGCAGAAAGGCTTCCTCGACGGTGATGCGTAGGCCGGAGGACGGCGGCTTGCCCTTTATGGTCAGGGGCGTCAACAGGTCTTCGGCGGTGACGATCTCGGCCCGGCCTTTTACGCGTAGCGTCTCGTTCATCCCGGGCACGAAGAAAAGCAGGCCGACACCGGGATTTTTAATGATGTTTTGAAGCATGTCTATCTGGTTGTTGCCCGGTCGGTCGGGCAGCAGCAGTGTGCGGTCGTCCAGCACTTTTACAAACCCGGGCGGATCGCCTCTTGGCGAGGCGTCGGCCTGGCCGTCCGCATTCGCGGAACTGAGCACGCAGAAGGGCGACATGGCGATGAAGTTTTTGCAGTGCGCGTCCAGGTAGGTGATGACTTTCTGGGCGGCACGGGCGGCGGGGTGGGGATAGACGGCGCGTAATTCGGTTTCGTTGGTGACGACGGTCATGTAGGGTATCTCCTTTTCGGTGCCGGAAGTGACCTTGAACATTACTTTAAGTCATAATTGTCGGCCATTGTAAAATAACTTACGTAACCACTGCAAAAAGCAGCCTTTATACCCAAACAGGAGTCCGAAAAATGGCACGCCCCAAGTTAGACGAGAATACGAAATTTATCATTGCCTCAACGATTGCCACGCTGTCCCTGCTCGTGACCAGCACGAACCTTGTCCTGATCCTGACCGTTCATTGATCTTTCCGGTGAATGCGGGTTGCGGGCAACTGCTACCCGCACGTGTATAAACCGAAGGAAGCGGTTTATAAGGCTTTTTCGTGCTAGGTTTTCGGAGTGGTACTATTGATTGATCATTTAACCGAGGAGTCCAGGAGATGACAACCCCCGAAGAACGAGAGCGTCTAAAAGAATTTCAAAGTCTATGCAAAGACATCATCGAGTATAAGGAAAAGGATCTTATCGAACGCCGTGAGTGGGGAGATATAAATTTTAAGGAGATAGAAACAGAAATAGAAACTATATTCTGGCTGGTGGGGGAAATAGACGACACACTCCCGCTTGATATCCTCCCTAACAATTTCTTCTTTTTCGAAAGCGATGAAGAAGTTCAAAAAATCCTAGGCCTCCTAAAAAAGCAAGATGCTCCATTCCGACTAGATACTATAAAAACTACACTAAATACAATAAGAGACCAGCTAGAAGCCCTACTAAAAAAAGACGCTAATTACTCCCTAGATGATACATCTAAACTGCGCATCAAAGTTCCTCTTTTGACCATAGATGACATCCTAAATGCCCTAGATACCCTATATATTCATACATACGAACAGGAACGAGAAAAGAGAGAAAATAGGTTAATATCCAATGTTATAAAACCTCGACTAAATGATATAAAAGCCGATATAGAAGCCCTACTAAAAGGCGCTAATTACTCTCTACTTGATATACAAGGGGCTTTTAAGCAACTCGACACCTTTTCACTCTCAGAGACAGGTTCCAATCCAAATGATTTACGAGACGAGATCGTTCAAAAATTCAAGCATGGACTTCAGAATATGCTGAATTTAATTGGTCCCTGGCTACCTCTGTTAGCACTTCGTGCCGGTAACACCGAGAGCTTGATAACTGGCATGAAAGCCAGCAGTGAGGACGCAACCAAAATATTGCAGAAAATAGAGGAAACAAAAAAACAAGTAGAAGAGCGTTTAACTGACACCGAGAACACTTTACAAGCAGCCAGGGCTGCGGCAGGTAAGGAGGGAGCCGCAGTGTTTACCGACAAGTTTGACAAAGAGGCTTCTAGTGCCGAAAACAGAAACAAGAAGTGGCTTGGGGCAACGATAACACTTGCAGCGAGTGCACTGGTTCTTACCATTGTGTTCATATTACTCGGATTATTCGGAGTTGATGAAGCTCCCGCGAACTCTTGGGAAGCGGTATACCGAATTGGTTGGCGCGTAATTGTGATTTCGATCTTGTTCTCCGCGGCCGTCTGGTCGGGGCGCATCGTGCTTGCCAACATGCACCTGGCAAGCGTCAACAGACATCGAGCGGTCAGCCTGCAAACACTACAGGCTTTTCACCAGGCGGCGGAAGACGCTGTTGCCAAAGACGCCGTCGTGCTCGAAGCCGCGCGTGCCGTTTATGAGAATGTTCCAAGCGGCTACATCGGAGGACGGCAAGCAAATGAACCGGCGGGCGGGCGCACGATTGAACTTATCCGAAACGCGAACAAGGCATCCCAAAGCAGCGGCCCGAAGGGTTCCTAACAGCTCCTTTTCAAGCCGTATCTATAAACTATATTCCTAAATCTACGCCTCTCCAGTGGCGATGGGGCGGGCGGGATCTTTGATCCATTCGCTCCACGAGCCGACGTATAGGCGGGTTTGGGGGAATCCGGCGTGGTGCATGGCGAGTAGGTTGTGGCAGGCGGTGACGCCGGAGCCGCACATGTTGATGATTTCATGCGGCTGGTGGTCGGCAAATACGGCGGCGAAGCGTGCCTGTAGTTGTTCGCGCGACAGGAAGGTTCCCCCGTCTTGAAGGTTGTTTGCGAACGGGTAGTTGTTGGCGCCGGGGACGTGGCCGGGCACGGGGTCGGTTTTTTTGTCGATGGCGGTAAATCTTTCGTGCGAACGGGCGTCAAGGAGGGTAATTTCATCGGCCGCGAGGCGTTGCCGAACGAAGTCGATGTCTACCCATAGGTCGTCATCGGGCATACCGGAAAATGTGCCGCGAGGCTTGGTCGGTTCGTCGGTGGTAAGCGGCCGGCCGGCGGCCACCCAACGGTCGATGCCGCCATCCAGCACGGCCACGTCTTGATGCCCCAACCAGCGCAACAGCCACCACATGCGCGCCGCAAAGGCACCGGACACGTCATCGTAGCAGATCACCTGAGAGTCGTTGTTGACGCCCCATGATTGCAGTTTTTGAATCAGGGTGTTTGCATCGGGCAACGGGTGGCGCCCCGTGGTTGGCGTCGCCGGCGAGGACAGGTCTTGGTCGAGGTTGGCATATTGCGCGCCGGGCAGGTGTCCCTGGTCGTATTGCTTGCGCCCGCCGTGCGGGTCTTTGAGGATGAATCTGCAATCAAACAGAAACCAATTTTCGGTATTTAGGTTGGCGTTTAGATCGTCCGTCGAGATGGTGGTCTGGAAACTCATGCCGGCTCCTCGTTGCGTTATTTCGGTTTTTTCCTGCTTCTTCGCTGGATTTTATATTGCTTCATGGCGGAAGCATATCGTTGACATGGGATGCCGTCCATTGTGCCGTGACGTTGTAACGCCTGTTCGATCAGTTGGAATATGTTGTCGACACGTTGCACGGCGCTGGTCTCGCTAATATCTTGCGCCATCCCCAACAGGCCGCCAAACTGGATTTTGGCGAATACGCTGTGCGGGGTCTCCAGCAGGTCGTCTTTGGCGTCAAATGCGGGCAGTCCGGCTTGTTTGAATTTGTTGAGCAGGGCTTGACAGCGGTCGCTGGCGGTGGCCGATGAGCAGGCGATATCGGGCCCGCCGCGGCGGGTGACGTGATGCGCGCATTGACACGCAAAGTCGTCTTTTATCAGGGTGGCGACAAAGCTGCATTTGTGGTCGTTCATCGTTCAATCCCGTCATTTAGTCCGGGGGGTGAATGCACTTTAGATTGGAGTTGCCGCGTATCGGTTCATGGTGAATCTGTTGCGGTTGAAATCCTCTCTGTACGAGTAATTGTCGCACAAGTTCGGCGACGGGTTGAGGGGAGACGATGTAGGTGTCGGCGTCTTTGAGGTGATCGACACGGTGCAACGAGGCGGATAGTTCCTCCTCTATCATGCTCATGCCTTCGTACCGGCTGTCGACGATCTCGCCGGCGCGCCGCGACAGGCGGATCGGCAGGTAGCTCATTTGGTCGAGGGCATCGTTCCAGGAACGGCATAGGTTGTCGAGATATAGGCCGTCTTCGCCGCATGCCAGCCAGTAGAGGAAGATCACGCGTTCGTTGTCCTGGGCGGTGACGTGCTCCAGCAGGCTTTTGACGGCGGCAAAGCCGGTGTCAAAGGCGATCATGACCAGTGGGTTGTCGCGGTCTTCATGGATGACGAAGTCGCCGTAGGGGCCGTTTACGTTGAGCCAGTCGCCAACGCGCAGGCGCGTGAAGACCCGCTCCGAGAAGGCGTCCCGATGCAGTTTGCGCACGTGAAATTCGAGGCGTTTTTCGTCGCAGGGGCAACTGGCGATGGCGTAGTCGTGCGAATGTCCGTGGTCGTCGTGGACTTTCATGTATTGGCCGGCGACGAATCGCAATCGCACGGCGCGCGAGATCTGGGTGGTGATGACCACCAGTTCGTCGCCGACGCGGTCGATCTTGCGTACTTTCACGCGCAGGTTCTGTACCGGTATGGCGGTGACGTCTTCGGCTATTTCGGCGTCGATCACCAGGTCGCCGCGACAGGCGGTGGAGCACATCAGGGCATAGCCTTGTAGTTTTTCGGCGTGACGAATGACGAAGTCGTGGCGGTGCAAGGGTTTGGTGGCGCCGCTTACAACGCGCGCCTTGCAGAGGCCACAGTTGCCGTTGCTGCAACCGTAGTCCAACGGCACGCCGGCACGGATGGCGGCATCCAGGATGGATTCGTGCTCCTCGGCGGTGAAGGAACGGGCGCCGGACTTGAGTTGTACGCGATGGGCCATTTTTTTGCGGATAATGGATAAAAAATAGTCGGGGGATTTTACTTTATCGCCAAAGAGTGTTGCACGTCCTGGCGCGCGTGAATTGGGATTTGGGGCGGGCTGGTGGTGAGATATGCGCCTTCCTGCGTCTCTCAGGATGTTGTAGTCAGGTATTTTTAGCCTGTGTTATTAAAAGCGAATAAGGCAATGGCAATCGCAATAGCAGTTAGGATTAACACGGAAACCGTCCAAACTACAACCATAGCACCTGTACCGACAAGCCAAGCAGCGAACCAAGTAGCAAGCCCCACCCCTGCCAAGAATAACAAGGTATGCACTACCACCCATATCACCACACACACAAGGATAATGATTAGTAATGTTTTAACTAGCTTGTTGATACCCTACCCCCTCTAAAGTAAATAGCCTGGTGATTGTGTTGTGTGTGTTTCTGCTTCGCTTCTATGCGTGATAGTCTGCTTTTTATCTCAGTCACTTCGTCTTTGATTTTGTCAATGGTGTCGGACACTCTATCCCGCCACTTATCACACTGTTGTTCATGCTTGTCCATTCTGTTTGTGAGTGTCTTAATTTGTAATATCAGATAGCCCGCCATGAACAGCAAGATTAGCCCAAGCCCATGTTGTTGCAGTAAACCAAAGACGCTGTTGATGTCCATTGCCTTCCCTTCCTCTTATGTTCACAAACACCATATGCGTATTGCCTCAACAGGTCAAAACCTGCGATGGCTTACAGACGCCCTCACGCCCCTCAAGTGCCGATAATTTTTTTATCCGGGCAAGGCTTTACCTGTGATTTTCAGACGTGATACCAGGAATTGAGGAATTATAAGAAAATCGGTTAATTATTTGTCTTTATGATAATTCAGGGTGATCGGTGCGTGTTTCTGCTTCAATGATTATGTTCCGTGTCTGAGTGATGGTGTTCCGTATCTGGATGGTGTTCCATATCTGAGTGATGATGTTTCGTATCTGGATGGTGTTCCGTGTCTGAGTGATGATGTTTCGTATCTGGATGGTGTTCCGTGTCTGAGTGATGTTCCGTATCTGAGTGATGATGTTCCATATCTGAGTGATGATGTTCCGTATCTGCATGATAGTGTTCCGTACCTATCATAGGCACGAGACCCAACAGAGTTAGAACTAAATATATCGCAATGCCGGCAAGGGCAACGGTTAGTAATACTTTAATAATTTTGTTCACGTATACCCCCTAAATCGCCTGGTGACATTCGGATAGATTATTGCAACTTTTGAAGTGAAAGTAAAAATCAGGTGTGGGAATTGCGGCTATAGGTTTTATGCGGTGTTCGGGGATTGGTTACCGGATTATTTGAAAGTGAAGGGGACGCTAAAAGGAGATTAGTCAAAAAAAACGCCCCCGTTCACGTGTGCGGGCACAATGAAGAGGCTAATTTCCATCATGCCCGCTGTTTTGTGATGGAAATACAAAACAATGGCACTTTATCACATTCCCCGAAGTTGGTGCAACAGTGCTTGAGTGGTCGCGCTTATCTTGTTTCATTGATGGTCGTGTAGGTATCCATGCCCTATAGGCCTATCTGGTAATTCCCCGTATGTAAATTTATCGCCTGTCCGTTCATCCTGTACTACATTGCATCTATCATCCATGCACTTTAGGGAACGCCATAAATCATTTGGTATTCTATGATGGGAACAGAAACGCTCCATATGCCAAGACCTACCCGATCCACTCATATCTAAGACTGTCTCACAAACTAGGCTGTCCATGCCATTTTCACCGGCTTGGACTGATACAAGTGCAGAACCCATGAAGGCTAGTAGTGCGATAAGTGTTTTGTTCATTGTTTATGGACGTGTGAATATCCCATCTCACTTTCCCCGCCTTTAAGGTTCAACATCTCCCATCTAAACAAAACCCTCGTTTCCCAATCTATCTTCCATTCGCAAGTTTTATTAACGCATTCAAGGCTTTCAATATATTCACGCGTCAATGGATGGTGTGAACAGTGCCAATGCCCCCCGCCTGCGAACTTCCATTTAATACAACTGTCTGGGGTAACTATACTATATTCATGTTTGTGAACAGGTGTTTCAAACGTACTACAACCCAATAGCAACGCGCCTATTGCTATTACTATTCCAAGTTTCATACTTCCCCCTGTTGTTTGTTGTCCATCAATCGTGAAGATGGAGATAGCCCGGGATGTACTTCGCCTTTGGCTCAACCCCGCTGTACACCCACACTTTAGAAAAGGTAAACTTATCGCCCGTTTTATAGTCTTGCTTTGTGTCGCAATTTGGATCTAAACACTCTAATCTCTCTAACGCTTCAAGTGTCAAAGGATGGTGGGAACAGTGCCAAGTTCCCCCGCTTACGAAAAACGATCGAATACACAGATATTCAACCCAATTAGTTCCATTCCATAAAGGGCCTGTGCTTTCCCTTGCGTGAACTGAACCCACGAACAAGCTCGCCACCAACAAAGTAATTAAGCCTTTCATGTATTTCCCTATGCTTTGGGTTATGCCCATGACCAAGCCCCGCAATTCTCGTTGCTCTGTGTCGTGTCTATCTATGCTTTGTTTGAGTAGGAGAAAACCAAACAGAACAAAGGGAATTATGGCCTATACGCCATATTCGTTTATCAAGCCGATGATGTAGTGAATGTTTGTGCCTGCGTACTGTTTCAGGTCGGCGGCTGTTGTTGTTCTTTTTCCAGTTTCCCTTCTATCCTCGATATTCTGTCTCCATTTTTGATCACGTGCTCCATAAACCACTTTTCCCTGTCCTTGATCTCTTGTATGTCGGCTTTTAAGTCGGCATGGACGCTATCAATTCTGGCATTCACGCTGTCAATCCTGGCATCCACGCTATCAATCCTGGCATCCACGCTGTCAATCCTGGTACTCAAGCTGTCAATTTTGGCATTGATACCGCTATATCCCACAAATAAGCCAACTCCAAGTATCGCCCCCAACGAACCTTGTTTATAAAGCCATTCAATGACGCCGTTGTTGTCCATTGTTCCTTTCTCTTATGTTCACAAACACTATATGCGTACTGCCGTCAACAGTCAAAATCTGCGGTGGCTTACAGACGCCCTCAAGTGCCGATAATTTTCTTATCCGGGCAAGGCTTTTTCTTCAATGATCTCGCCGTCGGGGTGCAGCAGCGACAGGTATTCTACCTGCCCGCCGGCGACTACGGCGACGCCGTGGTAGCGGTCGGCCCCGGCGATGCTGAATTCAAAGGCGTAGTACCTGCGGATGCAGAGTTTATGTGCGGCGGTCTTGCCTAGCTGAAGGCGGGCGACGTGTACCGATTGGTCGAGTAGCTGGACGCCGTGCGCGACACACAGACGACGGCAGTGCTTGAGTGTGATCTCACGGCTTCGTAGGCCGTCCTGCCAGTACCATACGGCGGCCACGAGGAGGAAGATAGCCGGTAAGATTTCCAAGTTATTGCCATCCAGCGTTCACGTCAACGGCATTCATATCAACGGCACTTACATCAACATAGGGCGGCTAGGATTTGGGCGCGGATTTTTTCGACGTCGCCGATGCCGTCGATCTTGCAGTGCCTGGGCGCGGCGGCGTCTCCGCCGGCGGCCCATTCGGAGTAGTAGCCGATGAGCGGACGGGTCTGCCGATGATAGACCCTGAGGCGTTCGCGCACGATTTCTTCGCGGTCGTCTTGGCGCTGGATCAGTGCCTCGCCGGTCACGTCGTCCCGGTCGGCAACTTGCGGGGGGTTGAAGGTGACGTGATAGGTGCGCCCCGACGCCGGATGTACGCGGCGGCCGCTCATGCGTTCGATGATGGCTTCGTCGTTTACGTTTATTTCGATGACGTAGTCGATGGGCACGCCCCGATTTTTGAGGGCATCGGCCTGGGCGACGGTGCGCGGAAAGCCGTCAAATAGAAAGCCTTGTTTGCAGTCGGCGGCGGCGAGGCGATCTTTGATCAGATCGAGAATGACGGCATCGGATACCAGCGCGCCGGCATCCATCACTTGTTTGACCTGTAAGCCGAGCGCGGTGCCCGCCTTGACGGCGGCGCGCAACATGTCGCCGGTGGATATCTGCGGGATGCGGTATTTTTCGGTGATGAAATTCGCCTGTGTCCCTTTACCTGCACCCGGCGCACCTAATAAGATAATACGCATTGCTTCATTCCTTTTTGTTTCGAGTTTTTTATATCGGAATCGGGGTGGCGCCTACTGGCCTGATTCGTTATTTTTGGTTAATTTGAGCAAAGGTTATACGCGCAACGGATATGGCACAGATCCCGGACTATACCGAAGAAGAATACCAGATCGTGCGCGACACTGTCGCTAAACGCTGGAAAGAGGAGGTCGATCTGCAACTTGCGGACGTGGAGGTGCAGCTTGATACTAAGGCCGACGGTCTGACGGAGTGTCCGGCGTTGTTCTGGTTGGTCAACGGTTGCAGCTTTATCGTTATCAAGTGCGGCGCGTCACGCTATCAGTGTAAGTTTTTTTATAAGGAGCTTGAGCAGATGGGCACGGACGTTGAGGAGTATGAGGATTTGCGGCATTGTGTGACGACGCTGTTGCAGGCCCAGGCGGACTATGAAAGCGTGCGCAGCGGTACTTTTCCCGACACTTCACCGACGACCTAGGGGCATCCATGAAAAGACGCAATGTATTTTATGCGCAATCGGGAGGCGTGACGGCGGTCATCAACGCCACCGCCTGCGGCGTGATCGAGACCGCCCGCAAGTATAAGGATAGGATCGGCAAGGTCTACGCCGGTCACAACGGCATTATTGGCGCATTGACGGAGGACCTGATCGATACGTCTAAGGAGTCGTGGCAGGCGATTGCCGCACTCAAGCATACGCCCTCGGGGGCGTTTGGCTCGTGCCGCTATAAGCTGAAGGGCATCGAGGAAAATCGCGCCCAGTATGAGCGTCTGATCGAGGTCTTCCAGGCGCATGACATCGGTTATTTCTTTTATAACGGCGGCGGGGATTCGCAGGATACTTCGCTCAAGGTTTCACAGTTGAGCAAGAAGATGGGTTATCCGATTCAGTGTATCGGTATTCCCAAGACGGTCGACAACGATCTGCCCCTGACCGATAATTGCCCGGGCTTCGGATCGGTGGCGAAATACGTGGCGGTGTCGATCAAGGAGGCCGCCTTTGATGTGAGGTCGATGGCGGAGACTTCAACCAAGGTGTTTGTCATGGAGGTGATGGGGCGACACGCCGGCTGGATCGCCGCGGCCGCCGGTCTCGCCAAAGAAGACAAAGACGACGCCCCGCATATTATTTTGTTTCCGGAAATTGCCTTTGATCGCCGGGCATTTTTACGGCGCGTGAAGGCGTGCGTGACAAGGTACGGGTATTGCGTGATTTGTGTCTCGGAAGGCGCGCGCCTTGCGGACGGGACGTTCATCGCCGACGCCGGCACCACTGACGCATTTGGACACAAGCAACTGGGGGGCGTGGCGCCGGTCATCGCCAACATGGTGAAGACGGAGCACGGCTATAAGTATCATTGGGCGGTGGCGGATTATCTGCAACGCGCGGCGCGCCATATCGCCTCGAAGACGGACGTCGATCACGCCTATGCCACCGGCAAGGCGGCGGTGCGGTTCGCCATGCAGAATAAGACTGCGATCATGCCGATCATCGTGCGTACTTCCAACGTGCCCTACCGGTGGAAGATCGGTAGCGCACCGTTGGCGCGGGTGGCCAACGTGGAAAAGATGATGCCGCGAAGCTATATCACAAAGGACGGTTTCGGTATTACTAAACGCTGCCGCACGTATCTGGCGCCGTTAATAAGGGGCGAGGCCTATCCGCCTTATAAGGACGGCCTGCCGAAGTACGTGCGCCTGAAGAACGTGCGGGTGCCGAAGGTGCTGGATCGTGCGTTTACGGTTTGATCGGCGTGGGGAAATGAAGTCAAAATCAGTTCAGTTTTTGGTTTCAGCCCTCTTTTTGCCCATTTCATATCCCATACATATCACCTCCGAAGGTAAAAACCCTCCCGTCGCCGGTGCGTAAGGAATACGGCGTAGAGAGTCGTATATCCTTTTCCAATGCTGCCCGTTGTTGGCCCCGTGCCCTTCGCCGTAAGCGATATGTTCCCTCATGTTGGTCAGAACCTTATCGCAAAAGTTGTTGGTTGCACCCCCGACAGTGGCGCAACCCGCAAGTAGCCACGTTATTGCCAGTATGATCACAAGTCTTGCGATTGAGAGTTTCATCGATCCATTCGGTAAGTAGCCGCGCATGTTTATAGTGGGTGTTTCATTGGCGGATCGTCAACCGATCGTCGGAATGGGTTACGGACAGGTGTCTGAGAAAGGACATGCCAAGTAGTATTTCTTCCTGCCACATGCCCGGGTTGATGCTGGCCTTGACGTCATACAGCGTAATGTCGCCGATA
Source organism: Gammaproteobacteria bacterium (assembly GCA_965242685.1). Classification (GTDB taxonomy): domain Bacteria; phylum Pseudomonadota; class Gammaproteobacteria; order UBA4575; family UBA4575. Next base: position 1,517,783 of record OZ251487.1, on the reverse strand, counting down.
CTCACGGAGTCTAGCGTGGTGGCGTATACCACCACCGTGCCGTTTGCGGTGGTCGCGGTATGCGGCCGCCCCCTGCGCAATCCCGCCCTGTCGGCGACGTGTTGCGGCACGGAGACGTAGCTGGCGCCGGTGTCCACCAGGAATGTGACTTTTTCGCCGTTGATCCTGCCGCCGGCCACGTAATGGCCATGTCTGCCGCTTTTCAGGACGACTTCTTTTTGTCCCCCGTCGAGTACGTTTGTCTGTACCTTCTGGTTGGGGTTGTAGCGATGGGTTTCGGCGATACCGAAAAACCATACCAGTAGGCCGAATATCACAATCCAGGCGAGGTATATCATGCCCTTGCCAAGGCGTGCGTTCTGTTGTCGAAACGGGTCGTCCATAAACTGCATTATTTCATATTTATCGGTGGTATGCTGTAGCCGATATACGTAACCTGCAATCATCACCATGAATTTGGATAAAGCGCGAGAATTGTTGCGCAATCAATCGCAAGTGGCGGGCGGCTATACCCGAAACGGCGCCAAGCTGATATTGGCGGAGGTGCAGAAGGAACACGGCCAAGCGGCCGTGGATGAGCTGATTACGGAGTTGGAGCTGGATAAGGTATTCGATTTTAAGCCCGGTACTTTTTTCAAGGACCTGACTTCGGCGTAGTCTGCTCTGTCGTGCATAGATCGCTGGAAAGCACTATAAATTTCTTCTTAAACATCTATTGTGTAGACAGATACAATCAATCAGGTCTCAATTCCAGCCCACCGTACAAAATAAGAGAAATTTATAGCTCGGAAAGTTATCACTATTGGAGTTTTGTGTATCAAAGGTTTAAATTAGCCTAGTTAAACAATTATTTTGGCTTATTTCTGGTAGTTTGACGCCGCAAAAACTGAAAATACCGGAAGTTGGCTTGAGGAGAATAGAACTATGCCTACCTACGTACGTACCGATAAGTGTGATGGATGCAAGGGCCAGGACAAGACCGCCTGCATGTACATCTGCCCCCATGACCTGATGATGCTGGATAAAGATGGCTCGATGACCGGTCACGCCATGAAGGCGTTTAATCAGGAACCGGAACAATGCTGGGAATGCTATTCATGCGTGAAGATTTGCCCGCAACAGGCGATTGAATGTCGTCACTATGCGGACGTCGTACCGCTGGGCGCGTCGGTGCAGCCGCTGCGCGGCACGGACTCGATCATGTGGACGATCAAGTTCCGCAACGGCAATATGAAGCGCTTTAAGTTTCCGATTCGTACTACCCCGGAAGGGTCGGCGGACCCCTACGGCGGTGAAAACGACGCAAATATGGACGAGCTCTCGGATCACAGCACCCTGTTTACCAAGGGTACGCACGACTGTGACATGAGCCAGTTTGTTGCAAGCTGACAAATAGCCCGTTTTTGATTATTCCTGTGCCGAGCCGGGTGCCGGTTCGGCCTTATTTCAACAGAGGCAAATAGTAATGAGCGAATACAGTTTTGGTAGCCCGGAGATTATCGAGGAGGAAGTCGATATCCTCATCATTGGCGGCGGTATGGCCGCCTGCGGTGCCGCCTTTGAGATCAAACGCTGGATAGACAAGGCCAAAGAACAAGGCATCGACCTCAAGGTCAAGCTGGTGGACAAGGCGGCAATGGATCGCTCGGGCGCGGTGGCGCAAGGGCTTTCCGCCATCAATACCTATATGGGCGAGCACGACCCGGCGGACTACGTCCGCTACGTGCGGGGCGACCTGATGGGCATTACCCGCGAGGACCTGGTGTATGACGTGGGGCGTCACGTGGATGACTCGGTACATAATTTTGAAAAGTGGGGCCTGCCGATATGGAAGCAGCCCGGCGACGAGGGCAAGCCGCTGGTGGAAGGCGGTAAGTGCGTGCGTTCCGGTAAGTGGCAAATCATGATCAACGGCGAGTCCTACAAGTGGATCGTGGCCGAAGCGGCGAAGAAGGCACTGGGCACCGAGAATATCCTGGAGCGTATCTTTATCGTGCGCCTGGAGACCGACAAGAACGATCCCAATCGTGTTGCCGGATGCGCCGGTTTCAGCGTGCGCGACAACAAGTTGTATGTGTTTAAATTTAAGTGCTGTCTAATGGCCGCCGGCGGCGCGGTCAATGTCTTCCGGCCGCGGTCGGTGGGCGAAGGTACCGGACGCGCGTGGTATCCGGTCTGGAACGCCGGTTCCACGTATTCGATGGCGGCGGAGTGCGGCGCCGAACTGACGCTGATGGAAAACCGTTTTGTACCGGCGCGCTTCAAGGACGGCTACGGGCCGGTGGGCGCGTGGTTCCTGCTGTTCAAGGCCAAGGCGATGAACGCCTTCGGCGAGGACTACCAAGAGAAAAACTATGAGAGCCTGAAAGAAAGCGGCTATGACTCCTACGCGGTCGGTTTCAAGATGGGTACCTGCCTGCGCAATCACCTGATGATGAAGGAGATGAAGGAAGGGCGCGGCCCTATCCTGATGGATACGCCTTCGGCCATGGCCAAGCTGGCGGAAAATATGACGCCCAAGGAGATCAAGCACCTGGAGGCCGAGGCATGGGAGGATTTTCTTGACATGACCATCGGCCAGTGCGGCGTGTGGGCCGGCGAAAACATTGAGCCGGATAAGGAGATGTCCGAATTGATGCCGACCGAGCCTTATCTGCTCGGTTCTCACGCCGGATGCGCGGGGATCTGGTGCTCGGGGCCGGAAGACGTTCCCGGTACGCCCGATCACTACCACTGGGGCTATAACCGCATGACTACCGTCAAGGGTCTGTTCACCGCCGGCGACGGCGTGGGCGCTTCGGGACACAAATTCTCCAGCGGCTCTCATGCCGAAGGACGCATCGCGGCCAAGGCACTGGTGAAATTCGCCATTGACAATAAGGACTGGAAGCCGGAGATGGCGAGGTCGGTAGACGAGATTACCACGGAAATTTACGCCCCCGTAAAAACGTTCCTGGAGCATAAGGACTACACCACGGCCATCGATATCAACCCGCATTACATCACGCCGAAGATGTTCCAGTTCCGCCTGCAAAAGATCATGGACGAGTACGTGGCGGGCGTCGCGACCATGTATCAAACCAACAAGGCGATGCTGGAGGTGGCCGAGCGCAAGCTGGAGATGTTGCGCGAGGATTCCCTCAAGATGCGCGCCAAGGATTTGCACGAGCTGCTACGCGCCTGGGAAAACTATCATCGTCTTATCGCCGCCTACGCGCATATGAAGCATATTCAATTCAGGGAAGAGACGCGCTATCCGGGCTACTACTATCGCGCCGATTATATGCGCATCGACGATGAAAACTGGAAGTGCTTTACCAACTCGACGTTTGATCGACACACGGGCGCATGGAAGCTGAAAAAAGTTCCTTACGTACAGTTGATCAAAACGGCGGATGATGAGCCCGAAGCGATAGGTCGACCGCCGGCGCAAGTTGCCTGATTTACCTTTTACCCCCGCAAAAGCCGGGTACGCCGTGAGGCTGCCCGGTTTTTTATTGGTGGAAACCCGTGCATCTCGCCTGTAGCATGGGCTTCAAGATGGACGCGCGCGAGATAAAAAAGAACGTTCCGGTTGAAAGCCCAATTCAGCCGCAGGAATTGAGCATCGACAGCGAGTTTCAGTTTCGCTGCCACAAGGACGTCGCGTGTTTCAACGCCTGTTGCAAGAATATTGACATCACGCTGACGCCCTATGACGTCATCCGTCTGAAAAATCGCCTGGGCATGGACTCCAAGGAGTTTGTCGCGCGGTACACGGTGCCCTTTGCGATGGACTATCACAACATGCCGGGGCTGAAGATGATCACCAAGCCGGGCACCACCGAATGCGTGCACCTAACCGAGGCCGGGTGCGGCGTGTATCAAGACCGCCCGGCCGCGTGTCGCTATTACGCGCTGGGCAGCATGGGCGTGCGTAAGAAGGAAGCCGCTCGCGTGGAAGACGTCTACTTCGTCGTCAAAGAGGAGCACTGCCTCGGCCACAACGAACCGAAAAAGCAGACCGTCGCCGAATATCGCTGTGAACAGGGCATCGAAAAATACGATGAGATGAACCGCGAATGGCGCGACATCATCCTGAAAAAACGATCCGGCGGCCCGACGGTGGGCGCGCCGTCCGAACGCAGCCTGCAATTATTCGACATGTGCAGCTACGACATGGACAGCTTCGCGGCGTTCATTCAGTCGGATGGGTTTCGTTCCGTGTTCGACATCAACGACGACGAGATCGATGAACTGGTGAAAGACGAAGACAAGCGATTGTCGTTCGCCATGCGCTTCCTGAAGCAGGTGTTGTTCGGCGAAAACAGTATTCCCCTGAAAGATGGCGCGCGCGACCGACGCATCGCGGAACGCAGGGACGTATGGCTGGAACGCAAGGAAAAGGCCGCCAAAGAATGGCGCAAACAACAGGAAAGAGAGAAGTATGGGGAGTAGTGCGAAACAGGTACCCAAAAACTGAAAACGCCCCACTGGGAGGCGTTAAGGTTTAGTCAGTAAGACATAAAAATGAAATGTACAAATTTCTGACTTTGATAACGGCTTTGTCCGTGATGTTGGTATTTCACGTTGAGGTTGCGCACGCCAAAACGCCTCTGGTGACGGCGGATCTGACGCCGAAATATGCCGTGGGTGTGGTGCCGAATTTCGTCCGCGATTTCAATCGGCCCTTTGATGCCTGGGGCGACAAGTACAAGTCTGACGCATACCGGGAGTTTTTAAGGAAGGCCGAAGAAGCCGGCCTGCCGCATACGACTTTTACACAGATCTATTACCCTGCGGTGATCGGTAAAGGTCGAGGGAACGGACGTGCTCCGACTACAGCTCCCGCGGCGCTGCCAACCGCTGCCGGCGGGCGCCGGATGACGCCTGCCGATCTTTACGGCGGCAGCAAAATAATGGCGGAATCCGCCATGCGGGGGTGGGAGAGCAACCCGTATCAGGCTTATATCGATGCGCCCATGGCCGCCGGGCGTTTCCCGCTCGTGATTATGGTTCACGGGTTGGGCGGGTCCGTAAATACCTGGGCGGTGGCGGCGGAGTATTTGGCCGGCCAAGGTTATTTGGTTGTGACCTTATCTCTGACATCCGACAGTGGTGCATCGCCTTTCCTTGAAGACCCATCTTCACCGTGGGCCGGTCTGTCAGACGGTGAGAAACAGAAAATTTATCGGCTACGCGCGAGTGAGACGTTTTCGACCGTGTTCAAGAATTTTTTCGGTTTTCTATTCGGCTATAACCAACCAATTCGGGGCACGGAGGATTTTCCCGATGCCTCCAAACTTACCGTCAGGGCGGATGGCGCGGCACTGGCGGGCCAGTCGCAGGCCGATCTGTTTGAGCAGCGCGTAGCGGACGTTGCCCGGGTGATCGCCGAGATGAAATATCTTAACGAGCAAGAGATGACTTGCCGGACGACGCTGGAACAGGGGGGCTTTACCAAACCGCTTTGCGGCCGGTTTTCTGGCCGTATCGATGTCGAGAAAATCGGCGTCATGGGACATTCTCTGGGATCCATGACGGCGCAAGCGGCGGCGGCTTTTTATGAGGACGTGGATACCGTTATCGGTTTTAACAATGGGATGCCCAGGATGTGGGAGCCTTGGGGCGGGTTTCCCGGTGATCCGGCGGATAATCTTCCGGCCGGCGTAAGCAAGCCGTTTCTGATAGTCATCGGTTCGGACGATGATTTTGTGCATCGAGTGTTTCGCCGGATCCATTGGCAGATGTTTGAGGCGGCCGGTGGCGATCCGCGTGAAAATTATCCGCTTAATAGCGAACAACCTTGGCCTACGGCGGAGAATCCGCAGCCGGTTGCCCTGTCGGCCTACGAACGCGCCACGGCGGAAAAAATGTTTCTGATTTTTCGCAATGAGAACCACGGCTCCGCCACGGATGATATCGGCGATCATTTCAAGCCTGGCACGGTGATGAAGGGCGAGCGCGTGCCGTTGTCACCCGATGCAAAACCCGAGAGCTATGCGATTTTGGGCTGGATCAACGAAGATGGGAAAGACATCTACCTACCGCACCTGATGCGCAACTATTTTGTAGTCAACTGGTTTGACTGGCAATTGAAGGGGGACGAGGCCGCCCGCGTCCGGCTCGTTGAACATCCGTTTATACATGGGGTTCAGGCCATGCGCCAGTCCGGCGTCGGATTGCAGTGACATTATTTCGTTGGCATCATGAAGGCTGACTTGAGGAGGTATTGGAGATGGCGGTAGTGGGAGTTGATGGGTGCAGGGGCGGGTGGTTTGCCGTCCGTATTGAAGATGGTGAAGAAGGTATTTGGGATTTTGACGTGTTTCCTACGGTGACTGACTTGGTGGAGACATGGAATGACGCTTCGCTGATCCTGATCGACATACCGATTGGTTTGTCGAGTTCAAAAAAACCGCGCGCCTGCGACGAGGAGGCCCGAAAGAGGCTTGGATCTCCGCGAAATTCGTCGGTGTTTTCGCCTCCCGGTCGGGCTGCATTGAATGAGTATCGCCGTGTCTATAAGTCGATATCGAAGGAGCGGGTCTACGAGTTGGTATCGGCTGCCAACAAACGGCAGACAGGCAAAGGGTTGAGCCAGCAAGCCTTTGGTATCGTGCCGAAGATGGCGGAAGTGGATGCGTTTTGTGTGAAAAGAGTCAACAACCATCCCATCATCCGGGAGGTGCACCCGGAGATCTGCCTGTGGGCACTCAATGGTAAGAGAGCCATGGAATATAACAAGAAGAAAAAGGCCGGTTTGGAGGAGCGGTTAGGCGTGCTGTCCAAACACTACCGGGACGCGAGAGACATCTATAACGCAGCTCTTAATGAATTCCTTCGCAAGGAGGTTGCGAGAGACGACATCGTGGACGCCATGGCCGCCGCCGTTACTGCTTGCTGCCCCGACAATCTGCGTACCTTGCCCGCCGTCCCTGAGCGGGATGACAAGGGCCTACCCATGGAGATGGTTTATTGTGCCGTCGGATAGTGGTTACTAAAACATTTCCGAGGAGTCCACTTCAGTTTGGGTGTCCGTTTGCGCGGTGCTGCGCGTGGGGATGAAGTCACCGGTAATCATCTGGTCGTAGCTCATGCCGGGGCCGACCATGGGGTAGACGCCGGCGTCGGGGTCGATCATGACTTCAAGGAAGGCCGGGCCGGGAAAGTTGATGAATTCTTTTATGATTTCGGCAAGGTAGGCCTTGTCCCGCAAGCGCACGGCGTATTCGTAGCCGTCCGCCTGCGCCGCCTTGATGAAGTCTTTTTTGTGCAAGGATTTGTCGCTGGCGGATAGTCTTCCCTTGAAAAATAGTTTCTGCCACTGCTTGACCATGCCGTCGCCGAGGTTGTTCATCACGACTATTTTTACCGGCAGCTTGTACGTGGTTACGGTTTCAAGCTCGCCCAGGTTCATGCGAATGCTGGCGTCGCCGTCAACGTCTATAACAACCCGGTCGGGTCTGGCAAGTTGCGCACCGATTGCCGCCGGCAAACCGAAACCCATGGTGCCCATGCTGCCCGACGTGAGCCACAACCGCGGGGATTTGAAGTCGAAGTATTGTGCCGCCCACATCTGATGCTGCCCGACGCCGGTGCTGATAATCGCCTTGCCGTCGGTGTATTTGTTGATTTCTTCAATCACCGCATAGGGCTGTATCAGGTCGCTGTCCCGGTCGTAGTTCATGGCGTAGGTGCTTTTGAGTTCGGCGATATGTCGATGCCAACGGTCAAACCGGACGCTGAATTTGTGCCGCCGCACGCCGTAGTCGAGTATCTTTTTCAATGCCTGCGGCAGTAGGCCGACGTGGTGCCAGTCAACGGCCTTGACCTTGTGTATCTCCGAAGGATCAACGTCAAAATGGGCGATGAATTTTGCCCGCGGAGCGAATTTTTCCGGGACTGCGGCGACACGGTCGTCAAAGCGTGCACTGATTGCAATCAGGAAGTCGCAATCGTCAACGGCGTAGTTGGCAAACGCCGTGCCGTGCATACCGAGCATGTGCAGGGAATGCGCGCGTGTGGTGTCATAAGTGCCTATGCCCATCAGGGTGGTAACGACGGGGATTTTGAATTCATCGGCAAATGCGCGTACTTCGTCGACGGCGTTGCCGTTGATGACGCCGCCGCCCGCATAGATCAGCGGGCGTCGGGATTTTTCCAGGACGTTGAAAAATGTGCGGCAGTCCGCATCGGACAAGGTGTTCTCCCTGATGGTCTCAATGCGGTCGCGATAACCGCGTATCGACAGTTGACCCTTGCCCTGAAAAATTCCCTGCCAGTTCTGTACGTCCTTGGGAACGTCGATCACTACCGGCCCGGGACGTCCGGTGCGGGCAATTTCAAAGGCGGTGCGAACCGTCGCTTCAAGTTTTTCGGGCTGCGTTACCAGGAAGATGTGTTTTGCAACAGCGCCCATGATGTTGGCGACGGGGGCTTCTTGAAAGCCGTCGCTGCCGATTGCGGGCGTGGGTACTTGACCGCTGATTACGATGATCGGGATGGAATCCGCCATGCAGTCGCGTACCGGTGTTACCGTGTTGGTGGCTCCCGGCCCCGAGGTCACCATGACGACGCCGACTTTGCCGCTGGCGCGCGCGTATCCCGACGCCATGAAGCCCGCACCTTGCTCATTGGCGGGCACGATCAGGGGCATGGAGTTGCCGGTCTCGGCGTTGAAACGGAATACGGCGTCATAAGTGGGCAAAATAGCCCCCCCGCTGTAGCCGAAGATGACTTCGGTACCTTCCTGGGCAAGCACTTGCATAATGATGTCGGAGCCCGACATTATGGCGCCGGCCAGGGGGTGGGCGGTTTCTTCGACGCCGTTATCTTCTATCGGCAGGGCTTGTTGCACGTTTCGTTACGTTGCTGAAAGTCATTGAATTTCAAAACTATAACGTTAATTTTGTCGCGTTGCCAACTCCCCGGCCGACAGGTAACGACGCAAGCATCAATGCGGCAGGGAAAAACTAAGCAGGTTGCGAGGGTTATTTGGCGGCGATCTTTTCGAGCTTTTTGGCGCGAATGATCTGGCCGTCCAGTCCCGCGTCCTTGCCGCTGCGCCCGTAGGCGACGCTCATCAAGGTGCTGTAATAGGTAACCGGAATGTGAAATTTGGTGCCGTATTTGGCATTGATCTGGTCCTGGTACACTTCGACGTTCATCTGGCACACCGGGCAGGGGGTGACGATCATGTCGGCGCCACCGTCATACGCGGCTTCGATGATGTCTTTGATCAATGCCTGGCTTTTTTCAGGTTCGGAAAATGCCAGTGCCCCACCGCAACAGGAGACTTTTTTGTCATAGTTTTCAACGGCTTCGGCGCCCATGGTGGCGATGAATTTATCAAGGTACTTGGGGTTTTCAAAGGATTCGCCTTCTATCCCGAAGGGGCGGTTGGTTTGACAACCGACGTAGCCTGCGATCTTTACTCCTTCCAACGGTTTGGTGACGTGTTTGCCCAGTTCTTCGTAGCCGAAATCTTCTATCAGCACTTCGACCATGTGGCGGATATTGTTTTCGTTCTTGAATTCGAGGCCGGCCTCCGCCAACGCCTGGTTGGTTTCCGCCATGAGACCGTCATCGCTTTCCAGGCGCTCCTGGGTTTCGCGCGTGGCAAGCCAGCAGGCGGCACAGGTGGCGACAACATCTTGACCAGGGTTGTGTTGTTCGGACAGCGCAAGGTTGCGCGCCGACAGCGCCAGACGAGGCAATTCACCCCCACCGCAATAGCCAATGGAGGCGGAGCAACAGTTCCAGTCGGGAATGGTGTTGAGCTTGATGTCCAGTTCTTCGCACATGGTCTCGACGGACTTGAGGTAGTTCGATGACGAACTGCCTCGTTGCGAGGAACAACCGGGATAAAATGAGTATTCTTTGGTCATGTCGCTATTTTACATCGACGTCTTCGCCGACGCGCGCGGCCTCCAGTTGCTGCGCCTTTTTGATGATAGCCTGAAATCCTTTCTGGTCCTTGATCGCGTGCCCGGCAACCATTTCTAACGGGTTTATGCGCTTGGCACGCATCATCCCCCAACCGACAGCTTTCATTTTGAAGGCGGTCTTGATACCTGTCTTCAAGCCGTTCATAAAGTACAGGCGCAAACTGAGCTTGAGCTCATTGACGCGCCCTTTCATCATCAGGTTGTCCCAGAACAGTTGGGAAAATTTTAACGTTGGTTCTTCCTTGGGCGCAAGCCCCAGCCGTTTCGCATAGTGAGCAAGACCATGCATGATGTGGGTGATCGGTAGTTCGCGCGGGCACCGGACGATGCAGTTGTAGCAGGAGGTGCATTTCCACATCGACCCCGAGGACAGCACTTCTTCGCGCTTGTTGGCGCGGATCATCATGAACAGTTCCTGCGGCGGGTGCTCCCAGGCCGGGCCCAGCGGGCAGGACCCCGAACACACACCGCACTGGATGCACATTTTCACCCACTCGCCTTCTTCGACGTTGTCTTCGACTTCTCTGAGAAAGTCATTACGGTATTTTTCTACCAGCGGGATGTTGATTGCTTCACTCATTTTTGTATGGAACTAAATAAGTTAAAATTTGAACGGACTCAGCCCTATTTTTTCAATTGTCTTTGCCATGTCGTTAATCAATTGTGGTGCGCGGTGTACATCGGTAATCGCGACCTCGTGGGTTGCTACGCGCTCAACTTCGAGATTCAGTTGCGTCAGTGTGTCGTCGATCTTTGACATGCGCGTGTGGGCCAGCTCGGAACCTTTCACAAAGTGACACTGGTAGTTTTCACCTTTTTGACAACCCATCAGTACTACGCCGTCGTAGCCGCTGTTGAGTGCGTCCGTAACCCAAATGGCGTTGACTGAACCCAGACAACGTACCGGTATGACCCTCGTGTAGGCACTGTATTCGATATGGTTTTGAGCGGCCATATCCAGTGCCGGGTAGGCGTCATTTTCGCAGGCGAGTACCAAAATGCGAGGTTTTTCTTCGCTTTCTTCGGGTATTGAGACGTTTTTGATTTGTTGACCTACGGTGTCAATGGAATAGTTTTCAAATGAGATCACGCGCACCGGACAGGCGCCCATGCAGGTGCCGCAACGCCGGCAGCGCGATTCGTTAAACGTCGGATAACGTTGTTCGTCTTCATTGATGGCACCGAAGGGGCATTCTACCGTGCATCGTTTGCACTGGGTGCAACCTTCCCGACGAAATTCGGGAAAGCTTAGATCGCCGGAACGAGGGTGGGCGGCGCGCCCCTTGCCCGCGTTTTCCACCGCCTGCACAGCCTTCATGGCGGCACCCGTTGCATCTTCACGCGCTTGCCACATGTCCATGGGACGGCGTACCGGACCCGCCGCATAGATGCCGGTACGGCGCGTCTCATAAGGGAAGCAGATAAAGTGGGAGTCGGCAAACCCATGTGCCAGTTGCGGCAGGTCGGAGCCCTGTCGATAATCAAGGTTGAGGATGGATTCAACGTCAATCTTGGCAATTACTCCCGCCTGTTGATCGGCGCCATTGCCTTCGCCGTCGGCGGTTTTTTGCATGTCGGCGTCAGGATCAATACCGGCATTGGGTACCATGCCGGTCGCCAGTACCACCAAGTCAACTTGCGTGGTCACTTCTTCATCTAGTATCAAGTCCCTAAACTTGACTTGCAGGGCGCCTTCGGCAACAGTCACTTCGGAGGTCACGCCTTTGGTAAAGATAATGCCCTTATCTTGTCCACTGCGGTAAAAGTCTTCTCCGCCGGTGCCCGGCGTACGAAGGTCGGTATAAAGAATGGTCGTGTCCACATCTGGGTTGGCGTCTTTCAAGTACATGGCCTGTTTGATGCTGGCGGAACAGCAAAAACCTGAACAAAACGGCAGATGCCCCGCCTGCGTGCTACGCTGACCAGCACATTGTATGAATAGTGCCCTGGCGATTTCTCTGCCGTCCGAGGGGCGTTTGACGGCCCTCCCGTTTGCGTCGTTTGTAAGTTGCTCAAATTCCAGTTGTGTGACTACGTCGGAAGATTCGCTGTAGGCAAATTCGGTAAGCCGACTAGCGTCGTAGTGTTTGAATCCACTCGCCTGAATGACCGCACCGAACGTTTGTGTGGTAGTGGCGCCACTCTCGGTGGCAATGTCTACCTGAAACCTTCCGGGTGCGCCGGCCATCCTGGCAACGGTCGCGTTCAGGTAGATGGTAATGTTTGGATCGGCCTGTGCGGATGCGATTAGGTTTGCAACACCCGTGTCTTCGGGGTGCGCATAGGGCGAACGCTGTGGAATGCGCTTGTATAGCTTTGCCGCCGTGCCCCCCAGCCGACCGTTTTTTTCGATGATGGTTGTAGGATAACCGGCCTTGGCTGCCTCCACCGCGGCAGTAAGACCGGTGTAGCCACCGCCCACCACGAGGATGTTTTTGTTCAGCGTCTGTTCGGCACTCGGTTCCGGCACTGTCATGTGCCGCACTTCGGCGCAGGCCATCCGCACGTAATCGTCGGCCATCTCCTGAGTGGTTTCGCGCGCATCGTTAGTATCGGGACGAATCCATATAACGCCTTCGCGTAGGTTGGCGCGCGTCATGGCAACGTCCTGAAAATTGAAGGCTTCGGTTTTGGAGCGGTGTGAACACGCCGCAATCACCGCATGGGTGACTTCGCCATTTTCTATGTCCCGACGAATCAGGTTTACCCCGTCATCACTACATAGAAAGTCGTGTTGCTTGGTAGAGATAGCCTTGCCCTCGCGTGAGGTAACTTGTTCCAGGCGATCAGTGTCCAGGCGTTCGCCAAGCCCGCAACCCTTGCATATGTAAGCACCGATCTTTTGTTCTTCCTTCATTCCTTCAGGTTTCCGCACTGCTCACTTTATTGATTACCTGAACGGCGCGCAATGCCGCCGCCGTTGCACTTTGTACCGCACGATTGACGTCCAGGGCATCGGAAGCGGAACCGGCGGCAAAGATGCCACCGTTTTTTTCGTCTAGCTCGATAAAACCATCTCGATTCACCACCACGTTCATCGGAAACTTGTCTACGCTCGGTTCCATACCCACCGCTAATACTACCAGGTCGTGCTCACAGTCATAACGATGATAGCCTTCGGTATCGACGCCGCGACAGATCGGGTTACCGTTCGTTTTGTTTTCGTCAATACGGGCAACTTTCGATTTTATGAACTTTATGTTGGGGTTGTCCTGTATTTTTTTGTAAAAGTCTTCAAGGCGATCAATCGAGCGAATGTCAATGTAATAGATCGTTACCTGTGCGTCGTTCCCATATTTCTCGGTTACGTAGGTACTCTGCTTGAGCGAGGCCATACAACAGATACGTGAACAGTGACGCAGGTGGTTGCGATCACGTGAGCCGGCACACTGTATGAAGGCGACGTTTTTTGCTTCCTTGCCGTCGGAAGGACGAACCAACTTCCCGCCGGTAGGGCCGAATGGGTCCAGCAGGCGCTCAAACTCGACGCTGGACAGGACGTTTTGGATGCGGTCATGTCCATAGGGGGTAATTTTATCGGCATCATAGGGACGCCATCCTGTTGCCCACACGATGGCGCCCACCCTGAGCGTGAGTTCTTCCTCCCGCATATCTAAGTCAATGGCGTCATATTTGCACGCCGCCTTAGCCTTTTCCGCGTCGGCACTGCCGAGGATGCGCGGGTCAATGACGTAGCGTTGCGGATGTGCCATGTTATAGGGTAGGTATGCACCCTTGCGTTTATCAAGGTCGTAGTTGAATTCGTTGTCAAACTCCTGTTCCACGGCACGCGCGCAGTCGCCACAAGCGGTACAGTTTTCGTTCACGTAACGCGGATGAATTTTGATGGTAACCGTATAGTCGCCGATACTTCCAGAAACGTCAGTGACTTCCGCCATGGTAAGAACGTCCAGATTGGTGTTGGCCTTGGCGCGGCGTTGGTTGATCTCCAGGCCGCATGTAGGAAAACAGAGCTTAGGGAAATACTTGTAGAGCTGGGTAATCCGCCCCCCCACAAAAGGGCGTTTTTCAACTAGGATGACGCGCTTGCCCGTCTCGGCTGCTTCAAGTGCGGAAGTCATGCCGCTGATCCCTGCGCCTACAACTAGTATAGTCTCGTTGGTTGCCACGGTTTGTGTCACGGGGTTCTCCTCATTTTTCGGGGGAAATAGTGCAGGTCTTATGACTACCTGATATATTTCTTACCGAGTCTTGACCACAATACCCTGAATCCGCCCACTTCGCCAGCATGTGTAGACTTCTTAATAGATTAAATTTTCCGATAACTTGATAGAATAGCCGAATGTTTGATCTTTGACACCCGTTATCAATACCATAGGCAATCATGCAGGCAAAATCATTCAAGCCAGAAGAATACTTCGTCGAGACGGAACCTTACTATGAACCGGTGGGAGATGAAATTGAGGTTTTTGAAGCGGCCTACAAAAATCAACTTCCCGCTCTACTAAAAGGCCCTACAGGATGTGGAAAAACCCGTTTCATGGAGTACATGAGCTGGCGGTTGAAACGTCCCCTGATTACCGTATCTTGTCACGATGACCTGACTGCTTCCGACCTGGTCGGTCGCTATTTGATTACCAGCGGGGAAACCGTATGGATTGACGGCCCTTTAGCGCGTGCCGTGCGCGCGGGCAGTATCTGTTACCTCGATGAAGTGGTTGAAGCACGCAAAGACACCACCGTGGTCATACATCCATTGTGCGACGACCGGCGCGTGTTGCCGATGGAGAAACTGGGTGAACTACTGGAAGCTTCCCCCGAGTTCTGTATGGCCATTTCTTACAACCCCGGTTATCAAAGCGTGTTGAAAGATTTAAAACAGAGCACTCGGCAACGTTTTGTCGCATTGGAGTTTGACTATCCACGTGCATCCATTGAGCAAAAGATCGTCGAAAAGGAAACCGGAGTAGACGGCGATACCGCAAAACAGTTGGTCAAGTTTGCCTGTATGACTCGTAACCTCAAAGGCAGCGGTCTGGATGAAGGTGCCAGCACGCGCTTGCTTGTACACGCCGCCAAGTTGATCGTAACGGGTGTAGACCCTGTAGTCGCATGTACAAGTTGTATTTCGCAGGCACTCACGGATGATGCGGAAATGCTGACCGCAGTAAATGAATTGAGCGCATCCGTATTCTGAGATGACTCCAAAGGCTTCAATTTGCGGATAGGAAACAGACAAAGAAAAAATTGACAGCTCATCTATTTACTTTCATAATGCCCACGACTTCGGATGACAAAACACCTAAGACGTAGGCAGGAATCTTAAAAATCAAAGTCTTCTAGAGTACACATTGCGTAGCCGTTATGGTTTTACTGTACGATACCGCTCTGAATATGCGACCTTCACTGCAAGAAACTAACAAGTACAAACAAATTTATGAAGGCCATCCTGTGGCCGCAGTAGAAGGTTGTCCCAGACTCCCCGATCGAGTTATTGAAAGTCTGGTTACGGCGTCACCTCGCGGTGACCGTGTTAAGAGTGACGGTTATAAGCGTGCATTTGACCTCACTACCCTGATTTTTTTTCATGTTATCTTGCTGCCCGTGTGGTTGGTGCTGTGGAGCCTGATTCCCCTGGCAATCTGGCTGGCGGACCGGGGACCGGTATTCTATCCCCAGAAACGCTTGGGCAAGGACGGCCGAGTATTTACTCTCGTCAAATTTCGCACGATGATCAAAGATGCAGAGCGGGGCACGGGTATGGTATGGGCGGCACATAACGATTCTCGCATTACCCCCGTGGGCAAGGTGTTGCGAAAGCTGCATCTGGATGAGATGCCGCAGGTTATCAATATCTTCAGAGGAGAGATGAGTCTTGTCGGGCCACGCCCGGAACGCCCAGAGTTATATTCTCACTTTTGCAAAGAAACGCCAAACTTTTACTCGCGCCTGCACGTGCTGCCAGGGATTACTGGCCTGGCACAACTCAGGGGATGCTACCACACTGCCCCGCGTGACAAAATGCGCTACGACAATCTCTACATCAAACATTTTTGCCCGATGCTGGATCTGAAGCTGCTGTTGCTTACGCCCATCGTCGTACTCTTCGGAAAAAAATATCCTCCCCCCCCCCCCCCCCCCCCCGAAAGTGGCCTTATCAGACCAGTACGTAAAAGTTCATTTGAAAGATTGCTGAGGTCGAGTCAATAACGAGTAACGGCTCACGGCGAGTAGCAGTGGAAATCTCCTGTGAAGCCCAACCGCACCGCGAAATAGACCCCCCTTTACCTTTATAGGCTTGGCCTATAAATAAGTCGTACGCACGTAGCGGTGACCGTTCGTTATGGGCGCGGTACTTGAACTGTACCGACTTATGCTTTGCAATCTTTTTCAACAGATACGTTATTGGCCAAACTCGGTTAAACCAAGGCTTGTCCGAAGAAAAATACGCTACGTCCATCTCACCTTTTATAATGATGCGCTATGCCATTTCAAATTCTTTCCATCAAGCACGCCATCGGTTTGGCAAATGATATCAGTGCGGCGGTACAAAACCTGACGGAAAGAGTGCAGACAACCGAAGACCCTCGACCGATACTGGACGGTGTTCAACAGTTGCTGGCCATTATGCAACGGGCAGATGACCAAGTGACGGAAGGCGAGTTTTCCGATGCGGACTTTACCCAACTGGGCGATTATGGCATACAGCTGCTGACCGATTTGCGTTCGTGGTTGGAGCGGTACGCGCCAAACTTTTCACAAGCCAACGTGCATCGGGTCATGATCGCGCTGACGGATTGGGTCATACGACACGATGGCCAATTGCGAACCCTGGAGCCGATCGTGGATACCTTGGCGGAACTGTCTAATCAAAGCCGGTCAGCAGATGAGTTAACAGCATTGAGTAGGTTCATGGGGCGCGTTATTAACGCTTGTAGCGAAGTAATCAAAAATGATCTGGAAAAAGCCAATCCAGGCCGACCATGGCGAATTCTGCACTTGAATTATGGAATCACTGCAACCCGTACACACGATGTAAAGCTGATGCGTGAAATATTTGACAAACTTGTGACAACCTTGCCCGAAGACGCCGCACGATTCTTTACCGAAGGTATAAAGGAAATGGAACGGCTGAATTACCCGCAGCATGTGCGCACCGTCATGCAGGAATACTTTAAACACTGGGCACAACGCACGATGCATTGATACTCAAATATGGCACTGTCAGCCACACTGGTTGCAGCAGGTCGTCTGAAAGTGCAAAATTCGACGGCGTAGTATAAGATTTCAACGAGAAGGTATATATGTCAAACGATATCATAAGCAGAAAAGGAAACGTTGTCGGTCAATGGGACGGCAGCGACGTGAACGATCTGAGGGACGAACTGACGCGCATCAAGAGAGAATTGACAGGTGACCGAGTTGAACACACGGGCGTGCCTCATAAGGATCAGTTTCCTCAAGACCTGCAAGGATTCACAGCGTATATCATCTGGGCGGTAGATAAAAATGAAAATTGTTTGACCGGTTCCGGAGCAAACCGGGTTGAACCGGCTGCACAAATCCGTGAATTCTATGCCAATGAAATCGCTAAGGACGCCATGAATCGAGAGCGTGATTAAAAGCTCAACAATCAGTTAAGCGACCTGCCGGAGATCAGATTTCCCAATACCGACTCGGAGCTCACTGCTACGATGATAGTCTCGTTAAGCGGGATTTCCCCCGCCTGAACGTGGGGAGCCAGCTGCTCTGCTATCTGTAACACCATTAGCATTCCCTGGCGTTCTTGATTGTCTTTTGCAATGGCCTTAGTCTGTGACCTCAAGTGTTCAACGTACTGGTTAAAAACCCGGCCTTGTTCCTGTAAGGTCAAGTTTTGAAACGTATCCGTGAAATCCACGTGAATTTCACGGTCCAGTGAGTTGTCTTGCGTAACCATGCCGATTTTCAGGGGACCCTCTATTTCCATGGCAAAAACTACTCCAAGATTAACAAGGTATAGAATTTTACGAATAGCCGAACCAACTATTCTACAATAATGTCCAAGATTGGCTCTGTTGATTCACCTTATATCCTTGAAGGTACCACTGCAAATTTCGAGGCATTGGTACTGGCCAATTCATGCAAAGGGCCAGTGCTGGTCAATTACTGGTCGCCGAAGGCCGGCCCATGCCTGCGTCTGTACCCGGTGCTGGACAAAATTATCCATGACTTCGCCGGTAAGATGCTGTTGATAAACATCAATACCGATGAACAACGCGCCCCGGCCAAAGAATACGGCGTGACCAGCCTGCCGACCATCAAGCTATTTGTCGATAGGAAGGTAGTGGAAACGGCTCACGGCTACAAGAACGAATCCGAACTGCGCACAATTCTGAACAAATATATCCCCGGCGAAGCAGATTTTATCCTTGCAAAGGCACTTGATCTCAATCAGGCCGGCGACAAAGACCGTAGCTATCAGTTGCTGGCGGACGCCTCGCTTCAAGACGCCGGTAATCTGCGCTTTCCATTAACTCTCGCAAAACTGTTGATAAAGGATAATGAGCTGCAAAAAGCACGCGACCTGCTAAACCACTTGCCCGTCGCATTCAAAATTACCGAGCCGGTCAGCGACTTGATCGCCCACGTTAGTTTCCTACATGCGGCAGAAGACCCCTCAGACGTTGAAACCCTGGAAAAAGAGCTTGAGCAGGACGTTGAGAATCCACATCTGCGTTTCAGGATTGCCGCAAAAAAAGTCATTGATGATAATTACGCGGGCGCACTTGAGCACCTGTTAGTCCTACTGCGACGAAACAGCGAGTACAACGATGAAATTGCACACAAGGGAATGTGCGCTATTCTTCGATTGCTGGACGATCAAAATCCGCTAAAGGAAAAATACCGGCAGGAGATCAATCGCTATATGCACTGACGTTGATCTATGGAGTGAATGCAATTTCATCTCCATCATAAACATCCTGATCCAACGCAACAAACTTTCGATTAACGGTAACTTTTATCGTATCCGCACCCAGTTGCTGCGTCCATAATTCGCCACGCTTCGACAGCAGCGACAAAAGGTCTCTCACGGTGCGTATTTCATCGGGCAATACCATGGTTTCACGTTCTTGGTCAACGATCTGTGCAAGGGTTGCAAAATAGAGGATTTCGACTTCTCTGTCTTTCATCCCCTGGTATCGAACGGCAGTTTTTTTCCATTGCAAATAACGGCACCAGTTATCCCGGAATCGTTCACCCAATTCATAGAGCGTTTGCCACGAGTAGATACCGGTATCATGCCCGTCACTGAAAACTAGTTGTATGGCATAGCCGCCAACCGGACTGATGCGTTCGATATTGACGGCTTCTTCTACGGGGACGAAATCGCCTTTTGTACGCGCGGCCTTCACTTCGGCCGCCGGAGAAAACACTCGCAGGTACTCACAGGGATACGTAAATCGCACCCCATCGTCAAAGGTAACCTTGAGTTCGCGCACGGAGCGGCTTAAATTGACTTCAACGGCTGCCGGAAAGTTCGACATGTAAAATGAGGCGTGGTTTCCAGTTAACATGAAATATACAGACTAAGGCGTCACTTTCATATTTGAATTTATGCACGATCCCTCTCCTTTTACTGCCGAAGAAGTAGAAGAACGGCTGGAAGAACACGTGGAGGCCGTCTTATCGTCCAGGCGCACCGCGACCTTGGCGGCGCAACAGTTGGCCGTGTTTGATCGACGACAACAGGAGTTTGTTCTGCACTGGGTCGCCGCGGTGGCCGGGTCAAACTCTGAAATGGCCTATCAGGTTGCAACCTTGGCACCACAGGCCATGCGGCAGCTGGATCTTGCGGACGTTGAGGTATGGATCCTTAGCGCCATGGATGAATATGACAGAAACGGCGTGACCGCCGGCATCTCTATCCTCCGAGACCTGGATCGGTTTGCTCAACAACGGGCCTTGCGTGTCACTGGTCTGGCTTTGGAGGAAGTAAGCGGTGTTCTGGAAAAGTTCATTTGTGGGCTACAGGGGAGAAACCTGGACATTCAGGCCGGCGAAGAATGCTATACCGACACGCAGACGATTTTCCTACCGGTAATTGCGACAGTATTTGATAGTCAACGGGATAATTTCAACTGTCTGAAGGCCATGGCAACCCACCAGTGGGCACAGACGTGGTATGGAACCTGGCAAGTTGATTTGGGGAATGTTTTTGCACGATACCCGGACATTGAGTCGGCAAACAAGTTGTTTCATGCACTGGAAACCATACGCCTGAACGCCAAAATCATGCGCGACCTGCCGGGCTTATATCGGGAAATAAAAAGGCTGTGTACAGCTTCCGGTGAACACCTTTTCCTCAATATTGAAGCCGAGATCGTTCGCACGCTCACGACCCCCGACAGCCTTGTTACCGACAGTATAAAAGCACTTGCAGATAGCTACGGAAAGGTTGAACCGTCACCCTGTTTTTATCAGGGGCTATTAAAGCCAGAAAATGTTCGCCGGGTACGCGAAGGGCGAACTCGGCAGGATAAGATACAACTGCAACGGGCACTGGCTCAACTGGCGGATGAGATGGGTCACTTGCAGGAAACCGAGGAAAATCACTCGCTCACCCGTAACTTTTCGTTGCAATGCATCGAATCCAAAGAGCTACCGGAAGGCTTTACATTTGCACTACAAATTGACGGCAAATACGCAACGCTGCCGGATGATGTCAAAGGTACGCTGGCCTCCATCCACCAGGACTTTGGGGAAGTGCGTGACGATTATCTAGTGCCTGCCGGCCCCGGAGAATATAACGATACCGCCCAACAAGGACACAACGACCCCGATGACGTATGGAAAGGTACTTATCATGAGGAAGGTGCTTTTTTGTATAAAGAATGGGACTACGACCGGCAGCATTATCGGAAAAACTGGTGTGTACTGAGGGAACGTGACGTACACCCGCAACACGACGGCTTTGTCAGCGATACCTTGGCCAAACACCACGGCGTCATCACGTCATTACGCCGCACGTTTGAAGCCCTGCGCGGCGAAGATAAACGCATGAAAAAACAAGCATCCGGTGAAGACATTGACATTGACGCAATCGTTGAAGCCTGCGCCGAAATAAGAACAGGCAGGGAAATGCCTGAGGAATTGTTCATCAAGATGCATGAGGTAGACCGTGATATCGCAGTGATGTTCATGGTAGACATGAGCGGTTCCACCAAAGGTTGGATAAACGATGCCGAACGTGAATCACTGGTACTGCTGTGCGAAGCCCTTGAAGCATTGGGTGACCGCTATGCTATTTACGGCTTTTCGGGCATGACGCGGAAGCGCTGCGAACTGTTCCGCATCAAACGTTTTGAAGACGCCTACGACAGCGAAGTACAAGCAAGAATCAGTGGCATTCGCCCGCAGGACTATACGCGAATGGGGGTTGCCATTCGGCATTTGACCAGTCTGTTAAACACAATTGAAGCAAGGACTAAACTACTGATTACACTCTCGGACGGCAAGCCGGATGATTATTTAAGCTACCGCGGTGAATACGGTATTGAAGATACCCGACAAGCCCTGTTTGAAACGCGACAGCTCGGCATTCATCCCTTTTGCATCACAATTGATGAGGAAGCAAGTGATTACCTGCCGCACATGTATGGAACGATTAACTATGCGACGGTAACAAACGTACGTGAACTTCCTTTCAAGGTGCTGGATATTTACCGACAACTTACGACATAATACCAAGGGGAGTGCTTGTCTGAACAAGTAATATGTTTATTTTTCACGTGCTCTATTAAACACCATTCCAAAAATTGGCGGACGGCAATACTCGACTGATAAAGTGCCCAAATACAAACCGCGTATTTACCTTGCCGGCCCCATCAGCGGATGTAATGACGCCCAGAAGCATAAATGGCGTGACGAAATCCAACGTAAGTATGGCAAGCACCTGGACTTTATAGACCCGACCAAGATGTTGGAAGAATTTCCTTATGAGGCCGTCAAAACCGATCTTCGCGCCATTGAAGAGGCGGACGGACTACTCGTCAACATGTGGCGCGAGTCCATTGGTTCCGCCATAGGTGTGGTGCTCGCGCATCGGGCCGCGCGACCGGTGCCGGTGGTGGTTATAGACCCGAACCGCCTGGATAACCTAATACTCAATTTCTACGCCGATATAGTGGAGGATACGCCGCTGAAAGCCGCAAACGCCATGTTGAAGCTCTTGCGCTCGACAGACTGGAAGGTCATAAAATCCGGTGACCGAGGAGATGAACCGTTTGACCGCCGAAAACTGGTGGCTTCAATCCGCAAGGCCTGCCGTGCGGCCAGGTGTGACGACTTGATTGTTCCACGACTCGTCATGCAAAAGGTGCTCGAGCATTTGGAAAAGAGTGATCGGAAATTGAAGAAAACCATCCCCACCGGCAACATTGACAAGGCAATTATGGCAAGTCTTGGAGAACTTGAAGCCGACTCGGTTTATGCGGAAGCCGTCAAGGGGATCAAGGCGGAATGGCAGCAACGGCACAAGACTCGACAACGTCATCAGGCGACCGCAGGCTCAGAGTACCGCGGTACCGTCGAGATATCCTGTGGGAAACCTCATGCTACGATTTGGGGGAAAACAGTAAGAGGTCTCGACGATATCCCGTCAACTCATGCTCGTAAAGTGTTTCAGGTTGTTATGGACACTTCCGGTATCACAAAAATTACCTTGGGACCTTTTGGCCATAAGGGAAAAAAATCTGACTGCGGAGCCACCATCAAAGTATCCAGATCACCCAACATCATTGAAGGAAAATTGTTTGACAAGGGAGAAAAAGGGACGATGCAAACGTTTCAGGTGTGGGTGCAACATGATTCTGAAAAGAAAAGGATCTTGGGAGAAATTACCGCCAAACTGAAGGAACAAGGTTGCTGGGCCGGCTAGAGATATTCTTCCATCTAAGAAATCAAGCTGACGGCACTCAAAACCGAAGTTTTCCGGTTGAGTGCCGAGAACCTGCCCACCTAAAAAATTTTAGTTGGAAGTATAAAAGCCAAAGAGACTACTGCAATGAAAACCGTGGTCTCTACCCACAGCAAGACTGCAAAATTGTCTATTTTTGAAAAAAGTCTGTTCATGCCCAATGTCCTCTAAAGTTGGTAAAAATCAATTGGGCATATTGTAAACATGTAAATAAGTATTTAATAATATCCTTATATAGATATATTCTTAAAATATTTTCAAGATATTATTTTTTATTGAGTTTTTTTTTTATCTAAAAAGTAATACTAATAAAGTGGGTGGCCTATCACTCAACCACTCAATAGCTCGTTTACCCTTTTACGCAAATGCGGAATCGTCGCCGACTCAAACCAGCCATTATTTTTCAACCACCCGATATTCCTTGGTGAAGGATGTGGTAAAGGAAAATATTCAGGCTCATACCGCCGCCAAGCCTTTACGGTTTCGGTAAGCGTTGCACGGGGATCCTTCAAATAATACTTTTGTGCATACAAGCCGACAAGCAAAGCCAGCCGAATGTTCGGCAGTAAATGCAGCAATTTCTGATGCCACAATTCCGCACACTCTTTACGAGGCGGCAAATCACCCGAAGGCCCCTTGCCCGGATAGCAAAATCCCATCGGAATAATCGCAATCCTGGTGTCATCATAAAAAACGTTGTCGCTAACGTTCATCCATGCACGCAAGCGCTTGCCACTCATATCGTTCCAAGGTATGCCGCTTTGATGCACCTTAATGCCCGGCGCCTGGCCGACAATGAGAATTTTGGCACTCCGTTTTGCCCGTAAGATTGGATTCGGTCCGAGCGGCAAATCCGACTGACAGGTACGACAAGAACGAACTTCGGCAAGCAGCCGATCTAGTTTCGTTACCGTAGACACCGACCCAACGTTTCGGTCCCGAGTCAAGGCCGGTTGCGGCGGTTACGTATCCGATAGCCGCCAATCACTTGCATGAGTTGTGAATAGGGAAGATTTTCCAACCCGGCAAACTTGCCTTCCGCCGCAGTTACCGTGGCATTTATATCTTCGACTACCTTGACCACCGCGCAACTTTCGAGCTGGGATTGCAAACCCAGTAACCCTCCATTTTGTATTTTGATTTCCTGGGCATGTCCCAAAACCTTGACGTCTAGGCGTCGTAATGTGAAACGTGCATTCTCTCGCAACAATGAAATCAGCCGGTTGCAACGCTGTAGTCCATTTATGGAAGCGCAAGCCACACCCTCCCGATCAGCCAGGTTGAAACGCCGTGCCTTGCCGCAGTTACAAACGCGCGAATTGATTGCCTTCTCAAATACACAACGCTGGGGGTTGATGCGGGTATACGTATTTTTATATTGCTGCTCGTCCATGTCGGTTTTGCTAAACCTTTATCCGCAATATATTATTTTTCCCATTCCCTCAAGATCGGCGCTTCTCTAGGCTCACGTAGCCGTTGTTCCGCCTCAAGCTCATTTTCTGCAAACACCATTTTGATGTGAGTTCGGTTGTCCATTGCCGTTGATTCACGCTGCTCGCGCACAAACTTTTTGGCGCGTTTAAACTCGGCATACTTGTCAATGAACTCAATATCCTTAATTGCTCCGGTAGACCCGGATGTGATTTTACAAATAAAGTACGGCATGATTTATTATTTGCTATTTTAGCAGCGATTACTACGAATCATAATGAACTTACAACCAAAGTATATCGACGTGGCGGCCGTTACAGACGTTTTACCCGGTGGCACTTTGAAAATTACTGTCACTACGGGTGATATCCTACTTGCCAACGTAGCAGGACAACTCTACGCCGTTGATGACACCTGTACCCACGAAGATTCTTCTCTGTCTCTTGGTTGCCTCAAGGGTGAATTGATAAGCTGTACCCTGCACGGTAGCCGCTTCAACGTGCGCACTGGCCGCCCCATGGAAGAACCTGCAACGGAGACCTTGAATTGCTACCCCGTGCGCGTTAGAAACCACCGTATAGAAATTTGCCTCGATCCTGTCAGAGAACCATAAATGAGCAATTGGATACAGGGAAACGTAGTAGACAATAAGCACTGGACGGAACGCCTCTACTCCCTTCGTATAGAGGCCAACATTGACCCGTTCATTGCCGGTCAATACGGTCGTCTTGGACTGAACATTGACGGCCAGACCGTTGGACGTCCCTATTCCTTTGTAAATGCGCCCCATGAGAATATCTATGAATTTTACTCGATCGTCGTTCCCGGCGGCCCATTGTCACCCAGGCTTGCCCGATTGAGCATCGGTGATCCGGTATGGATCGACAAGCGCGTCAATGGGTTTTTCACCCTGGATGAAGTGCCCGATGGCCGGGATCTCTGGATGTTGTCAACAGGTACGGCCCTGGGTCCGTTTTTATCAATACTGAAGTTTGACGAAGTATGGGAACGATTTGAAAACGTCGTGCTGGTACACGCCGTCAGGTTTGCCGAAGAATTGACTTATCGGGATACCCTACAAACGTTCGGCGAAAAACATAAGGGCCGATTTCAAGTGCTGTCATTCGTAAGCCGTGAAAAGACCGGCTTCGCACTTCCCGGCCGTATCCCTGCGGCCATAGCAAACGGTACACTTGAAGACAGGGTCGGATTTGACATCAGTCCGAACCATTCCCAAGTCATGCTATGCGGCAATCCCGAAATGCTGGTCGATACGCGCGACGTACTCAAGCGGAAAGGCTTGAAAAAAAACTTGCGCCGCAGCCCCGGGCACATCACGACCGAGAGCTATTGGTAGCAAGGCAACGGGATGCACGCCACCGTGCAAAGCATTACGCTAAAAGTAGGGCCAATACTTTTTTATCCCGTATCGTTGTGGTTCTTTTATGTGTCTGGTGACGTTTACAGGGAAAGGGGAGACTTTGGAGGTTGTAAAGTCCCAATAGAGGATAATGCCCTTTATATGTGGTGGTACCCGTTTTCAGTGTTGTGCAATTTACAGGCCCCTCTTCGGATAATCAAAATCGATCATTTCGCCATTGTGTTTGGAGATGGTGTGCCACGCATTCGTGCGAAACTTGATCCAGACGATGCCGCAGGTCGGGACATTGTCGATGCGTGCAGCGCATAAATAATTGCATAGCTCCGTGAAACCCGGGTTATGGCCGACCAACATGGCACTTTGATAGCCGTCATCAATGCCGGTTACAATGTCGACAAGCGTGTTCAGCCCGGCGGCGTAGATTGCGGGTTCCCGCAAAATATTATTTTTATCGAAACCGATCTCATCGGCGATCATCTTGGCGGTAGTCATGGCGCGTTTTGCCGGGCTTGAGATGATCACGTCGGGCGTATCGCCGCGTTTTGCCAGCCTTTTCCCCATTTCGGGCGCATTTCTGAGCCCTCGCTCGTTCAACGGCCGATCAAAGTCTTGCAGGCCAACATGATCCCAACTTGATTTGGCGTGACGGACAAGTGTTAAAGTCAGTGACATATCTCCTTCCTCTATGTGGGCGGTATCTTTCGTTCGCGCGTCTCACTACGGGCCTTGGTGCCCAGGTATCCTGCATGGTGACGCCTGCCAAAGTCCTTCCGACCGAATCCCTTGAGTTCCATCAGTAACAAGGCCAGCGCATCACTGATGGCAAGCATTACCGCTATGCTTGAAGTAGGCGTCAAACCTAATCGACACGCCTCCTTGATGATGCCCATGTCGATCACTACGTCGCTCAACTCGCGCAGTTTCGAATCCGGGTGCGAAGTAATGCCGATCACGGTATGTAATCCCAGGTCGCGCCCGACAATCAGGAAATCCAATACCTCACGAGTCTTGCCGCTGGTTGAAAAGGCAACAACGGCATCATTTTCTTCAATCAGCCCCGAATCGCCGTGTGCCGCTTCGCCCGGGTGCACGAACGATGCGGGAGTGCCGGTTGAGCACAGGGTTGCAGAAAATTTGTTGGCAATATGTCCCGCCTTGCCCATGCCGGTCGTCAACACCTTGCCGGCACATTCCTTTAACAGATATACGGCACGTTCAAACTCATCCGTTATCGGAATTGAGGCAATGGCCTGTGCCTCTTGGGCAAAGATATCTTTTACGTGTTCTTTAATATCCATTCTTTTCTCGTTTCATTGTTATCCACGCAACCAAAGGTTGCAGGTAGCACCCGCTATGCCGCAACCATTGCATTACGGATCACGCCGATCGATTCTATTTCGCATTCGACTACGTCTCCCGGCATTAGGTATTCGGGCGGATTGCGCACGTAACCTACACCGCTCGGGGTACCGGTAGCAATAATGTCGCCGGGTTCAAGAACCATTCCTCGAGACAGGCTTTCGATGATCGTCGCAACGTCAAAAATCTGAAACTTGGTATTTGAATCCTGCTTGATTTGATCGTTCACGCGACTTTGCAAACCAAGCACTTGAGGATCAGGAATTTCATCCGCCGTTACGATCCAGGGGCCCATCGGACATGCCCCCGTGAAACTCTTACCGATAAAAAACTGCTTGTGGCGTTTTTGATAATCACGCGCCGAGATGTCATTGATAACGGTATACCCAAACACGTGTTCAAGTGCGCGTGCACGAGAAATTCCCTTGCCTCCTTTGCCAATGATGACGCCCAGTTCCACTTCCCAGTCCATCTTGTCCGATACTCCAAGGTCTACCGGAACATCGGCATAAGGGCCGTTCATACTGTTTGCGGCTTTGGTAAACACGATGGGATATTTCGGTAACCTGGGGGCTTCAAGCGAATTGCTCATCGTTTCTTCAACGTGTTCGATATAATTCCAGCCGAGGCACATGACGTTCTGGCGCGGTCTCGGAATCGGCGATAACAACGTTATTTCGGATAAAGAAGCCCACTGCTTCAGGGCAGTTTTTTCGACCCGCTCTCGTAAAGCCTGCAAAGCCTGGTCGCCGCCGTCAATTAGTTGTAACATGCTATTCAGTTCATTCGGCCAGTCGGTGCGAATTGCCGGTATCAGCACGCACTCGGCCCGCACTACGGCGAGATACTCCTGATCATTGTAATTGCACGTCGCTAATCGCATGGAAACCTTATTGTACAGCTTGATGTCAAAATCATGGCATAAAGTTTGAATCTACCCTTGCATACCAGGTCAAGCGCACAGCTTCAAGGCGATTAAAAAGACATGAAGAAAATAGTTGTCCTGTTGGTCATTGCAACCTTGATCGGTTGTTTTTTTATCTTTGACGTGCAGCAGTACCTTGATTTTGCCTACGTCAAGTCGAAACAGCAGGTTATCACGGATTATTTTCACGCATATCCCTTGAAAACCATCTTGATATTTTTCTTCGTATACGTTGTGGTAGCCGCCCTGTCGCTGCCTGCGGTAGGGGTACTTTCGATCCTGTCGGGAGCAATTTTCGGTTTGCTTCCGGGGACGGGCATCGTGTTACTGGCGGCAACGCTCGGTGCAACCATCGCATTCTGGTTTTCGCGCTACGTGTTTCGTGATTTCGTGCAAAACTGTTTTGGCGACAAGTTGCAGGTCATCAACCGGGGGATCGAAAAAGACGGGGCATTCTACCTGTTTACGCTACGGCTAATCCCGATCTTTCCCTTCTTTATTATCAATCTGGCAATGGGACTTACCCCCATGCGCACGATCGTGTTTTTTGTAACCAGCCTGGCGGGCATGATTGCAGGATCGTTTGTGTTCGTTAATATCGGCACTCGGCTTGCAAATGTAGACTCGCTGGATGGGATATTCACACCCGCGATCATATTCGCATTTCTTCTGCTGGCAATTTTCCCCTGGTTAGCCAGAAAGATCGTAACCATACTGAAGGCACGGCGCGTCTACAAAGGGTTTACCAAACCCAAAAAATTTGACTACAACCTTATCGTGATCGGTGCAGGTTCTGCAGGACTGGTTACCGCCTACATTGCCGCAACGGTCAAGGCCAAGGTCGCGTTGATCGAGAAAAACAGGATGGGGGGGGACTGTTTGAATACCGGCTGTGTTCCATCCAAGGCACTGATACGCTCGGCAAAATTCATCTCCCAAGTCAGGCGTGCGGAACAATACGGCTGCAAACACGCGGAAGTAGAATTCGAATTCAAGGACGTGATGGCGCGCGTACGGCGGGTGATTAAAAAAGTCGAACCGCATGACTCGCCGGAACGCTATACGATGCTCGGTGTTACGTGCATACGCGGCAATGCCACTTTGCACGACCCCTGGACAGTGAGCGTAGATGGGGAAACACTGACGGGCAATGCGATAGTCCTGGCCACTGGCGCTGCGCCCTTCATCCCGAACCTGCCCGGTCTAGACAAAGACTACTACACCTCCGATACGATATGGGACCTGACCGAACTGCCACGGCGGATGACAGTCCTGGGAGGGGGGCCGATCGGTTGCGAATTGGCACAGTGCTTTGCCCGTTTTGGTACGCACGTCACACTGATACAGAAGGGGCCTCGTATCCTACCGCGTGAAGACCCGGAAATCTCTGACATGGTCGCCACAAGCCTTGCACAAGACGGTATACAAATCATGACGCAACACGTCGCAGTGGAAGTGATGCGGCATGACGATGCAAAAGCACTGGTTTGTAACCATAAAGGGAAAGACGTAAAAATCCCATTCGATACATTGTTGATTGCGGTCGGACGCAGTGCATGTACACAGAATGTATGGGATAAAAGCCTAAAAATAGGAATCAGCCAGAATGGCAGACTTGAAGTAAACGAATACCTGCAAACCAACTATCCCAACGTCTATGCGTGCGGGGACGTTACGGGGGCTTATGAATTCACTCACGTCGCCGCCCACCAAGCCTGGTATGTCGGCGTCAATGCGCTGTTCGGAAAGTTCAAAAAGTTTCGCGTCGATTACTCCATAATACCCTGGTGCACGTTTACGGAACCCGAGGTCGCGCGCGTGGGTCTGAATGAAGAGCAGGCCCGCAAACGAAACATTGACTATGAAGTAACGCGATATGACATTTCCGATCTAGACCGCGCCATTGCCGATGAAGAGGCGCGCGGCATAGTGAAAGTAATTACGCCCAAAGGCAAGGACAAAATACTTGGTGCCACCATTGTCGCCGCCCATGCGGGGGAGTTAATTACCGAGTATATTTCGGCAATGAAACACAAGTTGGGCTTGAACAAGATACTCGGTACCATCCACGTTTACCCCACCCTGTCGGAGGCCAACAAGTATGCGGCAGGGGAGTGGAAAAAGGCGCATGCGCCGGAAAAAGTATTACACTGGTTAAAGAAATATCATACCTTTCAGCGCAGTTAGCTTATCTATACATGTAGTGCCACCAACAAGCCGGTACACAGCCATGCACGCAACGCTTCACCTATTAAAACCCACGGACTTTCCAAACATTTTCCGCAGCAGGGTCAAAACCCTGCAAGTCAATCTCGGCTACCGCTGCAACCAATCCTGCGTACATTGTCACGTAAACGCCGGCCCCAACCGCAGCGAAATGATGTCGGAAAAAAACCTCGCCGTGGTAATGGACTATCTACAGGTACAAGATATCGAAACCCTTGACGTTACGGGTGGCGCACCTGAACTGCATCCACACTTTAGAACGCTGGTAAGCCACGTGCGCCAACAATCGCTGCACGTGATTGATCGCTGCAACCTGACTGTTCTTGAGGAACCCGGACAAGAAGACCTGGCAGACTTTCTGGCTGAAAACCAGGTAGAGATCGTCGCTTCGCTACCTTGCTACCTTGAAGAAAACGTAGACCAGCAGCGCGGCAAGGGCGTTTTTGAAAAAAGCATAAAGGCACTGAAAAAGCTCAATATGCTCGGCTACGGCAAACATCATGAACGTCGCAAGCTCACCCTGGTGTACAACCCACAGGGGCCGCAGCTGCCTCCTCCACAAGCGTCACTGGAAAGCGAATACCACAAGTTTATGAAAAAATACGACATCACCTTTGATCACCTGTTCACCATAACCAACATGCCTATTCAAAGATTCGGTAGCACCCTGATAAGCCAGGGGAAATTTGAAGAATACATGCAACTTTTACGCGGCGCCTATTGTGAAAAAAATCTTCGGTCCGTGATGTGTCGCTCGTTAATCAGCATAGACTGGAAAGGCTACGTCTATGATTGCGACTTCAACCAGATGCTCGGACTCGGCATCGCCCACCACGACCAGTTACGCACGCACTTGTCGGAATTGATGGACACAGACCTGGAAAACAATCCGATTATCGTTGCCGACCACTGCTACGGATGTACCGCCGGCCAGGGCAGCGGTTGCGGCGGTGCATTGAACTGACTTGCCATGCCGCAATGAAACAGAGGGCCGCAAGAAATCGAACACTGACCTGTAGCAAAGACGAAGCAAGCGCCTTGTCCGCCGACATCCTGCAGATCAGCGGCCCTGCAAATGTAAAGGACATTACCGACGGGATCATTTGCGGCGATACCCTTGAACTGACTGAAAGGCTGCCGCAAGATTTTGTTGACCTACTCATACTGGATCCCCCTTACAACCTTTCAAAAAACTATAACGGTCAACCTTTCAAAGAAAAAGAAAAACAAGAATATCGGGAGTGGTTCCTGCGCATCATTGAAACTCTTACGCCGACGCTCAAGCCCGACGCGACGATCTATGTATGCTCGGATTGGAAGACCTCGGTACTGATCGCGCCCGTGCTGGCGTCACGTTTTCACGTTCGCAATCGTATTACGTGGGAAAGAGAGAAGGGTCGCGGTGCCAAAACCAACTGGAAAAATAACACGGAGGATATCTGGTTCTGCACGGTTTCGGATGCATACCATTTTGACGTAGAGGCGGTAAAACTCAAACGCAAGGTGATGGCCCCATACAAAATAGGCGGCAAGCCGAAAGACTGGAACCAGGAAAAAAGCGGCAACTACCGGTTCACGCACCCGTCCAATATCTGGACGGACCTTAGCGTCCCGTTCTGGTCAATGCCCGAGAACACCGACCATCCCACTCAGAAACCCGAGAAACTGATTGCCAAACTCATCCTGGCCAGCTCAAAGAAAGGCGATTTCATATTTGATCCCTTCCTGGGCAGCGGCACCACGGCGGTGGTGGCGAACAAACTCGGCAGACGATTCTGCGGTATAGAGCACAACAAAGAATATTGCTGCTGGGCGCTCAAGCGTCTACGGGAAAGTGCTATAGATCCGGATATCCAAGGCTATACCGACGGCGTGTTTTGGGATCGGAATTCGCTGCATAGTCAGCCAAAATCTACAAAAAAACACAAATGAAAATAGGATTTATTTTGACGATACCCTCACTCTATTATCAGGGCCATTATTTGAAAGTAGCCGAAAAAATTAAAGAATACATCAACTCATTGCCTAACTTCCTATCTAGCCGAACGGCTCAAAGTCCCCGTGCAGTTGGTGATGCGATTGAATCTTTGATTGCAGATAATTTCAATTCATTTTTACAAGACTGGTGTTCAAAATATTGGCATGACTTTCCACGTCGCGCCATGGCAGATTTAGCACTTCAATACAAGGAAGGTTTTTCCTCTGCCATTGATGTAAAAACACACCGTGAAGATACTGGTTTCAATATGCCAAATCTAACTTCTGTTAAAAGACTGGCGGAATTCTATGAGTCAGATAAAAATATTTTCGCACTACTCATGGTCAAGTACTTCGTTAAAGGGACCAAACTCACCGTATCGGAAGTTGTCTTTTCTCCAATTGAGTTCTTAGATTGGGAGTGTTTGACCATCGGGGCACTGGGATGGGGGCAGATTCAAATTGCCAACTCTAACGATATCAGGTTGATTGATGGATATTCCCGTAAGAAATGGATGCTGCAATTCTGCAATGCTATATCTAATTTTTATCCCAAGGAAATTCAAAAAATCCAGAACAGAATCAAACGATTTAGCAGCGTTACGGCATACTGGAGTTCGCGCGAAGACATATGGGGATGAAAAGATACCAGGTTAGTTACTCAAGCATTGCTCAATCCGGGCATTATGGTATTTATCACTACAGCAAAAGACACTCGTATAAAAGAAACAGCATTCGCTTTGGATAAATGCCTTTTCCACACGGTAACCATGACAGCATGATGAGAAGGAGTGAGGCAGACCTTTTCGGGCTTGACAGCTACATTCTCCCTGGAGACTGCCTGGACGTGTTAAAAGGCATGAAATCCAATAGCGTCGATTTGATTGTCACATCCCCTCCCTATGCCGACGCACGAAACCGTACCTATGGCGGCACCAAACCGACCGATTACGTCAACTGGTTTTCGCCGCGTGCCGAAGAAATGCTGCGCGTCCTCAAACCCACCGGGTCATTTGTGCTGAACATCAAAGAAAAAGCCGTCAACGGCGAGCGTCACACCTACGTTCTCGATCTGATTCTGCATCTCAAACGAGAAGTCGGATTCCGTTGGGTTGAGGAATACATTTGGCACAAGACGACGGCGGCTCCCGGGAAGTGGCGCTACCGTTTTCGTGATGCGTGGGAACGCATCCTGCACTTCTCGAAAACCAAAGACATCAAAATGAACCAAGACGATGTAAAGGTACCGGTTGGTGACTGGACGAAAACACGGCTGAAGAACATGAGTGCAAACGACCAGACGCGTCGGGAATCGGCCACCAATTCGGGGGTAGGGCGCCGCATTAGTGCATGGACAGACCGCGACATGGTTTACCCTACGAACGTACTCCATAAGTCTCCAGTAGCTCACAACACTGGCCATAGCGCGCCGTTTCCGAATTGGTTACCGGAATTCTTCATCAAGCTTTTTACCGACGCTGGAGACCTAGTTGTTGATCCTTTCGCTGGTAGCGGTACTACTGTGCGAACCGCCGCCAGACTGGGGCGCAAGGGCATCGGTATCGAAATACTGGCCACCGTAAAAGAGAACGTTCCATGTCACGATTGACATGGATATGCGCCCGCGATCTGGACAAGGCTATCGGATAAAGGAATCACCTCGCCGTCAGCTTGATCTCTATCCTTCTGTTCCTTGCATAGGCCTCGGTGGTGTCGCCTGTATCCAGGGGGTGGAATTCACCGAATCCGGTGGCGGCAAGGCGTTGTGCCGGAACGCCCTGCGTGATCATAAACCTCACGATTGCCAAGGCCCGCGCAGTCGATAATTCCCAGTTTGAAGGGTATTGTTGCGTGCCGATGGGGACTCGGTCGGTATGTCCGTCAACGCGCACGATCCACTCAATGTCGTCCGGTATATTGGCGGCAACGTCGTTGAGTATTGTCGACAGTTTTACAACTTGCCGTTTACCGCGCACGCCCAATTCGGCGGAGCCGCTGTCAAACAGTAATTCCGATTGCAAGACAAAACGGTCGCCTTCGACACGAATATCGGGATTTTCACCCAACACTTCACGCAGACGGCCAAAGAATTCGGAACGATAGCGTGCCAGTTCTTGCGTCCTTTCAGCCAGGGCAACGTTGATGCGCGCCGCCAGGTTCTCCAGGTTTTCATCTTCGGTTTCCGATGCAATTCCCAATACCGAGGAGATGGCGACAAGCTGGTCTCGTAACGCCTTGATTTGGCGGTTGAGCAATTCGATTTTCGCCAGCGACCTCGCGGAAATTTCCTTCTCCGCGTACACGCTCGCCTCGCTTGTTTGCAACTTGCCAACAAGGTCTGCCACATCGCGCTCCAACTGCTCGCGCAGTTCGGCTAATGACGCCACGTCCGCATGGAGTGATGCAATGCTTTCATCCCTTGAAGAAAGCTGTGCCGTCAACGCTCCAATCTGTTTCTGAAGATCGATGCCGGCGGCCTTTTCAAGAGCAAGCAAGTTCGCCAGATGGGCGACCTGTCGATCTAGTTCTGTCAGTGTCCTTTCTTTGCCGCT
This sequence comes from Gammaproteobacteria bacterium, assembly GCA_965242685.1. GTDB lineage: Bacteria > Pseudomonadota > Gammaproteobacteria > UBA4575 > UBA4575. Next base: position 1,483,084 of record OZ251487.1, on the reverse strand, counting down.
CAAGGCTTCCGTCAGATAAAACTGCCCGACGACGAACACTAGCAACAGAAACATAATGACGATCAACAGTGCCGCCAAAGCGTCTACGAAACCCGCCCAGATGTTTATTCCGCGGCGAGAGGAGTAGGTCAGTTGCACGGTCTACTCGGACTGCTGTCGATTAGTCAGAGAAGTGCTGATGGTGCGAGTAAGCAGGCGAAGCTCCTTACGTAACTCTTCCGAAAATGGCTGCTGGTCACGTTTCAGGTATTCGCCCAACTCGGCCATTTGACGCGTCAGGGTAAGCAGGTTTGAATCAAGCCTCGACCGTTCTTTGGCTTGCGTGCTTAATGCTCTTTGCAAGTCATTGATACTGTCGGCGGTTTGTTCCAGCAGAGTCTGCACATACGCGGCCGCCAGGGGTTCGCCGTCTCCCGGCAGTGCGCCCGAGGAAAGATGCGTTACATCTGAAAACCATTCTTCCAGCTCATTGAAAAACACGCGTTGTGCACGCCCGGCCTGCAAATCCAAAAAACCGAGCACCAATGAACCAGCCAGACCGAACAGCGAAGAACTGAAGGCAATGCCCATCCCCGATAGGGGTTGTTGCAGGCCTGATTTCAGATTTTCGAACAACAGTAGATTACTGCCCTCCGAGGACATCCCCGCTATCACTTCATCAATGGAACTTACCGTCGCCAGCAACCCCCAAAAAGTACCCACCAGCCCCAGGAAAATCAGTAGGCCGATCAGGTAACGTGATATGTCACGCGATTCCTCTAATCGGTTACCGATACTGTCCAGTAAAGAACGCATGGATGTGGCCGACAGTGTCAGACGATCATTCTCCTTTTTCAATAACATACGCGCTACTGGTGCAAGCAGCGGTGTCATTTTCAGCGTATCTGGATTTTCGGTATTACGAAAACCCTCTATCCAGTCAATCTCCCTATACAGCCTGAAGACCTGTTGAAAGTTGTATGCAATACCTATGATCAACACGAACACGATCAGGGTGTTAAACCAGGGATTGGTCTGAAAGGCGAAAACGATAGGGTCGTATATGAAGGTGGTTGCAAGCAGCGCACCGACTACAAAGATCACCATCCACACTAAAATCAAATAGGGCTTTGTCATGGATAAGGTACGTTACACCGTTGTATATGTTGGGGTGAAGGAAGGCACTAGTATAACCAATCACCCGGCAACTGAAACCACGTTGCCTGCAATGATAGTTCGCCGATAGTCGTACATGGCCTTTATTATTCTCGTTCAGCCTTTATTCAACGTTATCACAACTCCCGCCGTTCGTGAGCTTTTATGGCGAGGTTTGAAGCCCGCTCATCCATACGCCCGTCATTACCCGGGTTATTTGCGCAAAGTCTTGATTAAATCATATGCCTTTTGTATTTCTTTAGTCTTACCGGTGGCGATCTTGATCATCTCTTCGGGCAACCCCTTGGCGATCAATTTGTCGGGGTGATGCTGGTTCATCAACCTGCGGTACGCCTTTTTGACCTCGTCGTCCGAAGCGGAAGAACCGACGCCCAGAATTCGATACGCATTTTTCAGTTCGGATTCCGAAGAGACATGGCCCGCCTGCTGATAACCGCGCTGCTGGGCAAATATCAGCGACTCCAGTTGCGACAACAAGTGGGGCGGATAACCCAGCATGGCGCAAATATGCTTTAATATGTGCTCCTCCGCCGGATGCTTCACTCCATCTGCATAAGCGGCTTGTAACTGGATCTCTATGAAGACCTGCTTGAGCGTCGCCTTGCGCCCGCACTCCCTGCGAAACTGTTCAAGCACTTCATCCAAGGCAAAATCGGCATGCTTACCCTGATTGAACAGCTTGATCGCCACCTCCCGCTGGCTCTCGTTCAGATTCATTTCCGTCATCACCTGTTTTGCCAGGCGTATTTCCTGCGGTGAAACTTGTCCATCCGCCTTGGCGATACAGCCCATGACCGAGAAAGTCGCGGTAAAAAATGCCGCTTGTGTGCGTTCCTGCGAACCCGGGTCGAAGCCGATTTGTCGTTCGTGTCGCCCTTCCGAGGCCTTATCAAATTGGTGCCCCAACATAGCGCCGATCATGGCGCCAAGCGGCCCGCCCAGGGCAAACCCCAGACTACCCCCCGCCAGCTTTCCCCACCAACTCATCGTCGATTTCCCTGTAAATTAATACCGTTATTGCTTATTTGGCACACGTTCTGAATCCGGCAAAGACGTCGTTACGGTCGGCGCCATAATAATTGCGCCACGTGTTGCGCAGCATACGCCTGCGCGTGATCCACGCCCCGCCCCGAAGCACCCTGGTTTGTCCGAATGACGGGCGCGAGTATTCAGTATAACAATCCGGTGAAAACCCTGGATAAGGGGAAAAAGTGGACGCCGTCCATTCCCAGACATTACCGATCATTTGTCGGCAGGCAAACGCACTGTCGCCCTGCGAAAAGGCGTCTACTTCCAGCGGTCCCAAATTGCCGCCGTCCAGGTTTGCCCGGTCTTCTGACAGATCATCCCCCCAAGGGAATTTCCTTTTTGCTTTCTCATGCGGACTGTACGCCGCCGCAAACTCCCATTCCGTCTCGGTAGGCAGACGGCGCTTTGCCCAACTGCAAAAGGCTTCGGCTTCATACCAGCTTACATGAATGACCGCATGAGTAGACACGAGTGGATACCACTGATCAAACTGCCTGGCGTACCACCGGCCCGAGTCCTTTTTCCAATAGACCGGACATTCAAGTTCTCTTTGACCGCGCCATTTCCAACCGGCGGCACTCCAATACCGTTCCTGCCGATAGCCATCCGCTTCAACAAACTCCAGATAGTCCTCGTTACTGACCGCGTACCTGGCGATCTTGAAAGGCGCAACCGTAACCTCATGCGCCCATTTTTCATTGTCGAACCTGAAGCCGCTATCACGTTCCGCACCTAGTGAAAACGTCCCTCCTGAAATTTCGACGTCCTCGTGATCGGGAGACGCGGGTGACGACTCGTTTTCATCCCCGCGTATGAAATCCGGTTTTGGATAGCCCAACGTCTGACGAGTATAAGTGAAGGCTTCGCCGTGCATGTCCTCGTGAAACAATGCCAGCAGGTAAAAATACCTTACCGAATCATTAAGTTCATGCCGATGCAGTTGCTCAAGCTCGGCCTGCATTACCTCGTGCGTGTAGGCAAACGTATCGTCGAGGCTTGGCAATGGCAATTGCCATCGGTCTTCATGCGGAATGGATATCGAATCAAACAGCGTGTCCACGTCCGCCCGTATCGGCGGCCTTCCCCCCAAATGACGCAGTACCCAAAGCTCATGGAAGTAGGCGACGTGGGCAATCTCCCAGCGCAATGGATTCACGGTCGGCAGAATCGGCCCCATCAACTGCTCCTCGTCAAGTCCCTCAATCAGTGCCAGCGTCCTTGAGCGCGCCTCGAGCAGCGCCGCGGTGAGGCCTTCAACCGAGTCAAGTCCCTCAATCATATTGTGTCCCGTCGGGAAATCGTACAATGCGTTTGTCAATATAACAGTGTAACATTCATTTATCCGCATGAAGATTATTCTCATCACCCCCGCGCGGCCGCGCTCACGAGCGGGAAACCGCGTGACCGCCACAAGGTGGAAAAACATCCTATATGAGCTGGGCCATCAAGTAGAAGTCAAAACCGCCTTCGACGGCGGGCAATATGACGCGATGGTAGCGTTACACGCCTGGCGTAGTGCGCAATCCATCCGACAATTCAAGGCGCAATTTCCAGAGAAACCGCTCATCGTGGCCTTGACGGGCACCGACCTGTACCGATTCATCGATAGTCATCCCGAACCGACCCTACATTCCATCAAGATTGCCACGGCCCTGGTTACGCTGCACGACCTCGCACATCTGGCGGTTCCTGAAGCAAACCGTAACAAGATAACCGTGATTTACCAGTCCGCAAAATCGCTCACGCGCGCCAAGCCCGGCAACAAAAGGCATTTTGACGTGTGCGTAATCGGCCACTTACGTGAAGAAAAAGATCCGTTACGTGCCGCCTATGCGGCGCGTAACCTGCCCACAAGCTCACACATTCGCATCAAGCAGTTCGGCAAACCGCACACGCCACAGTGGGGCGAGCGGGCACAAAAGGAAATGCAGAGCAACCCACGCTATCACTGGTACGGCGAAGTACCGCACTGGCAGATACGCAGACAATACGCCTCGGCGGATCTGATGGTATTGAGCTCGAGAATGGAAGGCGGCGCCAACGTCATCTCCGAAGCCTGTGTCGCTGGCCTGCCGGTGGTCGCATCCGACATTGACGGCTCCATCGGGTTGCTGGGCAAAGACTACCCGGGTTATTACCCCGTCGGCGACACCGGGGCCTTGCGGAAACGGCTATGCAAGGCGGAAGCCGACGCCGCCTTCCTGACCAAGCTGCAAAAGGCCTGCTCGGCAAAGGCCGGACGGTTCACCTACCCAAAAGAAAAGAGCAGTTGGGAAAAGTTGTTGAGAAGGTTTGGATGATCAACGTCGGAAAAATAAACATCATGTTGACTCTGTCAAGACGAGCTTTTCGCACGCTGTTACAGTCGGGGTAAAGAGCAGAAAGAATCATGATATTGTCATACAATACTGTGTAATATATCTTACCCATCTTTGTGCCTATTGATGAATAGCCGATTGCCATTTAACATAGCTACCGCAAATATCAAAGGTATTTCCAGTATAAAACTCCATCATGAATTGGGTATTACTCAAGTAGGGTTATCATGATATATAAACACAACAACCCATAGCGAATTGGATGGGGGATAAACCACAATGAGGCCGCTTGATAGCTACATCAAAGACCAATTGAACAGGTACATTGCTGAAATTGGTAAACAGTTGGGCGGTGCCGACACGATAGCAATAGTAACTCCCATCTTGCCAGGTGTTGATATCAGGGTTAGAGATGCGATTGAAATAAACGACACTAAGCAAGACAAAATAGCAATAATTCTGCAAACCCCTGGTGGCATAGTTGAAGTTGTTGAAAGGATAGTTGAAGTAATCAGAAATTTTTACGAAGAAGTTGTCGTTATTGTACCGGATCAAGCAATGTCGGCAGGCACCATTTTTGCCTTGAGTGCCGACAGGATAATAATGGACTATTTTTCACGGCTAGGGCCTATTGACCCACAAATTGACAAAAACGGCAAACTTGTTCCAGCGCTGTCTTATTTGAAACAATATGAAAGACTGAATGAAAAAGCACAAAAAGGTGGTTTAACTACGGCGGAATATGGGTTGCTTCAACAGCTTGACGTAGGTGATCTATACCAGTTTGAGCACGCCCGTGAACATTCTACGGAACTTCTCATCAAATGGTTATCGCAGTACAAGTTTAAAGATTGGAAAACCACGGAAAGCAGAGGGCTTCCAGTTACAAAGGAGATGAAGCAGGAACAAGCTGAAAAGATTGCTGATTTATTAAACAACCCTGAAAGATGGCATTCTCATGGGCGCGGGATTAGTATTGACATTTTAAGGAAGGAGTTGCGCTTGAGGATTGATGACTACTCGAAAAACCCGGAGTTATCCAAAAATATAAGAGGTTACTTCAATCTTTTGATAGACTACTTACACCGAGAAGAAATAGTTTCTTTCGTGCATACAAAGAGGTATTTTTGATCATGTCAAATAAATCTAAAAGAAGGCATCAGACTGAAGACGAAGTGCTGAAAAATAACCCGAAAGTATCCAAATCAGTGGTTGCTCAATGGGGTGAGTTGGAAAAGAAACTGGAAAAACTTGGAGTAGACACAAAGCCTCACTACACGCTGTCTCCGCCCTTTGGGGAGGCCGTCTCGAATCTATCTAGGAAGTAGATATTGGGTAAAAACTATAACAACGGTAATAAAGCCAATTTCTTCATTGTGCTCTCCTTTTGAAATTGAAGGCTGCCTGAGCAAGTACCCGTTTCAGTCCGTTTTGATATAGATAAACTCAGCCTCATCCCCTCGTTCTTCCACCCACCCGATCACGGTGGTGTGCGGGTAGCCCAGTGCGCGTAACTTCGTGACGCACAAATTCGCGCGTTCATCGGGGACGGTGGCCAGCAGCCCGCCGGCCGTTTGCGGATCGAACAACAACGGATAATACTCATGGCGCGCCGCCGCCTGCTGATTTTTGATGCCGCGCCGCAGGCGCACGTTGGCGGGCTGCAACGAACTGAAGATCCCCGCCCGCACTGTTTCCAATGCGCCGTCAAGGATCGGCAAAGCGTTCACGTCGATCCGTACATCCACCTGTCCGGCGCGCGCCATTTCCGCCAGGTGTCCCAGCACGCCAAAGCCGGTAACGTCGGTGCAGGCATGTACGGCATAGTCGTACAGACATTGTGCGGCGGCATGGTTGGAATGCAGCATGGATTCAATCGCTCCCGTCACCCAACGGCCCTTGGCCTTACCGCGCATGTCGGCGGCAAACAAAGTGCCGGTGCCGACCGGCTTGGTGAGGAGGATGGCGTCTCCGGCCCGCATCCCTTTTTTAGCCAATAGTCTTTCTCTTTCGACCAGGCCGGTAACGCTCAATCCGAAAGACAGTTCCGCACCCTCGCTGGAATGGCCGCCCACCAGCGCCGCACCGTGTTGGTTCAACACTTCCAACGCGCCCGTCATCAATTGGTAAAGTTGCTGTTCAACGGTCTGTTCCTTGCCGAAAGGTATCGTAGCGATTGCCATGGCGGCCTGTGCCCGTGCGCCCATGGCAAACACGTCGCCCAGGCTGTGATTGGCAGCAATCTGTCCGAACACGTAGGGGTCGTCCATGAAGGAGCGGAAGTAATCCACCGACTGCACCTGTACCTTGCCGCCGGGAACGTCGACAACGGCGGCATCGTCGGGGGCATCAAGCCCCAACAGCACGTCGTCTCGGGCGAGTGGCGAGAGTCGATTGACTACCCGACTCAAAACGTTGCTGCCCACCTTTGCTCCACATCCCCCGCAACGCATAGCGAAGGCGGAAACCTCTTTAAGCGTATCTTTGCCCGCCAACTCACTTTTTACTTCCTCGTCATCGTCGGCCATCTCAGGAAGCTCGTTGTACTTGCGCATGAATTTGCGGTCGATGTAGCTTTTCAGCCGCCATGCCCACGCGCCCTCCGAAGCAAGGCTGCCGCGCGATACCACGGCATATTTGTCGCCGGTACTGATCAGGCTCAGAAAACTAATCTGTGGCACGTGTTTTCTCAGCGGCCTGTCGGTAAGCGCGCGTTTCAAGTTTTTGTATAACGGCGGCCCCTGGCGCACGGCAAATACGCCCGACTTGGGCCGCGGATAGCCGGTTACCGAAGCAACGTCCCCCGCCGCAAACACGTTGGAATGGGATACCGACTGTAGCGAGCCGTTCACTTCTATAAAGCCGCGCGCATCCACGGCAAGCCCCGATTCTTTATACCAGGCCGGCGCCGCGGCGTGAGTCGCCCAGATCACGGCGTCGGCATGCAGAAACGCGCCCGAACCCAAGTCAACGGTGCCCGCCTCGATACGGTGCGCCTTGCGGCCCGGATGTACGGTTACGTTGCGTTGTAGCAATACGCGCATAAAACGTCGCTGCACGGAGGGATTATGCGTGGGCAGAATCGTCTCGCTTTCCGAGACCAAGTGATAGCAAAGCCTGTCGGTATTCAAGGAACGCGCCCGCAACAGCTGGCGTAAATGAAACTGTGTCGACAGCGTGACTTCGACGCCGCCGGCCCCGGCCCCGACCACGACGATCCGATAAGCCCCCTTGCGCGCTATAACTTGCCGCATTATTTCATCCCAACCCTGAAGAAATCGGTTGATAGGTTTGATGGCCAGGCCGTGTTCATGCGCGCCCGGTACTTCAACGAGAGACGGCGTGGAACCGGTATTTATTGACAATACATCATAGTGAACCGGCGGGCGCGTGTCGCACATCACCCGTTTGTTTTCCAGGTCAAGAAAGGTTGCGGGCGCATGGAACAGCCGCGCCTTGGCAAACCGCACCAACGGGCGCAGGTCGATGTGGCTCTCGTCGTAGCCGTAGTGACCGGCGATATAGCCGGGCAACATTCCCGAATAGGGCGTGTGCACGTCGCGGGTTATCAAGGTGATTTGCAATCCCGACAACGGTTTCATACCGAATCTCTTGAGTACGGCGACGTGGCTGTGCCCGCCACCGAGCAACACCAAGTCCTTGATGATCGGAGTATTTTTCAAGGCCTGCATGAATTGGCTTTGGCAAGCCGGCTATCGGGGCGGCGGCGGTGCAAAATAATCTTCCAGGAATTGATCAAACGACACGGTATCCGATGCCTCAATCTGTCGCTGCCTGTCAAGGGAACGTTCCACGGCAGCCTCAAAAAAACGCACGTTCCGCTCGTTCAGGGTATCATTACATAATTGACGCCGATAGTTTTCGGAAAAGCGGCGGGCGATCTCAAAAAACCCCTCCTTGCGTGCGTGCATTTCATCAATCATCCTCGCAGAGGGCGTCAGGGACGGGTCTTCAAGCAGGGATTTTTGTTGCCGCAATGAATGGGTGTAGTGCTTCCCCTCGTTTGGTTCATCCAATACTTTGCAGACTGCCTGCATTTCGTGCAGAATCTCCAGCCCCCAGTGTTGCAGTGAGATGCTTCGCCCATCGCGCGTCAGCTCAAGTTGTGGATCACGCCCGCGATAGGCGGCGTCCTGTTCGTTGCCGTCAATCGCCTGCCGCTCGGCGTCATCTATGAGCGGGCTTTGCTGCAAGAGACAGAAGATCATAAAGGCTTCCAGAAAATAAAGCTGGTCATCACTGACGCCCAGCGGCTCAAACGGGTTGACGTCCAGAGACCGCAATTCAACGTACTGCACGCCACGCCGGTCGAGTGCATGGGTGGGTTTTTCATTCTTAACGGGGGGTTGCTTCGGTCGAATCGTGCTGTAATACTCATTTTCAATTTGTAGGATATTGGCGTTCAACTGGCGATACTCACCGGCAATCTTTACGCCGATCTCTTGATATTTCGGGCACGGTGTTTCAATGGCGTGCGTCAAGGATGCTATGTAAGACGCCAGGTCGTCGTAACGTGCCCGGGTACCCGTCTCGCTTTCTTTCTTGTTGTTGTAGCCGATGTCGGCCATCCTCAACGTGGTCGCATAAGGCACGAAAAAGGTGCCGTCATCAAACCTCTCCAATTTGCCGGGCTGCTCCTTCAAAAAGGACTTGCAGATCGCCGGCGACGCCCCGAACAGATAGTAGACCAGCCATCCATAACGTTGCAGATTGCGAATCAGTGCGAAATACTGCTCCGAGATGAAATCCTGTAACGGTTGCCCGGGATTCAGTTGCCGCCGATAGTACGGCCAGAACGAGCCCGGTAGTGAATAATTAAAATGCACGCCGGCAATGACCTGCATCATCCTGCCGTAGCGAAAACCTAGGCCGCGACGATAAACCGTCTTCATTATGCCCAGGTTTGAGCTGCCGTACTCGGCGATGGGGATACTTTCCTCTCCCGTGACTACGCACGGCATACTGGCGTTCCACAACAACTCATCGTGCAGACGGGCATAGACGAAAAGATGGACGTTTCGCAGGAATTCAAGTGCCGCCGTGACGCCCCGTTGCGGCGGGGTGATAAGCTCCAAAAGTGCTTCCGAATAATCCGTCGTGATATACGGATTGGTTAGTGCGGAACCCAGACTAACGGGATGGGGCCGTTGTGAGATTTCGCCGTCACCATTGACACGCAATGACTCCTTTTCCAGCCCGATGTAACCACCGGACAATAGATGGCCACATCCATCTTCGATAATGGCCGTCAGCTTTTTGTGTAGTTGCCGATACATTACGCCAACTCATCGATGAGACGTTGCCAGTCGAAGGCGGCACCGGGGTCAGTCTTACGTCCGGGCGCAATGTCCGCATGACCGACGATTCTTCGTTTTCCCAAAGACGGATAGGCAACGCGCAGGGCGTCAATCAATGCCGCCAGAACGGAATATTGAACCTCTTCGTAAGGAATTTTATCCGTGCCTTCCAATTCTATGCCTATTGAAAAGTCGTTGCAGTTGTCGCGTCCCCGATAGGTCGAAGCCCCGGCGTGCCAGGCGCATAGATGAAACGGGACAAACTGCACGACACGGCCGTCGCGCCGTATCAATACATGTGCGGATACCCGCTTTTCATGGATGGAGGCAAAGTAGGGATGTGCATCCGGGTCGAGACGATTGGTAAACAACTGCTCAATGTACGGCCCACCGAATTCACCGGGCGGCAGGCTTATATTGTGAATAACGATAAGCGAAGGCGCTTCGTCGCGCGCCTCTGCATTGGGCGACGGCGCGTAACGCACGCCTGTAAGCAGATGGCCGGAAGGATCAACGCGCACGATCAAAATAGCCCGCGCGCCCGCACGGTGACACGGCACGACGTTTATAAAGTAAGGTCTTATCAAGCATTTCAATTTCAACCAATACCAATAAAAAGGCCTCGCATTGCGAGGCCTTCAAGGAAAGCGCAAGGGGCTTGCGGGCAATTACATCATGCCGCCCATGCCACCCATGCCGGCCATGTCACCTCCCGGTGCGGCGTGCGCGGGTTCTTCCTCTTTCGGCTTTTCCGCTATCATTGCTTGCGTGGTAACCATCAAGCCGGCGATGGAGGCCGCATTTTGCAGTGCCGTGCGAGCAACTTTGGTCGGGTCGAGAATACCCATCTCAATCATGTCGCCAAAATCACCCGTAGCGGCATTATACCCATAATTGCCTTCGCCATCATCGACTTTGGCAAGTATCACGGAAGCCTCTTCACCCGAGTTGGCGACGATTTGACGCAAAGGCTCTTCCATCGCCCGGATGGCGATCCCAATCCCCATGTCCTGGTCGTGGTTGTCGCCCTTGAGATCCCTCAGTGTGCCGCGCGCCCGCAACAGGGCCACACCGCCACCGGGAACTACGCCTTCTTCGACGGCCGCACGCGTAGCGTGCAGGGCATCTTCCACACGCGCCTTTTTCTCTTTCATTTCGACTTCGGTCGCGGCACCTACCTTAATTACGGCAACGCCACCTGCAAGTTTCGCCATGCGCTCCTGCAATTTTTCCTTGTCGTAATCGGAAGTGGATTCTTCGATTTGCGCTTTGATCTGATCGATGCGTCCCTTGATGTCGTCGGCTTGCCCGGCGCCGTCGACGATCGTAGTATTTTCTTTGGAGACGTTGATCCGCTTCGCGTGACCGAGATCATCGAGACTCGCCTTTTCAATCGACAGGCCGACTTCTTCGGAAATAACTGTACCGCCCGTCAGCACCGCGATGTCTTGCAGCATGGCCTTACGGCGGTCGCCAAAACCGGGGGCCTTGGCCGCACACACCTTGACGATGCCTCGTATCGTGTTCACCACCAGCGTGGCCAGCGCTTCGCCTTCCACGTCTTCCGCAATGATCATCAGGGGCTTGCCGGCCTTTGCCACGCCTTCCAAAAGAGGCAGTAGGTCGCGGATGTTCGATATCTTTTTATCGTGTAAAAGGATATAAGGATCCTCCAGGTCGGCGGACATATTGTCTTGATTATTGACAAAGTAAGGAGACAGATAGCCACGGTCAAACTGCATTCCTTCAACGACTTCCAGCTCGTTTTCCAGCGCGTTGCCTTCTTCCACCGTAATCACGCCTTCCTTACCCACCTTATCCATGGCGTTGGCAATGATGTCGCCGATTAAGGTGTCGGCGTTCGCGGAGATGCTGCCGACTTGGGCAATCGCCTTGCTGTCGGCACAAGGCTTGGATAGTCCCTGCAAGTTTTCCACGGCCTGTGTTACGGCCTTGTCCAGGCCGCGTTTGATATCCATCGGGTTCATCCCGGCGGCGACCGCCTTCATGCCCTCACGCACGACTGCCTGGGCGAGCACGGTTGCCGTAGTCGTCCCGTCGCCGGCCGCGTCGGAGGTTTGCGAGGCGACTTCCTTCACCATCTGCGCCCCCATGTTCTCAAACTTGTCTTCCAGTTCGATTTCCTTTGCCACGGACACGCCGTCTTTGGTCACGGTTGGCGCACCAAAAGATTTGTCCACTACCACGTTACGTCCCTTGGGGCCTAAGGTTGCTTTCACTGCATTGGCCAGCACGCCGACACCCTGTGCCATGCGTTGTCTGGCGTCTTCGCCGAATCGTACTTCTTTTGCACTCATGATTGTTTCCCTCTAAATGCGTTATAACGTTTTAATAGTTAGAGTCAGTCCTCAATCACTGCCATGACGTCGTCTTCACGCATCACCAACAGCTCTTCTCCATCTACCTTCACTTCAGTGCCGGAATATTTTCCGAACAACACTTTTTCTCCGACCTTAAGATCCAATGCCCGAACCTCGCCACTGTCGGTTATCTTGCCGTTGCCGACGGCAATGATTTCCCCCTTGATGGGCTTTTCCGTAGCAGTATCGGGAATCACTATACCGCCGGGGCTGGTACGTTCTTCTTCCATACGCTTGACGACCACTCGGTCATGCAACGGACGTATCTTCATTGGGATCGCCTCCTGGTAATTATTGGTTTTACAAAATTTTTAGATGCCTGCCGGCACCTGTATGATTAGCACTCTACTCTAGTGAGTGCTAATCATAAGGGCGCGATTCGACAAGTCAAGTGTTTTTTTCTAGTCGTCATCGCCATGACGCGTCGCCTTGCCTTCATAGACGTTGCCCCCTCGTAGCCCGGTTTCAGATCCGTGTAAATCTCCGCCGTACAAGGGTTTGAAACGTGCGGCCAGCCAGGCGATGGCAACCCCCCTTGAGAAAGGAAGCAGACAGATAAAGCCGATTACATCGGTAAAAAATCCCGGGGTAAGCAACAGTGCGCCACCGACCAGCAGGGCTATACCCTCCAGTATCTCAGTCGTCGGCACGCGGCCTTGCCCCAGCGCCTGATAAAAACGCCGATACGTTTGCAGGCCCTGTACGCGCAGCAGCACCGCGCCGATGAACGCCGTCAGGATGACCAACGCTATCGTGGGCATGACGCCGATCAGGCCCCCTACCTGTATCAGCAGATAAATCTCGATGATCGGTACAAGTAGAAAAATCACCGTCAACGAAGGGAATATTGCAGGTCGTGGCGACACCATGGGAAAATTTCCTCTATAATTTGGCAGGACAAGCTACAGGGCTTACACTTTCTCAGCCCGGAAAGCAAGGAATTTTACGTCCGTCACGGCCGGGATGCCGTGTCTCGGATGACGCACTATGACTGATTATCTGCTGGTATTGACCACCTTCCCGGATCTAGATGTCGCGCAACGGCTTGCCCAACGCATCGTGCATGAAAGGCTTGCCGCGTGTGTGAACATTCTGCCGCGGGTACAGTCGATATACAGATGGCAAGGCCAAGATTGCATGGACATTGAACACGTCGCGTTGATAAAGACCACCAAAGACCGTTATCCGGAACTTGAATCGTACCTACACAGTCAACATCCTTATGAGCTTCCCGAAATCATAGCCGTTCCCGTTACGGCAGGTTTGGAAGGATACTTGAAATGGATAACCGAAAATACACGTACATGAAGTCCCTTGGCATCCTGTTGGCATTGACTCTCGCCATGGTCGGCGCGGCGTCCGGTGCCGAAAAACCGATGACGTTTGCCGATCCCGCACAGTTGGGAGGGGGGATCGGCGGTGACGCAAATGAATTCCTGCATCCCGACGTTGCCTTTCAGGTGTCCGCGGCGGGCGACGCCTCCGGCATCGTCACGCACTGGTCCATAGCGGCAGGCTACTACCTTTATCGAGATAAAATCCGCGTGACGCCGAAAGATGCCGCTAAAATCACCCTGGGCATCGTCGATCTCCCCGCCGGGAAAGAGATACGCGACGAGTATTTCGGTGCAACCACCGTCATTGACCACGACTTTCAGGCGAACGTGCCAATCCGTCAAGTTATGGCGGCCGACGGTGTCGTTGACCTGGTCGTCACGTATCAGGGATGCGCCTACGCCGGACTATGCTACCCGCCCGTCACCAAGGAACTCAGTGCCGCGTTGAATGATGTGGCCGGCCGTGTGTCGGGCAATGTGGCGACACGCGACGGCTTTCAATCCGAGCAGGAACGCATCCGCGACGTGCTTGCCTCAAAAAAATACTGGCTCACCATACTTACCTTTTTCGGTCTGGGCCTCCTGCTCACGTTTACCCCCTGCGTGTTGCCGATGATACCGATCCTCTCCGGTATCATCATCGGACAAGGCAAAGACATCTCTACCGCCAAGGCATTTACGTTGTCGCTGACGTACGTGCTGGCGATGGCGGTCACGTATACGGCCATGGGTGTAATCATCGGCCTGTCGGGGAAAAACTTTCAGGCCTGGTTTCAAAACCCGTGGATCATAAGCGTATTGGCCGGGCTATTCGTATTGCTTGCCCTGTCGATGTTCGGTTTCTATGAATTGCGTGTACCCACGGTCTTGCGGGACAGACTGGGCGCCGTCGGTGGCGGCCGTCAACGCGGCACCTACGTCGGTGCCACGATCATGGGACTGCTTTCCGCATTGATCGTCAGTCCCTGTGTAACCGCTCCCTTAATCGGCGCGCTGACGTACGTCGCCGCGACTGGCGACGCATGGACGGGCGGCACGGCACTGTTTGCCCTGAGCCTTGGCATGGGTGTGCCGTTGCTCGTGATCGGCACTTCGGCGGGGAAGATTCTGCCCCGAACCGGTGCCTGGATGAACGCCGTCAAAGCGGTATTCGGGGTACTCCTGCTGGCGCTGGCAATCTGGATGCTGGATCGTATCCTGCCGGCACCGCTGATTCTGCTGCTGGCCGGCGTGCTATTAATCGTTTCTGCAATCTACATGGGTGCGCTGGACGACGTGGATAAAGCCGCCTCCGGCTGGTTCAAGCTGTGGAAGGGTTTGGGGCTTGCATTGCTGGTATACGGGGCGATTTTGGTGGTCGGCGCGGCGACGGGCAGCCGCAGCCTGCTGCACCCGCTGCAAGGCCTCGGCGATCAACGTATTACGTCCGGGTGGTTTGAAAAGACAATCCCCGCACTGCCGTTCCAAAGGATCAAGGGAGTTGGACAGCTTGATGCCGCCGTCCGACAGGCGGCAACAGACGGCAGACCGGTCATGTTGGATGTCTATGCCGATTGGTGCGTCTCATGCAAGGAGATGGAGGCCTTCACGTTCAGTGATGCGGCGGTGCAAGACGTTTTGCGTGACTTCGTACTTTTGCAGGCCGATGTTACCGACAACGATGCGTCCGATCAGGAACTGCTAAAAGCCCTGGACTTATTCGGCCCTTCGGTTGTTCTATTTTATGACGACAAGGGCAATGAGTGGCGCAACTATCGAGTCGTAGGCTTCATGCGTGCGGCAAAATTCACGGCACACGTTGAAGGCTTTAGGCAGACGACGCGGCAGCCGCCCTGAACTTCAACGACGCATCCCGGGCCCTCAAAATAAAAAATTTACTGGAATTTTTGTCATTTTTATGTAAACTTTCCGACAGATAGCAGCAAGATCGAAACATTTATACGCAAACATGGCTAAAATTCTGTTGTTGAACGGTCCGAATCTCAACCTGCTGGGACAGCGCGAACCCGAAGTATACGGCCATGACTCCCTGGCCGACGTGGTGCAAGGGGCACGACAGAAGGCAACACAATTGGGGCATCGGCTTGATGACTTTCAGAGCAACGCCGAACACGAGCTTGTCGAACGTATCCATCAGGCCAAACGCAACGCCGTTGACATCATCATCTTTAATCCCGGCGCCTTCACGCACACCAGTGTCTCCTTGCGAGACGCATTGCTTGGCGTAAACATCCCCTTTATTGAGCTACACCTGTCGAACGTGTTCGCGCGCGAGGCGTTTCGCCGGCGTTCCTTTTTATCCGATGTGGCGCTCGGGGTCATTTCCGGCATGGGAGCCGCCGGCTATGATCTCGCGGTCGAGGCCGCACACGGAAAACTTACAGGAAATTGAACATGGACATCCGCAAGGTAAGAAAACTGATCGAGCTGCTGGAAGAATCGGGTATCGCTGAAATTGAGATCAAGGAAGGTGAAGAGGCCGTGCGCATCCGGCGCGGCACGTCTATGACGGCGCCCGGACAGGCGGTACCGCAACTGGCCGCCGTGCCGACGCCCGCCGCCGCGACGGACGACGAGGCGCGCCCGGAAAAAGAACAACCCATCGCCGACGGGCACACGGTAAAATCGCCTATGGTAGGTACCTTTTACGAAGCGCCCACCCCCGGACAAAAACCGTTCGTCACTGTCGGCCAGTCGGTGAAGACAGGGGACACCCTCTGTATTATCGAGGCCATGAAAATGCTGAATCAGATCGAGGCCGACAAGGACGGCGTAATCCGTGCGAGACTGGTTGAAAACGCTCAGCCCGTTGAATTCGGACAGGCATTATTCGTGATCGGCTAGTTCAATTCGGAAGCTCAAGTGCTGGACAAGGTCGTCATTGCCAATCGTGGTGAGATCGCATTACGCATCCTGCGTGCCTGTCGCGACATGGGCATCAAGACGGTTGCCGTCCATTCGGAAGCCGACCGCGATTTGATGCACCTGGGTATGGCCGATGAGTCCGTTTGTATAGGCCCGGCCGCGCCGGCAAAGAGCTACCTGAACATCCCCGCCATTATCAGTGCGGCAGAGGTCACGGATGCCACCGCCATCCACCCGGGGTATGGTTTTCTGTCGGAGAACGCCGAGTTTGCGGAGGTGGCCGAATCAAGCGGCTTTGTCTTCATCGGGCCCGATGCCGAGACGATTCGCATGATGGGCGATAAGATCGCCGCCAAACGTACCATGGAGGCCGCGGGCGTACCGTGCATTCCCGGTTCGACGGAACCCCTCGGCGACGATACGGAAAAAAACAAGGGTATGGCGCGCGACCTTGGCTATCCCATCATCATCAAGGCGGCCGGCGGAGGCGGCGGGCGCGGGATGCGCGTAGTGCTTGAAGAAGGTCAACTGGCCGAAGCCGTCGCACTCACACGCACCGAGGCGGCCATGGCCTTCAATGACGACCGCTTGTACATGGAAAAATTCCTGGAGGCCCCCCGGCACGTCGAATTTCAAGTGCTGGCGGATACGCACGGCAACGCCGTCCATTTGTGTGAGCGGGATTGTTCGGTGCAGCGTCGCAATCAGAAAATCATCGAAGAAGCCCCCGCCTTTGGCATTACCGAAAGTCAACGCCAAACACTCGGCAAACGTATCGTGGAGGCCTGTCAACAAATCGGCTATCGCGGCGCCGGCACCTTTGAATTCTTGTATGAAGACGGCGAGTTCTATTTCATCGAGGTAAACGCCCGTATTCAAGTGGAACATCCGGTGACCGAAATGATTACCGGCATTGACATCGTAAAACAGCAGTTGCTGATCGCCGCCGGCGAAAGACTTTCATTTGCCCAGGACGAGATCAAGGTTCGCGGGCACGCGATTGAATGCCGCATCAACGCCGAAGATCCCTACACGTTTTTACCCTGTCCGGGGAAAGTCACCCACTTCCACTGTCCGGGAGGGCCGGGCGTGCGTGTCGACACCCATTTATACAACGGTTATACGGTGCCGCCGCATTATGATTCGATGATCGGCAAGCTGTTGACTATCGGCCAAAGTCGAGACGGCGCCATTACCCGTATGGCGGGCGCCCTGCATGAGATCGTGATTGACGGCATTACCACCAATGTGCCGTTGCTTCGGGAATTGATGCACGATGCCGAATACCTGGCCGCCAGACATAATATCCACTATCTCGAAAACCGGCTCGCAGTGTAGTGGTTTCGTCTAATTTTTCCGCTAAAAACAAGGCTAAAACGGGGGGGATAATGGGATTTAACGAGATATTTCGGGATATATCGGGATGGACGGAAAAAGTTAGAAATTACTTTAAGTTTGTGCCGTAACGGGGTTTTGGCGGCACGCGGGCGGCGCCTGTTCCAGGGCGTCAATACTGTCCGCGGCGTCCTTCAAACCGATGGACAGGCGCACCACATCTTCGGCGGCGGCCAGGTGCTGTGGCGCGGGTAGTCCGTACGTACGTTAGGCGGCGGCCAGTGCCTGTTCCAGGTCGTCAATAATATCCGCGACGTCCTCCAGACCGATGGACAGGCGCACCACGTCATCGCCGGCGCCGGCCGCCAGGCGCTGTGGCGCGGTCAGTTGTCGGTGGGTCGTCGAGGCCGGATGAATAATCAGCGAGCGGGTGTCGCCGATATTGGCGAGATGAGACAGTAGCTTGCAATTCCCGACGACTTTCAAGCCCATTTCATATCCCCCGCCAACGCCGAAGGTGAACACCGATCCGGCGCCATCCGGACAATACTTTTGCGCCAGGGAATAAAATTCGCTTTCCGGCAAGCCGGCGTAAGACACCCAAGCGACTCGCGGATGCGCGCGAAGCCATTTTGCCACCTGCAAGGCGTTATCGGCGTGTTTTCTCATGCGCAACGGCAAGGTCTCGGCACCGGTCAAGGAGAGGTAGGCGTTCATCGGCGACATGCTCGGTCCCAGGTCGCGCAGCCCGACGGCGTGACAGAACAGGGTGTAGGCCATGCTGCCGAACTGCTCATAGAATTTTAGGCCGTGGTAGGCGTCACAGCTCTCCACCAGCTCGGGGAATTTGTCGTTCTGTGACCAGTCAAAGTTGCCGCTGTCGACGATGGCGCCGCCCATCGCGTTGCCGTGACCGGAGATGTATTTGGTGGTGGAGTGCACCACGATGTCGGCGCCGTGTTCAAAGGGTCGGCAAAGCACCGGCGAGGGCAGCGTGTTGTCGACGATGCACGGCACGCCGGCGGCGTGTGCAATGGCGGCAATGGCCGCTATGTCGCACACGATACCGCCCGGATTCGCCAGGCTTTCCGTAAAGATCGCCTTGGTCTTTGCGGTGATCGCCCGGCGAAAGTTTTCGGGGTCGGTCGGGTCGACGAAGACCACCTTCCAGCCGAAACGTTTGAAGCTGTGACCGAATTGGGTGATGGAACCGCCATACAATTTATCGGAGGCCACGAACTCGTCGCCACTGCTCATCAGGGCAAACAGCGCCAACAGTTGGGCGGCGTGTCCGGAGGCCGTGCAGGTTGCCCCCACACCGCCTTCCAGGCTTGCCACGCGTTCCTGGAACACGCTTACCGTCGGGTTGGTGAGCCGCGAGTAGATGAACCCCATCCGTTCAAGACCGAACAACGCCGCGGCATGATCGGCGTCATCAAAAACGAAGGCCGTGGATTGATGAATGGGCGTGCCGCGCGCGCCGGTAGCGGGGTCGGGCGAGGCGCCCGCATGGATGGCTCGGGTGGCAAAACGAAACTTGGCACTATCGCTCATGATGGACTCCTTGTTGTTGGGGCGTGCGGAAACTCTCGGTGTCGCCATAACGGGTCGGTTTTCAAGATGGAGAAGTATATACTTAAATTTGGGCAAACGTTTTTTATCGGGGAGAATGGTGGCGATCCGTCTGTTTCATAAAATTGGTTCTTGGATATTAAAGGCCTATGGATAAAGAGTCTTCAAGGCTTTTGGTGGTGCAGCTAAACGGCGAGGCGGTACTTGAATACGACCGCGGCAAACCGTTGTCAAAGGCACAGCACGAGTCCTTGCGGCGGATGGATGAAAAACTGGCGCGGGGGATCACTTTGCACGGCAAGTTTATCGCCCAACCCGCCCTTGCGCAGCGCGTTGAGTTCATCTCCGCAAACTTGATCGCGGCCCTGTTGAACGAAGGCGACGACAACGAGGCGATGGTGGCGTCAAGTTGCGCGTACCTGGCAAAGGTGCTGCCCGACGTGCAACAGGTCAAGGCGGTGGAGGCCGACGGACGGGTCGGGATCGAGTTGATATTTGATCGCCCCTGGCGGCGGGAGACGAAGATAAATTACGTACCGTTGAGTACGATCACCACGAGACAATAGCCGGCCGCGTTATAAGAGCTTCACCAATGCGGTGAGAATGACTACGGCCGCCGCCAACATCGATCCCATCTTCAACGTCATGCGCATCTCAAGTTCTTTCATGTCGTGCCTCAACGAGGCTTCAAGCCCTTTCATATCGTGCCTCAATGAGGTTTCAAGTTCTTTCATGTCGCGTTTCAATGAGACTTCAAGTTCTTTCATATCGTGCTTCAATGAGGCTTCAATCTTTTCCATAGAAACTTCAAGTTCTTTCATGTCGCGTTTCGATGCAGCTTCAATCTCTTTCAGGTCGCGTTTCAATGAGGCTTCAAGTTCTTCCAGATCGCGTTTGGTGGCTACCCGCTCTTCGATCAGCTCCACCTGAGATTGCGCCAGCACCTCGGCCTGCTCCTCCGGCATGCCGACTTCCTTCATGCGTTTCACGAAGGCGTGGGTATCAAAGGCAATTGCGTTCGTCATACTTATAAAAACTTCGTCAATGCGGCGAGAACGATTACGGCCACCGCCAACATCGATCCCATCTTCAACGTCATGCGCATCTCAAGCTTTTCCATAGAAGCTTCAAGCCCTTTCATATCGTGCCTCAATGAGGTTTCAAGTTCTTTCATGTCGCGTTTCAATGAGACTTCAAGTTCTTTCATGTCGCGTTTCGATGCAGCTTCAATCTCTTTCAGGTCGCGTTTCAATGAGGCTTCAAGTTCTTCCAGATCGCGTTTGGTGGCTACCCGTTCTTCGATCAGTTCCACCTGAGATTGCGCCAGCACCTCGGCCTGCTCCTCCGGCATGCCGACTTCCTTCATGCGTTTCACGAAGGCGTGGGTGTCAAAGGCAATTGCGTTCGTCATACTTATAAAAACTTCGTCAATGCGGCGAGAACGATTACGGCCACCGCCAACATCGATCCCATCTTCAACGTCATGCGCATCTCAAGCTTTTCCATAGAAGCTTCAAGTTCTTTCATATCGTGCCTCAATGAGGTTTCAAGCTCTTTCAGGTCGCGTTTGGTGGCCACCCGTTCTTCGATCAGCTCCACCTGACATTGCGCCAGCGCCTCGGCCTGCTCCTCCGGCATGCCGACTTCCTTCATGCGTTTCACGAAGGCGTGGGTGTCAAATACAACTGCGTTCGTCATGGTTCTACTGAAGATTTAATGATCTAATGTCTTTCCAAGCATATACGATACCGCCCGCCTGTACAATGATATATAGAAGACTACACACGCGCCCCCGGCGGCGGGAGACGAAGATAAATTACGTGTCGTTGAGTACGATCACCACGAGACAATCGCCGGCGCGTTATAAGAGCTTCACCAGTGCGGTGAGAATGACTACGGCCGCCGCCACCATCGATCCCATCTTCAACGTCATGCGCATCTCAAGCGCTTTCATGTCGTGCCTCAACGAGGCTTCAAGCCCTTTCATGTCGTGCCTCAACGAGGCTTCAAGCCCTTTCATGTCGTGCCTCAACGAGGCTTCAAGTTCTTTCAAGTCGCGTTTCAATGAAGTTTCAAGTTCTTTCATATCACGCTTCAATGAGACTTCAAGTTCTTTCATATCGTGCTTCAATGAGGCTTCAAGCTTTTCCATAGAAACTTCAAGTTCTTTCAGGTCGCGTTTCAGTGCGACTTCAAGCTCTTTTAGGTCGTGCTTCGATGCAACTTCAAGCTCTTTCAGGTCGCGCTTGGTGGCCACCCGTTCTTCGATCAGTTCCACTTGGGATTGCGCCAGCGCCTCGGCCTGCTCCTCGGGCATGCCGACTTTCTTCATGCGTTTTACGAAGGCGTGGGTGTCAAAGGCAATTGCGTTTGTCATACTATAAAAACTTCGTCAATGCGGTGAGAATGATGACGGCGGCCGCCAACATCGATCCCATCTTCAACGTCATGCGCATCTCAAGCTCTTTCATATCGTGCCTCAACGAGGCTTCAAGCCCTTTCATGTCGTGCCTCAAGGCAATTTCAAGTTCTTTTAGGTCGTGCTTGGATAAGGCTTCAAGCTTTTTCATAGAAGTTCAATCTATTTCAGGTCGCGTTTGGTGGCTACCCGTTCTTCGATCAGTTCTACTTGGGATTGCGCCAGGGCCTCGGCCTGCTCCTCGGGCATGCCGACTTCCTTCATGCGTTTTACGAAGGCGTGGGTGTCAAATATAACTGCGTTCGTCATGGTTTCAATGATCTATTCGCTCTAAGCATACTACGATCCCGTTCGCCTATACAATATATAGAGACTGTGCAGGCGGTGCTGTTTTTGTGGTGTTGCGGCGGCCATGCGGCAATTTTTTTCCGCACCTATCCGCACCTATCCGCACCTATCCGCACCTATCCGCACCTATTTTTATTTTTGTGGCTTTTTTCGCACCTGTTATCCTTGTCCTTTGTGCCTTTATTTACTCCTTGCCTTTCTTTTGCTTTTTCGCTTCCGGGGCTTCCTTTCCCTATAATTTTCGGCCTCTCCGCACAAAATTGCTTATAAATGCTTGACTTGTTATTTTTAGTTAGTAAACTTTGTTCCGAAATATACCCATTTGGTGTATATTTTGGCACGCGAGGCGGGTAAGGATTATTTGCCTTGCGTTTCCAAGCAAGGAGTGAATGTACGTTAATGATGAGGCGATGCCGAAATATGTTATCTACGCAAGCTCCGCGTGTTTAGGAAAATTACTCGAGTATTTTTCTTTAATCAATTTTCAATAAGACTCTGAGGAGAACTTATAATGAAAAAACTAATAGGAACCGTGCTTGCGTTCGGTCTGGCGGCGTCGCCTATGATGCTGTCCGCCGGTGGCGTAGGTGGCGGCAATGCAAACTCAAACTGGACTATCTACGGATGGCAAAACTGGGCGATAGATTTTCGTTCGGTTGAAACCACGAGTACCAGAAGCGCGGACGGAATGCGTGAGCGCGACATCATTAAGATGGAGAACGAGGCCGCCAACATCGGCTTTGCCGCATCCATCGATACCGGAATGTCCATGGGAGGCACGGCCATCAAGGCCAACTTCCAGTGCGAACAATTCACCTTTCACAACCGCAACAGCGCGTTCACGCACAACAGTTGGTGTACGCGTAACAGCAAATTGGGTCTGAGCGGGCCGTGGGGTGAAGTTATGGTCTCCGGTTGGCTGACCCCTTACAACGAAGTGACCGCGCAGTGGATCGATCCTTTCTACGATGCGGGCAGTCACACTCATTCCACGTTGCTCGGCCTGGTCGGTTTTGGCACCAACTACGGCAACAGCGGCTTTGACGGCACCGGCTATGAGAAAGGCGTCGGCGGTCAGGGCTTCATGCGCCGTAAGGCGAACCTGTTCCAATGGTTCTCGCCTCCCACCTGGGGCGGCCTGCATGTACGCGTAGGTTGGTCGAACGACTATAACAACGGCGGCAGCTGGTTCACCGATGAGGTGGAAAGCTCGGTCGGAATGATCAACATGGCGGGGTCTTCCAGTAACTCTGCCGGAAGGCAGGATCCTGCCCAGTTGACCCAGGCTCGGATATATCTAAGTGATGCAGATTATGAGAGGTATCTAAGCCTTCAAGACATTAGGGGCGCCTACACTGCCGGTGCCGCCCGAAATGCCTTTGATGCGCGTAGCCATTTGCATAATCCAGCTAACCGCGCTTCTGCCCCCGTGGCAGACGACCCCGCCACCCCCGAGGACGAATCCGTACCCGCTATATTTTGGAATAACCTCGCCGCCGACGGGAGTACTCCGCTTGATGACTTGGTGAATGTTACGACCGCATACGAGGTGAAGGAGTTGAATCCTGAAATTCTGTCCATCGGTGCTTCCTACACCGCCAAGCTCGGCAACGATGAGCTGTGGATCGGCCTCGGTTATCAACAGCATGACGAATGGGCCGCCGCGGCCTTTCAATGCGCCGATTCCGACGACCAGACCATCCGCTATGCGGTGCGCTACATCAAAGACTGGGGCAACGGTCATTCCACGCGTCTCTCCCTGGCCTACGAGGACATGGAGTACGACTGGGAAAACTGTCGCATGGATAAGGCCACGGCCGCGGCCAACGGCGCGGTTGCCGGGCCGTTCGACTTCACCAAGACCAACGGTATGGTGGACTTTGAGCGCGACGCCTGGCTGGTCTCCGGCAAGCACGACTTCCCCGGGCCGCTGGACTTCCGCTTCATGTATATGGAAGCCGACGACTTTGAATGCGGCGAAAGCATGAGGGAAAGGAACCCGATGGTGCTGGCGCCAAACTGGGCTTCAGCAGAGGCAAATGCCGTCATGATGACCGGCGGCGATCTGGTAGAAGGCGGTAACGACTGCGGCGGTATCAATCAAAAAGATTCCGGCGCCACGGCGTTTTCCGTCGGTCTCTACTACACCTTCCCGGCCGGCACCGAGCTGCGTCTGGTCTACGGTGAAGTGGACAATGACGACAACTCCCAAAACGGCTTTGGGATCAACAGCAGCGGCGTCCGTATGGGCGGCAAGGAAGAAAGCTGGCAAATCGGCATGGTGCAGTGGTTCTAAGACCGCTTGCATCCTGACGGATAAAAGGACTTTTACGATAAAAACGGGCGCCTTGTAGGTGCCCGTTTTTTTATTGTCCCGTCTTTATATTTCGGAAAATTTTGTTATGATCGTTGAGGAAAGCTTGGTAAGAATTGAAGAGCGAGTCAATCACTTGGCGACGTCGGCAGAGTTAAAAGCGCTGCATATCGGTATTGGAAAAGAGTTGAAAACGCTGCATATCAGTATTGAAAAGATGAGAACCCAATTTAATATGGCGAAATGGTTGTTGGGGATTATTGCGGTGGGCGTTGTAGGCTTTTTTTCTAGGTATATTTTTCCAGTTGGCTAAGCGGAAGGCTCTGCGAAAAGAGTAGCCGCCTACTTCCCTTTTATTGTTAATGCACGCGACAAGACGCCCGACAAGGCGGAAGGACAGGCAAGCAAATATGATCGACATCCATCACAAGGCGGTTATCTCGCTGCTGGTCGGCGGCCTGCTGCTGCCCGCCATCGCGTTTGCCAAGTGCGACAAGGAAGACGTGGCTTTTTATCTGGAAAAAGGGTTTACACAGGAACAGGTGACCCAGTTGTGCACGGCCTCCGAGGCCGAAGTGCCCGACTATAAACCCTATCAACAGCAAGTCATCATCTACAGCAGCGAGGAAGGGTCCGAGCTTGGCGGCGCCGATCTCAGGGATGGCTTTACGCGACAAGAGCGACAGGCGATCCGACAGCTGCAAAAAGGCGCCGATGTGTTCGGTCTCACCATCGATCAGGACGCCATCCGCTATAGCGTAAGGGTGTGCCTGGCGGCGCAAGTCAGCAAAGAATATAGCCAACGCTTCGAGACCTGTCCCGAGGTATCCTACGACATCGCGCGCCACGGGCTGGCGGTGGTGGCAACGGGCAAGAAGTTCTTTTTCTTTGGTCAACGCGCCATCCAGGTGACGGGCGACATCAAACGTCAATCCAAGGTCAACTTCGACAACTATCCGGCACAATACCGAAAACAACTCAAACGCGCCTATGACTGGAAGGCCGATAAGAACATCGCCCACATCCCCATTCGCGGCGACTACTCGGCAACGACGATGCGCAACGCCCTGCGCAATCTGGCAAAAGAAGCCGATGAAGCCGTTACGCTGGCGCGCCGGAATGAAGGCGAAGGCGAGGGTGAAAGTGAAGGCGCCGGCGGCGAGGCGAAAAAGGAAGAAAAGCCTAAAAAGAAACGCTGGTGGAATCCGTTTGATTAGTCTTCACCGCCCCTGCCCGAGTGCCGCCCGAAAGGGACGGCGTTTTGGTGAGGTGGAATCCGTTTGATTTAGTTTTTACCGAAAATCGCCCGAGTACCGCCCGAAAGGGACGGCGGCTTGGTGAGGTGGGATCCGTTTGATTTAGTTTTTACCGAAAATCGCCCGAGTACCGCCCGAAGGGACGGCCTCCTGGTGAGGTGGAATCCGTGTGATCGGTTTTAATCCGCTCCCGTATCTTAGAGTTTGACTCAAATAAGCAACGATTTGCCGGTCATCGCCTCGGGTTTTTCGATGCCCATGATCTCGAGGATGGTGGGCGCCACCGCACTCAGCCCCCGCCCGTTGGCCAACTTGCGGTCTTTCCCGTCGATCACCAGACACGGCACCGGATAGACCGTGTGTTGCGTGTGCGGCTCGCGGGTATGCGGGTCGACGATCTCATCGCAATTCCCGTGGTCCGAAGTCAATACCACCGCGACGTTGTTTTCCATGGCGGCGTCCAGCACGCGGCCGGCTTGTTTGTCCAAGGCCTCCAAGGCGGCGGTGATCGCCTCTCTCTTGGCGGTGTGCCCCACCATGTCGCCGTTCGCAAAGTTGGTAATGATCAATGCGTATTCGTTGTTGTGCAATGCCTTGATGACTTCATCGGCGACTTCTTCGGCACTCATCTCGGGCTTTAGGTCGTAGGTGGCGACTTTCGGCGACGGCACCATCTTGCGGTCTTCGCCTTCGTAGGCCTCCT
This sequence comes from Gammaproteobacteria bacterium, assembly GCA_965242685.1. Lineage (GTDB taxonomy): Bacteria > Pseudomonadota > Gammaproteobacteria > UBA4575 > UBA4575. Next base: position 1,456,734 of record OZ251487.1, on the reverse strand, counting down.
CCTGGCCGCCGTTGATGAAGTAGGTGACATGCGGATATTTCTCGGTTTCCGCACAGTGGAATTGATGCAGGTTGTGACGGCTGATGATCTCCGCCAGATTGGTCTCCGGCTTGCGCGGCGGAAAGATCACCGGTCCGAGATATTCCTTGCCGTATTTGGTCATTACCGTTAGCTTGACGGGCTTGTAGCCGGGGTCGCGATCAAATGCGGTGAAGGTTTTCTGCGCCAACGAACTGGCAAGCTGACGCGGGCGATCATTGCGAAAATTGTAGAAGATCACCTCGGATTCATCCACCATCGGTTGCGCGCCCTTGATGACGGTGGGCAAGATAAATTCATCGGTCTCGCCGCGTGCGTAGGCGCGCGCAATGGCGTCATGGGCATTGTCCGCCTTTTCGCCCTGCAACAGCACCAGCGCCCGCCACGCCTTCATGGTGCGCTCCCATCGTCGGTCGCGATCCATCGCGTAGTAACGCCCCGTCAAGGTTGCGATGAAACCGTTTGCCTCCCGTAACGCCTCCTGTAGGTAGTCGATGTATTTCTCGGCACTTTGCGGCGGCGCATCGCGGCCATCGGTAATGGCATGTAGCAACGGGCGAACGCCGTGCCGCCGACACAGGTGGAGCAGGGCAACCACATGGTCGATATGGGAATGTACGCCACCGTCCGACAACAACCCGATCAGGTGAATGTAGCCCTGCTTTTTCTTCGCTTTTTTGATCGCCCGCAACAGTGGCGACATTTCAAAGAAGCTGCTGTCGGTAATGGCGTCGTTAATGCGAATGAGGTCCTGGCGGATGATGGTGCCGCAACCGATGGTCATGTGTCCGACTTCGGAGTTGCCCATCTGACCGGACGGCAAGCCGACGGCCTCGCCCGAGGCCTCCAGTACGGTATGCGGGTATTTGGAAAAATATTCGTCCAGCCGGGGGGTTTCCGCCTGCAAGATCGCATTGTTGGCCTTGCTCGGATTGGTGCCGAAACCATCCAGGATGATCAGGATGACGCGGTGACGAATTTCTGTTCTGTTGTTCTTCACAGGGATTTATACGCAGTGTACACTGCCAAGCTCAGGGGGTGAGAAAAATGAAAGAAAAACTTGGGAAAATCCGCGTTACCTTTTACGGCCTCGATCATGAGAAGAACGGGGCTGTAAGAGTCGATGTGTTTGCTCAGAAACTTACCCTCCTTGTTAAAAGTCTTCGTGCTGTTGACAAGCATATTAACGGCAGAAAAAGCCTAGATTATCTTATTTCCGATCTTGGTACAGGTAGCGCCACAGTGCAAATCGTCGAGGACGAGGTAGACTATAAGAAACCATACAAGCGTTCCAGCGTAAAGTATTTTCGTTCTGTCGCCCAGAATATTCAAGAAGGTAGTAGTGTCCCTCAGGATACGCCAGAACAGGTTATGAAGCCCCTTGCCGAATTGGATGATGGAACGGGAAAGAAGTTCTCTCATGGTGAGATGCGGTTTGAAGATGAAAATGTTATCCGTATCGATAAATCTTTTGGTGGACGCGCAAGCCAGGCATTGGACTCCCTTAAATCTAAAGGCCGCGATATACCGCTTTATGCCGGCATTGCATTCGGTAGTTTCGATGGAGTACTAAAGGAAGTTGATCTGCGAGGTAAACCCGCGCGCGCGAAATTAATCACGAGTATCGGCGATAAAGAATTAAACTGTACCTGTAATTTTGTGACTGTGGATAACCTGCGGGAGGTTTTGAATAAGCGAGTAATTGTTTCTGCGGTAGAACACTATGACGGAAAGGATCGTCTTCCCAAGCGTCTTGATATTAAAAAAATACAAATCCTAAAAAGTAAAGGCACGCTCGAACGGTGGAAGGGGGCTTTTAATATACCTTATCCAAGTAAAGAGGATGTCTGGTAGTTGTCATTAGAATGAGCAACAAGAATAAGGAAGCGTCCATCGTTCTATGACGGAAGTATATACTTGTACGGGACGGGGAAAGAAATTTTCCCATCTCCAAGACATTGGCAATATTCATGCGTCTCTTAAGCATTCCCACCGGCTATTTTTCCGGCGGCGCCATCGGGCGCGAGCGAAAGCGGGACGGGCGTTTTGATGGTTTTTCCGTGTCCGCTTGGGGGTCGTCGTCGCCCTCCGGTTGATCGGTTTCGGGTTTTGCGCCGCGTTGCCTCGCGACGATGCGCGACAGGAGTAAGCCGATCTCAAACAGTACCCACACCGGCAGCGCCAGCAGGATCTGCGAGACCACGTCGGGGGGCGTCAGCAACATGCCGACGATGAACGCCGCGACGATGACGTAAGGTCTTTTGGCCGCCAGTTGTCGAGGCGTCGCAATCCCAAGTTTTACCAGCACCAGGGTGACGATAGGGACTTCAAACGCCACACCGAAGGCGATGAAGACCTTGAGCACGAAGTCCAGATAGCGGCTGATGTCGGTCATCACGGTCACGCCCTGCGGGGCGACACGGGTAAAAAATCCGAACATCAGGGGGAAGACGATAAAGTAGGCGAACGTCATGCCGACGTAAAAAAGGATGGAGCTGGAGACGAGGATCGGGAAGGCGAGACGTTTTTCACTCTTGTAGAGGCCCGGCGCAACAAACGCCCAGGCATGGTAAAGGATGACGGGGATCGCCAGCATGATGCCGAGTAGAAACACCAGCTTGAACGGCGCCAGGAAAGGCGACGCCACGTCAATGGCGACCATCGATCCGCCCTGCGGCAGATGCGCCAGCAGCGGCACGGCCAGGTAGGTGTACAGCTTGTTGGCAAAGGGTAGCAGGCAGAAAAAGAATACCGCTACGGTGGCGGTAATCCACAGCAGGCGGTTGCGAAGTTCGTATAGATGCGACAGCAGCGGGCTTTTGTCGCCGTCTTCATCATTATCCGAAGGGTCTGTTGTCATGCTTTTGGGCTTTCGGGTTATGTCTTTCGGCTATGCTTTCGGAAATATCTTTGCATTTTTGTGTAACGTTTTTGCACTTTCTGGAATATCTGTAGGTTATGCCTCTCAGGTTATGTCATGCTTTCGGGAATACTTTGTGCTTTTTGTCATACTTTCGGTTATGTCTTCCAGTCACGCTTTAGGTATTTTCGTTCATGGTTTCTCCCTTATCAAAATAATGGGAATTATGTAGCAAAATCCACAAAAGATATTTACAGAGCTGGATTGTAGCCATTTACTAATGGTTACGGCCAGAAAAGGCGTATCTGCCTTGTAGTTGAGCAAAGAATTAAGTGTACAATATCAGGACGGCTTGGTATATGCTTCACCATCTCAGCAAGAAATATCTTAAACGATTTATCTACCAGGAATTAACCCGTGGCGAATGAGCGGAATACGGAAATTCTTGTCAGGGAACACTTAACACGCAGCAGGGAAGCCTTCAAGAAAGAAACCCATCAGCATGTTTGGGTGGAAGAACAACAGTCTGAAAAACCCAAGATACAAAAGCTTTTACAAAACGCATCAAAAGCAGGGACAGGGGCTGGATACCCTGATTTTATTGTTACTTTTGAAAACAGTAATCTTCTTATCGTTGTAGAGTGTAAGGCTGAACTGAGCAGGCATAAAAGCCAAACACTCAATCATTATCGTGATTATGCAGTGGATGGTGCGCTGCTTTATTCTTCTTATCTCTCGAAGGAGTTTGACGTACTTTCCATCGGTGTATCAGGCGAGAGAGAAGATGAATGGTTGGTAGATACCTTTCTGCAAATTCAAGGTGGTAGTTACAAAAACCTGGAAATAAGCAAGCTGTTAGATTTTGGGAGCTATCTGTCTCTGTTGAACCGAGATTCAGGGAAATGTGAGGCAGATGAAGCCAAACTAAAGAAATACTCTCAAACACTGAACCAGCAATTGCGGGATGACTTTGAGTTTGAGGAAACCTATCGCCCTTTGGTGGTAAGTGGGATTCTGTTGGCTTTAGAAGATGAAGGATTTTGTTCTTCTTATTCCACCAAAAAGAAGCCAAAGGAAATAGCTGCCCTGTTGCTGAACACTATTGAAGAGCGATTGGAACGAGATAATATCGGCAACATGAAAAAACAAACCATGCTAGATACGTATGGTTTCTTACGCACTAATACCAAGATTCTCACCGAGAGAAATAAAGATGGTTCTCCGAACACCTTGCTGAAAGACCTGATTGAAGAAGCGGAAAGACATATCAAACCTTTTACTAAAGACTATAAATATCACGACATTTTAGGCACTTTTTATATTGATTTTCTTAAATACGCAAATGGCGATGGTGGTTTAGGGATTGTCTTAACTCCTCCCCATATCACTGAATTATTTTGCGCATTGGCAGAGGTAAATAAAGACAGTATCGTCATAGACAACTGTTGCGGCACGGGGGGGTTTCTAATTGCTGCAATGATGAAAATGGAAGACCAGGTGCAAGGGGATGTTGACAAACTGAAGTATATCCACCGGAATCAACTTATCGGTATTGAGAGCAACCCGAAAATGTTCTGTCTGGCTTGTTCCAACATGATGTTGAGGGGGGATGGCAAAGCAAACATTTATCAGCAGGATTGCTTTGAAATAGATACTGGTGAGATTAAAAAACGCAAACCCACAATAGCGTTCTTGAACCCTCCTTATGCTAAAGAAAACGGACATAAGGAGTTAGAGTTTGTATGGAATGCACTATCCTTCCTCGAACCTAACGGCATCGGCATCGCCATTGTGCCGCAATCCTGTGCGATGAACACCAAGCAGGGAAATCAGTCAGTAAAAAAACGACTTCTTACCCACCATACCTTGAAAGCCGTAATGAGTATGCCCAACACACTTTTTGAGAGTAGTGATAAATCTGCCGTAACTTGTATTCTGGTTTTTGAGGCGCACAAACCCCATCGGGAAAGTGTAAAAACCTGGTTTGGTTATTGGAAAGAGGATGGTTTTATCAAAATGCGTCCCCACGGCAGAATTGACTACTATAAGAAGTACCAAAACGAGGTTAGGCAAAAATGGCTTCGAAGTTACTTTGACAAACAAGAGAAAGACGGATATTCGGTGCTGAGGTCGGTAGAAGCTAAAGATGAATGGCTGGTTGAACCTTATCTTAAAACTAATTTTGAGGCTTTGGGTGACATTTGTTTTGAAGACGCTATGCGAAAATATGCTACCTTTCTGTTCTATAATCAACTCACCGATACTGTATCGAAAGACTGTTTCACCAAGCATCACTACAGCCTTAATTTCAAAGATTGGAAGCCTATTACCCTTGATGAACTATTCACTATTAGGGGTTCAAAAACGACAGACCGAAAGGTACTTGAAGAACAGCATATAAGCGGGGAAAGAATATATCCTTACATTACCACGCAAGCCACCAATAACGGGGCGCGAGGTTTTTACGATACTTATACGGAAAAAGGGAATGTTTTAACGATTGACAGTGCAGTATTTGGATTCTGTGCCTATCAACCTTTCAATTTTTCAGCTAGCGACCATGTTGAAAAACTTATCCCGAAGTTTGACATGAACGTTTATCGAGGGCTATTTCTTGCTACAGTGATCAATCAGGAGCAGTACCGCTACTCTTATGGCAGAAAGTTTAATCAACGGCGAATCAGAAAAACAGAAATAAAAATGCCATTTTCCCCCTTGGGGGTAGATTGGAATTGGATAGAGAATTACATGAAGAATCTACGTTACTCAAAACATATTGATAAATAAATCGATAAACAAATCCAGCCAGGGATAGCCGATTAAGAGAAGAGCTTAATCAGAAGTGGAAGCTGTATCGAAAATGAGAACCGCCGTGGATTTTGCTACATAGTTCCCAAAATAATATGCTTTCGGATTATGCTTTCGCGGAAGGGCTTGGCGCGTCTTCATGGGTCCGTGCGTCGCCAGAGGATGGTGCCGAGGATTCAACGCGCTTCTCAATTTTCTGTGTGTCGCCGGCGGATGATGCCGAGGATTCGATGCGCTTTTCAATGTCTCTGACCAGTTCGCGGTCGCCGTCCTCCAGTTCTTTGCGGGTGTCCTGAAGGATCTCTTTTAGCTCGCCGATCTCGCTCTGCTGTTTTTCCAGCATTTCTTTGATCTCGGCGGCCTCGATTTCGGATTCAATGTCGGCGCGAATGTTGGCGGCAATGCGTTTCGCCTTGCCGATCCACCTGCCAACCTGCGCGGCCAGAATAGGCAAACGCTTGGGACCGACCACCAGAAGGGCGACGATCATGATAAGGCTCAGCTCCCAAAACCCGAAGTCAAACATCGGCGAAGGCGATCAGTTTTTCGGTGGAAGCTCGCCGGTTTCAGCGTCTTTGCCCTCTTTGGTCTCGCTTTCTTCCTTTACGGATTTCTTGAAATTCTTGATTGCACTCCCCAAGTCACCACCCATGTTGCGCAATTTCTTGGTGCCGAAGATCAACAGGATAATGAGCAGGACGATAAGTAATTGTAAGGGTCCGATAGACATGTGTACGCTCCGTTAAAAAATTCAACGTTCCTCGCTTTTGCGCCGCGCCTTTTCCACGAGTCCGGACGTGCCGAATCGGTTGCCCAGCTCGGACAGTACGGCTTCGTAGCTGGTGCCCTTGTGCGCAAGCAACACCATGCAATGAAACCACAGATCCGCAACTTCGTGAATTAGATGTTGCGTGTCGTCGGTTCTCGCCGCGGCCACAGTTTCGCATGATTCTTCCGTAATTTTGTCGATGATCTTCTCGACTCCCTGCGCGTACAAGCCCGCCACGTAGGATTCCTCGACGCTTGCGCCCTTGCGCCGTTCCAGTATGGCGGTCAGCCGTTGCAGGGTTTGATCGGTATTCATCTTAAGAGGGTATCATACACCCGCCGTATAAAAACACGATCAGGCGGGCAAAAAAATCGCCCTTTAAGGGGAAAAATTACCCCTCATGACGATACCTTGCGCGGCCATATACTGTTTGGCGTCCCGTATGGAATACTCGCCGAAGTGAAAGATGCTTGCCGCCAGCACCGCATCGGCCTTGCCGACGGTGATGCCCGCGGCCAGATGCGCCAGCGAACCGACGCCGCCGGAGGCGATGACGGGAATGCGGACGGCCTCGCTGACGGCGCGCGTCAACTCAAGGTCAAACCCCTGTTTGGTGCCGTCGCGGTCCATGCTGGTGAGTAAAATCTCGCCGGCGCCCTCGCTTTCGACCTTCCGTGCCCAGTCAACGGCGTCAAGGCCGGTAAATTTTCGCCCGCCGTGCGTGAAAATTTCCCACCTTGGCGGTTGTCCCGCGCCGTTCACCCCCGCATCGTTCACCCGCTTGGCATCGATGGCAACGACGATACATTGTGACCCTACTTTGCGGCTCGCCCGCCGAACCAGATCGGGGTCAAAGATGGCGGCAGTGTTGATCGCAACCTTGTCGGCGCCGGCGTTGAGCATGGCGCGTACGTCCTCCACCTTGCGGATGCCCCCGCCCACCGTAAGCGGGATGAAGACTTGCGCGGCGACGCGCTCCACCACGTGTATCATGGTGTCGCGGTCATCGGAACTGGCGGTAATGTCGAGAAAGGTGATTTCGTCCGCACCTTCGCGGTCGTATCGGCCGGCCACTTCAACGGGATCGCCGGCGTCTCGTATGTCGACAAACTTGACGCCCTTGACGACGCGGCCGGCGTCAACGTCCAGACAGGGAATAATGCGTTTTGCAAGCGGCATGGTGCGGTATCGTCAAATCAGGCGTTGCAGGCTCGAATCCGCAGTGATCCTTTAAGCGGTGAAGATCAGTTTGTCCACGAGTGATAGGCGTCAACGAGTTGTTGCGCATGTTGCAGATTTTCGGTTTGCTTACGAGTGATAGGCGTCGACGAGTTGTTGCGCATGTTGCAGGTCTATGGCGTTCTCATACAGCGCGCGCCCGACGATGACGCCGATGATGCCTTCTTCATCGCATTCGCATAGTCGCTTGATGTCGTCTTCGCTCTTGACGCCGCCGGAGGCAATGACGGGGATGTGGATAGAGGCGGCCAGTTCCACCGTGGCCTCAACGTTCAAGCCGCCCATCATGCCGTCACGGCTGATGTCGGTAAACACGATGGCGGCCACGCCGTCCGATTCAAGATGGCGGGCGGTGTCAATGACGTCGTGGTGCGACAGTTTCGACCATCCGTCAATGGCAACCTTGCCGTCTCTTGCATCCAGGCCGACGATGATGTGGCCGGGAAATTCCAGGCATAAGTCGTTGACAAAATGGGGGGCGCTCACCACTTTGGTGCCGATGATGACATATTGGACGCCCGCATCGAGATAGGTTTGCACGGTGTCTTCGTCTCGAATGCCGCCGCCCACCTGAACGGGGACGTCCGGATAGGCGGAGGCGATGGCGTGCACCAGTTCGGTATGTTGCGGAACGCCCGAAGCGGCGCCGTCCAGATCAACGATGTGAATACGCCTTGCCCCCGCCGTTACCCAGCGGTCGGCAATTTCTACCGGATCATCGGAAAATACCGTCACGTCGCCCATGCTGCCCTGCCGCAAGCGCACGCATTTGCCGTCTTTCAGATCAATGGCCGGAATAATGATCATCGGATCCTCGCCAAGTTATCAAGATGGTTGTGCCGTACCGTCCCAATGTACAAAATTTTCAAGTAGTTGCAAGCCCGCGGCGGCACTTTTTTCGGGATGGCACTGCAACGCGAATACGTTGTCGCGGGCGAGTGCGGAGGTGAAAACAAGCCCGTAATCGGTGGTGCCGGCAACCAACGCCCGATCCTCGCATTTCACGAAATAGCCGTGGGCGAAATAAAACCAGCTTGATTGGGGGATGTCTTTCCATAAGGGGTGATCTTGTCGCTGTTCGATACAATTCCAACCCATATGCGGCACCTTGAGGGGATCCGCGGCGGTAGCCGTTGAAAGGTGACGGCCAAAATATTCTACGCTCCCCCGATAAAGCGCCAGGCATTCGGTGCCGCCGCCTTCTTCGCTCTGTTGCATCAGTGCCTGCATCCCCATACAGATACCGAGAAAGGGTTTTTGTCTTGCGGCCTCGATAATCGCGGCTTGTAGATCGAGTTGGCGGAGCGCCGTCATGCAGTCGCGCGCCGCACCCTGACCCGGAAAGATCACTTTGTCGCTGGCGGCGATCTCTCTTGGGCTTGAGGTCACGCGCACCCGGGCGGCCATGCGTTCCACCGCCTTGGCAACCGAATACAGGTTGCCCATCCCATAATCCACGACGGCGATCCGCGTCATCCCGAATTGAAGCCGTCGCCGTCACCGACCCGGCACGGGATCGCTACAGGCTGCCCTTGGTGGAGGCAATTTCATCGCCCCGGCGCGCGTCCGGCTCAACGGCCATGCGTAGCGCCCGTCCGAAGGCCTTGAACACGGTTTCGGCAATGTGATGTGAATTTTCCCCGCATAGGTTGTCTACGTGCAGGGTGACGTTGGCATGGTTGACAAAGCCCTGAAAGAACTCGCGCGTGAGGTCGACATCAAAATCCCCGACACGCGCACGCGGGAATTGTACGCGAAACTCCAGCCCCGGACGGCCGGAAAAATCGATGACGACTCTGGAAAGCGCCTCGTCCAACGGCACGTAGGCATGGCCGTAACGCCGTATTCCTTTTTTGTCGCCAATCGCCCGCGAACAGGCCTGCCCCAAGGTGATGCCGATGTCTTCAACGGTGTGGTGGGCGTCAATCTCAAGGTCGCCGCGCGCGTTTATGGTCAAGTCCAACATGCCGTGACGGGCCACCTGATCCAGCATGTGTTCAAAGAAGGGTAGGCCGGTCTTCAGCGAGGCGTCGCCTGTGCCGTCCAAATTCAGTTGTACGGCGATCTGTGTCTCGTTGGTGTTGCGCTCAACGCTGGCGGTGCGTGCATTCATTGGAATATAAACTCAGGGGTATAAATTCGGGGAAAATATAAATCGGGGGTATAGGATATAAACTCGGGAAGTTAAAGCCAATCGTCGCTGTTCAATCCATGTTTTATCACTGCAACCAAAACGTTACCGGGCCATCGTTGATCAATTGCACCTGCATATCGGCACCGAATCTTCCTGCCTCCACTTTAGCATATTCTGATCGTATTTCGCTTAAAAAATAATCAAACAGCGCCTTTCCCTGTTCGGGTGCGGCCGCCGATGAAAAGCTAGGGCGCAGTTCTTTGTCCGTGCCGGCGGCCAAGGTGAATTGCGGCACCACGAGGATGCCGCCTTTTATGTCGGTGACGCTGCGGTTCATCCTGCCGTGTTGGTCGGCAAAGATGCGGTAGCCCAAAACCCGCCTGCAAAGGCGCGCGGCGGCGGCCTCGTCATCGTGTTTTTGTACCGCCAGAAATACCAGCACACCGCGATCAATCGCGGCGATCGGTTGGTCGTCTATAGAGACACTGGCGGCGCGCGTGCGCTGGAGTAGGGCAATCACGACAATAGCCTTGCGAATTTTTGCGTGGCGCGTACCAGTGCATCGACGATCTCCGCCTCGGTGGCGGAATGTCCCGAGCGGGGGGCGACGATAAATTCGGCACGCGGCCAGACGCGATGCAGCGCATAGGCCTGCTCAATCGGACATACTATGTCATAGCGTCCGTGTACGATCACGCCGGGGATGTCCGCGAGTTTGTGGGCGTCTTGCAGTAGCTGATCATCACGCAAAAACGAGTCGTGGTTGAAGTAGTGGCACTCGATCCGCGCCAGACTCAAGGCGACGCGGGCATTTGAGAAGTGACCGACCACGTCGGGACTGGTGGTCAGGTTGGAGGTGCTTCCTTCCCAGACCGACCAGGCTTGCGCCGCCTCGCGCCGAACGCCCTCGTCATCCGAGCACAGGCGCCGGTAAAAGGCGGCCACCAGGTCATCGCGCTCCGCTTCGGGAATGACGCAGATGTAGTCCTGCCAAAGCTCGGGGTGGATGCGGCCGGCGCCGTCCTGATAGAACCAGTGAATGTCGCGTGCCCGACACAGAAATATGCCGCGTAGGATCAGTCCACTGACGCGATGCGGATGCGCCTGCGCGTAGGCCAGCGCCAATGTCGACCCCCACGATCCGCCGAACACCAGCCATTTTTTTACGCCCAAATACTGTCTGATCCGCTCGATGTCGGCAACCAGGGCCGGGGTGGTATTTTCCCGCAACTCGGCATGAGGGGTGGAGCGACCGCAGCCGCGCTGATCAAAGAGGATGATCCGATAGCGTTGCGGGTCAAAAAAACGGCGGTGGAAGGTCTCACAGGCGGCGCCCGGCCCACCGTGCAGGAATACCACCGGAATCCCGTCGGGGTTGCCGCATTCCTCTATCCACAGGGTATGTAACTCGGATACCTGTAGCTGAAATTCGCGGTGGGGCTTAATGTGTGAATATAGCTCAAGATATTCCATGATGCCTGTTATTCAGAGGTCGGCTTAATATTTGGGAATAGCTCAAGTAATTCCATAGTGTCTGTCACTTGGCGGCGGGCAATTTCGGATATAACTCAAGCAATTTTATGCCCTCTTTATCAATGGATCTTCGTCAACGTTTTTGCGCGATCAAACATGCGATGTCACGAATGCCCCGCCGTAGATCGCCGACGCGTCCGTGTTCTTGATACACCAGCACGTGCAACGGCGCAAATAATTTTAGAAGCTCGTTTTCGGCCAGTCGATAGTCGGGGTTGCCGGGGCCGCACTCGGAGGTCTTTTCATGGATGAAGGTCTGATAGAACAAGAGGCCGCGCGGCTTCAGGGCGGCGATGATGTCGCCGGTAAGGGCGCGTTCAAGGAAGTAGCTTACACAGATGACATCGAAACGATTTTTTTCCGGCGGGGATGCCACCACGTCTCGTGCGGCGGCGTGCAGCGCAAGGTTGTCGCCACCGGCCGATTCGGTCAGGCGGCGGATGGCTTGTTCGGAGCGATCCCATGAGTGTACGGTAAAACCGCGCCGCGCCAGAAACAGGGCATTGCCGCCAAGCCCGCACGCCAAGTCCAACGCCACGCCCGAAGCGGGTAGCAGATGGCGGTATTGCGTCAGTACGCGCGCCGGTTGCGGGGCGGAAACTTGGTCGCCGGCGTAGCGATCATCCCATTTCTTTCTTGCAGCTTCATCCGGCATACTCGGAAGTTATCTCTTCCAAAAAGTCGGAGTAAAAATGACCAGCAGCGTGAAGATTTCCAGACGCCCCAACAACATGCTCAAACACAGCACCCATTTGCTGAAGCCGTTAATACTCGTGTAGTTGGCGCCCACCTCGCCCAACCCCGGGCCCAGGTTGTTGAGGGTTGCGGTGACGGCGGAAAAGGCGGTGACCTGATCCAGACCCGAGGCCATCAGCAGCAACAGGATCACTATAAATACCCCGACGTAGGCGGAGAAAAACCCCCACACGGCATCCACCACGCGCCCGTCTACCGGCTTGGAGTCTATCTTGACGGCGATTTCCGCGCTGGGATGCACCAGACGCTTTATTTCGCGCAAGCCCTGTTTGACCAACAGCAATACGCGCACCACTTTCATGCCGCCGCCGGTCGAGCCGGCGCAACCGCCGATAAAGCTTACCAGCAGGAGCAGCAGGGGCAGGAAACTTGGCCAAAGGTAATAGCCGGAGGTGGTGAAGCCGGTGGTGGTGCCGATTGACACGGCATGGAAGACGGCTTTTGCAAAGGCGTCGTCCCAAGTCGGATAGACGCTGTGAATGCGTAGGAGTATGACGGTTATCAGGGTGACCGCAAAGATGATCAGCAGGTATGTTCTAAATTCGGCGTCTTGCAGGTAATGGCTCAGGCTCTGTGATTTCCAGGCGATAAAGTGCAGACCGAAGTTGGCGCCCGCCAACAGCATGAATACTATCGATACGATCTCTATCGGGGTGCTGCGAAAGTGGCCGATGTTGTCATCGTGGGTTGAAAATCCGCCGATGGCAACCGTGGAGAAGCTGTGCGATACGGCGTCAAAAATGTCCATTCCCGCCAGCCAGTAGCCGCCCCCGCAAGCGACCGTCAGCAATAGGTAGATGTACCAGAGTGCCTTGGCGGTTTCTTTGATGCGCGGGGTGAGCTTGGTATTTTTTATCGCCCCGGAGGTTTCCGCATGGTAGAGCTGCATGCCGCCGACGCCGAGCATGGGCAGGATGGCAACGGCCAGGACGATGATCCCCATGCCGCCAAGCCATTGAAGCATTTGGCGGTAAAATAGTACGGATTTCGGTAAACCATCGAGGTTGGTGATGACGGTGGCGCCGGTGGTGGTCAGGCCGGAGATCGATTCAAATACGGCATCGGTAACGCCGATGGCCAGAGACGGACTTAACCAGAGCGGCAAGGCCCCAAAGAGGCCCAGCACGGTCCAAAATAACACTACGATCAAAAATCCATCGCGCAACCGCAGGTCGTTGTGGAATTTGCGCACCGGATACCACAGCAGCAAGCCGGTGGCCAGGGTGATGACAAACGCCCATATAAAAGGCGCCATGGCGCCTTCTTTGTACCCCAGGTCAACCACCACCGGCAGTAGCAGGGTAACGCTGAACCCCGCCAATAAAATGCCCAGTATTCGCTGTATTACTCGTCTCTGCATGGGTGAACGTTACGAAAGATGGTTTGCAGATGATATACGAAACGGTGCGGGGATTTTGACGGGTGCGGGCATTCGGATCAATGCCGGTTCGATGTTCAGTTTAGATAAAGGCTGCGCCGACTTCAAACCATCACCCGGTTCGATTTTCAATTCAGATAAAGGTTGCGCCGACTTCAAACAATCGCCCGGTTACCTTGATGTCGGCCTTGTTCGTCAGAAATACGATGACGTGATCCTGCTCTTTGATCTCGGTGTCCGCCGCGGCCATGATCACTTGGCCGGCGCGCACGATGGCGCCGATGGCGGCACTTGCCGGTAGTTTGATCTGTTCGATGCTGCGTCCCACCACCTTAGAGGTTTTTTCGTCTCCGTGTACCTTGACTTCTATCGCTTCCGCCGCGCCGCGCCGTAGGGAATGTCCCTCGACAATGCCCCCCTTGCGAATGTGGGCGAGCAGGGTGCTCAGGGTGATCTGTTGCGGTGAGATGGCGACGTCGATGGCGCTGCTTTCGATCAGATCGACGTAGCTCTGCCGATTGATGAGCGACATCACTTTTCTGGCGCCCAACCTCTTGGCCAGCATGGACGACAAGATGTTGGTTTCGTCATCGTCGGTCAGGGCGCAAAATACGTCGGTGTTTTCAATATTTTCTTCGATCAGCATGTCGCGGTTGGCGACGTCGCTCTGCAAGACGATCGCCTTATTCAGCGATTCGGATAGAAAGCGCGTGCGTTTCGGGTCATGCTCGATGATCCTGATCTGATATTTGTTCTCCAGGGCCTTGGCCAAGTGAAACCCGATGTTGCCGCCACCGGCCAGTAAAATGCGCTTGTAAGGCTTGTCGTCACCCCCCAATTTTGCGGTCAATGCCATAGCGTTTTCAGAGGAGGCGATAAAGAATACCTCGTCACCGGCCTGAATGACGGTGTTGTCGTCCAATCCTATGGAGTGGTTGTTACGATAGACGGCCATCACTTTGGTTTCGATGTCCTGCATGAACGCCAACACGTCCGGCAGCCGTTTCCCGATCAGGGGGCCGTCCTTGTCGGCACGGGCGGCGAGCAGTTTGATCTTGCCCTCGGAAAAGCTCAGGACTTGCAATGAGCCGGGGTGTTCAATCAGCTGTTGTACGTGCTGTGAGATCAGGTACTCGGGGTTGATGAGTACGTCTATCGGCAACACTTCCTGCACAAATAATTCGCTCTGACGCGAGAGGTATTCGCGGGTGCGGATTCTGGCGATCTTTGTGGGCGTGTGAAACAGTGCGTATGCGACCTGACACGCCACGATGTTGGTTTCATCGCTTTGGGTTAGCGCGATGATCATGTCCGCATCTTCGGCGCCCGCGCTTTCCAGCACGGATGGGTACGAGGCCTTGCCCACTACGGTGCGCAAGTCGACACGCTCCTGAATATTCTTCAGCAAAACAGCGTCGGTATCGACCAGCGTGACGTCGTGGGCCTCGTCAACCAGGCTGGACGCCAGAGATTGGCCGACCTGTCCGGAACCTAAGATGATAATTTTCATAGTCCCCCCGCCAAATTGATCGCCCTGTAAACCATCCATGATCCCGACGCGTCCCGACAGCACGGGATCAAACTCGACGGCCGCCCGCACGCCCCGTTCCAAAGACGGGAAGCCGGCGCGGCGTTCAAGGTTTGCGAATTATATACCTAATTCTGCAATGTCCGTCTGTAATGTTGTTTATTGAGGAAACCGCACTTTTTCAGTCACAAAAGGTTGCAATTTCTCCCGCGAGCGGGGCACTCAGCCGCTAAAACGTTGACCCCGCACGTCGTGGGCATTGGTAAAGTCGCGGGCGCGAATGACTTTGCCGCCGGCCAGTTGTAGGGATTGCAGGCGCAGCACCCCGTTGCCTGTGGCAACGTCAATGCCTTCCCTGTCAACCGCGATGACGGTGCCGGGGGCGTGTGCATCGGGGGTATATGCATCGGAGGCATATTTTCCATCCATCGTAGCGCGCCTCGAGACGGCCTCCCAGATACGTAACCGCCGGCCGTTCCAGTGCGTGCAGGCCACCGGCCAGGCGTTGAAGGCGCGAATTTTTCGTTCGATTTCGGCGGCGCTTTCACGCCAGTCGATCACGGCCTCGCTCTTTACCAGCTTTTCCGCATACGTGGCTTGGCTTGCGTCCTGGGGGACGGGCGTGAATTGATCGCCCTGTAAGCCGTCCATGATCCCGACGACGGCCTGCGCCGACAGGCGGGCAAGGCGGTCGTGTAGGCTCGCGCCCGTGTCGGCGGCCTCCACGTCACACGTCAACTGCGACAAGATCGGGCCCGCATCCAGTTCCCGTACCATTTGCATGAAGGTGATGCCGGTCTGCCTGTCGCCGGCCAGGATGGCGCGCTGGATAGGCGCCGCACCGCGCCATTTCGGTAGTAGCGAGGCATGGATGTTGATCGTGCCCAACCTCGCGGCTTCCAATGCCGCAACGGGAAGTAGTACCCCGTAGGCGCTGACCAGGATCACGTCCGCCGCAAGCCCTTGCAGGCACCCGCATTCCCGCTCGTCAAGGCGGGCGGGCTGGTAAAGCGGGATGCCGGCTTGCAGGGCAAGCTCTTTTACCGGACTCTGTCGCGGTTTCCTGCCGCGCCCCGCCGGTCGGTCGGGTTGTGTGTATACCGCTATGACCCGATGGGTGCTTGCCAGCAGGGGACGCAGCACCACCGCGGCAAATTCGGGGGTGCCGGCAAAGATGATTGTAAGTCCCCGAGGCACAGCGTTATACGCTGGAAGTTTTCTAAGGCGCGTAGTTTAGATCACGTTGGCATGTTGGGCGTCATCCTCGCGCCGTGGAGTCTGCCCGCGTTTCTGTTGTTTGAGCAGTTTCTTTTTGATGCGCTGACGCTTCAACGGCGATAGATGGTCGATGAACAACCTGCCTTCAAGGTGGTCTATTTCATGCTGAATACAGATTGAGAACAGGTCTTCCGCCTCGTGGGTCACCAACTCGCCATTTTGATCCAGGGCCTCTACGGTAATTTTTTCCGCACGTTTTACGTTGTCGAAAATTCCCAACACGGACAGGCATCCTTCCCGCGCCTCTTTTTCGCCCTCGTCGGCGATAATTTTCGGGTTGATCAAGCAAAGCGGGGTGTCTTTGTCGTCTGAAACGTCGATGACGATGATCTGCCGTTGCACGTTCACTTGGGTGGCGGCCAGCCCGACGCCGCGGGCGTCGTACATGGTTTCGAACATGTCGGTCACCGTTTGGCGTACCCGGTCGTCTATCTCGTCCACCGGACGCGCCTTTTTTCGTAACCTGGGGTCGGGAAAATGTAGGATTTCAAGTAATGCCATCGCCCTATAAAATGACTATACGTTGATCTGAACCGCTTTTCGTTCGCCTAAGCATTTCGTTCGCCTAAGCATTTCGTTCGCCTAAGCATTTCGGTCGCCTAAGCATAGAATATATTTGCAATACTATACCAGTCCCAAGTTTAATAAAATACCTTGCATAATGCCGCCAAAGTGTGATCTTTCATGATGAGCCGCATGATATAACCCTTTCCGTTCACGCTTACATCCCGCTACAATTATAAAAAACCTTGATCGCGTATGTCTCAGCCAGAGGAGTGGTTAGCACTCACCCATATTGACCGACTTGGAACGGCGACGTTCCATAAGTTGCTGGATAAGTTTGAATCTCCGGGGGGCATTCTGCAAGCCGGGCGCGGCGAATTGCAGGCACTCGGCATACCGAAACCCGTCATTGACGGGATCACGGCGCCCGATGAGGAGGCGATCAAGCGGGATCTCGAATGGCTTCAACAGGATGCGCACCGTCTGATCACGATAAGGGACGCAGGCTATCCCGAACTGCTGAAACAGCTGACGGACCCGCCCGTGGTGCTGTATGTGATGGGCGAACCGCCGGCGCAGGTATTGTCCGATCCACAGCTTGCCATCGTCGGCAGCCGTAACGCCAGTCACCAGGGCAGGGAGATCGCGCAGTCGTTTGCGCGAAGCCTTGCCCGGGCGGGGCTGGTCATCACCAGCGGCCTGGCAAGCGGTATAGACGCCGCCGCGCATCGCGGTGCGCTACAGGCACAAAACGGGGCGACCATCGCCGTGGCCGGATGCGGGCTTGACCGCATTTATCCGCCCAATCACCGCAAGCTGACCGAGCGGATCGCGCAACGCGGCATGGTGGTCTCCGAGTTTCCCATAGGCAAGTTGCCCAAGCCCGGGCACTTTCCGCGACGCAATCGCATTATCAGTGGCCTAAGCCTCGGCGTGCTGGTGGTGGAGGCCTCGACAAAAAGCGGTTCTTTAATCACGGCACGGCTGGCAAACGAGCAAAATCGGGAGGTGTTTGCCGTCCCGGGTTCCATACACAGCCCTCTTTCAAAAGGCTGTCACGCCCTGATACGCGACGGCGCCAAGCTGGTGGAAACGGTGGACGATATTCTACAGGAGTTGAAAAACCATATAGACCTGGATCGAGGGCGGGGCGATACGGCGGTTGCGCCATCGGTAACCGGTCCCGTAACCTGCGATCCGGAACATGAGAAGATCCTCGGCAGCATGGGCTATGAGCCGGTGAGCGTCGATACCCTGGTCGGGCGTAGCGGCCTGGAGGTCAACGTGGTGTCTTCGATCCTGCTGATCCTGGAGCTTAACGGGCAGATCTCCCATAATGGCAACGGCGTGTACGTGCGAACTCATCAGGCTTGACAAGGGTATTATCCGTTTCACAATACAAAAATTGGGAATGATGTAGCAAAATCTACCCTCTATACGTTTGTCTTGCGATGAATGAGTTGACAAATAAATGACCGAATGCAATGTAAAAAACCGAACCATTTTCTGTGATGATAATTTGGATATTTTGCAGGGGATCAATTCGGAGTGTATCGACTTAATCTACCTGGACCCGCCCTTCAACAAGAACAAGAAATTTACCGCTCCCATCGGCACCAGTGCCGAAGGCGCCAGTTTTAAGGATATTTTCACGCAAGACGATCTGAAGGAAGAGTGGCTAAAGACCCTTGAAGAAAATCAAAGCGATCTTTTTCGTTATCTCGATGGCATACGGGGGATAGGCAAGCCCTATAACTTTGCCTACCTGGCGTATATGGCGATTCGTCTCTTGGAATGCCACCGGGTTCTTAAGCCCACGGGGAGCATCTATCTGCATTGCGACGCAACGATGAGCCATTACTTGAAGACGACGATGGATTGTATCTTTGGAGAGGATAACTTTCGGAACGAGATTTTGTGGTGTTATGCCGGCCCTGGTTCACCGAAAATGCGTCAATTCAATCGCAAGCACGACACGATCTTGTTTTACAGCAAGGGAAGTAGCTGGATTTTCAATGGCGACGATGTTCGGGTACCGCATAAAAAACTCAACACGAACCTTAAGGGCGCGGCAATTTCCGCTCCATTAACCTCGCAACTACGGGAAAAGTACTTGGAAAAAGGTAAGATTCCTGAAACTTGGTGGACTAAATTTTCACCGGCAGGGCGATTGAAACGGGAGCGCACCGGCTATCCCACTCAGAAACCTTTGGCCTTGTTAAGGCGCATCATCAAGGCCAGCAGCAACGAGGGGGGTATAGTGCTGGATCCGTTTTGCGGCTGTGCGACCACATGCGTTGCGGCCGAGGATCTGAACAGGCAGTGGATCGGTGTTGATATATCAATAAAGGCGTATGAACTGGTTAAGCAACGATTGACCAAAGAAGTGGCCGACCCGAGTCATTTATTTAAGTCTCAAAACAAGATTCACATGAGGACGGATCCACCGAAACGGACGGATCAAGGTACGGACTATCAAGAGAAGAAATTTGTGTACGTCATCTCGAATCCGAATTTTCCGGGCGTGTATAAAGTGGGTATTGCGAAAGATTGGAAAGCTCGTTTGAATTCCTATCAGACATCCGCCCCCGACCGACAGTACAAACTTGAATTCAAGTTTGAAACACCATGGTTCAGGGAAACGGAATCCCACATCCATGAGAAATTTGAAAATACATATGAATGGGTCCATGCAGAATTGCAAGACATCATTGACGAGATTGAGAACTACAAAGGGAGAAATGCCCGACATCCCGATTGAAGGGAATTATGTAGCAAAATCCACGGAAACATCTATACACTTTACACGTATGAAAAACAGGCTTTGTTACGGCGATTGTCTGCGATGAATGGGCTTGCGATGAGTAGGTTGACAAATAAATGACGGAATGCAATGTACAAAACAGAACCATTTTCTGTGATGACAACCTGGATATTTTGCAGGGGATCAATTCGGAGTGTATCGACTTAATCTACCTGGATCCGCCCTTCAACAAAAACAAGAAGTTTACCGCCCCCATCGGCACCAGTGCCGAAGGCGCCAGTTTCAAGGATATTTTCACGCAAGACGATCTGAAGGAAGAGTGGCTAAAGACCCTTGAGGAAAATCAGAGCGATCTTTTTCGTTATCTCAGTGGCATACGGGGGATAGGCAAACCTTACAACTTTGCCTACCTGGCGTATATGGCGATTCGTCTCTTGGAATGCCACCGGGTACTCAAGCCAACGGGGAGCATCTATCTTCATTGCGACTTAACGATGAGCCATTACTTGAAGACCACGATGGATTGTATTTTTGGAGAGGATAACTTAAGAAATGAGATTGTTTGGTGTTATCGCGGCCCGGGATCGCCGAAAATGCGTCAATTCAATCGCAAGCACGACACGATTTTGTTTTACAGCAAGGGGGAGGGTTGGATTTTCAATGGCAACCAAGTCCGTATCGGTCACCACCCCAAAACACAGGCGAATTACCGCGAGGGGCTAACCGGCTCCGGCCATGCCGACACGCCATTGCGGACGGGCAAGATTCCTGAATCATGGTGGGCAGAGGAAAAGGGAAACGGCCTTGCCATTGTAGCCAAACAGAAAAAGCAATATGTAGGCTATCCCACCCAAAAGCCGCTGGCCTTGCTCCAGCGCATCATCCGGGCGTCCAGCAACGAGGGGGATATAGTGCTTGATCCGTTTTGCGGCTGTGCGACCACATGCGTTGCGGCCGAGGATCTGAAAAGGCAATGGATCGGTGTTGATATATCAATAAAGGCGTATGAACTGGTTAAGCAACGATTGACCAAAGAAGTGGCCGATCCGAGTCATTTATTTAAGTCTCAAAACAAGATTCACATGAGGACGGATCCCCCGAAGCGGACGGATCAAGGCACGGACTACCAAGAGCAGAAATTTGTGTATATCATCTCGCATCCGAATTTTCCGGGCGAGTATAAAGTGGGTATTGCGAAAGATTGGCGATCTCGTTTGAATTCCTATCAAACGTCCGATCCCGACCGGCAGTACAAACTTGAGTTCAAGTTTGAAACCCCGTGGTTCAGGGAGACGGAATCCCACATCCATGAGAGATTTGAAAATAAACATGAATGGGTCCATGCAAAGTTGCAAGACATCATTGACGAGATTAAGAACTACAAACCGTCGGGCCGTTGACCGCACCCGTGCGGCTTGCCGGACTTTGTGAAACTAGGGCGGGAATAAAAGCGGATACGGAAATAAGAAACCCTGTGGATTTTGCTGCATAATTACCCAAAAATTTGTCGGGCAGCGTGCCTGCAAGATATTTTCTGAAGATGTAAGGATGATCGAAACTCCAACCACACCGAAGCCGAATGAATAAAAATCTGGTTATCGTGGAATCACCGGCCAAAGCCAGGACCATCGAAAAGTACCTCGGCAGGGACTTCAGCGTGCTTGCCTCATACGGACACGTGCGCGATCTGATCCCCAAGGAAGGCGCCATCGACCCGGGCGACGATTTTGCGATGAAGTACGAGGTCATCAAGAAAAATGAGCGGCATATCTCCACTATATCGAAGGCGCTGAGAAAATCTGCGGCGCTTTATCTTGCCACCGACCCGGATCGCGAAGGCGAGGCCATTTCCTGGCACTTGTGCGAGATCTTGAACGAACGCGGTCTTCTACGCGGTAAAGAAGTCCATAGGGTGGTGTTTCACGAGATCACGAAACGCGCGGTTACCGAGGCAATCGCGCATCCGCGAACGCTTTCAAACAATCTGGTCAACGCGCAACAGGCACGGCGGGCGATGGACTACCTGGTGGGCTTCAATCTGTCGCCGTTGTTGTGGAAAAAGATAAAAGCCGGACTTTCCGCCGGACGGGTACAAAGCCCCGCGTTACGTTTGTTGTGCGAGCGCGAAGGCGAGATCGAGAAGTTTGTGGCGCGGGAATACTGGAGCATCGAGGCGGATTGTGAAAAAGACAAGCGGGGATTCACGGCAAAGTTGCACGTGTATCGGGGTAAAAAACTCAAACAGTTCGACATCGACAACGAGAAAGACGCCAACGCCGCCACCGAGCTGCTGAATCAACACGCCGGCGGCAAACTTGTCGTTACGGCACTGGATAAAAAGGAACGAAAACGCCATCCGGCACCGCCGTTCATCACGTCATCGCTGCAACAGGAGGCCTCGAACAAGCTGCGATTTTCCGCCCAGAGGACCATGCGCGTGGCGCAACAGTTGTACGAGGGGATCAACCTGAAAGGCGGGGAAACGGGCTTGATCACTTACATGCGCACCGATTCCGTGACCCTGTCGCAAGAGGCGTTGCGCGAGCTGCGGGCATTCATCGAACAGAGGTATGGGAAAAGTAATCTGCCCGACCGTGCCCGTATCTTCAAAACCAAGTCAAAAAATGCACAGGAGGCCCACGAGGCGATCCGTCCCACTTCCTGTATGCGCACCCCCGATGACGTTAAGAAATTCCTCAGCGCGGACCAGTACAAGCTCTATGGCCTGATCTGGAGGCGCACCGTGGCAAGCCAGATGATTCATGCCACCCTGAACATGGCCACGGCGGAGCTTGGCTGCGGTGAAGACAACACCTTTCGCGCCACCGGCTCATCGATCAAGGATCCCGGTTTTATACAGGTTTACCGGGAGGGGAAAGATGACACCGCAGACGGAAGATTGCCGTCTAAAGGTAATAGGGGTAAGGGAGAGACGGAAGGCGGCACGCTGCCCGATTTGCGGGTTGGCGAAGACGTGCCCTTGAATGGGATCAAGGCCGAACAGCACTTTACCGAACCGCCGCCGAGATTTACGGAGGCGAGCCTGGTGAAGACCCTGGAAGAATACGGCATTGGCCGCCCTTCTACGTATGCCAGTATCATTTCGACGCTGCAAAGCCGTGAATACGCCGAACTTGATAACCGGCAATTTATTCCCACGGACATGGGGAGGTTGGTGAACGATTTTCTCACCCGACATTTTACCCAATACGTGGATTACGATTTCACCGCACATCTGGAGGACGATCTCGACGGCATCTCACGCGGTGAAAAGAGATGGGTGCCGGTTTTACGCGCCTTCTGGAAGCCGTTCAGCGAGCTGGTCAGTGAAAAGGACACCACGGTGGCGCGCGACGAGGTCGTCCAGGCGCGGGAACTCGGCGTGGATCCCGAATCGGGCAAACCGGTCAGCGTGCGCATGGGGCGCTACGGGCCCTTTGTGCAAATCGGCAGCAAAGACGATGAAGACAAACCCAGATTCGCGGGCTTGCGCGCCGGTCAAAAGATGGCGGACGTTACCTTTGAAGAGGCCATGGAGCTGTTTAAGCTGCCGCGGGAACTCGGCGAGACGCCGGAAGGAGAGCCGGTACAGGCGAACGTCGGGCGATTCGGCCCTTATGTAAAATACGGTAAAAAATTCGTTTCGCTTAAGAAATATGACGACCCTCATACGATTACGCTGGCGCGCGCACTGGAGTTGATTGCCGAGAAGAAAATGGCGGACGCCCACCGGGTCATCAAGACCTTTGAGGAACAGAATATAAGTGTGCTGAATGGCCGCTACGGTCCCTACATCGCCGGCGGTGACAAGAACATCAAGATCCCCAAAGGCCGGGACCCGCTGACGTTGACATTGGAAGAATGTGAAAAGATGATCGCCGAGGCGCCACAGAAAAAGACGCGGCGGAAAAACAGGAAAACCGCCGTCAAAAAACAGTCGTCGGCCAGGAAAATGTCCGCCGGCAGGCGCAAGGCCGCCGGATAAAGGCCACCTTGCCCGTCGCGTGTCGCAAGACCTCGATCTATCAGGCGATCCATCAGGCCGATCCATCAGGCAGCTCCATCAGGCCGCCGCGATCATTCGACAGGGCGGCGTGATCGCCTGTTCCACAGACACGGTGCTGGGATTGGGCTGTGACCCGCATCATCGCGCCGCCGTGGAGCGCGTCTTGTGGCTCAAGTGCCGCGGGGTGGAGAAAGGGCTTATTGTGCTGGCGGCCGACTTGGACGTTGCGCAAACCTTTTCACAACCGCTGTCAACGTCACAAACCACAACGATGGCATCCGCCGCCAGCGAAAAATCGATCACCTGGCTGTTGCCCGCAAAACCCTCGACGCCCGACTGGATTAGGGGAGAACATGACCGTATCGCCATACGCCTTACCCGTCACCCCGTCACCGACGAGCTATGCCGATCAAACGGCGCCATCATCTCTACCAGCGCAAATTTCTCAGGCTATCCCGTCTCCACCTCCCGAGGACAACTAAGAAGCTGGTTCGGCCCGTACCTGGACTATGTGATCACGGGACCGCCCGGGAGCGGCATACCCAGCGAAATCCGCGACCTGATCAGCGGGGAAGTGTTGCGTTAGCCCCCGGATAAACATGCCGCCGAACATCGACAACGTATTGGACTACCTGCATTCCTTGCAAGATCGCATTTGCGAGGGGCTGGAAAAGACCGACGGCAGGGCAACGTTTCGCGAGGATAGCTGGCAGCGCGCCGACGGCGGCGGCGGCAAGACCCGCATCCTTGAGGACGGCGCGGTGTTTGAACGCGCCGGGGTCGGCTTCTCCCACATACACGGCAACCGGCTGCCGCCCTCGGCGGCCTCTCAACATCGGCAGTTGGCCGACCACCGCTTTCAGGCGACCGGCGTGTCCGTCATCACCCATCCTCTCAATCCCTACGTGCCGACGGCACATTGCAACGTGCGTTTTTTCATCGCCGAAAAGCAGGATGCGCCGGCGGTGTGGTGGTTCGGTGGCGGCTTCGATCTGACGCCGTATTACGGGTTCGGGGAAGACGCGATATTCTGGCACGAAACCGCCAAACGCGCCTGCGACGCCGTTGACAAGGGCCTGTATGCGAAGCTCAAACGCTGGTGTGACGAATACTTTTTCATCAGGCACCGCAACGAGGCGCGCGGCATCGGCGGGCTGTTCTTTGACGACTACAACGTTGGCGGCTTTGCATCGAGTTTCAAACTGCTCAAGAGTGTCGGCGACCATTTTCTACGGGCCTATTTGCCCATCGTGGAACGCCGCAAGGGGCACGCCTTCGGGGAACGTGAACGCGACTTTCAATGCTATCGCCGCGGGCGCTATGTCGAGTTTAACCTTATCTACGACCGCGGCACGCTGTTCGGCCTCCAATCGGGCGGGCGCACCGAATCGATCCTGATGTCGTTGCCGCCGCGGGTGCACTGGCGATACGACTGGCGGCCCGAAGCGGGAAGCCCCGAGGAGAAGCTCTATACGGAATACCTACCGGCGCGTGATTGGCTGGCACTAAAATAAGGAGGCAAACCGTGACAGGCAGACGAAATTTTCTGAAAAAGGCGGGCGTGATCGGCGTCGCGACCCTGGCGGCGCCGGCCGTCCATACACAACCCAAGACAAAGATAAGATGGCGGCTGCAAACCTACGCCGGGCCGGGTCTGGCCGAACACGTCATCAAGCCATCCATCGAATCGTTCAACCAAGTGGCGAACGGCGAGATGGAGATTGCGCTGTATTTTGCCGATCAACTGGCGCCTACCGAGGAGCTGTTCCGCGCCGTGCAAACCGGCGCCGTTGACGCGGTACAATCCGACGACGACTCCATCGCGGCACCGGTCGACATCTCGGTATTCGGCGGCTACTTCCCGTTTGCCTGCCGCTATAGCCTCGACGTGCCGGTGCTGTTCCACCAGTGGGGGCTGGATAAGATCTGGGCGGAGGCCTATGGCGAAATAGAGGGCGTCACCTGGTTGGGCGCCGGCGCCTGGGACCCGTGCCACTTCAATACCGTAAAACCGATCCGCGGGCTTGAAGACTTAAAGGGGCTGCGCCTGTTCACGTTCCCGACGGCGGGGCGTTTTCTGTCGCGTTTCGGCGTGGTGCCCGTGACCCTGCATTGGGAAGAAGCCAAGGCCGCACTGCAAACCGGAGAACTTGACGGGGTGGCCTGGTCGGGTATCACCGAAGACTACACGGTAGGCTGGGCGGACGTGACCGACTATTTCCTCACCAATAATATTTCGGGGGCCTGGTGCGGCTCGTACTTCGCCAACTCCGAAAAGTGGAACGCGCTGCCCGACCGCCTGAAAGAGCTGTTTAGGCTCTGTATGGACAGCTCGCACTACTACCGTCAGCATTGGTACTGGGGCGGCGAGGCCAAGCTGCGGGTAACCGGAACCAAGCTCAAGCTCACTACCATCCCCGCGATGGAGTGGGCAAAGGTTGAGGCCGAAGCGCGAAAATTCTGGGAGGAGATCGCCGCCGAGAGTGCGCGTAATGCGCGGGTGGTACAGATCCTGCGCGACTATAACGCCACTATGGACAAGGCCGGCCCCCCTTATCGTTGCGCTTGAACGGGAGCATGGAGAATTTCCGAAGGCGCGTTTAGGCTCACTGTATCCAACCCGAAATTCATCATGGAATACTTGTTTGTTATAGGCTTTTTTGTCGTACTGGTACTTTTCCTTTTCAGAGGCCTATTCGGGGGAAAGGGAAGAGGTACTTTCACCGGCAAGGCCTACGTGGTTGACGGCGATACCATCAGGGTTGGCGGTAAGGCGATACGGCTCGGCGGCCTTGACGCGCCCGAACTGGATCAGCCCGCAAGAAACCGGGGCGGGTATTGGTATCCGCAGGGAGAATATATCAAAAGCGCCATGATCAAGAAGATCGGCGGTAAGAAAGTTCAGGTTACCTTTGAAGGCTACGACAAGTATGACCGCATTATCGGCACCGTCACCCACCAAGGCGAAGACGTCGGCGCCTGGCTGGTGCGCAACGGCTACGCCATTGCCGCCTACGGCAACCGTTACAAACACCTTGAGCGCGAGGCGCGCCAATCAAGGCGCGGGATGTGGGGCGATACCGAGGCCTACGATCCGAGGGCCTGGCGACATAGATAGTGTAGAGTTCGGTTACTGGAAAATCATCGGCTTACACGTAAAAGATCGGATTGGTACCGCTGCTTGCTCCGGGGGGGGGGGGGGGGGGTTCTATTGGATTTTGCGCAAATTGTGCTAGTGGTTCGCTTCCAGCCTGGCAAGTGCTTCAGTTATCTTATCGTTTAGTTTATCAATCTTGCTTTCCAGCTTGTCATGGTTTTTTTGTTGGTTGTCTCGCCATTCCTTACAGTGTACCTCATGCTTGGCTAATGCTTTGTTGGTGTCAGCAATAGCCTGGGCGTTTACATCAAGTCTCCCCCTTATACGAACAAACCACACTTTAATCCACAAACTGAGTAAGGCAACAGACATAACAACCGTTATTGATATGTTGTATTCTATCCATATTGCCAATAGGTAATTCATTTTGCTTCCTCTCTAAATCACAGGTATACCGCCCCCATAACCACACGCCCAACACTATCATAAAATCTAAGTTTTGTAACCTATATTCAATGGTCTTACCAGGATGGTGTCAGTCGGTTTCAGTTGCTGGGTGATTGGTTATACTCGTGATACAGCAAGAGCCGCAGCAGTAGCGCCAACTTTAAAGTTTCAGTTGCTGGGTGATTGGTTATACTCGTGATACTTTGCCGAGCCGATTCCCATGGGTTTGGCGTCGCTTGTTTCAGTTGCTGGGTGATTGGTTATACTCGTGATACCGCGATTCTTTCTTTGCGCGTGATCCTGACCGAGTTTCAGTTGCTGGGTGATTGGTTATACTCGTGATACTATTGACGCATATCGTCAAGCAGCAGGTTGCCGGGTTTCAGTTGCTGGGTGATTGGTTATACTCGTGATACCCCTTCCAGCTTTGATAGCCCTTGCAAACGGTGTAGTCGTGTTTCAGTTGCTGGGTGATTGGTTATACTCGTGATACTTCTGGGAACAGATAATACGATTGGACTGTATCAAGGTTTCAGTTGCTGGGTGATTGGTTATACTCGTGATACATGGTTCTGTACCTGATATGTGTCGTGAACTTGTGTTTCAGTTGCTGGGTGATTGGTTATACTCGTGATACACCAAGCCAGCGGTTCAACTGAGCACGAACAGGTTTCAGTTGCTGGGTGATTGGTTATACTCGTGATACTTCATATATCGGTCGGTCGATGGATCGTGCTCTTGGGTTTCAGTTGCTGGGTGATTGGTTATACTCGTGATACAGATAGTAATAGTAGTAACTACACAAAAGCTTTCGTTTCAGTTGCTGGGTGATTGGTTATACTCGTGATACGAGAACACCACGATCATTCCTGGGCGTTTTGTACGGTTTCAGTTGCTGGGTGATTGGTTATACTCGTGATACTTAGGGCTGAGTTCGAGCGTGCCATTATTGAGGTGTTTCAGTTGCTGGGTGATTGGTTATACTCGTGATACCGGTCGACTGTTGGTATTCACGCGAAGCCTCGCGGTGTTTCAGTTGCTGGGTGATTGGTTATACTCGTGATACCGTATTGCTCAGATGCAGACGCGTGCTCAGGTTCGTTTCAGTTGCTGGGTGATTGGTTATACTCGTGATACGGGCTTGGAGACCTCGCGGGATTATGCCGTGCGCCAGTTTCAGTTGCTGGGTGATTGGTTATACTCGTGATACTGATTTCGGAAGTTTACCCCTTCTTTTGGTTTCAGTTGCTGGGTGATTGGTTATACTCGTGATACCCCCCCTTGAAAAGTCTTTATTTGAAAGGGGGTTGCAAGCGACCGAAGGGTTGTTTTTTTCGCAAACGGTCAGCTTGCCGGAAGGGTGCTATATTTTGCGAACCGACCATGATAAGCTGATGCAACGAGTATAACCGATTACTGATGCACTGTAATCATATGAAAGTATTCTGAACGGACCTCTGCATTGTGCACGTCTGCCCTTGCTTGACAAGGGGCAAAAGCCACTCTTTACGGGTGGCTTTTTTGTTTGTTCCATCACAGGCGATCATTGCAAAAATTGACGTATTCACAGGTGCAACATTGGGCCACGGCGGCACTGGAATCGGGTTTTGTGCCTCTCTCTAGCATTTGTCTGATGTCATCCGCGATTGCCAACACGCCCCGACGCTTTTCCCGGTCGATTGTGACTTCGTGTAGCACCTTGCCGCCGCCGGCCAGAAAACCGACCGTGCCCGGTTTGGAGAAATGTCGTTCCAGCAACATGGCGTATGCCGATAACTGCAACACGTCGCCGCGTTTTTTGCTGTTTGGCGACAATTTAAATTCAACTGCGTACACCGCCTCGTCGGTTTCAATGGCCATGTCGACGATACCGTGAAGGCCAAGCCCCGTATCTCGCATGGCAAGGTTGTGGTGCGTTTTTCCGGATGCCAGGTTGAACCTGGATAGATTGCGCCGTTGCCACAGTTTTTCCTCGCGCCGGTGAAAGTCTTCTCCCTGTTTGACCCACGTCGGGCGCTGAACCGCAACTTCCATCAGCTCCAGGTAGTAGACGACTCGCGGGCAGTAACACCATTGGCGAATCAGATTCACCGGCACGCTATATGAATCCGGCTTCATCCCAGTCACTGAAGTCTGTTTTTTCATGGCCGAAAAAGTAGCTTTGTCCGCGGCCGTTAAAGTTGGTATGCGTGACAAAGGCCTTGTCGTCTTTTTCCAGTTTTTCGTTTAGATAGCGTTTGATGGCCTTGATCTCGGCCATGGTCAAATAGCCCCAAAACACGGATTTTTGCACCGGCTTCAGTCCGTATTTGCCCAGCTCTTTGAAAACACGTGTGCGGATTTTGTTGTCTTCCACGTCGTAGCTGATCAGGTATTCCTGACGCAGGGGATAGCTCATACCTCGTACCCCATCACCACTTGAACAGGTAAGGCCGGTAGGTTTTTTCGCCGTGGAAATGTCCGCACAGCCGATAAATCTGTCTTTGCATGATGTGTTCCAGCTTGTGTTTTTTCCTTCGGTAGAGGTATTTTCTGGCGCAGGTGCGCTGCACTTCGGCGATCAGTGCTTTTCGCAGGTCAATATCCAGGATTTCCCGGCCTTCGCTACGGGTGCGCAATTTCACTACGGCGCGATCCACCACCCAGGCGCGGTATTCTTCCATTATGTCAAGCACCAGCGCCATCTTTCCCGGCCGTCTTCCGTGCAGGATGCCGAGATAAGGCTCTAAACCGGCGTTGACGATGGCGTTAAGGATGTAGCTGCTCAGTACCGCATATCCCAGGTTGAGCATGGCGTTGTTGATCTCGCGGCTGCCGCGGCCCTCGCGTCTTTGGAACGAGGAGGAAAATAGCCGGGCCTCGCGCAGGCTTTGAAAGTAGGCGTTGGCACTGGCGCCCTCAAAACCCAGCAAGGTTTCCACGTCTCGCGCCCTTGCCGCCTTATCCGCGTTCGACAGCAGCTCTTCGGCGGCGGTACGCAATGCGGGATGTCGATGATATTTGCCCAGGTGATTTAATACGGCGCGCTGATTTTTGATCTTGCCGATCACGATCTTTTTGGATAGCGGCAAGGGATCTCGCTGACAAAATGCCATTTGTGCCGTGCGTACCGCTACTACGCCGTGTTGCGATTGGCCCAGAATTGCCGAGTGCGCGACGCCGCGAAAATCCAGGAAAAACAGCTTGATTCCGCGATGACTGAAGGCCTCGATCAGATCGCTGGAGACGCTGACGCCGCGTTTGGCGACGGATACGGTACAGAGGCGGTTGAGCGGATAATGCCTGACTTCGCCATCCTGTTTGACTGCCAGGCGATGACTGTTCAGCCCCAGAAAAGCCCCATAATCACCGATAACGAGGTGCTTCATTTCGGTCCTTCGTCCGTTCCATATCCATGTCTTCCAAAAACTCACCTTGCCCGGTGTACGAATCCCCGGGCAGCATATCCATTTTTTTGAAGCCGTTGCAGGATAACGGCAATTTACTGCAAGTTCAATTTCTGTCTGTCGCGGCAGCACGGGTCAAGACCGCAAGAAAGGCGGGGGGTGGAGATGTTTGAGGAAGGTGGGGGTTGAGGTTTTAAGAGTGATTGGGGGGTTCAGCTTTCTATTTTTAGTCCTACCCCCCGCTTATAGCACAATGTTCTTTTATCTGGTTGGATGCTGTTCAAGCATTCAAGCCACTTCTTGAAAAATTGTTTATTTTCTTTTTGTTCCGTTGTCAGATCACTATTTTTTATCTGGCTAAGAGAGTCACGTTCATCTTCCAATTTCTTTTTTGCTTCCTGAGCAGACAAGAATTGATTCTCACTATTAGAGAAAAATTCTTTAGCTTTTTGTTGCGCCCCTGTACTCACTTTAAGCTCGTCAATTTGGTAACCATTAAACATCAGCCCAATCAAGTCTTCCATGCTTACTTCTTGCTTGAACCTTACCCTGTAATTTGAGTCCCCTTTCGATTGATAGCGGTTCTCGATACTTTCTATCTTAGCTTCTAAATCCGAAGGTACACGCAAACGATACCATTCCTTCTCGTCTACTGGTTGCAGATTATCAAGTGGTTGTAAGGTACCTTTTAATTCTTTGATCTTTCTCATCAAAACAATGCCCTCAGACCTGAAATAAGGGGTCAGAACATCCACTACCTTTCCGGTTTGCTCAATGTATTTTTTATATAATCCCACACCCTCATCACCATCTTTTTGAGATTGACACTGGTGGATTACCTCGCCATTCCACGAGTTTCTCTTGATCAACATAAAACCTTGCCCTGTACTCTTTACCGGGAGAGAAAAATTTTTGCGTACTCTTTGATGAGGATGATCTTGTTTGTTGTCAAGAAAATGATCTTTTAAAAACTCAAGATACTTGGTTTCATCATTTTTCCTAATAAAATCACGCCACTTGTCGTTAAGTTCTTTCCATGCCTTTAGCAGTGAAGGGTTAATAAAACCACCTGTCTTTAATTTATCGGGCTTATATGAAAAGTTAGGTTTCTGCTGATCAATTAAACTCTCACGCTTAGTGAAATACCAAAGATTCTGTAGTTGAGTAAAGATTTTACAGTCTTCATCCTTCCAGTTGTTCGGGTCACTTTTAGTATTGAAATGTTCAAGTAAAAATTTTGCCACTTTGGTTTTGTCAATCTGGTGCAGGCGAATGGTGAAATAATTGCCGCCCAGCTTTTGATTTTCAATCATGACTTTAGGCCACTGTTGCTTTTCATTCTGGTAACCAAACTGGTTTTTATAAAGATCGATCACCTTTTTGTCTTTTTCAGATAATAATTTACCGTAGGGGGAAAATTTCCCGTTACCATCGTTATGTCCGTACTGCTTATTTATCGCATCCTGCCAATCATCTTCTCTTAAACATGATTTAAGTGCGGTTAAGTCTAAAAATCCCTTTAGATAAATCGGTTTATCACTTGTCTCTATTTCTATCAGTTTTAAGAAATGCCAAGCCCCCGCATTAGAGTCAAACAGAACTCTGTGAGTAAAAAAGTCTTTTTTCGGTTTGTGCCGTTCTAGTTTTCCCTCCGATTTATCAAACTCCCCTACGGGAATTTTGATGTTTCCATACAAGTCATGCGGTTCCCTGTTTTCGTCAATATACTCATCGTCAAACGGCGAGATACGTTTAGCATTCACTTTCAAGCTACCCTGCCTATTATGTTCACTTAAGGCGATCATAAATGCTATCTTGGCATCAATTAGATGCGAATAAGTTGTTTGGACTCCATTATCTTTTTTGTGAAGTTGCAGTTCTGGGTGAGCTGGATTTTCTTGTAATTTTTTCCTAACAGAAGGGATGTCAATTTTACTGCTACCAACATCCGCACTAATTCCAAAATAATCAAACGACAACCGTTTATGTTTGCCAACGCTCTTGGCTTTTTTGTAAAGGTCGTTTGCCAATACTTCAGCAAAGTAACGTTGAGTGCCGTTGACCAAGGCGCGATTGCGATTATTAATGGCACCGATGATTTTTTCACGTAAAGAATGTCCCTGTAAGAAAAGGGCGTGGCGAAAGGCTTTTTGCTCGTCGGGTTTTAGATTGATGAAGCTGCGATATTGGCCGAATTTGAATTCGTCACCGCTTTCGTCACCGATTGTTTCAATAATCCAGTTTTCAATTTCCTTATCATCCGTCCAACCTTGAACACAATCAGAAAACTGAGCTTGTTTATAGTTAGGTTTTAAATCGGCAAGTGATAGAGGGATATTATTTTTATGCTGATTGCCAACACGACTTGCCCATATCAGGTTTGCTTCATCATTGAGAGTGCCCCATTCAGAGCGGCGCGGGATAATGTGATCAATTTCTCCTTTGTCCCCTATCTGGTTGCCCGTATACGGACAAATCCCTGAACCATCTTCTTTAATACGTTCTTTTTTCTTATCAAAGCGATCTTCGTCTCCACCGCGTTGCAAGACTTTTCCTTTTCTTGGCTTAGTTCTTTGACTTTTTACTAATTCTTCTCTTGACGGTTCAAACTCAAACTGGTTTGACTCGGTGATAATCGGAACGCACACCTCATTACCTTGCTCCAGTGCAGCTTTTATCTTTTCCCATTTGTCTTTGGCAATCGCACCCCCGACAATACGCGCCATGCGCATCACCGCACCATCGATCAGGCGGGTAGGAATGGCGGGAAGACGCGCTGCTTTGGCGGCAGTGCCGTCCTCATCTCCGGTTGTTTTCCTTTGCATCATACGCCGGGCATTGTCCGCACTGCACACCGCACAGGTGGTGGCATTGCCGCTGCGTTCCTTGAAGGCGAGGTTGTTGATCTGGGCAAGAAAGTACACGGCACGGGCCGGATTTCTACTCAAGTCCTTCTCCCACTGCTGTTGTCTTGAGTCGTCGTCTGAGTCGTCGTATAAGCCCTCTGTAATATTCAGGCACAGCTCTTTGGCTCTCTTGCAAAAGCGATATAGTTTGAGAGCATCGGAAACTTTGGATTTTTTCAAGATTTTTTCGACTTCTTTATCGGAGGGTGATTCACTCTGTTTTTTATGGTTATGGTAAATAAGTCCAAACACGCTCTGGATGTCCAATTTCAGGCTGCCGCGGCGATCCTTTTGCTCTTTTGCCGCGTCCCCACACTTTGTTTTCAGTGCTGCAATACCACTCAGCCATGCAACAATTTTTTCATCTATCTCTGTCCCGTCTTGCCCCTTAACATGTTTTTCAACATATTCTTCTAATTTGTCAGGTGATACCTGTAGCAAGCCCGCCAAGTCATCCAACAGTTGATAACGCTTTTGTCTCGGCTTGTGGTTGCAGTAGGTTAGCAGGTGGTTTTTATCATCAAAACGTCCGGTATTTTGATAGCCCCTGCCTTTGATATACCGGTACTCGGGATGAATAAATATTCGCCCGTCTCTGGCTCTTTGCCGTTGCTTGTAATATTTGCACACCAAATGCAGAAAGGTGCCGGCCTCAAATATCGCTTCATTTTCGTAGTTTCTCGGGGTCCTTAACTTTTCTGGCAGTGCACTGTTGCCAATGGCTTTCTCCAGCTTTTCTTTTGCTTCATCTTTATTTTCGAGGGTAGATTGCGGCTGGCGATATTTTTTGGCGTGACTGTAGATCTCGTTCAGCTTGAATGGGTCGTCGTCCTTTACACGGTCAAGAATAAATTGCAGTACCCGGGCCTCAAGTTGCTTGAAACTACGGCGGCCTGAATCTTTTTTCGGTTCTCCTGTGATTTCGTTGCCGAAGTAAGACTTAGATTTACCGCTTTTCAGTTCTTTCAATGTATCTTCATAATCCTCAAGATGGTCTTGTGCCTCTTCCTTATCCTTAAGCTGTTGTGTCCAGCTTTCCCAAGCAGGGTATTTGGCATCAAGATAGCCAACGTTAAGTATCAGGCTTTGGCACTTCGGCGGACGGCGGTTGTTGTTGTCCTGGTAAGGTGGAATCGTCAAGTTGGGGTCAGTATCCAGCCAGAAATCGACGACTTTGCCGGACTTGTTCTGCCATTTATTTTTGAGTTTGTTGTAATCGTACTGTTCGCCTTTCGCTTTGAGCTTGTCTTTTTGCGGATTGACGCGCCACTCTCTCAGAATCCAGTTTGCAAATTTCTCTGTAAGCTTGTTCTCATCCCAGTGATCGCCATTTTTATGCCTTCTATCGTTAAAGTATTTCCGCAAAGGCTTTAATTCCAAGTTGCTGAGATGGCCGATGAGGTTGCAAAGTTTTTCTACATTCAGCGGTTGATAATCACCTCCGTTGTTCAGCCTCTTGCAAAACCGTTTTAGATAACCGTGCGTGTGGGACTCGTTGTTTAATACGTCTCCAATTTCCTTGAAATACTTACTGCGATGACGACCGCCTGACTGAAGCTCATTAAGCGTTTTATGAAGGGCAAAGGCGAGGTGGTGGAGGTGGGTTTCTGGTTGGGTGAAGTCTGCTTTATCTAGTTTAAAATCTTCTATCTTTTTCTTGAAATTCCAACATGATTTTTTTAGCTCTTTTTCCTCTTCGGAAACATCCGGCAGGCTATCCAGGATCGTTTGTGCCGCCTCTTGATCCTTTTTGTTCAAGTGGGCAACCATGTCATCAACAACCTTGCCGTCCAAAGGAATCGGGGGCAATCCCTCGACATTTCCTTGATGCCATTCTTCCAGTATCCATTTTGACAACTTTGAAAGGTTTATTCTTGCTTTGTTATTCTCTTTAATTTCCTCGCCTTTTTTGCGTAACTCGCAATACTCCTTCAATTTTTTCGTTCTTTCGATAAATACCTGCCTCTGCCTGATTCGTTTCGGTTCGCTGTTTATGGCGTCAAATTTTTCTTCTACTGCTTCAACGCCTTCTTCAGTCCATTTATTAATTTCACCGGCAAAGTCACACTCACCTTCATTATTTGGCTTAATTCCTTCTTTCAACTCATCCGGCAACTTGTCATACGCTTCTTGCGGAAATCGGCGTAATTCTTCGGTATCGTATTCTTCGGTCAGAAAGCTGAACCCGCGACGATTGAGCAGGAAACTGATGGTCTGCTGTACGTCTTTGTCCCAAGGTAGTTTGAAGTGCTTTTCCCAAATCAACTTGAACAGTCGCTTGACCATCTGCCGACGATCATAGCCGCGCCGTTGATGGCGTGCGGCAGTTCTCTCTGCCATCAGCAGGGTATAGCTATTTTTATCAAGCTGATAAACCTTGCCTGCTCTCTCCTCGATATCGTCAAGGGAGCTTCCTTCTTGATAGTGGGCAAAGTAAACGCCCGTATTCTTCGCCCCCAGGTCAATGGCGATGGGTGAGATGTATTTTTGTTTGGTCATAGGATGTCGGGGTGATTTTGCGTCATCGGGCGGGTGTGTCGAAGGTAAATAATGATACGCCGACTGTTGTATAATTGCCAGATTATAACGTTTGCGGCGGTGTGGTGTAGTGAGTAACGGTTATCCGAAAGTACGTATGCGCAGGATGCGCGCGGATCATTTTTCGCGGGTGTTACAGCGTGAACATCGCGTGCAGGCGAGCGATCTGATCTATCCGGTGTTTGTCACCGAAGGCGACAGGCGGCGCGAGGCCGTGTCCTCTATGCCGGGGGTTGAGCGGCTTAGTATTGACGCGCTGGTTGAGGAGGCGGAGCAGGTTTATGAACTCGGTGTGCCGGCCATCGCTATTTTTCCGGTGGTCCCCGCCGAGAAGAAGTCGCCCCGGGCCGAGGAGGCGTGTAATGCGGACGGGCTGGCGCAACGCGCGATCACTGCGGTGAAGAAGGCGTTGCCGGAACTCGGGGTTATCGGCGATGTCGCACTGGACCCGTTTACTTCGCACGGACAGGACGGATTGGTGGATGATAAAGGCTATGTTATGAATGATGAGACCATAGAGGTGCTCGTCGGGCAGGCTTTGTCGCAGGCGCGGGCGGGGGCGGATGTCGTGGCGCCGTCCGATATGATGGACGGGCGTATCTCCCGCATACGCGAGGCCCTGGAGGCGGAGGGCTTGGTGAACACGCGTATCTTGGCGTATTCGGCAAAATACGCGTCCGGTTTTTACGGGCCCTTTCGCGACGCCGTGGGGTCGGCCGCAAACTTGGGCGGCGGCAATAAGCTGTCCTACCAGATGGATCCGGCTAATTCCGACGAGGCGTTGCGCGAGGTTGCGCTGGATGTTGAGGAGGGCGCGGATATGATCATGGTGAAGCCGGGGATGCCTTATTTGGATGTCGTTCGGCGCGTCAAGGAGAGGTACCGGATGCCGACTTTCGTGTATCAGGTAAGCGGTGAGTACAGTATGTTGAAGGCGGCGGCACAAAACGGCTGGTTGAACGAAAGGGATTGTGTGATGGAGTCGTTGTTGTGTATCAAGCGGGCCGGGGCGGACGCCGTGCTTACTTATTTTGCCAAGGATGCGGCGGGCTGGTTGATGGAGTAGCCGGGGATCGTTGTATTTATTTTTTCTGAGAAGTCGGGATAGGCGTTTTTACGAGGGCCGAAAGACGAGCGATGCAGCCAGGCACTCCGGATAATGTACCGCACCGTTATGCGGTCGTCGGTCGTCCCATCGCCCACAGCCGATCCCCGGAAATTCATTCGCTGTTTGCCGATCAGACCGGCGAGGATATCCGTTATGAGAAAATTTTGGCGGAAAAGGACGGTTTTTTGGTTGCCGCCGAGGCGTTTTTTACGGCCGGCGGCAAGGGCCTGAATGTTACGCTGCCGTTTAAGGCGGACGCCTGTAAGTTCGTTGACCGGCTGACCGATCTCGCACGGCGCGCCGGCGCGGTCAATACGATCATTCAACAGGCCGACGGCGGTTATTTGGGGGCCAATACCGATGGCATCGGTCTGTTGCGCGATCTGAAGAAGAGGTTGCGCCTGCAATTATCAGATAGGAAGATTTTGATCATCGGCGCGGGCGGCGCCACGCAGGGCATCGTTGAACCGTTGCTGCAAGAAGAACCCGCGGAGTTGGTGATCGCCAATCGCACGCCCGCCAACGCGACGGGCATCGCGGAGCGGTTTCGGGCATCGGGCGAGATACGGGGTTGCGGCTTGAGCCGGATTCCCGCCGGGCATTATGACGTGGTTATTCACGCCACTTCGGCGACGCTGCACGGCGACGACGAGTGCGGCTTGCCGACCGGGATCATCGGGCCGCGGACGTGTTGTTATGATCTTGTGTACGGCGATCACGATACGCCGTTTATGCAGTGGAGCAGGCGTCACGGCGCCGTCAACGTCTTCGACGGCTTCGGCATGTTGCTGGAGCAGGCCGCCGAGGCGTTTTATCTGTGGCGCGGGAAACGCCCGGATACCGCCATGGCGTACCGGTATCTACGCCCCCCGCAGGTATGACAGGCATGACTGTCCCCTCCAAACCCGCACATGCAAACCGATGGGTTGCATATATGAAGTTGATCCGCCTGGACAAGCCGGTGGGCATTTTTTTGTTGTTGTGGCCGACCTTGTGGGCGCTGTTCATCGCGGCGGACGGCGTACCCGAGCCGCACTTGCTGGCGGTGTTTATTGCCGGCGTGGTGCTGATGCGTTCGGCGGGTTGCGCGATCAATGATTATGCGGATCGCGACATCGACCCGTTTGTGGCGCGCACCCGACAGCGCCCGGTCGCCAGCGGCGCCATCCGGCCCTTTGAGGCGTTGGCGGTGTTTGCGGTGTTGGCGGGTGCGGCCTTTCTGCTGGCACTCGTCTTTTTGAATCCCCTGACGTTGTATTTTTCTTTGGTTGCGGTGCTGCTGGCGGCGAGTTATCCGTTTATGAAGCGTCTGCATTTTCTCCCGCAGGTGCACTTGGGCGCGGCGTTTGCATGGGCGGTGCCGATGGCGTTCACGGCGGTCACCGACGGCTACCCGCCTGCCGGCGCCTGGTTGTTGTTTTTTTGCACGCTGTTGTGGACTACGGCGTATGACACCTTGTACGCCATGGCGGACCGCGAGGAGGATCTACGGATCGGCGTCAAGTCGACGGCCATCTTGTTTGGACGGCTGGACAGGTTGGTCATCGGCGGGCTACAGGTGGCCGTCATCGTCTGTCTGGTACTGGTCGGCGTCAGCGCGCGCCTGGGCGGGATGTATTATGCCGCCGTGGGGGGCGGTATATGTCTTTTTTGCTATCAACAGGTGCTTATCCGGCGGCGTCTCGCGCCTCGCTGTTTCCGCGCCTTCTTGAATAATCAGTATTTCGGGCTGGTGATTTTTGCGGGCATATTCATACATTATTTTTTCGAGTTTAGTTGAGTTGCGTGCGGGCGACGACCCATACGTGGATCTCTTTGGCACCGGCTCTCCTCAGGCACTTGGCCACTTCGTTGGCGGTGCTGCCGGTGGTCATTACGTCATCGATGATCGCGACGCGCTTGCCGCTGAAGGATGATTTCGAGGTCTGCAAGGCAAAGGCGTTTTTGACGTTTGCCTCGCGCTGGGGCGCGGACAGTCTCCTTTGCGCGAGGGTTTCCCTGATCCGCCGAACGTCTCCGAAGCTGACGGAACAACGGACAATCTTGCTCAGAATGCGGCTGATTTCCAACGCCTGGTTGAAACCGCGCCAGCGTAAGCGCCGGGGATGCAGGGGCACGGGGACGAGGAGGTCGGGCGTCTCCATCCGCCGCTGTCGAACGTGTTGCGCCAGTAGCCGCGCCAGTAGTCCCCCGTAGTTCAGCTTGGCGTTAGACTTGAATTTATAGATCGCTTCTTGAATGAATTTGTCGAGCAGGAACGGTGTAACGGCGCGATCAAAGTACATGTCCCGATCACTACATGCGCCGCAGGTTTCCGCATCGGCATCCGGCAGCGGGCAGGCACAGCGCTTGCAGGCGTGCGCGATCCAGGGCAGGCGTTCGCGGCACTGGCGGCAAAGGTCAAGGCCGTCTTCGCCCCGACCGCCGCAACATAAACATACTTCGGGATATAAAAGCCCGCCGAGTTTTTGCATGGCCGTATTGATCTTCATAGCCGCGACTGGTCGTGAAGTTGACAGTAAGATGTAAAAGGCTAGACTTGCAGAGAAGCCCGACCATGACTCTTATCCAATCCGATTCTAACATGACGCAATCCGACCCGATGCAATCCGACATGATGCAATCCGGCACGACGCAATCCGACATGATGCAATCCGACACGCCGCGACACGATTGGCAAAGGGACGAAGTCCTGAGTCTGTATGAGCTGCCGTTCAATGATCTGCTGTTTCGGGCGCATTGTGTATTTCGCGCCCATCACAACCCGAACAGGGTGCAGGTAAGCACGCTGCTCTCTATCAAGACCGGCGCCTGCCCGGAGGATTGTGCCTATTGCCCACAGAGCGGTCGCTACGATACGGGCGTATCTCCCGAACGCCTGTTGTCACTCGAGGAAGTGGAGCGGAATGCCTTGCAGGCAAAGGCGAGCGGCGCATCCAGATTTTGCATGGGCGCGGCCTGGCGCAGTCCCTCGGACCACCACTTGGATGATGTGGTGGAGATGATCAAGGCGGTAAAGGAGCTGGGGCTTGAGACCTGTGTGACGCTGGGGATGCTTACGGGCGCGCAAGCGCAACGGCTGAAAGACGCCGGCCTCGATTTTTATAATCATAATCTTGATACTTCTCCGGAATTTTACGGCCACGTAATTACTACCCGCACCTACCGGGACCGCCTGGACACTTTGGAGCACGTGCGGGCGGCGGGTATCAAGGTTTGTTGCGGCGGGATATTGGGCATGGGGGAGTCGCGCACTGACCGGGCGGGCTTGCTGGTGCAGTTGGCGGGCCTGCCGCAACACCCCGAATCCGTACCCGTCAACATGCTGGTGCAGATCGAGGGTACGCCCCTGTATGGCCTGGATGCACTGGACCCGTTCGAGTTTGTACGCACTATTGCGATTGCCCGCATTTTGATGCCCAAGTCCTACGTGAGGCTGTCCGCCGGGCGGGACGCGATGAATGACCAGACCCAGGCGCTGTGTTTTTTTGCGGGCGCCAATTCTATTTTCTACGGCGACACGCTATTGACGGTAAAAAATCCCGCCACTCACAAGGATCGATCATTGTTTGATCGGCTTGGCATTGAAGCCGATGCGCCGATGGAAAAGCCCCCCGCCGGCGCGCCCGAATCTCTCGGTAAACAGTAGCCCAAGGTACCCATGGATGAGTTGACGACCGCATTGGACAGGTTGCGGCGAGAACATCTTTATCGAAGCCGCGAGGTGCGGGCGGGGGCGCAACAAACGGATGTCGTTATCAACGGGCAAAAGGTGTTGTCATTTTGCAGTAACGATTATCTCGGGTTGGCCAATCATCCGAAGGTTGTCGAGAGTTATGTAAGGGCGGCCAAACGGCACGGCGTCGGCAGCGGCGCATCGCATTTAATCAGCGGGCATCATCAAAGTCACCATGATCTGGAAGAGGAGCTGGCCGAGTTTATCGGCTGTGAAAGGGCGTTATTGTTTTCCGGCGGGTACATGGCAAACCTGGGGGTGGCGGGGGCCTTGGCGGATCGCAATACCACGGTCTTTGAGGATCGCCTCAATCACGCCTCGCTGGTCGATGCGGGCCTCATCGCGCGGGCGCGGCGCCGGCGCTATCCACACTTGAACGTCGAGAAATTGCATAAGCGGCTGTCCGCCGAAGCGGATCGTCCCAAGCTGATTTTGACCGACGGCGTGTTCAGCATGGATGGGACTATCGCCCCCGTTGCCGATTTGCAGGCCCTCGCAAAAAGCCACCAGGCCGGGCTGATCATAGACGACGCACACGGGATCGGTGTGCTCGGCAAGGACGGCAAGGGTTGCACGGAGGATCAGCTGGCGACAGAAACCGTGCTGGTCGGCACCCTGGGCAAGGCCTTTGGGACGTTTGGCGCTTTCGTTGCAGCCGAACGGGACACGATTGAGTGGTGCATACAACGCGCGCGGACGTATATTTATACTACCGCCTTGCCGCCGTCCCTGGCCGAGGCCTCGCGTGCAAGCCTTCAATTGATACGCACGGAACCCTGGCGTCGGGTAAAGTTGCAAGCCCTGATAGAACGCTTCCGGCAATATGCGCAACAGATGCACCTGCCGGTCTCGGACTCGCCGACACCGATTCAGCCCGTGCCGGTCGGTGCATCGTCCACCGCGCTCAAGGTCAGTGCAAAATTGCTTGAAAACGGCATTATGGTGCCCGCCATTCGCCCGCCGACTGTCGCGCAAGATACGGCTCGTCTGCGCGTCAGTCTTTCGGCCACACACACCGAGGACCAGGTTGACCGCCTGGTCGAGGCCCTTGCGAAGGCCGTCCGCTCATCGTGATCCCGATAACGCACACCGCGGTACGCGGATGTTTGCAGGCCGGTTATAAGTGACCCAACTCCGCAAGTGACTGGATTTTTTCTCCCACTATCAGGTGGTCCAGTACCTTGACGTCTACCAGTGCCAGGGCGTCTTTTAGGGTGCGGGTAATCTGAATGTCGGCGGTGCTGGGTTTAGAATCCCCCGATGGGTGGTTGTGCGCAAGAATAACGGCGTGTGCATTGTGTGCCAGCACTCGTTTG
Organism: Gammaproteobacteria bacterium; assembly: GCA_965242685.1. Lineage (GTDB taxonomy): Bacteria > Pseudomonadota > Gammaproteobacteria > UBA4575 > UBA4575. The sequence continues at coordinate 1,414,604 of OZ251487.1, read as the reverse complement.
ACTACTTCGCGCGGATGGACTTCGGCACTGTGCAGCGAGCCGGCAAACAGTTCTTCAAACTTGATGACGTAGTTTCGGACGTCCATGAATAAACAGGCGAATACCTCCTTGTCGTAGTCGCGCATTTTCATCGACAGAAATCGTTTGGCCATGGCGGGATTGTCAAGCGGACCTTCACGATCAAGCGTTTCGCTCAGATACCTGTCCGCCATTTCTAAACAGGCCTGTAGTTGTGCGTACTTGGCCTCCCCCAGTCCCTTCGCCTGGCAAAAGGTATTCAGGTCGGCGCCCAAAAGCCCGCGCAAGCCGTCGAATTCGGTCAGCAACTCGCGGGCAAGGTCGAGGGCCGATTTGCCCCGCGTGCCGATACGTAAAAATATGGCCAGCAGTTCCGCGTCGGATAATGCCTCCGCACCGTGTTCCAGCAACCGTTCACGCGGTCGCTCCGATTCTGGCCAGTCACTGATTGCCATGTATCCGGTATTTCCTTAAGGTGTGTGCAAGGTGTCGTTTGTCGGGGTGCAAACTATCACGAAACAAGCCGTTAGTGTAGTTAATCCGTCGGGGCGTGCGCCGGACGCCGCCGCTATCCCATGAATTTAGCCCTCCGACCTGGTAGACTTGTAACCATGTCATTGGCCAACAAGAACATTTTGCTGGGCGTAACGGGCGGGATCGCGGCGTACAAAAGCGCGGAATTGGTGCGCGAGATGATGGAGGCGAACGCCAGGGTGCGCGTGGTGATGACAGATGCCGCCAAGGCGTTCGTTACGCCGCTGACTTTTCAGGCCCTTTCGGGACAGCCGGTGGCCGACGATGAATGCCACGACGCCGAGGCGGGTAACGGCATGGATCATATTGCGCTGGCACGCTGGGCGGATGCGGTGTTGGTGGCGCCGGCCAGTGCCAATACGATGGCTAAACTCGCTCACGGCAGTGCGGATAATCTGTTGAGTGCAATCTGTCTGGCTACGCAGGCGCCCATCGCCCTAGCGCCGGCGATGAATCAAGCCATGTGGCATAACGCCGCAACGCAGGATAATTGCATCCTGCTGAAAAAGCGCGGGGTGGTGCTGTTCGGCCCGGCCGCAGGCACACAGGCCTGTGGCGAGACGGGTGAGGGGCGCATGTTTGAACCGCATCAGTTGTTGCTGTCCCTGGGGAATCTGTTCGGCACGGGTGAATTGACGGGCGTCAAGGTGCTGGTTACGGCGGGGCCGACACGCGAACAGATTGATCCGGTACGCTATATAAGTAATCACAGTTCCGGGCGCATGGGTTTTGCTATGGCGGAGGCCGCGCGCGACGCCGGCGCCGACGTGCGGCTGATTGCCGGCCCCGTGACGTTGCAGACGCCCAAAGATGCCGACTGTATTCGTGTATCCAGCGCGCGGGAGATGATGAGCGCGGTGCGGCGGGAGATTGACGGGCGGCAGCTCTTCATCAGTTGTGCCGCCGTCTCGGACTATCGCCCCGCCACCCGGCAAGAGGAAAAAGTAAAGAAGCTGCACACCGATTGGTCTCTGCCCCTGGTGCGCAATCCGGATATCGTTCTGGAAGTGGCGCGGCTCAAAAACCGGCCTTTTGTGGTCGGGTTTGCCGCCGAGACCAAGAGGCTTGAGGAATATGCAATACAAAAATTACAACACAAGCGCCTGGATATGATCGCCGGAAACGATGTATCGAACCCTCAACTCGGCTTTGACAGTGAAGAAAACGCGCTCGAGGTATATTGGGCAGGCGGGCACTGCTCGCTGCCACGCGATAAAAAATCTAAAATTGCGCGCCGGCTGGTAAGCTTGATTGCCGAGCGTTACGCCAGTACGCACAAACGTAGTAATGTCACGATCCTCAAAAGCCCTAAAGACAGAAGTCAGAATCCTGGATAATAGAATCGGCGGGGAAATCCCCCTGCCCGCTCACGCTACCCCCGGATCGGCGGGGATGGATTTGCGCGCGTGCGTGGAGACATCGCTCAAGATCATGCCCGGTGAAACGGTGCTCGTTTCAACCGGCATCTCCATTTACCTCCGCGACCCCGGTCTGGCGGCGGTGATATTGCCGCGTTCCGGCCTGGGGCACAAGCATGGCATCGTACTGGGCAATTTGGTCGGCCTGATTGATTCGGACTACCAGGGGCCGTTGATGGTGTCATTGTGGAACCGCGGCAACGAGGCCTTCGAGGTCAACGTTGGTGATCGGATTGCACAGCTGGTCATCCTGCCCGTTGCACAGACCGAATTCGAGATCGTCGAGGAATTTACATCCAGTGCGCGCGGCAGCGGCGGCTTCGGTCACACGGGGACGGCCTGAGACGGCGGGCCGTCATGCAGGTTAATCCGAGTATCTTCCGCGCCTATGATATCCGCGGCGTTGTGGAAGCCGGGCTGACGCCCGCAGTGGCGACGGCCATCGGTCGTGTTCTGGCCGGTTTGTACCCGCATAATCAAACCGTGGTGGTCGGCAGAGACGGCCGCTTGTCCAGCCCCGTACTGGCGAAATGTCTCTCTCAAGGCTTGCAGGCCGGTGGCCGCGAGGTTGTCGACATAGGCGAAGTGCCCACGCCGGTGTTGTATTACGCCACGTATGAACTGGGTACCGCGGCCGGCGTCATGGTCACCGGTAGCCATAATCCGCCCGAGTATAACGGCTTCAAGGTCATCATGGACGGCAAGACGCTGCACGGAGAAGATATCCAGGCCATCTATCAAGCCGTTGTCAAAGCGGACCATCGCGTGCGGGACGGCGTGCCTTCGGGAACCGTTCGACGGGAAGATCTGCTGAATCGTTACGTGGCGCGGATATGCCAAGATATCACGCTCTCGCGCGCGTTGCGCGTCGGTATAGACTGCGGCAACGGGGTCGCCGGGCCGGCCGCACTGGCCCTGTTCGCGCGCCTGGGTTGCGAGATTACGCCCTTGTACTGTACCGTTGACGGCAACTTCCCAAACCACCATCCGAACCCAAGCGAACCCGAAAACCTTGAGGCACTGATACGTTGCGTGCAACAGAATGAACTGGATGTGGGGCTGGCCTTTGACGGCGACGGAGACCGTATCGGCGTCATTGACGACCAGGGAATGATCCTGTGGCCCGATCGCCAAATGATGCTTTATTCGCGCGACATCCTGTCAAGAAACCCGGCGGCAAAGGTCATCTTTGACATCAAATCATCAAGGAACCTGAGTGCCGTAATTAAAGAGGCCGGCGGGGAAGCCGTCATGTGGAAGACCGGGCACTCGTTCATCAAAAGCAAGATGGTGGAAACCGGTGCGCTGCTCGGCGGCGAGATGAGCGGACATATTTTCTTCAAGGAACGCTGGTACGGCTTTGATGACGCGCTCTACAGTGCGGCGCGTCTGCTGGAAATCATCACGCAACAGGAATTGTCTACCAGTGAATTGTTCGCCACGCTGCCAAATGCGGTCAGCACGCCCGAAATCAATCTGCGTTTCGACCGTGAAGGCGCGCAACATTCCTTCATGCGGGAATTCTCCGAACAGATACACTTGCCGGGGGCCGCGATCACCACGATAGACGGCATTCGCGCCGACTATGCCCATGGCTGGGGGCTGGTACGCGCCTCTAACACCACTCCTTCATTGGTTATCCGCTTCGAGGCCGACAGCGACAAAGCGATGGAAAAAATTAAGGGCGCGTTCCGAAAACCGTTGTTGGCCGTCGACCCGGGTTTGGATTTACCCTTTTGAATCAGGTATAAAAGCACATGCAATCGGGGTTTGTATTGCACTGCCCCCAATAACCTATAGGCTATTGACCGAATGAAACCCGACCCCGACGCCGCACACATTGCCAAGGTATTGACCGAGGCGCTCCCCTATATACAAAAGTTTACGGGGAAGACTATCGTCATCAAATATGGCGGCAATGCCATGGTGGATGAAGGACTGAAAAACAGCTTTGCCCGCGACGTGGTATTGCTGAAGCTGGTCGGTATCAACCCTGTCATCGTTCACGGTGGCGGGCCGCAGATCGGGCGATTGCTTGAAAGACTCGGCAAGCAAAGCGAGTTCGTGGACGGGATGCGGGTTACCGACAGCGAAACCATGGATGTGGTGGAGATGGTATTGGGCGGCCTGGTGAACAAGGAAATCGTACAGCTCGTCAACCGGCACGGCGGGCGCGCCGTCGGCATAACCGGCAAGGACGGCGACTTGATCCAGGCCAAAAAACTCAAGATCACGCGACATTCGCCGGAACTTGACGCACCGGAGATCATTGACCTGGGGCACGTCGGCGAGGTAACGGCGATCAACCCCTCGCTGCTCGACCACCTGAAACGAGAACGCTTCATCCCCGTCATTGCCCCCATCGGCGTCAGCGAGACGGGCGAGGCACTGAACATCAACGCCGATCTGGTGGCGGGCAAGATCGCCACGGAATTGGAGGCGGAAAAACTGATCCTGCTAACGAACACCGTCGGCGTCAAGAAAGACGGTGTGTTACTCACCGGCCTTGACCGCGAGGAGATAGAAAAACTGATCGCGAGCGGTGTGATCAGCGACGGTATGCTGCCCAAGATTAACTGTGCCCGCGAGGTCGTCTCATCCGGTGTAAAAACCGCCCACATCATAGACGGGCGCGTGCAGCATGCGGTACTGTTGGAACTATTTACCGACAAAGGCATCGGTACTTTGCTACACTATTGAAAAATGCCAATGTCTTTACCGCAATGACCGAAACACAAGTCCTCCGCAGTAGAAAACAGGGCCGCAAGGAACTTCGCCGCCTGCAAAGGGAGCTTATCAAGCTGCAATACTGGATTCAGGCGTGCGGCTTGCGAGTGGTGGTGCTGTTCGAGGGGCGCGACGCCGCCGGCAAAGGCGGTGTAATTCGCCGTATCACACACTATACCAACCCCCGCATCGTGCAGGTGGTGGCACTGCCCGCACCCACCGAACAGGAGCGCAGCCAATGGTATTTTCAGCGCTACGTCGCACACCTGCCCAGCGCCGGTAGGATGGCACTGTTCGACCGTAGTTGGTACAACCGCGCCGGCGTGGAAACAGTGATGGGGTTCTGCTCCCGAGAGCAGCTACAGGAATTTTTCGTCAGTTGTCCGCAATTCGAAGACATGTTGATCCGTTCCGGTATCCGGCTGATCAAATACTGGTTTTCCGTCAGCGACGAAGAACAGGAGCACCGCTTCCAGGCGCGCCTGGACGAGCCGCTCAAGCGCTGGAAACTAAGCCCGATGGACTTGGCGTCGCGCTCCCGCTGGCAGGCCTATTCACGCGCCCAGGATGAAATGTTTGCCCACTGCCACACCGACCCCTCGCCGTGGCACCTGGTGGATAGCAACAACAAGGAACTGGCGCGGCTTAACTGCATCCATCACCTGTTGTCGCAATTCGACTACGAAGACCTGACGCCACCCGCCGTCGAACTGCCTCCCCGGCCCGCACCCGGTGACGATAAAAGTAGCGCCGGGGCGCTACCGCCCTTCGTACCGGAGATGTACCGATTTAAGGACAAAGGCGGCGATACCGGTTCGTGACAATCTTTCAGTTTATTACGCCGACCCCCTACCGGATAACAAGCATGGGCAAACTATTCACTATGGGCATGGGCATATCGAAGGTTCGGTAGCGCTTTTCCAGGAAACTATCGAGGTCTTACGGGCGGCCGTTGGAGGGGTGTCGAGCGTAATTATCCCGAAACCCCCAAGAACTCCCCGATCTCTCGTGTATGTTGTTGCGCGTCCCGTTCGCCGATCTCGATCAGGCGTTGCAGGTACTCATGCTGAAACATCAGCATCGAGAGCGAGTCGGGGCTTTTGGTGTCGCGGGTGCCGAAGCCGCGGGTAAAGTAGCGGAACGGTTGCGGTAGACGGATTTCATATTGACCGGCCAGTTTGCCCAGATCTTCGCTCGGGCGCAGGATCAATAACCGTACCTGTTTGAAGCGTTGGCGCGCCGCCCCGTCGATTTCATCGTACAGTTCGTTGACGCGCGCCATGTTGGCGGCGTCGTAGTCCAGCAGGTCGAGAAATATCGAGTCCAGCAAAATGCCGATGATCTGCGCGGCGGGCACGTATTCGCCGATGGCGGTTTCTTCGACGAGAGGTTGCCCGCCGCCCTGAAAGCGCGTGGAGATGGCGATGATGCGCCGTGCACCCAGGTGCATCGCCGGAGAGAGCGGCGCGATGGAACGCAACCCGCCGTCGCCGTGCCAGCCGTCGCCTATCTTCACGGCGGGAAACACCAGCGGCAACGCCGCCGACGCCATCACGTGTTCAATCGTGATATCGGCTTCTTCGCTGTACCTTCGCGGGCGCTTCCAGTGTTCCCGCACGTCTCCCTGTACCCAGGTGACGGCCCTGCCGGTGCCGTAGTTGGTGCTGGTGATGCCGAGTACGCGCAGGTGTCCGCGTTCGATGTTTTCCCGAATGCCACGGATGGCCTGCTCGGCTTGCGAATGCAGCTTTCTCTCCAAGTATTTGCGTAGCGGGTCGCTGTCCAGCAGGCTGCGTGCATGGGGGGCAATACGGCTGCCGCCGAAGATGAAGCTCAACCCCCAACGAAAAAAATTGGAAAAGAAGTATCCGCTGTCGGTGCGAAAGACCTTGTCGGTGGTCAGTTCCATCCACATTTCGACGAGCCGTTCCACTGCATCGTGAAAGCTGCCCTGATAGGCGGCAAGATACGCCGCATTGACCGCTCCGGCAGAGACGCCGGTAATAATGGGTGGCTGAAAGCCATTGAATTTCTTGCAGATATGATGCAGTACGCCGACCTGATAAGCGGCCCGCGCACCGCCGCCCGTCATCGCCAAACCAAGATCGATGTTGAGGGGATCGGTCATGCCGTTACGCAACGTGTCGCAGCGGTCGGTACGAGGATAATCACTGCAAGGCGACGGCTTGAACGAGTGCTTCCCGGTCTCACGATAAAAAAGATTTCCTGCAATTTTGAGTACAATAGGATTATAGCTTAACCTTGGTAGCTAAATTTGCACAACCGACCACAATGAACGACAACACCGATTGCGACGCGCACGACGTTGACCCGCAAGAGACGCAGGAGTGGCTGGACGCCATGCGGGCCATTCTGGAACGCGACGGCGCACCCCGCGCGCATTATATCATTGAGCAACTCGTCCGAAATGCGCGTATCGCCGGTGTAAACTTGCCGTTTCGCAATACTACTTCCTACGTCAATACGATTCCGGCAGATCAAGAGGAGCGCCTGCCCGGTGACCCTAATATGGAACACCGGGTGCGCTCCCTGGAGCGCTGGAACGCCTTGGCCATGGTAGTAAGGGCAAACAGGGAGTTTCCGGAATTGGGCGGACATATCTCCACTTATGCGTCCGCGGCAACGTTGATCAGCATCGGCTTCAATCATTTTTTTCGCCCGGCCAACAAAGACTTTGACGGCGATCTGATCTATTTCCAGGGGCATGCGGCGCCCGGCGTGTATGCCCGCGCCTATCTGGAAGGACGCATAAGCGAGGAGCAGTTGCAGCACTTTCGCCGCGAGGTGGAGAACAAGGGGTTGTCTTCCTATCCCCACCCGTGGTTGATGCCGGATTTTTGGCAGTTTCCGACGGTGTCGATGGGCCTGGCGCCGATCATGGGTATCTATCAGGCGCGTTTCATGGAGTATCTGCACGATCGCGGCATCAAGGACAAGGGCAACCGCAAGGTGTGGGTGTTCGCGGGCGACGGTGAGATGGATGAACCGGAGGCGCTGGGCGCGATTTCACTGGCCGCACGTGAAGAGCTGGAAAATTTGATATTCGTTATCAACTGTAACTTGCAACGCCTGGACGGGCCGGTGCGCGGCAACGGCAAGATCATTCAGGAGCTTGAGGGTAGTTTTCGCGGCGCCGGCTGGAACGTTATTAAGGTGCTCTGGGGAGGGAATTGGGACCCGCTGCTGGCACAAGACAGAGAAGGCATCCTGCGCAAGCGTATGGAAGAAGCCCTGGACGGCGATTATCAAAACTACCAGGCCAAGGGCGGCCCCTACGTGCGCGAACACTTCTTCGGAAAGTATCCGCAACTCAGGGAGATGGTCAAAAACATGACCGACGACGATATATGGCGCCTGAATCGCGGCGGGCACGATCAACAAAAGGTGTATGCCGCGTATGCGGCGGCGGTAAAGCATCGGGGTCAACCGACCGTTATCCTGGCGAAGACCGTGAAGGGCTACGGCCTGGGGGAAAGTGGCGAGAGCCTGAACATTGCCCATCAACTGAAAAAACCGGCAAAGGAGTCGTTGATCGCGTTTCGTGACCGCTACCGCATCCCATTTGAAAACCGGCAACTGGAAGACGTGCCTTTTTATAAACCTTCGCAAAACAGTGCCGAAATGCGCTACCTGAAGGCGTTGCGGGCCAAACTGCTCGGCGGATTGCCGAAACGCACGACGGCCAACGTCAAGCTGCAAATCCCTCCACTCGAAATTTTCAAGGACCTGCTGTCCGGCAGCGGCGCACGCAAAATTTCGACTACTCTGGCGTTTGTAAGAATGCTGTTTACATTGACGCGGGATAAGACCATCGCCGAGCGCATCGTGCCCATCGTGCCGGATGAGGCGCGTACTTTCGGCATGGAGGGGCTGTTCCGCAGTATGGGGATCTACGCACACAAGGGACAGCTCTACGACCCCGTTGATGCGGATGAGTTGTTTCCCTACCACGAGGATAGAACCGGTCAGATCCTGGAAGAGGGAATCACCGAGGCCGGTGCGATGTCTTCATGGATTGCCGCCGCGACTTCGTACAGCTCGCACAACTTACCGATGATCCCTTTTTACGTCTTTTATTCGATGTTCGGCTTTCAGCGCGTCGGTGACTTGGCCTGGGCGGCGGGCGACAGCCGCGCGCGCGGATTTTTGATCGGCGGCACGTCCGGACGCACTACGCTTGCGGGGGAAGGCCTGCAACATCAGGACGGGCACAGTCATTTGCTGGCGTCCATGGTGCCGAACTGTCGCGCCTACGACCCAGCCTTCGCCTATGAGCTTGCCGTCATCGTACATCACGCGCTCGAGACCATGTACGTACAACAGCTGGATTACTACTATTACATCACCGTGATGAACGAAAGCTACGCGCAGCCGTCCATGCCGTCCGACTGTAAGGACGGGATCATCAACGGGATGTATCTGTTGCACGAAACATCACCGCAAAAGGCGCACGTGCAATTGCTCGGCAGCGGCGCAATCTTGCGGGAGGTCATACAAGCGAGAGAAATGTTGCAGAAGGACTTTGCTATTACGGCGAACGTCTGGAGTGTGACCAGCTTCAACAGGCTCCGCCGCGAAGGTATGGAGGTGCAGCGCTGGAACATGTTGCATCCGCAGAATCCCCCCAAGGTATCGCACGTGGAGCGCTGCTTGGGAGATGCGCCGGGCGTGGTGGTGGCGGCATCGGATTACATGAAAATCTATGCCGACCAGATTCGCCCCTATGTGAAGACAAGGTACGTGGTTCTGGGTACGGACGGTTTCGGACGCAGCGATACGCGCCGGCAGCTACGCAACTTTTTTGAAGTCGACGCGCGCTACGTTACCCTGGCCGCCGTACATGCCCTCGCGGAAGAAGGCACAGTGGATAAATCGTTGGTGAAATCCGCACTTGAAAAATACGATATCGACCCGGAAAAGTCTGATCCGATCCTTTCATAATATAAGCCATGACACGGCTCAAGAAAATACGCATCGCGGATATTGAAGAATTTGATTCCGTCAACGTGGTGGAAGTGCTGGTTAAGATCGGCGAGCGTGTGACCGTCAACCAGCCCCTGGTTACCTTGGAGAGCGAAAAGGCCATCATGGACTTTCCTTCGCCGAATGCCGGAGTGGTACAAAAGGTCAAAGCAAAAAAAGACGAAAGAGTCCGTGAGAACGACGTACTGGTCACCCTTGAAGTAACCGATGAACCCCCTTTATCCGAACAAATTCCTTCCGAATCGTCGCCTGTAACCACCCGACAACCGGCTTCAAACCAAGAGACGGTACGCCCTACACGGCAGAAATCCGCCCCATTTCTTGCGCCAACCAAATCGAATTCCGCCCATGCAAGCCCCGGCGTGTATCAGTACGCACGTGAATTGGGGGTGGATCTTTCCAAGGTGCAAGGTAGCGGTCGTCAACGTCGCATAACAAAGCAGGACGTACAACGCCATGTTCGCGTCAACATGGGGGAAAAGGTGTCATCGTCAAAGATTGTGTTTACGGATGAAACGGAGGCCGTGGCATTGACCAGAATTCAGCGGCTCACCGCCGAAAATATGCGGGCCGCATGGCAAGACATCCCGCACGTAACCCACTTCGACCGGGCCGACGTCACGCGGTTGGAACAACAGCGTAAACAGCTTGCGGAAGACCTGAAGGGCATCAAGCTCACCTCCCTTGCGTTCGTAATTAAGGCCCTGGTATCCACGTTGAAACACTTTCCCCGCTTCAACGCCTTGTACGACCCGGTATCCGAGCAACTCCTCCTGAAAAAAGGGTTTCACGTCGGGATTGCGGTGGATACTCCGCATGGCCTGTTGGTGCCGGTAATGCGAGACGTTGACAAAAAGACTATCACACAAACCGCCGTGGAACTCGTGCGGCTCGGTGACCAGGCCAAAAATAGAAAGCTGGCGCCGCAAGACATGGCAGACGCCGGCATGACGATTTCAAGCCTCGGCAATCTAGGCGGACGGGCGTTTACACCAATTATCAATCCTCCTCAAGTGGCGATACTGGGGCTCTCCAAAATGATCGTGCGGGAAAGGCCGGCCGCAACGGGTAGAGCACAGCAAAAATTGCTGCCCCTTGCCCTTTCCTACGATCATAGGGTAATAAATGGTGCCGATGCCGCCCGCTTCTGCACGCATCTGAAAGGCCTCCTGGAAGATATCTGGAAACTTGCCTTGTAAGGTATAAACTGTTATCTCATGCGCATCGGAATTCCCAAGGAAGTCAAGGCGGACGAGTACCGCGTCGCATTATTACCCGCGGGCGTGCAAGTGCTGGTAGAAGATGGCCATGAAGTACTGGTGGAAAAGTGGGCGGGACAGGGAAGCGACCATCATGACGATGAATACCTGGCGACAGGGGCAAAGATTGTAGATTCGGCTGAAATAATATTCAATGAATGCGATCTGGTAGTAAAAGTTAAAGAACCGCAGCAAGAAGAACTGGAACAAATACCCGCCTCACAAGCCCTATTCGGCTATTTTCATTTTGCCAGTTCGCGGGCGTTGACAGAAACGTGCCTGCAAAAAAACGTAACGGCACTTGCCGGAGAGACCCTCAGAGACGCGCACGGACAAATGCCATTGCTCAAGCCAATGAGCGAAATAGCGGGCAAGATGTCGATTCAAGAGGGTGCGAAATACCTGGAAAACCCCATGAAGGGACGAGGAGTGCTTCTTGGAGGCGTTGCGGGGGTGGCACCCGCAAACGTACTGATCCTTGGGGGCGGCGTCGTAGGTTCCAATGCGGCGCGCACTGCGTCGGGGCTTGGTGCGAACGTGATCATCATGGATATCGATATCGAAAGACTTCGCCATCTTGATGAGGTCATGCCCGGCAACGTTACAACGATCTATTCCGATGCCCACGCGATAGAGGAATTTGCACGGCAGGCAGACCTGGTAATCGGTGCATTGCTGGTACCGGGAGAGCGGGCACCGAAGCTATTGAGCCGAGATACGTTGAGCAGAATGAAACGCGGAGCAGTGATGGTGGATGTATCTATCGACCAGGGAGGATGTTTTGAAACCAGTAAACCAACCACACACCGTGACCCCGTATTCGTGGTGAACGGCGTTGTCCATTATTGCGTAACCAATATTCCCGGAGCGGTAAGCCGTACCAGCAGCCGGGCACTGTGTAACGCTTCGCTTCCTTACCTACGCAAACTCTGTAATTCGGGATTGGACGATCTTCTCGGCAAAGACAGTAGCTTTCGCAGTGCACTAAACGTACACGCGGGGAAAATTACGCACCCGGGCGTCGCCAACACCTTCCCCGACCTGCCCAACAACCTGTAGAGCGATATTGTACGTTGGTGGGCCTTGCAGGACTCGAACCTGCGACCAACCGATTATGAGTCGGGTGCTCTAACCAACTGAGCTAAAGGCCCTTCCCAATAGCTTATCCCGAAATTGAGGGATATTTGAAGGCTCCGGGCTTTATTCCTCTTCCAGGAAACTACGTAATTGTCCCGAACGGCTCGGAGAACGAAGCTTGCGCAATGCCTTGGCCTCTATCTGGCGGATGCGCTCGCGCGTAACATCAAACTGTTTGCCTACTTCCTCCAGCGTGTGATCCATGTTCATGTCAATGCCAAAACGCATACGTAATACCTTGGCCTCGCGCGGCGTGAGCGAGGCAAGTATTTCGCGCATGGTTTCTCCCAGCCCTTCGAAGGAAGCAGAATCAACCGGAGATTCAATTTTTACGTCTTCGATGAAGTCGCCCAGATGAGAATCTTTTTCGCTGCCGACCGGCATCTCCATGGAGATCGGTTCCTTGGCAATTTTCAAGACTTTGCGCACTTTGTTTTCAGGCATTTCCATACGCACGGACAGTTCTTCAGGCGTAGGCTCGCGCCCCTTTTCCTGCAACATCTGTCGGGAGATACGATTGAGCTTATTTATGGTTTCAATCATATGCACGGGAATGCGAATGGTGCGCGCCTGATCCGCAATAGAACGGGTAATGGCCTGACGTATCCACCACGTTGCATAGGTAGAAAATTTATATCCGCGGCGGTACTCGAATTTATCAACCGCCTTCATCAGCCCGATATTGCCTTCCTGTATCAGGTCTAGAAATTGCAGGCCTCTGTTGGTGTATTTTTTGGCAATTGAAATCACCAGGCGCAGGTTGGCCTCAACCATTTCTTTTTTGGCGCGGCGCGCCTTGGCCACACCGATCGACATCCGCCGATTGATGTCTTTAATTTCGCCAATGGCCATGCCCTCTCGGTTTTCTATTTCAATCAGTTTTTCTTGTTCCCTCACAACGTCGGGTTGCATTGCAACCAGCACCTTGGCGTATTTGGCGCGTGACTTTGAATAAGAGGAAACCCATTCCGTGTCGGTTTCATTGCCGCCAAACGACGCAATGAACTTGTTACGAGGCATGTTTGCATCATGCACACAAATCTGCATGATGTGCCGCTCGTGTGAGCGGATTTGTTCTGTCGTCTTTCGTAGACTGGCAGTAAGCTTGTTTAAAACCTTTGGCGTCAGCTTGATACGAGTAAATTCTTCGGCAAGTTTCGTACGCGCGGTCGCAAGCCTCTTGGCACTTTTGCAGACACTGGGACTCGACAGTCTTTTGTAAAGTCTTTCCACGTTCCTGAAGTATTTGCGCACTTCCCTGGGGTTGGGGCCGGTGTCCAGTTCTTCCTTGCCTTTGTCTTTATTCGGCGTATCATCTTTGCCCTCGTCTTTATTCGCCTGGCGAGGCGAGGTAACAATCGGAGACGTGACGGGAGCGCCTTCGAGATCAACAAAACCAGTAATCAATTCGGTCAGACGCGACTGTTCGGCCTCAACCCTGGCATATTCTTCCAATAGCCTTTTAATAGCGGCCGGGTAATGCCCCAGAGAAAGCAGCGCCTGTTGCAAGCCGTCTTCGATGCGTTTGGCAATCTTGACCTCACCTTCGCGCGTCAACAGGTCAACGATACCCATTTCGCGCATGTACATGCGCACGGGGTCGGTAGTACGACCGAATTCGCTGTCAACGGTGGTAGCCAATGCCGCCGCAGCCTCCTCAGCGGCGTCATCATCCGTGGCGGCGTTGTCGGCAAGCAGTAGACTGTCGGCATTCAACGCATGTTCCAGGACATTAATGCCCATGTCGTTAATGACGCCGATAATGTCATCGATCTGCTCCGGATCAACGATGTCGCTGGGGAGATGATCATTGACTTCTGCATAGGTAAGGAAACCTTGCTCTTTACCTCTGGCGATGAGCTGTTTAATACTGGACTGCTGATTATCTTCCATTCAGTTAGCTTGGAGGTTGTTGGGAGTAAACAATTAATTTTATCATAATATTTATATCTGTACATTGGTCAGGGTTTTTCTTTCTGCTTCAATAGTACCCTGATCTCTTGCTTTTCGTCCTCGCTCAGGTCGCCTGCACGTTGTCTTTCAATAAGCTCCTGCACACGGGCGCGGCTCGTTTGACGCAGAACCTCTCGCTTAGCGTCTTCAAAAGCCTGCCGGGGATTTTCCAGTGCAGGGGTTTTCCAGGTCGACAGCTTCTGTATTTGCTGCGCTTCCTGATGCCCGCGAAAACGCTCAATCAGTGCGGCGTAACTGAGTTCGGGCTCTCGCTTCCAGGTTGCGATGAGTTTTGCCAGCAACGAGACGCCGGGGATATCGGCCTTTTTCAACTTTGCCTCCTCCTCCGAACTCACGTCCGAGGCCAAAGAGGGGTCGCACAATAATGCCGCGACCGCCAATCTTACCGGCGTAGTTCTGGTGGATACAGGCTGTACATCGGAAGATTTCTTTCGACTGGTAGACGTGGTGGCTACGTGAAAAATCGGAGCACCTACCCGTTTTCCCAACTCTTTGAATATCAGCTGCTTGAATATTCCTTGTGGAAACTTTTCCAGCAGCGGCTTGGCCTGTTGCGCAAATCTGGCTTTCCCGGCAGGTGTGCTCACGTCGATATCTTCGCTCAGCCTATCAAGTATAAAGGTGAACAAGGGCTCGCCTTCCTTGACGTGCTGCAAGAAGGCCTCCTTGCCGCATGTGCGAACCAGGCTATCCGGGTCTTCGCCCTGCGGTAAAAACAGGAACTTTGCCTCACAACCATCCTTGAACACCGGAATAGTATGCTGAGCGGCACGCCATGCGGCATCACGACCGGCGCGGTCGCCGTCGAAACAGAATATTATCTCCTGTGTATAACGATACAATTGCCGGATGTGCGACGTAGTGGTAGCCGTTCCAAGCGTAGCAACTACATTTTCAATGCCGTATTGCACCAGTGCCAATACGTCCAGATAGCCTTCCACTACGAGCATGGATTGTACGCTTTCCTTTATCTTGCGCGCCTCATGCAAGCCATACAACGCCTGGCTCTTATGAAATAGCGGGGTCTCCGGAGAATTCAGGTATTTGGGTTGTTCATCGTCCAGTACCCTGCCGCCGAATCCAATGATGCGTCCACGTCGGTTCTTGATTGGAAATACGATACGGTTCCTAAAACGGTCGAAGCAGTTGCCCTTGTTGTTTCTTTTTATCAGTCCCGCTTTGATCAGCTGCTCTTCGGTCCCCGTACCTCTAAACTGGCGTAGCAGGTTATCAAAACCTTCCGGAGCAAAACCCAGGCCAAATTTAGTGGCGATCTCACCACTTACCCCGCGTGCTTTCAGGTACTCAACAGGCTTGCGGTGTTGACGCAACATTTTCTGATAATAGATGCCCGCCCGTTCAAGAATGGTAGACAATTCCCGATAATCATCCTTGAAGCCGGCGGTTGTATCCCGTGGGACATTCAGCCCCGCCCGCTGCGCAAGCTCCTCAACCGCCTCTACAAAATTAAGACGGTCAAACTCCATCAGGAAACCGACCGCCGTCCCATGTGCACCACAGCCGAAGCAATGATAAAACTGCTTATCCGGGCTAACCGTGAAAGAAGGCGTTTTTTCGTTATGAAACGGGCAGCACGCCATATATTCTTTGCCTTTCTTGGTCAGCGGCACATGGCTGTCAATAAGCTCGACGATATCCGTTCGCGTGATGAGTTCGTCAATAAAGCTCTGTGGGATGCTGCCGGGCACTACAACTCCGCCTTATCTACGGTACTTTGCGTCGTGCCATTACTGTGACGGTTTGTTCGATACCCGTTCAAGGCAACGACGATTTTTATATAATCCCCGTATTGAAGATGCGCTTGTGTTCGGCAATCGCATATCTGTCCGTCATTCCCGCAATGTAATCCGAAACCACTCGTGCACGGCCGCTGTCCTTTTTTTGTTGTCGGCAGGCGTTCGCTTTTTCACGATATTCATCGGGCATAAGGTAGATATCATTATAAAATGCAGCATACAAGTCGAATATGATCTTTTTTGCTTTGTTGCCTTTTCTGTGCACACGATGGTGTTGATACAGGTTTTTACGCAGGAAAGATTTTAATTCGCGGCTTCGTGACTGCATGAGGTCACTGCAACCAATTAATGGATGATCGTCGGCACGCACGTCATCTATGCAGTCAGGCCGTTTTTGCGCGATGACGGCCTGACTCGTATCAATCAAATCCATAACCAGCTCATCGATGACGCGGCGTACCGATTCATGTATTTTCCGGCGTGTGCCGATATTCGGATATTCCCGCGCCACCGCTACGAAATGGCGGTTGAACAGCTCAACGTCACGCAGCTGATCGACGGTGATCAGGCCGGCGCGCAAGCCATCGTCAAGGTCATGGCTGTTATAAGCAATTTCATCGGCAACGTTGGTAAGTTGTGCCTCCAGGCTCGGTTGAGTGTTGTTTAAAAAACGCCGACCCAAGTCGCCCAATTTCTCGGCATTGCTACGTGAGCAACGCTTGAGAATGCCTTCCCTGGTTTCGAAGGTCAAATTAAGCCCGCAGAACTGCGGGTATTTGAGCTCAAGCTTATCGACTATTCGCAGCGACTGTAAATTGTGTTCAAACCTTCCGTGCCCATGCTCTCTCATACATTCATTGAGTGCCTCTTGTCCTACGTGGCCAAATGGCGTGTGGCCAAGATCATGGGCGAGGGCTATTGCCTCACACAGGTCTTGATTAAGGCGTAGCGCGCGGGCCGCCGCACGGGCAATTTGTGCCACTTCAATGGAATGTGTAAGGCGCGTACGAAACAAGTCGCCCTCATGGTTGACGAAAACTTGGGTTTTGTACTCCAGTCTACGAAAGGCGGTACTGTGAATGATGCGCTCGCGGTCACGCTGAAATTCACCTCGACGCGACGCCTTGGCCTGCGGGTATTGACGACCTTTTGAAAAGGCATCATGCGCCGCATACACGGCTAAACTGGCATCTGTCACGGGAATTGAAGCCATCGCGTCCATCCGCTTATTCTTTACAATATTCCTTCAGCACTTCCTGCAACCGTGAAACGGGAAAATCGGAAGTGAGCACCGCGTCGCCGATACCCTTGAGCAAAACCAGGTGTAGTTTTCCGGAACGTGACTTTTTGTCCATCGTCATCAACTCCATGAACGCGGAGGCGCGCATGTCCTCGGGGGGGCGTTTAGGCAGCCCGGCAGCGTCCAGCAGTTTTTCGATGCGTTCATAATCTTGCTCGGCCAGCCAATCCAGCCTGACGGACAGCGCCGCCGCCATCAACATGCCGCAAGCGACCGCTTCTCCATGTAACCAGTTTTCGTAGCCGGTGTGGGTTTCAATTGCATGGCCGAAGGTATGCCCATAATTCAGCAGGGCACGCTTCCCGGTGCGTTCCAGTTCGTCTTCGGCCACGATTTGCGCCTTGTTTTTACACGAGCGGCATACCGCATAGGCTAAGATTTCAGGATCGCGCGCCATCAATTTGCTAATATTATTCTCCAGCCAGTCAGTGAACCCCGCATCGCGGATAAGACCGTATTTGATGATCTCCGCCACGCCTGCGGCGAGTTGGCGGCCCGCCAAGGTATCCAACGTTGTGACGTCGGCGATGACGCAACAAGGCTGATAAAAGGCACCGATCATGTTTTTTCCCAGTTGGTGGTTTACTCCCGTCTTGCCGCCCACGGAAGAATCCACCTGAGCAAGAAGCGTAGTCGGAATTTGCACAAAATTTATCCCGCGCTGATAAGTTGCCGCGGCAAAACCGGTAATATCCCCGATCACACCGCCACCCAGTGCAATCAAGGTTGTATCCCGATCACAGCGACGTTCCAGCAAGGTGTCATAGACCCGACTCATGGTTTCCAGCGTCTTATAGACCTCCCCGTCGGGGAGAACCAACGAATGTGAAAGACGTTGTCCGCAATTGGCTAACACGGTTTCAAGGTATAACGGCGCAACGGTTTCATTACTGACGATAAACACCGTATCGCCCGGGATACATTCATCTACTTGAGCAAAGATGTTTTCACCGACGTGTATGGGATAACTGCGCGGGCCAAGCCGTACCTCAAACGTGCTCATTGCGGCGTCACTTCAAGCATACTTTGCTCCCGATTGCATTTGCATAAAATGGGCCGCCTGCTCTACGACCTGATCAACCGTTTCGTGGTCCGTCGTAATTACATGATCCGCCATTTTCTGATAAATCGATGCCCTTTTTTGCAATAATTCGGTTATTGTCTGTCGCCGGTCCGGGGCTTGCAGCAACGGACGATCTGAATTGCCGGAAGTTCGGTCAAGAAGTGTATCGACGGAAGCAGACAAATAAAACACGGTACCCTTCCTGGCCAGCAGGTCACGGGTACTTTTCAAGAGCACCGCTCCTCCACCCGTTGCAAGTACGATACCTTTCAATTGACACAATTCGCCAATCGCTTTTTTTTCGTATATGCGAAACGCACGTTCCCCTTCATGCTCGAAAATGGTGGTGACATCGCGCCCCCTTGTTTGTTCAACCACCTTGTCACTATCATAAAATTGCAGCTTCAGTTTTTTTGCCAGCATCTTCCCTACCGTCGACTTTCCGGCTCCCATTGCACCAATGAGTATGGCGTTTTCAGCTTTCATCGATCAACAAACCCGTACAAGATAAGGCCGCGCAACGTACATTTGTATTTAATTGTCTAATTTTGCGATAGTTGTATCATGCCCATAATAGAGAAGGTCTTGCCAACCTCACGCCAACAAGCGAGGTAAATAACATTATGCCGTTGTCTGCATCCATTTCCGCTATCGGGATATTTCAACGGTTTGCCGCGCAAGCTATTGCAAGCTCATGCCCACGTTGTCAAAAATATTGAGAACACTCATTATCGGGTTCTTTGGTACGTTCGCCGCGGCAGTGGTCGTCGTTCTGGGAGTATACCTCTATTTTGCTCCCGGTCTGCCCAGTGTCGCTACGCTCAAGGGCGTAGAATTGCAGGTGCCGCTTAAAATTTACAGCCGGGATGGAAAGCTAATCGCCGTTTATGGCGAGGAGCGCCGTGAACCCCTTGATATCGAGGCCTTTCCCAAGCAAGTCGTTCAGTCTTTTCTGGCCGCCGAGGACGACCGCTTTTTCGAGCATCCGGGAGTAGACTATCAAGGCCTGCTCCGAGCCGTCCTTTACCTCCATTCTACAGGCAAAAAACGCCAGGGAGGGAGCACTATCACCATGCAATTGGCAAGAAATTTTTTTCTGGGCAACGAACGCACCTACACGCGCAAGCTCAGAGAAATATTTCTGGCGTTGAGAATTGAAAGCGAATTGAGCAAAAACGAAATTTTGGAACTCTATTTGAACAAAATCTATTTGGGCAATCGCGCCTATGGCGTCGCCGCCGCGGCAAGCATTTATTACGGCGTCGACGTAGACGATCTGAACCTTGCACAAACCGCCATGATTGCCGGGTTACCCAAAGCCCCTTCGCGCTACAACCCTATCGCTGATGCCGACCGCGCGGTGCTACGTCGCAACTACGTGCTTGAGCGCATGCGCAAGCTGCATTACATTGACGAGGAATCCTATCAGACTGCCAAACAAGCGCCCGTTACCGCAACGCGTCACTCCAGAATTGAGGTCAGCGCTTCCTACGTCGGAGAAATGGTGCGGGCGCATACCGTCGACGTCTATGGAAATGAAGCCTATAACAAGGGTTATCGTGTATTTACAACGGTCGACACTCGTCTTCAGAAACTTGCCAAACAGGCACTGGTCAACGGTTTGCACGGCTATGACCGCCGGCACGGCTATCGAGGCGCGGAGGCACGAATAGAACTTGTTTATACAAATACGGGCATCGTTGATTTCGAGCGCTTGGAGGAGGCGTTGGATGGATGGCAAAAAGTAGGCGATTTGACGCCGGCGGTTGTTACATCGGTCAAGCCACAGACTATCGACGTCTACCTGGGTACACGGCAAACGGCCAGCCTGTCGATAGACAAGGCGCGATGGGCAAGGCCATACATCAGTGAAAACCTGACGGGTGAAACACCTAAAGACTTTACCCAAATGTTTACGCCGGGTGACATCATTCGTGTGGTCAGAGACGATTCAGATCAATGGGTATTAAGTCAAATTCCGGCCGTGGCGGGTGCGTTCGTTGTCATTGATCCGCAAAACGGTGGCATTCTGGCACTGGCAGGCGGTTACGACTACGGCTACAGCAAATTTAACCGCGCCACTCAGGCCGTCCGCCAACCAGGGTCAAGCTTCAAACCGTTCATATATTCTGCCGCACTCGACTCCGGCTATACACCGGCAAGCATCATCAATGACGCACCCATAGTGTTTGAAGACAAGGCTTTGGAAGGCACGTGGAGGCCACACAACTACAGCGGAAAATTCTTCGGGCCTACGCGCTTGCGCGTTGCACTAACCAAGTCACGTAACATGGTTTCGATTCGCTTACTCAAAAGCATGGGGCTTAGGCATACTGTCCAACACCTTGCCAAATTTGGTTTTGAACGTGAGCGGCTACCTTACGATCTCACCCTGGCACTGGGTTCCGGTGCCGTCTCACCATTGGAAGTTGCCGAGGGCTACGCGGTATTTGCCAATGGAGGGTACAAAATCGAGCCTTACTTCATCGAACGAATTGAGAACGCCAAAGGAAAGGTATTGTACCTTTCCAACCCGTTGACGGTTTGCGAAGAAGCCTGTCAGGCCTTGCAAAGGCAATTGCGGGAAGACGATGACGAATGGCTGCGGGATAGGGCAACAACCGAAATGCGAACTGCCGAGCGAGTATTGCCGGCAGGAAACACCTACCAAATGGTGAGCATGATGCAGGACGTCATACAGCACGGAACAGGTGCCAAGGCACGGGTAATCGGGCGCCGCGACCTGGCAGGAAAAACGGGGACTACCAACGACCAGTACGATGCCTGGTTCAGCGGCTTCAACGGTGATGTCGTCGCCACTACCTGGGTGGGCTTTGACCAGCACAAGTCATTGGGTAACAGGGAAGTGGGCGCCGTGGCCGCACTGCCCATCTGGATTGAATTCATGCGCCGGGCACTGGAAAACAAACCGGAAAACTTGCTGAAACAACCAGAAAACGTCATAACGTTACGCATTGACCCCGCTACGGGGCTTCCCGTTGACCAAGACGGCGATCAGGGCGTCATGGAAACCTTTCGAAAAGAGTACGCGCCTGCATTGGATCCGGAAACGAAGCAACCGCCTCTTCATCAACCGGACGGTGGGGAACAAAACATGCTTGAACGGCTTTTTTGACGTATTGAATCTTAAAAAGCGTGACGGGTTTCGTGAAAGGCTTGCGCGAAACCGCCGGGGTTATTGCCGATGAAGAGATGCGCGGCAATCAACAATCCGACACAAGGCAACGAATGCTTGGACGGTTCACGTTACGGATCATGACCCGGTACCATTCTAGTGGTAGGCCGGACTTAGTTCCCTAACGGCTTCCACTAGCACCTCAACTTTGCCCGGCTCAACGTATTGCTGTATTCCATGCCCCAGGTTAAAGACGTGTCCGCTACCGGTGCCGAATTTACTCAGGATATTTCCGACCTCGGCCCGAATGGCTTGATCGCTTCCATACAGGACGCTTGGGTCCAAATTGCCCTGCAACGCAACCTTTGTACCGACCAGGGAACGTGCCCGATTGATGTCGGTGACCCAGTCCAGGCCTATGGCGTGACATCCCGTCGCCGCAATATCGGTCAACCAGCTCCCCCCTCCCTTGGTGAACAGGATAATCGGCACCCGGGCCTCCGGCTCACCTTGTAAAAGCCGCTCGACAATTCGTCTCATCGGCGCCAATGAGAATCTGAGATATGCGTCGTGCGTCAATACGCCTCCCCAAGTGTCGAATATCATTACCGCCTGCGCGCCGGCGGTAACCTGTGCGGCCAAGTAAGCCGCTACCCAATCACTCAGGATTCCAAGCAGGCGCTCAACGATTTGAGGGGATGTATAAAGCATGGTTTTTATCTTGCGAAACGCCTTGGTAGATCGTCCTTCAACCATGTACGTCGCCAGCGTCCACGGGCTGCCGGCAAACCCGATCAACGGCACGCGCCCATTCAATTCGTGCCTTATCATCTTCATGGCGTCCATCACGTAATCAAGCCCGTCAATCGGCGTGAGCGCGGCAATGCGGTTTACGTCGTCCATGCCGTCAATCGGCCTGCTGAACCTTGGCCCTTCACCCTCACTGAATTGCAAACCCAGTCCCATTGCATCCGGGATCGTCAGGATGTCTGAAAATAGGATAGCGGCATCCAAACCAAAGCGATCAATGGGCTGCAAGCTCACTTTGCACGCAAGTTCGGGGGTTTTACACAGCGTCAAAAAGTCTCCCGCATGCTTTCGAGCGGCACGGTACTCCGGTAAATAGCGCCCGGCCTGACGCATGATCCAGATCGGGGTGCGCGCAACGGGTTGTCTTCGCAACGCGCGTAAAAAGAGATCGTTTTGCAATGCAGACACGCGCCCTTTAATTTGTCGTTCGTAAAAGACGGGGCGTTACACGCCCAATGCAGTCTTGACCTTGGCGCTAACGGCACCCATGTCGGCGCGCCCGATAAGCCCGGGCTTGAGGATCGCCATCACTTTACCCATGTCCTTGATGCCGGAAGCGGCCGATGCGGACAAGGCTTCGGCGATCATCCCGTCTATCTCTTCTTCACTGAGTGCCGCCGGCAGATACTCCTCTATCAGTTGCAATTCCAACGTCTCCTTTGCAACCAGATCCTCGCGATTCGCCTTTGTAAACTGGGCGATGGACTCACGGCGTTGTTTCTGCATCTTGGTCAATATGACAATAATGTCCCGGTCGGTAAGCTCCTGACGGGTATCCACTTCTCGTTGTTTAACGGTGGCAAGGATCAAGCGAATGGCCTGAAGACGTGACTTCTCGCCGCTGCGCATCGCAGACTTCATGTCTTCGGTGAGTTTGGATTTGAGAGAAGACACCGGGACGGTGCTGGGCCTGTGCCTAGTACAAACGTCGCCGTCGCAAACTCGTGCGCGCTACACGTTTGAGATTGCGCTTTACTGCCGCGACAGCCTTGCGTTTTCGGATTTCGGTCGGTTTTTCATAATATTCACGGCGGCGCACTTCCGTAATGATTCCAGCCTTCTCACAGGAGCGACGAAAACGCCGCAAGGCAAAATCAAAAGGTTCGTTTTCTTTTACGCGCACACCGGGCATAACCGTCACACCGAAAGCAATTCTCCAAGTTAAAAAGATCCGCAATTATACCGATCGCTCCGCATAATTCAAATATTCCATGCAACGACTGTATAAATTTGTTAAAAAAAACAGGCAACGAGTTACTGCACGCGCACTCAAATCGCGTAATAATTTCCCCATGAAAGTACTCGGAATTGAAACCTCATGTGACGAAACCGCCGTGGCCGTTCTCTGTGAAGAACAAGGACTGCTTGCAAACCACGTCTATTCACAAACCGCGTTACATAATGAATACGGCGGGGTGGTGCCTGAGTTGGCTTCGCGCGACCATATCCGGAAACTGGGTACGCTGCTGCAAGAAACACTGACGACGGCAAACCTTTCCCTGCGTGACATCGCGGCATTTGCCTACACCTCGGGCCCCGGCTTGATGGGCGCCCTTTTAGTGGGCGCCGGCCTGGGCAGAAGCCTGGCCTGGGCGATAGGAAAACCGGCCATCGGCGTGCATCACATGGAGGCACACTTACTTGCGCCGTTGCTGGAAAACATCAAGCCCGATTACCCCTATCTTGCCCTGCTGGTCTCGGGGGGACATACCCTGTTGGTGGAAGTACGCGCAGTCGGCGGTTACAGGATTCTCGGTGAAAGTATTGACGATGCGGTGGGAGAAGCCTTTGACAAGGTTGCAAAAATGTTGGGACTGAAATATCCGGGCGGCCCACAGATCGCGCAATGGGCACTACGCGGAGATCCCGACCGCTATACGTTCCCGAGACCGATGCTCAACCGTCCCGGCTTGAACTTCAGTTTCAGCGGTTTGAAGACCCACGTACTGCATACCTTGAAAAGCCTGCCCGAAGTAAACGACCAGGCGCGTGCCGACGTTGCCCGCGCATTTGAAGACGCCGTGGTTGACACGCTGGCAGTCAAATCCATGCGTGCGGTGAACGCTACCCGCACCAAGACCCTGGTCGTTGCCGGCGGCGTGGGGGCAAACCGGAAGTTGCGCGCACAATTAAGACATCGGCTTGAAAAACTTGGCGTCAAAGTATTTTACCCCGCCGTGGAATTCTGCACCGACAACGCCGCAATGATTGCGCAACTCGGCCTGTTGCGCGCCCGTGCCGGTCATTACGAACCGCTGCAAATACACGTGCAGCCGCGCTGGTCACTGGAAGAGCTTTAACCCTGTCTCTCACCAGATTTTCGTTTCGTTGCCCGCAAGCAAATCACGAATATTGGTACGATGCCTCCAGAAGATCAGTACGGTAACGGCCGCCAGTACGCCTACCATCCAGGCGTCCACAAACACGAACCAAGCACAGGCGAGCATAACGGACGTCGCCACCAACGCCGCCAGTGCGGCGTAGCGGGACAACCCGGCCGTAATCACCCACACAATGGCCCACAAAATCCCCAATGGCCACTGCAAGCCGAGCAACGCACCGAACATCGTCGCCACACCTTTACCGCCTTGAAATTTATAATAGACCGGGTATATATGTCCCAGTACCGCGGCCAACCCCGCCATCGCGACGAGTCGTTGGCTAATCGCGAGGGGTTCGCCGACCATCAAATAACCGGCAAACAAAGTAGCGATAACCCCTTTGAGCAAGTCGCCGCACAGCGTGACCGCCGCCGCCAGCTTGTTGCCCGTACGCAACACGTTTGTCGCACCGGGGTTGCCCGATCCCAACGTGCGGGGATCAGGCAAGCCCATCATCCGACACGTCGGCACCGCGCTGTTTATCGAGCCGAGCAAATAAGCAAAAGCGATGACCAAGATTTGAGTCACATCACCCATAAGGCACATTGTAACGGATTATACGTTTCACGTTCCGGTCGCGGCCCCGATCTTGCATTGTTACACGGATGGGGATCGAGCATGAAAATCTGGCGCACCTGTATAGACGAACTGAACCTGAAATTTCGGGTTTTGCGCGTAGACCTTCCGGGACACGGCGGCAGTGCTGCCGTAAAGTGGGACTACAGCGTCACGCAGGGCGTCGACTTACTGGCGCGGTGCCTGCCGCCAACCTGCTCCATCATCGGTTGGTCACTGGGCGGGATGGTCGCACAATTATACGCAAGACAGTACCCGCAACGCGTCACAAGGTTGATGTTGATTGCCAGCGCACCGAGGTTTACCGCCGCCGCCCGCTGGCCGCACGGGATGCGGGAAGACGCATTGATAGACTTTTATCGCCGATACGTGAAAACACCGCAACGGACGCTGCAAAAGTTTTGCGCCTTGCAGACGTTGGACACAAGGTCGGCAAGCCAAGTCTTTTCCGAACTGAGTGCCGCACGCTCCGACCGGCAAAGGCACAACATCCGGTGGGGACTGGAGTGGTTGTTGAAGGTCGACTTGCGCGCCGATAAGACACTTGGCGCCCTACCCGTCGATCTGCTGCACGGCGAGAAAGACCGGGTATTGCCTTTTCTTGCGGCAAGACAGACGGCGGACATGTGGGAAAACACCCGTGTGGAAAAGATAACGGACGCCGGCCACGCGCCGTTTATCTCGCACCCGCAGCATTTCTTTCGTTGGCTTGACAACGGCATCGCAAACAAATGAATACGCCGAGAATAGACAAACAACGTTTACGCCGAGACTTTTCACAAGCCGCGCACCGCTACGATGCGGCCGCCGTGGTACAGCGCACCATCTGCGACCGGGCGCTGGAGCGTGTGGAAATGGTAAAACTGAGTCCCGATTCAATCCTCGATATAGGAGTTGGAACCGGGCAAAGCCTGGCGGGTTTGCGCGCACGATTCCCCGCCGCTTCCATCCTCGCCTGCGACCTTGCCCTACCCATGCTGGAGCAATGCCGCCGCCACCGGTGCACAAACCTGCTCATCTGTAACGACGCCGAGCGGCTACCGTTTAAGGATGGCTCTATCAACCTTATCTTTTCCACCTCTACCTTTCAGTGGTGTGCCGACCTGAATCCGGTGCTGTCGGAATGCCGGCGCGTCCTGAGCACCGACGGCGTGTTGATCTTTTCCACGTTCGGCCCGGATACCCTGTGGCAGCTCCGCAACAGTTGGGCGCAAGTAGACCGGCTTGAGCATGTCCACGAGTTTATCGACATGCACCATATCGGCGATGCCCTGCTCGCGCACCGGTTTTCCGATCCGGTCGTCGACATGGAGATCATCCACGTTCAATATCGAGCCTTGCGACAGTTGCTCCGAGATTTAAAGAACACCGGCAGCCGGGGGAAGTTCAGCACCTCGGCGTCCAAGGTTTCTGCGGGCCTGACGAGCAAGGGCAAGTACCGCGCCTTGGAAAAGGCCTACGAACAGTATCGCGGGGAGGACGGCCTGTTGCCGGCAAGCTATGAGGTCATCTACGGCTATGCGCGCAAATCCGGCGATCCCCGCGTGTCGGCACGCCCCGACGAAGTCACTTTTCCCGTCTCCGATATAAAAAGGGCATAACCCCGCATCAATGCTCCGCCTCCCGCAGGTCGAGTTTGCCGGTGACGGCATGGGCGATCAGGGCGGTGCGGTATTCGCGCAGCAGGGCGATTTCCCGGCGTGCGCGGTGGAGGGCGGTGTCAATATCGGCGGTCTTTTTATCGAGGTAACGAGAGATCCGTTTTTGTTCACATTCGGGAGGAAGACAGATTTCAAAATTGATTAATCTGCTGTGGGGTAGTTCCTTAAACGTCGCTCCACTCGAAAAAACATTAAGAACTTCATCTTGCGTGATTAGGGAAAAATATAAGTAGTCTAATTCAATCCCCGTCGGACTAATTGATTTACATCCCTGATTAAAGGTAAACGGGCCTCTCAACTTAGCCACATTTCCAACTGAAGCACGAGTTGTCACCAAAACAGAATCACGTTCAATCAACGAACAACCTGAATTCTCTAGGCCTTCAAAAGTAATAAAACGAGAAGATTCCTCAAGAAAACCATCTTCAGATCTGTTTTTGAAGTCTGTTGGTGTAAACCATCTTATTGAACCGTTCCAATACTGTTCTAGGTCAGACTTAGGAGTGGCTCCCGTTTCGACACTTGAAACATGTTTAATTCTAGTCACTTCCCAATGTTCGGGTATGTCGCCGAGCCATTCGATGCCGGTGGGTTTGAGGGGGACGTTCGGGTCGAGGCCGCGCGTGACGGCGCGATGGATGATCGCCCGCCGATATTCTTCCAGGAGGTTGACCTGCCGTTTTTTTACCGCTACGTGTCGGTGGATTTTCCCGCAAATGTCGTCCAGGTAGGCGGCTATCGCCGCCTGTTCACTAGGGGGTGGGAAAGCAACATGTTCCCCAAAATAGGCGGATACATCAATGTTTTGTATACCTGTTGTTTGTTTGATAGATCTCTTGTTAAGTCCGATTGCGTATAATGCCGAATGAAGAAATACAAGAAATGTAGGGGCGTAGCCCTCTTTGGTGACTACCCTTGCTATGAAGTTGGAGCATACCGCCTCTCCTTCTTGGTCATAGAGCACTACAGCACCTACCGGCTGCTGTTGCCCGCCACCAGATTTTTCCAAAAGCAAATCACCAGGCCTTAGAAGACGCCGCCGCCGATCACTTAATGTGACTGCCCGAATTGTCGGGGTAGTTACATAAACACGTTTTCGCTCTCGGTCAAAATCAGCAACACGTATACAGGGTAAGTCATCCGCACCGTTTGGGTCGGTTCCCCATGTGCCACTCACGCACTCGGCAACCGAATTACAGAGTCGCCTGACTTCCCAATGTTCCGGGATGTCGCCAAGCCATTCGATGCCGGAGGGTTTGTAGTGGGGATAGGGTTTGAAGGGGTGATAACGATCCACGGCCGGCGGGGTTGGGGGTTTGCGAGGTTCGAGGGCGCGCAATGGGCGGCGAGCCGTTGTTAGTCAAGGCAGGGGCGCGGGCAGGTCGGAGCTGCCCATTAGGTATTGGTCGATCCCGCGGGCGGCGCTTCTGCCTTCGGCGATTGCCCAGACGATCAGGCTTTGCCCGCGTTGCATGTCGCCCGCGGTGAAGATGCCTGCAACGTTGGTCATCCAGTTTTTGTCGCGTGCTACGTTGCCGCGTTCGTTTAGCACGACGCCGAGTTGTTCGAGCATGCCGGGTTTTTCGGGGCCGAGAAAGCCCATGGCGAGGAGTACCAGGTCGGCGGGTAGGGTGCGCTCGCTGCCGGGGATTTCTTGAAAGGACGGGCGGCCGTCAACGGTTTTGATCTTTACGTCGGTGAGTTCTAGTGCCCGGACGCGGCCGTTGCCATCGTCAATGAATCTTTTGGTGGAGACCGCGTATATTCTTTCTACGCCTTCTTCGTGTGCGGAGGCGGTGCGAAAGATCCGCGGCCACTCGGGCCAGGGGTTGTCTTGGGGCCGGGTTTCGGGCGGCCGGGGCATGATCTCGAGTTGGTGTACGGATTTTGCCCCTTGACGATTGGCGGTGCCTAGACAGTCGGCACCGGTGTCGCCGCCACCGATAATAATGACGTGTTTGCCCTTGGCGGTGATGAGGTGGTCGGGTTTGGGGTCGCCTTCGCAGATTTTGTTTTGCATCGGCAGGTATTCCATCGCTTGGTGAATTCCCGCCAGTGCCCGCCCTTCTATGGGTAAGTCACGGGGCGCACAGGCGCCGCCCGCCAGTAGTACTGCGTCAAATTTTTTCTGGATGTCGTCTACGGCTACGTTGTTTCCGACGTGTGCGTTGGTTTGAAATGTGACGCCTTCTTGCCGCATTTGTTGTAGGCGCCGGTCGAGCACTTTTTTTTCCATTTTGAATTCCGGGATTCCGTAGCGTAGCAGGCCGCCAATCCGGTCGGCGCGTTCGAAGACGGTGACGCCATGACCGGCGCGGGCAAGTTGTTGTGCCGCCGCCAGGCCGGCCGGCCCGGAACCGATTACGGCTACTTTTTTGCCTGTTTCCACACTTGGAGGCCGGGGTTGAACCCATCCTTTTTGCCAGGCTTTGTCAATGATGGTGAGTTCTACGCCTTTGATGGTTACGGGGTCGTCGTTGATGCCCAATACGCAAGCACCTTCACATGGGGCCGGGCACAGGGTGCCGGTGAATTCGGGAAAGTTGTTTGTGGCGTGTAGGCGTTCGATGGCGTCTTGCCATTGGTGCTGATATACCAGGTCGTTCCAGTCGGGAATCAGGTTTCCCAACGGGCAGCCTTGATGACAAAAAGGGATGCCGCAATCCATGCAGCGCGCCGCCTGTTCCCGTAATGTGTCGGTTTGCCACGGCGCCATGACTTGATGCCAGTCTTGGAGGCGCTTTTCAACGGGACGGTAGGGTTGCCCGGTGCGCTGGTATTCCATGAAACCGGTAATTTTAGCCATGTGCGGCCTCCATAACGGCTTCGTCTTCCGGGGTGCCTTGCGCGCGTGCCTTTTTTATTGCGACCAGGACGCGCTTGTAGTCTTTCGGCATTACTTTTATGAATCGGGGCAGGTATTCATTCCAGTTTTTAAGGATGTTTTTTGCCACTGTGCTGCGGGTGTATTCCACATGTTTGTTAAGCAGTGTCTTGATGGCTTCGATGTCTTCATCTTCTTGGATTTCTTCCAGGTCAACCATGTTGAGGTTGCAGTGAATGTTGAAGGTCTCTTTTTCCGCCAGCACGTAGGCGATCCCGCCGGACATCCCCGCCGCAAAGTTTCTGCCGGTGGCGCCGATTACGACGACGCGCCCCCCTGTCATGTATTCGCAGCCATGGTCGCCGACTCCTTCAACTACCGCGCTTACTCCGCTGTTGCGCACGCAGAAGCGCTCGCCCGCAATGCCGCGAATGTAGGCTTCGCCGGCGGTCGCGCCATACAGGAGCACGTTGCCGACAATGATGTTTTCTTCCGCCGCAAAGGTCGAGTGCCGTGGCGGATAGACGATAATTTTGCCGCCCGAAAGTCCCTTGCCCAGGTAGTCATTGGCATCGCCTTCAAGTGTCATGGTTATGCCTCGCGGCACGAATGCACCAAAACTCATGCCGGCGGAACCGTTGAAGTGAATGCGAATGGTGTCCTCCGGCAATCCTCGTGCGCCGTAGCGTTTGGTAACGTGATAACCGAGGATTGTACCGACGGTTCGATTGATGTTTTGTATCGGTACGATGATGTTGACCGGCTTGCGTTGTTTAAGGGCTTCTTCGCACAGCGGTACCAGCGTAGTGACGTCCAGTGATTTTTCAAGGCCGTGGTTTTGTTTGGTTGAGCAGTAAATACCAACGCCCGGCGCGGCTTCGGGTTTGTGTAGAATGTTGGTGAAATCGAGACCGTGAGCCTTCCAGTGGTCAACGGCGTGTCTTACGTCAAGCCGGTCTACCTGGCCAATCATTTCATCGACTGTCCTGAAACCGAGTCGAGCCATGTATTCTCTGACTTCTTCGGCGATGTATCTGAAGAAGTTTTCTACGAATTCGGGTTGGCCGGTAAATTTTTTTCGCAGCTCGGGATTTTGTGTCGCTACGCCTACGGGACAGGTGTTCAAGTGACAAACGCGCATCATGACGCAACCCATCACTACCAGCGGCGCAGTAGAAAATCCGAATTCTTCCGCACCCAGCAACGCGGCGATCATTACGTCACGCCCGGTTTTCATCTGTCCGTCCGTTTGTACTACGATGCGATCGCGCAAGCCATTTTTTACCAGCACTTGCTGAGTTTCCGCCAGCCCCAACTCCCAGGGAAGTCCGGCGTGTTTTAACGAGCTGACCGGTGAGGCACCGGTACCGCCGTCATAGCCAGATATGAGTACAACGTCGGAATGTGCCTTGGATACGCCGGCGGCAACGGTCCCTACGCCGACCTCCGCCACCAGTTTGACGTGTACGCGTGCTTCGGGATTCGAGTTTTTCAGGTCGTGAATGAGCTGTGCCAAGTCTTCAATCGAATAGATATCGTGATGCGGTGGCGGAGAGATCAAGCCTACACCGGCCGTGGAATGGCGCACTTTCGCAATCCATGGATAGACTTTGGTGCCGGGTAATTGCCCGCCTTCACCAGGTTTTGCCCCCTGTGCCATCTTGATCTGGAGGTCGTCGGCGTTGACCAAATATTCACTGGTGACGCCGAAGCGCCCGGAAGCTACCTGCTTGATCGCACTTCTTTTTAAGTCGCCGTTTTTATCGGGCGTAAAACGAGCCGGGTCTTCACCCCCTTCGCCGGTATTGGATTTGCCGCCGATGCGGTTCATTGTAATGGCCAGCGTTTCATGTGCTTCCTTGCTGATCGATCCATACGACATCGCCCCCGTTGAAAACCGCCGCATAATGTTTTCGAGCGGCTCTACCTCTTCTATGGCAACGGGTTCTTGTGTGTATTTGAAATTGAATAGTCCGCGCAATGTTGCAAGGGTTTCGTTTTGGTTGTCTACCCTGTCCGTATATTCTTTGAAGATACGGTATTGGCCTGAACGTGTGGAATGCTGTAGTTTGAAAACGGTATCGGGGTTGAACAAGTGGTATTCGCCGTCGCGGCGCCACTGGTATTCACCCCCCCATTCCAGATGCGGTCTTTCGGCAGGTCGGTTCGGAAAGGCGTTGTGATGGCGAACGCTCGCTTCCTTTGCGATTTCTTTTAGACCAATGCCGCCGATACGTGAAGCCGTCCACGTGAAATATTGGTCGACGAATTCCTTGTTGAGGCCGATTGCCTCAAAAATTTGTGCCCCTCTATAGGACTGAATCGTCGAAATACCCATTTTTGACATCGTTTTGATCAGGCCTTTATTTACTGCCTTGATGAAGTTTTTTACCGCTGTTTCATGCTTTATTTTCGGTAAATAGTTTTTATCTATCATGTCACCGAGTGATTCAAAGGCAAGATAGGGGTTGATTGCGCCGGCACCGTAACCGATCAATACCGCAAAATGATGCACTTCACGGGGCTCGCCCGACTCAAGTATCAAGCCCACCTTGGTGCGCGTACCGGCACGTACCAGATGATGGTGTACACCGGCGATGGCCAATAATGCAGGGATGGAAGCCAATTCCTGATCGATGTCTCGGTCGGAAAGAATGATGTTGGTATAGCCATCCTCAATTGCGGCATCAACCTGTGAAAATACCTGCTTCAGTGCTTGGTCTAAACCGTGCTCACCTTGTGCAACCGGATATAGAATGGTTACTGTTTTTGTCTTTAAGCCGGGCAGGTTGACGTCGCGGATACGCGCCAATTCGTCGTTGGACAGTATCGGCGACTGGATCTTGATTTGTCGGCAGCTTTCAGGAAGCGGCTTGAGCAGATTTTTTTCAGGCCCGACGTTTGTCGCCACTTGGGTAACCAGTTCTTCGCGGATGCCGTCCAATGGCGGGTTGGTAACCTGTGCAAATAACTGCTTGAAGTAGTCATACAAAAGGCGCGGCCGGTTTGACAATACCGCAAGAGGCGTGTCGGTTCCCATGGAACCGATCGGTTCCAAGCCGTTGGACGCCATGGGTGCCATCAACACGCGCAGGTCTTCGTGTGTATAGCCGGAGGCCTGTTGACGTTGTAACAATGTATCGTAATTGGAGCCGTGAATTTGTTTCGGGTTGGGCAGATTCTCGAGCGGTATTAGGTGTTGCTTCAGCCAGTCTGTGTAGGGGTATTGACGCACGAATTCCCGTTTGATTTCTTCATCGTCAATAATGCGCCCCTGTTTGGTATCCACCATAAAAATGCGCCCGGGATGCAGGCGTTCTTTGATCAAGATGTTTTCCGGCGGGATATCCAGCACGCCAACTTCAGAAGCCATCACTACCATGTCATCTTTGGTAACGTAATAACGTGATGGACGCAGGCCGTTACGGTCCAGTACCGCACCAATTACCTCACCGTCAGTAAACGCGATGGAGGCCGGGCCGTCCCAGGGTTCCATCAGGCAGGAGTGATATTCATAGAAAGCCTTGCGTTCTTCATCCATGGTTTCATGTCCGCTCCAAGCCTCGGGAATCATCATTAATATTGCGTGTGCCAAGGGGCGCCCACTCACGTGCAGATATTCCATCACGTTATCGAATGTGGCCGAGTCGCTACCACCCTCAATTACGATGGGGAAGGTCTTTTGTAGGTCTTCACCGAATAATTCGGATTCGCACAAGGATTCACGGGCGTGCATCCAGTTGATGTTCCCGCGCACAGTATTAATCTCGCCGTTGTGGCAAAGGTAGCGAAACGGTTGCGCCAGATTCCACGAAGGAAAGGTGTTGGTTGAGAAGCGCTGATGTACCAGTGCCAGTGCAGATTCAAAATCAGGTTCGAGAACGTCCGGAAACATCGGTTCAAACTGTGAGCCGGTAAGCATGCCCTTGTATACAAAAGTGCGACAGGAAAGGGACGGGATATAAAAATTATCGCGTTGAGACAGATCGGAAACGGATATGGCATGTTCGACTCGTTTGCGAATTACATAAAGTTTGCGTTCAAAGTCTGCTTCGTCTTTTATGTCGGCATTTCGACCGATGAAAATTTGCTTGAAGGCGGGTTCGCCCGACTTTGCCGTAGGCCCTAACAAGGAATCGTCCGTCGGTACGTCACGCCAACCCAATAGCCGCTGACCTTCTTCCACCACGATTTCATTGCATTGTTGGATACATCGATCGCGTTGCTCGTCGGCGGTGGGTAAGAACACCATGCCCGCTCCGTAATGCTCGTATTCAGGCAGGTCAATATCTATATCTTTGCATACGCGCTTAAAAAACGTGTGCGGCAACTGGATGAGCATACCCACGCCGTCGCCCGTATTTTCCTCACAGCCGCACGCGCCGCGATGGATCAGACTTTTGAGGATGGACAGGGCATCCTGGACGATTTTATGCGACTTGCGTCCCTTGATATCGACCACAAAACCCACGCCACATGAATCATGTTCATAGGCAGGGTCGTATAGGCCGTTGGTGGCAGGCTTGTTATACATTCGTATTTTTCGTATGGGGCGAGACTCTTGTCGGCCAAACGTGTCATCATTAATTATCTGGAGATTGTACCACGACGGATAGAAATCCTGCCATCACTGCCTATCGGCTATTTCAGGAAGGTTGATTATTGATCTGGTTACTTTTAACTTTTTCCGTATACGGCAACTGCCGCACCAGTTACGCTGTTTGCCCGTGGTGAGCAGAGATGTAGAATTTCGTCGGCCAAGTCGGTTGGCGGTACCCAGCTACCGAAGTCTGCCTTCGGCATGTCGGCACGGTTTTGCGGTGTGTCAATCGTTCCGGGTAGAATGCAGTTTACATTGATGTCGTCCATTTTATATTCGGCGGCCAGGCTCTGCGTAAGCGTGATAACGGCCGCCTTGCTTACGCAGTAAGGCGCCATCTTTGCTTTGCCTTCCAGTGCCGCACGTGCCGCGACGTTTACGATTCTTCCTGTTCCTTTTTTTAACATGTGAGGGATTACGGCGCGGCACGTCAAAAACACGCTTTTGGCGTTCATGTTAAGCATGATATCCCAATCTTCGATCGGTGTTTTATGCACGGGCGTACCCATTTTGAAACCGCCGGCAACGTTCACCAGTACGTCAATACGTTTGAAACGTTGTACGACCTGATAAATTGAGTCATTTATGGAATCGGCATCAGTCAAGTCGGTTTCAAACAGGCCGATGTCTTCCGCCTGTTTCCAGTGAGGGTGCCGCAAGCGTTCAAAGTTGATATCGATCAGTGCAAGTTGTGCGCCTGCCCGTAGAAAAAGTTCTGCCGTCGCACCGCCCAGATTGCCTGCCGCCCCCGTGATTACGGCGACCTTGTTTTTAAGGTTGTACTCAATCATTTTTTATGTCTCCCTGGTTTTGGTCAAAAAAAGGGAGCAGAGGCTGCTCCCTTAAAATAACCACCATAAGTGGTGGCCCCATAACGATGGCTATGTACCCTATCTTTACCAGGTAAGCGTTCCCCCGGTTTGATATTCAGTTACTCTGGTTTCAAAGAAATTCTTTTCTTTCTTCAAGTCGAGAATTTCAGACATCCAGGGGAAAGGGTTGCCGACTCCGCTGTATTGTGGCGGTAAACCGATCTGCGCAAAGCGCCGATTGGCAATAAACTTCAGGTACTCCTCAAACATCGGTGCATTCAAGCCCAATATGCCAAGCGGCATGGTGTCGTAGGCGTATCGGGTTTCTAATTCCACGCCCTTTGTGATTAGGGTGATCATTTCTTGTTGGAAATTTTCATCCCAGAGGTGTGAGTTTTCCAGTTTGATTTGGTTGATAACGTCGATACCAAAATTCATGTGCATGGATTCATCGCGCAGGATATATTGAAATTGTTCGGCTACTCCCGTCATTTTATTGCGACGCCCCATGG
Organism: Gammaproteobacteria bacterium; assembly: GCA_965242685.1. Classification (GTDB taxonomy): domain Bacteria; phylum Pseudomonadota; class Gammaproteobacteria; order UBA4575; family UBA4575. Next base: position 1,379,101 of record OZ251487.1, on the reverse strand, counting down.
AGAGTATCTGTACAAAGCCGACATAAAAGAAGATGCCTTCAAATACTACATAGAAGGCGATAAGATCGCGCAACAGGCGCTGATCATCTTTGGGTGTACCCGTTTTGAAGTCCGGATCGCCTAAGCTGTTGGTATAGGGAAGTGCCCATTCCGCCTTACGCGCGACTGCGGGTAATTCTCGGTACATGTTGAATACCTCGCCTTCATCCAGCCCCAGGGATTCAATGCAGTATTGATAGGCATGGGTGTGCACCGCCTCTTCAAACGCCTGGCGTAGTAGGTATTGCCGACACTCCGGATTGGTAATGTGTCGGTACACGGCCAACACTAAATTGTTGGCGACCAGGGAATCCGCCGTAGAAAAGAAACCTAGATTGCGTTTGATAATAGTTCGTTCATCTTCTGTCAAGCCTTCCTGATTTTTCCACAAGGCAATGTCGGCATTCATGTTGATTTCTTGCGGCATCCAGTGATTGGCGCAACCGTCCAAATATTTTTTCCATGCCCAGTCATATTTGAAGGGGACGAGTTGGTTGAGGTCTGCACGACAGTTGATGATTTTTTTATCATCGACCTGAATTCGTGCGGCCCCCATTTCGATGTTCTCCAAACCAGTCACTCCCTGATGGCGCGTTTCAGGCGATTTTTCCAATGACGCCTTTGAGCGCATCATTACAGGGATGGTTTCTTCCGGTATCTCGGTAAAAACTGCCGGCGCACCCGCACTTGTTTTCGCTTTGTGTGCGTCGGCAATCGGATCTTCCCAGCTTTGCATAGTGCCCTTTCTCCTCTAGTTGAAGTGACTACTGACAGGACTCACATTCAGGATCTAAAATGGAACAGGCTTCAGGGACGCCACTTCCATTACCGTTACTTTTTACGGCATTCAATTTGTTATCTCGCTCTCGGAGCGTGCTTTTTTCTACATGTGTCGCCCCTATGGAGCGCAAGTAATAGGTGGTCTTCAAGCCGCGCACCCAGGCGAGTTTATAAAGATTATCCAGCTTTTGTCCCGATGGCTCGGACATGTAAAGGTTGAGTGACTGGGCCTGATCGATCCATTTTTGTCTTCTGGACGCGGCCTCCACCAACCAGCGCGGGTCAATTTCAAATGCAGTGGCATACAGGTTTTTCAACTCGTCCGGAATACGATCGATGGCCCGTACACTGCCGTCATAATACTTGAGGTCGTTCGCCATGACTGTGTCCCAAAGCCGGTTGGCTTTCAAGTCTGCAACCAGATATGGATTGCTTACCGTAAATTCACCGGAAAGGTTCGATTTCACGTACAGATTTTGGTACGTCGGTTCAATGCTCTGTGTCACACCGCAGATATTGGAAATCGTTGCTGTAGGAGCAATGGCCATGGTATTGGAGTTGCGCATACCCGTTTGCTGTATGCGCTGACGCAAATGCCTCCAGTCCATACTGGCAGAACGGTCCTGTTTCAAGTAACCGTCGCGGTTTTTATCCAGTATGTCGATGGAATCGTAGGGCAGAGTGCCCTGTTCCCATAGAGAACCCTTGAAGGTGGGATATGTGCCGCGTTCTTCCGCCAAGTTGGTAGAGGCCTGGATGGCGTAATAGCTCACTGCCTCCGTGGAGCGATCGGCAAATTCCACGGCGGCTTCACTGGCATAAGGAATGCGTTGTTTATAAAGGGCATCCTGAAAGCCCATTATTCCCAGTCCTACCGGACGGTGCCGCAAGTTGGAGCACTTCGCCTTGTCTACGCTGTAATAATTGTATTCAATCACGTTGTCCAGCATTCGCATGGCCGTGGCAACGGTTTGTTCCAGTTTGTCGAGATTCAAGCCGTTTTCATCAACGTGGGTGGCGATATTGACGGAGCCCAGGTTGCATACGGCAACTTCATCATCCGCCGTATTCAAAGTGATTTCGGTACACAAATTGGATGAGTGGACGACACCTTTATGCTGCTGCGGGGAGCGCAGATTACAGGGGTCTTTGAAGGTGATCCATGGATGTCCGGTTTCATATAGCATGCTCAGCATCTTGCGCCACAGATTGACCGCACTTATTTTTTTGAAGTTTTTTATTTCACCGCGTTCGGCCTTTTGTTCGTATTCTTTGTAACGCGTTTCAAATGCCTGGCCACTTAATTCGTGCAAATCTGCGGTTTCATGTGGCGAGAACAATGTCCACTCCTGTTCCTCGCTGACACGTTTCATAAACAAGTCAGGCACCCAATTGGCGGTGTTCATGTCATGCGTGCGTCTGCGGTCATCCCCCGTGTTTTTGCGTAGCTCAAGAAATTCCTCAATATCCAAGTGCCAAGTTTCCAGGTAGGCACACATCGCACCTTTGCGTTTACCGCCTTGATTGACGGCCACCGCCGTATCATTGGCAACCTTCAAAAAGGGTACGACACCTTGTGACTTACCATTGGTTCCGTTGATGTGCGAGCCCATGGCGCGCACGCGAGACCAGTCGTTCCCCAGCCCGCCCGCAAACTTGGATAACATGGCGTCGTCCTGGATCGCTTCAAAGATACCGTGTAGATCGTCCGGCACGGTAGTGAGATAGCACGAGGAAAGCTGTGGGCATAACGTACCAGAGTTGAACAAGGTAGGGGTTGAACACATAAAATCAAAGGAAGACAATAAATCATAAAATTCGATTGTACGGGCTTCACGTTCCACTTCTTCGTTGATAGCCAGACCCATGGCAACGCGCATAAAAAAAGCCTGCGGCAGTTCAAGGCGAACGCCATCGTTGTGGATAAAATAACGATCGTATAGGGTCTGCATCCCAAGATAGGTAAATTGATGGTCGCGTTCGGGGTGCAACGCCTTACCGAGTCTTTTCAAGTCGTACTCGGCGGCAAGCTTTGTATCCAACAGTTGCGGTGCGGCCCCCGGTCCGACAGCTTTATTAATGTAACGTTCAAAGTATCCGGCATACAGAGACGACATTTCCTTAAACGTTGCTTCCATTGGTTTGTCGTATACAAAGCTCAGTGCCTCACGACGTAGACTGTTAAGCAGCAAGCGTGCCGCCACGTAGGTATAGTTGGGCTCTTGCTCAATCAGGGTACGGGCACTCATGGTCAACGCCGTGCCTACTTCTTTTTCCGGAATGCCGTCGTACAAATTCCGTAAGGCTTCATCAATGATGGGTTGTACCTGTACGTCTTCCGTCTCAAGACACGCCTCTTCCACCATGTTCGTGAGATGCTTGAAATCCAATGGCTTGTGATTCCCTTGCATGTCCAGAACGTGAATCGTTGACGACAAGTCCGATGTGGTCTGTGGTTGCACACGCTCTTTTGCACGTTCTTCCCGATACAAAACATAAGCACGCGCAATTTTATGTTGTCCATGGCGCATTAAAGCCAGTTCAACTTGGTCCTGAATGTCTTCTATATGGAAGGTTCCACCTTGGGGGCGGCTTCGAGAAAGGGCATAAAAAACCTTCTCAGTAATTTCATCGACCATTTCATGAATACTGGAAGATGCCGCCGCATTGTTACCTTCTACCGCAAGAAAGGCCTTGGTCACGGCTACCCTGATTTTTTCCTTGTCAAAGACAGTAACCTTTCCATTACGCCGGATGACTCGATATTGACCGGGCGCAGTAGCTTGGATATCTATACTGGAAGGGCCAAATCCACTCCGTTGACTTTCCATAGCGGGTTCTGTTTGCACTTGGTTTTTTTACTTAGGTTTTTGAAGTTTGGAAATAAAGAATACCAGGTTTTACTTTAAAAGAAATACTATAAATTGGGATTGAGTTTTGACTTTCTACATTATATTGTGTGTAATACATCTTTATACTAATTGAATAGGCTGTGGATAAGTGGAAGCTATTTCTGAGAGAAATGAAAATCTTCCAAGTAATCAGAGAGTTATAAGGTATCGAAATATTCTTTTTTTGTATGATTTTTGAATCGATTTGTAGATAACTCTTAAAAAAAATCTATCGATTTTCCTGATATGCTCATCTTTTTTAGGTGCTATTACTGTGGTCTTGTTACTGCTAGAAATAGGTAGTTAAACTTTAATCGATTAAACGTTGTGGTTTGTGATATGGACATGGATAAATCCGAAGACGTTACACTGGAATCAGAGTTGGTGGATCATGGAGGTTGTGCGAACTCCGAGCCTTTTGCATTACGTGTAGTGGGCGACAGTATGGAACCTGAATTCAGAGATGGGCATATCGTCATTATTGATTCGGCGGCAAAAGTTGAAAGTGGCTGTTATGTGCTGGCCATGGTGGGTGACGAATATATTTTTCGCCAGTTGATCATCAAAGATGATCGTTACGTATTGAAGGCGCTCAACGGAGGTTATGAGGAAATAGAAGTTTCAGGCATCGGTGCAATACGTGGCGTGATCGTGCAACGTGCGGGTACCCGACGCAGGGAACACAAACATTACACTTGATCGTGAAGTGCCATGCTGCCGTTATGCACGGGCGTGCACCCTTATGTTTCGTTTATTGAAACAACTCAGGTTTCACCCGCCCTGACTCTTTGTTTGACGGCAATGACGGCCGCCTCTACGCGTGAATGAATATCGAGTTTTCTCAAAATGGATTTGACATGAAGTTTGACAGTCCCATCGGATATGCCCAGATTTCTCGCAATTACTTTATTACTTTGTCCCTCGGCCAATAAACTCAAAATCTGATTTTCTCTCGGCGTCAGATTATCCAGGGGACTGGGTTCGGCCTCAAGCGGGTATTCCCCCTTGTCGACTTTAGCCAAAACTTGTGCCAAGTTGGGAGCGACTACGGTTTCACCGCGAACGATTTCACGCAAGGCTGCAACCACATCATCCGGCTCCATATCCTTCAGCAGATATCCTTTGGCACCGCTACGCAAGGCTTCTACCAGATCACGTTCATCTCCGCTGGTAGTGAGCATGACCACCGGGGATTCACGCCTGATTTGTTGCAGTTGCTTCAGCACTTCGAGACCCGACATCCCCGGCATACGCACGTCCAGCAATACAATGTCGGGCTTTAATTCCCGGACTTGTCTAATGCCTTCGCGTCCGTCACTTATAGAAGCAACAACTTCGATGCCGTGACGACTTAGCAAACTTTGCAGGCCTTCACGAAACAGAGTGTGGTCATCAATGATTACAATGCGTAACTTTACTTCGGTTGTCATTTTGTAACGCTCTAAGTCATCTGTGATGGAGTATCTTGAAGGGCATCGGATAAATAATCAAATTCCAGACGCACTTGTACGCCCTCACCGGGTTCTCCCTCAATAGTCAGTGTACCACCAATACGTTCGGCCCGGTCCTGCATAACGCTCAGCCCCACGTGTTTGCCGTCGGTGTTTTTCTTTTGTTGTATTGATATACCCACCCCGTCATCTTCGATTAATACAGTGTAATGCCCTTTGTCGTCGCCCCGCATCAATACGCGCACGGTGCTGGCTTCGCTGTGTTTACGCACGTTGGTAAGTGCCTCCTGAATAATACGCAATACCTGTAGTTCAATTTGTGGCGGCAGCGGAGTATCCGGCCATTCCTGCTGTAGAAATATATGTATATCGTCGCAATCTTGTTTAAAGCGCGCGATTACCTGTTGCGTAGACGTCATTAAGCCGTGTTCACCGACGGGCAGACGAAAGTGCGCGATCAACTCTCGCAGTTGGGTATGCGCTTCATCGATAGTGGATTCAATACGCTCCAGTTCCTGCCAGGTTGCCGCCTCGTCCCCCTGATGTATGGTTTCATCCAATACGCGAACTTGATACTTGATACTTGCCAGTGTTTGAGCGAGCGAGTCATGAAGTTCATTCGCAATGTTGGTCCTTTCGCGCATGATCGACAACGCATTGGCCTCCTCGTCAAGGCGCGCTTTTTCAACCGCGATGCCAAGGTGTCGTCCTATACTGGTAAATAATTCCTGATATTCGCTACTGTCCTTGAGTTTATTTTCATCGATGTAAAAATTATAAACCCCTAAGACCTTGCCTCGATATTGCAATGGTATAACGAGGATTGAAAGCGGTTCATTATTAAATAACGTGCCGCTTATTTCGTTTGGGCACGTCATCACATCCACGGGAATGACCTGATAGCCGGTGGAATCGGAAATATTTTTCGGCAGATAAGGATGTCTATCCTGAAATGTTGCATCAAGGCCGATTTCAGCAATCAGCGAACACGTATTGATCCGGGTTTCCAGATAGACGGCGGCGGCGCGCGCGCCTACAAGCTCGGTCATGGTATGCAGAAAGCGCGTGAGAAGGCCATGTAAATCGCGCGACATGTTAATACTGGTAACCACGTCGTACAACGTTGATAGTGACTTATTCTTGCGTGCGATGTGCTCGGTGTGGTGTTGTAACTGCGTCTCGGCGTCTCTCGACAAAGATTCCAGCATCTCGGCGACAAAATTAATGTCTTGCCCAAGTTCGGCGAACTCGGCCCGCGAATATCCGGGTATTCGCGCGGCAAGCTCGCCGGCGCGAATCTTTTGCGTCCACAGGCGCAGGGCGGAAAGAAACTCATTCCAATCGGCGTCCGATGATGCCGGTGCCCCGGTACTTGCCGAAGGGCGGGGGGTATGGTTTTGTAGAGTACTCATTGGCCGGCGACTACTTTAGCAAACAATTATTTGGTGGCATATCACGCGACAGTTATAGTAGGATTTTACAAGTTTGGCGATAATAATAAAAACCGCCTTACAGGTTATTGGAGAATGACTAAATCACGAGGAGCACTGACACATGAATGAATTTACCAAGACGATGCTGGTAGTGGCCGCAATGACGATACCGTGCATCATCCTGGCGATTGCAATTATCGCCAAATTCTGAGTAGTTACCCGTTTCCGAAACCGGGCGAAGTGAAGGGCTCATTGCGCCTGGTTGCCGTACTTTGTAATAAGTCTATCGAATATACTTTGATCATCTTTTCATTGTTGGACTTTTACCCAATAAACGCTACTTGATCCATCACGATGTCTGAATTTATCTATAACATATTGGTATGGGTGAACAGCCTTTTTGGAGTCGAAGACGGAATTGCTTGGGCCGTCGTCCTCCTGCTTGGCATATTTTTCGCGCTTGGATTACGACACGGCAGGCTTCGTCAGATAGCCCCTGGATTAATGGTGAGCGTAGGTATCCTGGGTACTTTCTGCGGCATCTTCATTGCATTGCATCCACTGGATTTCTCCCCCGGGAAGATCAACGACAGTATCGAGACGTTGCTCAATGGAATGGCGACGGCTTTTATAACCAGTCTGCTTGGTATTGCTGCTGCGATCGTCTTTCGGTTTCGTAGAGCTATTATTCCGGCACTCAAAGAACCTGTATCACCGGAACAGGCACAGATTCTTGAGCGCCTGGATGCAATCAAGCAGGCCATTGCCGGGGAAGGCGATTCCAGCTTGGTGACGCAAATACAGAAAATGCGCGATGAAAATCGCGACGGATTCAACAAGCTGGACGGATTGAGTGAAGCGATTCGTGGTGCCCTGGTAGAAAATCTTGAGGCTTTGACAAACGATATACGCGAAATCATCGGCAAGCAATTAGGGGAATCCCTCCAAACACTGATTAAGGACATAGAAAAAGCACTGATTGAACAATTCGGGAAAACCTTTATCGAGTTCAACGAAGCAACCCAAGCCATCAAGAAATGGCAGGAAGATCATCGGGGGCAGGTAGAGCAGTTGACTGCCGCTTTTGATCTGGCGGCGACACGCATAGAACAGATCGCAACAGACTGCGCAACAATCCCATCAACCATGCAACAATTAAGGGAAATGATCGAAGTCCTATACCAAAACGTGGAGGTGTTGAATAACCGAATAGAGGCATTTGCCGGAATGCGCCAACAAGCCGAGGAAGCATTCCCGGTTATCAAGGAACATCTTGACCGGATCGGCGAAGACCTGAAAAACAGCGCGGCAGGATTTACCGGACTGGAAGAAACCATACGCACTACCTTCGAGAATGCTGAACGGGAAACTCGTGACATTGCCCAGCAACACTCGCACAACATACAAGAAATGGCCGCCAACATGCGCGAGACCATGGAAAAGGCACAGCGCGCCGCTGACCAAAAGGTGGCAGGTATCGTTGAAGGCGGTATTCAGAAATTTACGAAACAAATCAATGAAGAAATAGATCGTCTTACCCGGGAGTGGGGCGACAACATGGTATCTATTGCAGAACAGTGTAAGGAAACTATCGATAAGGTTAATCGGCAAGGACAATGAATCCCGATTCCGGCGAACTGGATGGCAACGAGCAATGGGCGCCGGTCTCGGACCTGATGGCGGCACTCATGCTCATCTTCATGTTTATCGCCATTGTCTTTATTCGGACAGTAGTGAATGCGGAGACCACCCAGCGTGAGGAGTGCAACAAAATCTATCAGGTGCTCATGGCAGAGTTTGAGCACGATTTCAAAACCTGGGACGTGGAACTGCTGGAGGATTTGACGATCCAGTTTCATAATCCCGAACTTTTATTTGCATCCCAAAAAGCCGACATTCGGCCGCGTTTTGCCGATATCCTGCGTGACTTTTTCCCACGTTACATGAACATCATTCGCTCGGAGCAGTATCGTGACGACATCCGCGAGATACGGGTTGAAGGACATACCTCCAGTATGTGGCAGGGTGCGTCCGATCCCAACGAGGCATATTTTAAGAACATGGAATTGTCGCAAGCGCGTACCCGTGCGGTCTTGGAATTTATTCTGAGACTGCCGGAATCGGCGGAATACGAGGAGTGGGCCAAGACGCACATTACCGCCAACGGCTTGTCGTCCAGTCAATTGATTCTGGATGCAGACGGCAGGGAAGACCATGCCCGTTCGAAGCGGGTGGAATTTCGCCTAATGACCACCTCTTGTCGCAAGGCGGGGGTGTATGACAAGAAGAAAGAAGTGGAGATCACATGAGGATTGATGACGGAGAAATTACTGCCAGATTAGAGGAAATTCGCAAGCAGGTCGGTGGCAGGAAAGTGGATTTTATCCCCCCACCGCCGCCGGGAACAATCGACAGCGATATTGATCCACGGAAAGTAAAAGATCTATTTGACGGCGGTATATTAACACGCGATGGGCAGCCGGTATTTGTCTATATCCGCGACCATTCTTTTCAAGATCATAAAAACCGTAAAAATTTTCCGGAGGACGGCTACAAAATTCACTTTGCGGTGTGTCAAACTTTGACAAACATGAAGAAGAAAGGACGTTATGAAGCAAGATACCGGATAACATCCCGGGATAACGACCGCTACCTTATTGATGTCGGAAATAAAGAGAAGGAAGTGCCTCTTTTCCCTTGTTGGCACTGTCTTAGCAACGTTGACTATCGCTGTTTTAACTCGATGGACGATCACACAAAGCAAAAAATCAGGGAGGAATTCAAAGCCAAGCAAGCATTTGAACTTCTGTGGCAGCAATTTGTTATCTTCAAACGGCAGACAAAGGGATTGTCGCCGGCAAGTTTGTCTGCCTGGTATTCCAAGTATTGGCGTTTCGTATCCGAGAAGTATCGCAAGTCTCGCAACTACACTTGCGAGGAATGCGGAGTAAGGCTGGGAAACTATAGACGGTGCGTGGACACACACCACAAGAATGCGGATAAAACCAACAGTCGTTATGACAATTTGGCCTGCTTATGCAAACTTTGTCACGCCAAGGAACACCCGCATTATCGCGTTAGTCCTGAATGTCGCAGGATCATAGAGGAGGCGCGCGGCAGGCAGCAGGGCATCCTATTGTAAAAATGTGCTTTGTTTATCACTCCTCGGTAGGCGGCGAATAGTTCGGGTCGTTGGGGTTGAGGAAGACAAAGTGAAATTGTTTGGGCGCCATCTCGACGAAGTCGATGGTGGTGCCCCGCAGCAGTTCCAGGCTGGATTCGGCGACGACGATTTCCACGCCGTTGGATTCAAAGCGGTGATCCTTTTCTTGACTGCCGCCGGTATCATCAAACCCCAGCCCGTAGTGGATCGAGTTGTCGGCATTGCGCGTGGCGGCAATGCGCAGCGGCGTGTCATCCAGTTTTGATTCCAGCGCGGATTTCTTGATTTGATCGGCGGCAGCCTTAGTGATCTTCACGGTCAAAGTCGTATTCCGATTTATCGTCTCACGGATAATTGTATTACATCTTTTAGGGACAGGTTCTTACAAACTCGAGAAAGCTCGATACCCATGGATTTTGCCGGGTATTCCTCTGATGGGCGTAGCAGGCTAGGAGGTTCTTGTAGAGGATGCCGTCCTTTTCCCCGTTGATACCGAAGCCTCGCCGTACCTCGAAGGCGTACCTTGTATCGCTCGGAACACCCGAGAGCTTTGAGTAATGAAATTCATGTCCGGCAATGGGTTGGTTCGTGACGTTTGGCCAGGGGTGTCGGGCGTCTTTTTCCAGCAGGGTATAGCCGCGTCCGACGGGCTTGCCGAACATTTCGCACTCGGCATCGATGACGCCCACCATGCCGCATTTCTCGCCGCCGAACTGGATGGATTTGCACAGATACATCAGCCCGCCGCATTCCGCATAGGCGGGCATGCCTCTCTCGATGGCATCGCGGACGGCCTGTTTCATTTTGTCGTTGGCTGCGAGTTGTGATATGCGTTTCTCCGGAAAACCACCGCCGATGAAGAGTGCGTCCGCCTCGGGCAGGTGTGCGTCGTTCAGGGTGTCAAACGGGAGGAGTCGTGCGCCGTGTTGAGCAAAGGCGTCCAGGTCGTCGGCATAGTAGAAGCCGAACGCCTCATCTCTGGCATAGGCGATGCTTACAGGGTCGCCTTGGATGGGCGGTTGTTCTTTTTTCACCGTATCGGATACCGGTACCGTGGCGGCGACGGCCAAAAGCCGATCCAGGTTGATCTGCCTTGCCACGGCGTCGGCGATACGCGCGATCTTTTCCCGCACCGCCGGGTCTTCATTGCCGGGCATCAAACCAAGATAACGTTCCACCAGCTCCAGATCGGGGTGCCGCTGCACGACGCCCAGTATGGGGACGTCGGTGTATTGCTCAATAGCATTCGTTAGTTTTTCAGCATGACGCCGACCACCGACAAGGTTTAGGATGACGCCGGCTATATTGACATCGGGGTCGAATTGCTGATAGCCCAGCAATAACGGCGCAACGCCGCGTATCGTGCCGCGTGTGTCGAGCACGATGATTACGGGTGCGCCAAGCAGTTTTGCCAATGCCGCATTGCTGGTACTGCCGTCTGCGGCCAGGCCGTCATGTAAGCCCTTGTTTCCTTCTATGATGCTGACGTCGGCGTCACGATTGCGAACGGCGAATAAGGATCGAATCTCCGGTTCGGTTTGTGACCAGAAGTCGAGGTTGTAACAGGCCCGTTGCGTGGCTTTGGCCAACCATATCGGGTCGATGTAGTCGGGGCCTTTCTTGAAGGCCTGGACGTTCATGCCCTGGTTGCGCAAGGCCGAACAGATGCCGAGCGTCAGTACCGTCTTGCCGGAAGATTTGCGGGCCGCGGAAATGAGTAGGTGTGCCACGGGGATTTTTACGGCGCCCGCAATGGCACTTGACGGTTATATCGTCGAAACGCGAGTGGCAAGGTTTGATTCAAGCACTCGGTCGGACAGGCTTTCGGGTAGGAAATCAAGTATGGCGATGCCGACGACGACGATCACGAGTGCCAGGCATACGCCACCGACTCCTAGCAGGATTTCGAAAATACTCGGTGTGTACGCGACCACTACGCCGTCAAAAAAACTGCTGCTTTCCTCCATACCGGGAAACAGTATCAGGGGGTAGGCCTGACCGCCAATGACAATTACGTAGAGTTGAGCAAGTCCGCCGATGATGACCAACACCGCGGCAAGCGTGACCAGGCTCCTTGATTGACTCATCGGTTTGATGAACAACAGTACCAAGGGGATCAAACAACCGATGATGATTTGAAGTATCCAAAACAGGAAGGTGTATATCCCTCCATCCAGCAAAATGAAGCGCTCAATGCCGTGATGTTCCGTGATGTACAGATTGGTCAGGTGATAGGCCAGCACGAAGTAGAGCGTCGCCGCCACAAAAATCCCCAGCAGGTTTTTGAGCTTTGCTAAAACCATGTTACCCAAAGGGCGTTGCGTCCATGTATAGCTTGCTTGCAGGACGAGGATAAATACGGCTAAACCGAATGCAAACGACATGATGATGAACAATGGCGCCATGATGGCGGCGTCATAGGCCTGGCGCGCGACAAGAAAGCCAAAGATGGACCCGGTGCCGGTGGTCAGAATAAGCCTCCATATGAATGCTACAAATCCCGCCGGCTTGATGAATCTGTTCATTTTTCTTTCCATCATCATCCACAGATACACGGCGGTAATGAAGATGAAACCGGTATACAAAAAGATGTTCCAGGCAAAGATGGACTTGAAGTTGTAATAGGTCATGGCGACGATGAGTCGGTCCGGTCTGCCCAAGTCAAGTACCAGGATTGCCAGTCCTCCAACCAGCAGAGCAATGGCCAGTAAACCAGACAGTCTTGCCAAGGGTTTGTAGGCGGTCTTTCCGAATACCGACGAAATGGAAGCAACGTTCAGGGCGCCGGATGCGGCAACGATCAGGAATATTGCCGCTACATGCGGGAAACCCCACACGATTTGATTATTCATGCCGGTAATGTGATGGCCTTCCATGTCCATGTGATGCGCCGCCAACACGCCGATCAGTGTAACCAGGCTCAAGGCGATCAGTAATGCCCAATAGCGAAGTGAGTTCGCATCAATTGAACTGAAGCGGGTGACTTCCATAGTTAATTAAATTCCCTGATATCTGACACCGGTGTTCAGCCCCAGGTCGGCACGGATTTGTGTGCCGCCGTGTTTTTGCAGTCGTTTCGAGATTTCGCTGTTCGAGTCATTCAAGTCGCCGAATAAAAGCGCTTTGTAACCTTCCGATTCACAGGCTTCCGCACAGGCGGTGTTGTTGTCGCCCCGGTCTACTTTGTGTACGCACAAGGTACAGCTTTCCACGCACCCTTTGCCTCGCGGTGAATGAGGCAGTTGATCCGTCAGCGGCTCGTGAATGAATGAGCGCGCCTTGTAGGGACAGGCCATCATGCAGTAGCGGCAGCCTATACAGGTGTGTTTGTTCACCAGTACGATACCGTCTTCACGGCGAAATGAGGCGCCCGTCGGGCATACGTCCACGCAGGGGGGGTATTCACAATGCTGGCACATCATGGGCAAGGAGGTAACGTGCCCGGTCTGTTTGTCTTTGACGTTGAGCTTGCGTATCCATTGCGCATCGGTTGCAGGCCCGTTGACGCTCCACAACCCGTTCTCTTCATTACATGCGGTTACACAGGCATTGCAATCTTCCCGGCAGACATTGGTATCTACCAGCATGCCCCAGCGCTGTTCGCTGCTGACCGCCTGCCCCGCCGGTTTTGCGGCGGCTTGGTACAGTACCACGCCGGGGGCAATGGTCACGCCACCGAGCACGGCCGCGGCGCGCAAAAAATTGCGACGTTCAGAGTCGGGGGCTTCAAGATTTAATTTATAGCGCATGATTTTCCCTTGCCGCTACTGGTTATTACTTCAATGAGAATGTACCGCATCAGTGGATGAAATTTCATGTATTTTCTGTGTCGCGCGCGTATCGGCCTCATTCCAGTTTAACTGCTTTGCGAATCGCTTCTTTAGGCCTGTCGGCGTGGCATTGAAAACAGTCAATGGTAACTGCCGCAAACTGATGACAACTTGCACAAAAATGTGTGTCTTCAGAATAGCGCGCATATTTACCCTGCTCATCGGGAGTAATGTGGCAGTCAATACACCCGATTAGACTATACTGTTTGGTCCGAATGCCTTGTATCACTGTCCTGTCTCGATGATCAAGGATGAAGTCAAAATGCCTTCGGCGCATGATTTCTACTGGTTCCACGCATAAGGTTTCGTCATTGTAGTTGCCCTTGGGCGGGGGAACGTGACGGTGATCGTGACCAGGGTGGACGATGTTATTGGTTTCATCATCGTAGTTACCCTTGGGCGAGGGAACGTCTTGCAGCTCGGCGGCAAATACACCCGTTACGGATGCACAGACAATAACGACAACACACCATGAAAGTGTGCAAAAAATTCTCCGCAATGCAGGCATGACGTTCTACATGGTCTGGCGGTTGATTCAGGCCGCTTGAACTTGTTGTTCCTCTTGCGGTTGCCTAGCGGCTTCTTCCCCGGCGGGCTGCAAGACGATCGCATTACTGACGAGCTGATGCAGACTGACGATTTGATCCATGCTGAAATCGTAGTATGGAAAGACTTTGGAGAACTGGCTTTTACAAATCGCGCAAATTGCGGCCATGTGCGTTACGCCGTACTTGTTCACAACGTCTTTAAGGGCTTCCATGCGAGGCAGTGCACCTTTCACGCGCAGCTCAATCAAGTCATCGGTCAACAGGCCACCGCCGCCTCCACAGCAATACGTACCTTCCTTGATGGCATAGGCCGGCATGTCAACGAAATTGTTGCACACTGCTTTTATGATATCTCTTGGGATGGAGAATTGGCCACCGGGTTTGTTTCCCATTCGTGATGCGCGCGCCACGTTGCATGAGTCGTGATAGGTGATGACCATGTCGTCGTTTTGTGAGGCGTCCAGCGTCAGCACGCCCGTTTGAATCAGGTCATGCGTCACTTCGCAAATGTGCTGTGGTACCGGGTAGTTCTGATCAAGAAAATCGAACGGTCCCGCAAGAGTATTCAAAAATGAATAGGCAACACGCCAGGCGTGCCCGCATTCACCAAATACGATTCTTTTTACGTTCAGGTCGATTGCCGCCCGGCGTATTCGCAAGGCGAGCTTGCGCATATTTTCGTAGCTGCCAATAAACATGCCGAAGTTTGCCGCTTCACTTGCGTATGAACTCAGCGTCCAGGAGATTCCCGCCTGGTGAAGTACCTTCGCATAACCGATCAACCCGTCTATGTGGGGCTCGGCAAAGAAATCAGCGGATGGCGTGACAAGCAGGACCTCTGCACCTTTTTCGTCCAGTGGAAAACGTACCTTGACGCCAGTTTCTTCTTCAACGTCTTCTTCCAATCCTTCGAGAGTGTTAGCCAGCGCCGGTTCCGGCAAGCCCAGATTATTACCGATGGTGTGCACTTTCCCAATGATTTCATTACAATATTTCTGTCCTTTGCCTACGGCATCCATGACTTCTCGGGCGGCCATGGAAATTTCCGCCGTATCAATTCCATAAGGGCAGTACACCGAACAACGACGGCATTGCGAGCATTGATGAAAATAGCTGTACCATTCATCCAGCACTTCTTCAGTAAGGTCCTGGGCACCAACGAGTTTGGGGAACAGCTTTCCCGACAGCGTGAAGTAACGGCGATAGACTTTTCGGTATAAATCCTGTCGCGCCACCGGCATATTATTCGGGTCCGTTGTGCCCAGGTAATAATGGCATTTGTCGGTACAGGCACCACATTTTACACAGGAATCCAGAAAGACTTGCAAGGAGCGATACTTCTTGTTCAGTTCCGCCATCTTGTTGATGGCAACTTGTTGCCAGTCATCGACGAGCTCGCCGGGGAAGCCTAGTTTTTCCTGGAAATCCGCCTTGGCCACAAACGGTTGGCTGTGTGCCATGACGCCCTTTTTCAGATGTGGGATTATCGGGTACTCCTTGATTGCGGGAGTGTCAAACTCTATGGCGGCCATCATCCTCTCACTTTTGAGGATTCAAGTTTTGACGCCCATTGGGTAATGTGGCGCCGTTCACGAGGGTTATCAACTTGGGTGCGGGTGGGGCTGAAAAATACCCCGGGAGCATGTAGGAGTTTGCTGATGGGGAATATGACCATCAATAGGATAACCAGGCTTAAATGGATAATCAGAATCAGGTCATTGGGCAATGGTGACCAGTCAAATGTCATCAGGCCCAGCAGGAATGCCTTTAAGGAGATGATATCGACGTGGTCTACAAATGTCATCAAGGCACCCGTTACACCAATCGCTATGAGCAGTAACAGCATCAAATGGTCGGAGGGTGCAGAGATATAACGAACGCGATCAACCAGGATTCTTCTGCCCCACAGTCCCGCCAATCCTATCAACATCATGAATGCGGCGTACTTGCCGAATGGTTGCAGAAAAGTGACCCAACCCCATACCGGGTCAGTGAAGTAACGCAGATGTCGCAACAGTACCAACAGCAAACCGAAATGAAATAGCCAACCAAACAACCACGTCCATTTGTTCGATTTGAACAGGCTTTCAAAAATGGTCAATTCCTTCAACATTCTAAACACCATACCAAGGTGCGTGGTAGGGGCGGGTGTGGTCGGGATTTTAAGTGGGGCGGGAATTTTGCCGTATTGCCAAGCCTTATAGGCAATACCCCCAATTAATATGAAGGTTGCCAGATAAAATAAAATTGCAAATATTATGGTTAAGGCAGACATTGATTGTACAACCCTGACACTTCAATATTCATCCAGGTGCATCAATAGAGGTCATGGCCGGAAGGCGTGTTTACCTTCCGGTATCTGGTCGTTGCGGCTATACGCAACCCGTCGGTTTTGGTAGACCGGCATATTTACACGCTTGTTTTGCCGGTCCATAAGGAAATAGCTCGTACAAGTATTTGCTATTGCCTTTGTCCTTGCCAAGCTTTTTGCCGATTGCTTTGGTAAGCACCCGCACCGCAGGGGCAATTTGATACTCTTCATAGTATTCACGCAGAAAGTTGATCACTTCCCAGTGGTTTTCTCCTAATTCGGCTCCGTCTGCATTGGCCATCGCCTCGGCCAGTTCTGGTCGCCAGTCGTTAAGGTTTGCCAAATAGCCTTCTTCATCCGTTTCATAGGATTGTCCGTTTATTTCTAGGGGCATTGTGTTTCTCCTGTTGCCTGCAACGTTGTTGATCAGAAATATTTAAAGCCAAGATTGAACAGTATCATGTTCTGTCGTTAAATCTACAAAGCCGTTGTAACCAATAATTTTTATGCCATTGATCACTCTATCGTCACCAAGCCCCCGTGCCTTGATGTCGGGGTGCAGTACAAAGAATGAGTGGTCACTCATAGCCCGGGAAATTTTTTCGCTAAATTTTGTGTTTTGTATGGCACCGATGACCGCATCTTCAAATAACAGCACGGAACTACCTTTCCTGGCAAGGCGCAAGCATGAATCAAGCGCGTTACGCTCAAAGGGAGATTTGTTTATCAGGTGTAATGTCGCCACGGTGGTTTTCTAAAAGCTCAATACGACGTCCTGCTCGTCAATGATGGCGGATAACTCCTTACGCTTTACCACAAAGAGCGAGTCTTTTTCTACCCAATCGTCGTCTTCATCTTCATATTTCAACGCCTGGAGATCATCCATAGTCAAGCCGCGCTCTTGCAAGGATTCCTCTTCAACATAGACCTTCTTGATGTCATAGTCACCAAGCGCAGTGTACGTCCTGGAGAAATTTTTCATGCCGATGGCATCGGTATCCTGGTTCTTTGTAAGTTGATATACACCGTCATCCATGAACACCAGGCTTATGTCTTGATCAAAGGCCGCAGCAATCAGCACTACCTCCAGTGACTCCAGGGCATATATGGTTCCATAAGGTGCCTTGCGGTTCAGATAACAGAATTTCTTGACTATGCCGCCGCCGTTGTCTTCCTGCACAGTCAGTCTCCAAAGGTTATCAGGCGGTCGGCCTGGATACCGGCCTCAATGAGTTGTCCCAGCCCGGAAATGCGAAAGCCCTTGGCTAGGTTACTGGCACTTTTACCGTGTCGTTTCTGCTCGTCTTCATCAAGCATACCGCGCCGCTGTGCAGCGGCTACGCATACCACCAAGTCGAGGTTGTGTTCCTCAGCGAGTTTGGACCATTCAATGGTAAGGTTACGGTCGTCCTGTGGTGGTACCCCCAGGCTGGTACCGTTGTTTACGCCGTCGTGATAGAAAAAAACACGAAAGACTTCATGTCCTTTTTTCAGTGCGGCCTTGGCAAATTGCAAGGCTGAATCGGAAGACTGGTGCGTATACGGGCCTTCATTGATGACGATTCCAAACTTCACACCATTCCCCCATGCTCTAAAAGCGAATATGGGTTGAAGAGTTGAGGCTTCTTCGCGCCCCTCGCCAGTTGTCAATATGAAACTTGGTGAAGGGAAGGCCAGTTATTTCAAAGAAGCGTGGCCAGCCTATGCGTTCTATCCAATCGTTAATGCGTTCCCAGTCTTTGGCGTTATCTCGGTAAGCACATAGAATTTTTTTAACGATTGCAGTGGCCTCTGGCCAACGGGGAGGATTGTTGGGAATGCCCGCCGCCACCAGTTTTTGAAAGGTGGGTTTGCCTCGTGCATTGCTGTGATTGCCCCCCACCCAGATTGCCAGTTGGCTGTGTTCGGCATCATTGATTTGCATGGGCGGGCACGGCGGATAGCATGCCCCGCAACAAATACACTTTTTCTCGTCCACTTCTAGGGAAGGTTTACCATTTACTTGTGCCGGTCGAATCGCCGCTACCGGACAACGTGCCACCACGGAGGGGCGCTCACACACATTGGATACCAGGTCGTGGTTGATCTTCGGGGGTTTGGTATGTTGTACGTTGATGGCGATGTCGCCTTGCCCCCCACAGTTGATTTGGCAGCATGAGGTGGTGATGTGTACGCGATTGGGCATGTTGTTTTCACGAAATTCGTCAATGAGTTCATCCATCATTGCTTTGACTACGCCAGAGGCATCAGTGCCCGGAATGTCACAATGCAGCCAGCCTTGGGTGTGTGAGATCATGGCCACTGAGTTTTTGGTACCGCCTACTACAAAGCCTTCGGATTCCAGGGCATCGATCAGGGGCTGTACTTTATCCTTGTCGGCAACCATATATTCGATATTACTGCGAATGGTAAAGCGGACGTAGCCTTCGGCGAATTGGTCACCGATGTCGCACAGTTTACGCAGAGTGAACACGTCCAGGATACGTTGTGTGCCCGCCCGAACGGTCCAGATGCGGTCACCATTGTCCGAGACGTGCAGCAATACACCAGAGCGGGGGTGTTCGTGGTAGTCCCAGTTGCCGTAGTTTTTTCGCATTAGAGGGTGCATATATTGAAACCCGTCGGGACAGCCCGATTCAATCGGAGGGCGATGTTGTTGTGCCATGACGTTCTCCTAAAAATTTTAACTGTAGTAGTTACCAGACATAACGATACTTCACAGGATAAAGCATTCTTCCAACAGCTTACCTTGAAGGCTCCCTTTGATGTTCGCTTTTAATGCTCTTTGCAAAGCTGTATCTGTACCGCATATTTTTTGGTTGTTTTTTATCGCAGCATTCAATTTTTTATCAAAGCGTACTTCCATAGCATCCACCTTATCTTCAAGCGGCCTTACTTCTTCAGCAATTACGCCTCGGAAGGACTCCGCCAGAGTCCAGCCGCTACCGTTATAAGCTTGGTTTTTCGCTTTGACTGACTCCTTTATTTTTGCCAGCCTATCGCTTCTCGCTTATGCAGCAGAGGCCTGTTCTGCTTGTCTTTGATACCATTTTTCGGCTTCTTCGTCCCAGCCGTCGGCACGCAGGTATGAGCTTTGGCGGGGCTCGGCGACCATATTGGGGTCTACTTCTACGCCGATGCCTTCCAGAAAGTTGACCAGGCCGATGCGTTCAATCATTTCTCCACAGCGCTCATGCTCCAAGCCGTTTTCCGCCCAGAAGTCAATGGTTTCTTCAGCCAGCTCGACCAATTTTTCATAATCTTCTTCGGTATCCAGTTTCATAAACGGCACAACGACGGTGCCCATGAGGTCGCCGATCTTGAGGGTGCGTTTGCCACCGATAAGGATACTGATGCCCTTGTCATCGCCTGGAGACAAGGCCTTGACCATGACGTTCAAACAGTGCATACAGCGCACGCAGTCTCGGTTGTTGACTTCCAGGGTATCATCATCCTTGAGGGCTAGGGCTTGGGTCGGACAGCGCGTGATTACGTTGTCGATGACGTATTGACGCCCCTTGCGGTCAACAAACTTTTTGACTTCTTGTTGGTCTACCTTCATATCGTCTTTCCAGGTGCCGATAATGGAGAAATCAGAGCGTTCTATGGAGTTCATACAATCGTTCGGGCAACCCGATACTTTGAACTTGAACTTGTACGGCAAGGCCGGACGGTGTACATCATCAGTAAAGTTGTTGAGCAGGGTACGATGGATTTTCATTTCATCGGCATTGGACATCTCGCAACGTGCCGAACCCACGCAGGATTGACCAGTGCGCACGCAAGGGCCGGCCCCGCCCAAGTCCCAGCCATAGTCGTTGATTTCATCAAAGAAGTGTTGGGTGTTCTCGGTGGTGGCGCCGATAAACATGATGTTTCCGGTCTGCCCGTGAAAGGTAACCAGTCCCGACCCCCATTTTTCCCAGCTATCTCCAAGTTTGCGGAGCATGTCGGTGGTGTAATAGTTTCCGGCGGGCGGTTGTACGCGCAGGGTGTGAAATTCTTTGGACTCGGGGAAAGCCGCCCCCACCTCGGAAAAACGAGGAATGATGCCACTTCCGTAGCCGAATACTGAAACAGTGCCACCTTTCCAATAGCCTTTGCGGGTTTCGTAGGAGTGCTCCAGTTGCCCCAACAAAGAGTTGGCTACGCCTCTGACGCGTTCATCATCGTGCTTGTCGCGTAATCGCTTGATACCGGATACAAAGCTCGGCCAAGGGCCTGTTTCCAGGTCATCAAGCATCGGGGTGGGGTGATTATCGGCCATAGCAAACCCTCCTCAGTAATTTTGTCTATGTATACTTTAACGGTACTTTAGTGGTTCTTTATTTATACTTTAATGGTGAAAGTATACCGAAAAACGGAAAACAACAAAAATTATCCGATTGGGATAGAGGCGTTTTGCTCATGTACCGAAGCTTATCCTGTTTTGCAGGAGTTTTTTCCCTAGCTTTAATTTTTGTGCGTAAGTAGTCCATCGGTCTGTCAACCCTTGGTACGATTGCAGTTGACGTATATAGCAGGTTTCGGAATCGTAAGGGCTCATTTACGCTTGTTTTGTTCATCGTACTCAAAGCATCTTATTCATCACTCAATGCAGGACGGTGGAAAGGCGGCAGGTTTAGTAAAGCGTTTTGAATAATTCATGCCACAATACTAGCACAATGCAACAATACTCCCTCGAAAATCAGCCCGCCTACCAACAATGGCGAGAACAAAAGCTCAACGACTATCCCAAGCACGTAGAACAGCTCATCATAGCCGTGAAAAATCCATATCACCTTACCCGTGAAGAAAAGGATGCACTTCTGAAGACTATCCGAAAAACCAATCTCGTCCTCTATAAAACCTCCTATGCAGGGGAAGAAAATAAAAAACTCGTAACCGCCATTGCCGAACAGATAGGATTGAATCATAAGGACGCCAACCTATGTGCCGATCCTGACCGGATATCTTCCATACAAGTGATGGATGAAAGCCGGTACGTACCCTATACAAACAAGCCGCTCAATTGGCATACCGACGGCTACTACAATCAGGATGACCAACGTATTCGTGCATTTATGATGCACTGTGTAAGACCGGCAAGCTCAGGTGGTGAAAACACCTATCTTGATCCCGAAATCCTCTATATCCTGTTGCGTGACGACGACCGGAATAACATTGCGGCGTTGATGAATGACGAGGTGATGACGGTGCCGGCAAACAAACAAGGTCTCGAACCGATACGCGAAGAAAAAAGTGGGCCGGTACTGCTATTGGACGAAGAAACACAGTCCCTGTACGTGCGCTATACCGCGCGTGCACGCAATATCACGTGGAAAAACGACGCGGCCACTAAACGAGCAAAGTCCAGGTTGCTAGAATTACTCAATAACAATGACTATCTGTTCCGGTACCGTCTGCAAAGTGGGGAGGGGGTTATCTGTAATAACGTGTTACACAACAGAAGCAAGTTTACCGATCATCCATCTTCAAGGCGTTTGTTGTATCGCGCGCGTTTTTATGAGCGTATCGCCTAATGAATGATCTGTGGGGTTCTATCCATGTTGTGGTTGAGTGAAGTCCTGATGCAGCATCATGAGTTGAAATCGTTTGGGGAACTCAAGAAAAAGCTATATGAACGGGCTCAACAAGGCGAAATGTTTTTTCGCATGGACGTCAGGCCACCTTTTCACGACACGCCGGAAAACTGGGAAGACATTCTGGAATCCGTTTTTACCTCCGTCAATCGCGACACCGATTAGCTTATCCGATGTATTGGCAAGAACAGGAAGACAGTGAAAAACGGTACGGCGTCCTTGACGATATCATCGACGTATCTTTCAAGGTACATTGCAGACAATTGCCTCTCGACCACGCATACTCACTGTCGCAAGCCGTTCAGAAGGCATTACCTTGGATTACCGATGAGCCGCGTGCCGGTATTCATCTTATACATGGCGCGGAGTCCGGCAACGGCTGGATACGTCCCCAGGAAGCCGATGCGATATTACACCTGTCACGACGCACGCGCTTCATGATGAGATTGCCCGCACAACGCATGGTTGACGCCGGCCGATTGGTTGATGCTCCTCTGCGGGTGGGTGGTTATGACCTGCGGTTGAACAACCCGCGGGCCAAGCGCTTGCTGCCGCTGAAAACCCTATTTTCCCGCTACGTCATTACGGATGACATCGAAGATGAAACGGCTTTTCTTGAGCAGGCTGACCGGCTGCTCAAGGAGGAAGGCATTCGCGTCAGCCGGATGATGAGCGGTCGCCCTCACGTACTGTGTATGCCGGAGCGGGATTTGTACACGCGCAGTCTGATGATTGACGGTCTGGGAATCGAGGAGTCCATCCATTTGCAGCAGCGTGGCCTTGGCGAGGGACGCAAGGTTGGTTGTGGTCTGTTTTTGCCTCACAAGGGTATTGACGCAGTAGCACCTGCTCAGGAAAAATAACGGCAGGATCGTAGTTTCACGAATTGAAAATTATAATTTATTGGTGGATGAGGAGTTGAAATGGGGATGGATGTTAACGGTAAAGATATTGCAACTACAGATTCAGGTTTTCTGGTCAACACGGAAGATTGGGATAAAGAGGTTGCCAAGGTGATTGCCGCGCAAGAGGGCATCGAGCTTAGCGATAGGCATTGGGACGTGATAAATTATCTCAGGGATGAATACTTTAATAGCGGTACCTTGCCGAACACGCGCAACATGGTCAAGGCGATGTCCAAGAAATGGAAGGACAAGAAATTAAGCGCCAAGGCGCTGTACGAGCTGTTTCCCGGCAACCCCAGCAAACAGGCCGGACGTATTGGCGGCCTACCCGAGAGCAGGCGCAAGGGAGGGTATTAGACCCTATCCGACCCGAAAGCGGGCGGATTACGTACCCATCTATTAAGGAGTACATACAACGCCTTGACGGGTGAGTAGACTGTAGTGGCCTTTAGATGGAGACTTTATAATTCAACTATAGAGAGACCGACGTGAGTTCAAAACAGGAAAGGATCCGGAAGCTACTCGAAATGCAGAAAAAATTTATCGAGTATGAACAGTCAGGCGATCTGACGGCGCAGGGGTACTGGTTTCCTGAAGATGGTTCGGAGTTGGACGGTTACAAGGAAGAATATATGAAGATCGCAATGGAAGTGGTTGACGACGCCCACGAAGAGGTTGGTTCCAAGCGCTGAATACAACTGAATCGGCTGGTTTTATCTTACGCCCGGCTGGTTCGAAACTTGGCCGAGTCGGTTTTTTTTAGGCCTTTGAGTCCCGGTGCTCCGCTATATACGGCTCCACATGCGCACCAGATTGACATACACATTGTCCACGCGCCGGGCGTCTTCCGAATCGGCGTTCTTGCGTAACATCTTTTCACGCACACTATTGAGTTGATACAGAAGTTCGCGGCGGTTGCTGTCGGGAATGATACTTTGTGCCCAAGTGACCGCCACCTGTCGTTCACCGCTGGTTACTGGCATTACCTCATGCCGCATGGTGGCGGGATACAGCACGGCGTCGCCGGCAGGGTATTTTATTTTTTTTGTCCCGTAGGGCGTTTGGATCGCTAATTCCCCTCCGTCATATTTTTCAGGCGCATTTAGAAAGACGGTGATGGCAATGTCGGAGCGGTAGCGGTCTCCTTCCCCCATGATCGGGTCATCAACGTGTTCCCCATAGTACATACCTTGTCGGTAACGTACATAGAAAGGTACGGCAATGCGGCAGGGTAACACGGCGCGCTGGTACTCGGGGTGACGTACCAGATTATTCATTACGACGGCGTTCAGTTTGGCAATGATTTCTTGATTTGCCAGCTCTTCATTATTTTTGACTGCGCCCGCGACCCTGCCGGCGGACAGCTTGCCATCTTTGAACGTTGCATTTTGCAGCAATGCTCGTATTTGTCGAAACTCTTGCTCACCAAGCACGTGTTTAACATGAATTATCATAATTTACCCGCTACGCGTTATACTGTTCCAGTTTGCTCAGGGAAAACAGAACGATGATACTCAAAGTAACGATTGATGAGAAAACTTTTCCCCTGGAAGTAAGGGATGAAATGCTGCACAGCGCACGGGATGCGTTTCAGAGAATGGATGCGGACATGGACAAGGGCTGGCAGATGAGCCGCACCTGGGTAGACATGCCCGATGACGTGCAGCGTTGTCAAATCGCGGCAGACAAGATGCTTACCGCAATTCAGCAGGAGAAAACGGCTACCGTAGGGCTTATGGCGGCATATATAATGAATAAGGTGCCTGGTATTCGTGTAATTGATATAGACACTTCGGGAGATATGACATTGACGGAAGTTATATTAGAATAACCTGGCGAGCTCACCCGTATATTCGGGATATTGAAGAAAATCTATTTCCGTGGAGGTAATCATGGCGGAAAACAAACTTACGTTTCGACGTTACGAGGACGGTGACCATATCACGACACAATGGAGCAAGGACGTCGTGCAGAATGGTCTGTCGGAGATTTGCCCCACTTACATTCATCGTACTCCGCCATGCCAGGCAAGTTGTCCGTCCGGCCACGACATTCGCGGCTGGCTGTCCATCGTTCGAGGCATTGACAAACCCCTGGGCGATACCACCTGGCAGGAATATGCTTTCCGCCGCATGACGATGTCCAACCCCTTTCCTTCGGTGATGGGGCGCGTGTGTCCGGCGCCGTGCGAGGACGGCTGTAACCGCAACGAAGTTGAAGAAGCGGTCGGCATCAACGCCGTCGAGCAATACGTCGGTGACTGGGCACTGAAACAAAACCTCGACTATGCCGATTTCGTACCGCAGCAGGAAAGCGGCAAGAAGGTCGCCATTGTCGGTGGCGGCTGTGCCGGGTTGACGGCCGCCTACTTCCTGCGTCAGAGGGGTCACGCTTGCACGATCTTCGATTCCTACAGCCAACTCGGGGGAATGATGGTGTTCGGCATTCCGGGCTATCGCACGCCGCGTTCGGTGCTGGAAGGTGAAATCAGTCGGATCATCGACATGGGCGTGGAAGTAAGATTGAATACTCAAGTCGGTACCGACGTTACCGTGGCAGAATTGGAAAAAGATTTTGACGCCGTCTTCTGGGGTATTGGTGCGATAGACGGTAAAAAACTGCCGATCCCTGGCGGAGACGCGCCCAACTGTGTTGATGGCATGTCGTACCTGCGGGCATTTAATGAAGGGCGATTGAAATATCTTGATGGGCGCGTATTAGTGATCGGTGCCGGCGACACGGCAATGGATGTGCTCGCCGTGGCGCGCCGCATCGGCAACATTCACAACACTACCGAAAAAGATCACCCCGACAACGTGATTCTGGGGCATACCGTGCATGACGTGGCGACCGTGGCACGCCGCAAAAGTGCCGACGTGTGGGTTGTATATCGCCGGCCGATCTCCCAGGCACCCGCTACCAAACACGAGCTTGACGCCGTGATCCGCGAAGGTGTGGAAATTCATGATGGCCTGTCTCCCATTGAAGTCATCAAGGACGACATGGGGCGCGCCAAGGCCTTGAAGGTAGCACCGGTGGAACAAGTTGATGGCGAATTAAAGGTCAAGGAAGACAAAGCGTTTGACATCGAATGCAAATTGATTGTTAGCGCAACCGGCCAGGCGGGCAACTACACCGGCCTTGAAGAGTTTGACAACGGTAAGGGACTGATGGACGCCGACAATGTTTACCAAGTGGTCGGCAAGCCGGGACATTTCGTAGCCGGAGACGCCGTCAAGCCACACCTATTAACGACGGCAATTGGTCAGGCGTCAATTGCTGCGGAAGGCATCGATCACTACCTGAATGATCGGGAGATCCCCAAGCGTCCCAAAATTGACACGCACCATTTCAAGCTGCTGGACGAATTGCGAGGGCGTGGTTTGGGGCCCGAAAAGTTTGAGCCTGATGAAGAAGTTTGGGGTACCGACTCCTCAGGTTTTGCGGTACATAACTACGAAGACCGCTCCTCTACCGAAATTGCGACCAGCGATCAACTGCACCTCGCCTATTTCGAACACGAGCTGATGAACCGACGTGATGAAGCCGACATCACTGCCGAAAACGTACTGAGCAACTTCCAGGAGAGGTTCTCGGTGCTGGAAGAAGAAAAGGCGATTGAAGAAGCGGCGCGTTGCATGAGCTGCGGGATGTGCTTCGAGTGTGACAACTGTGTAGTCTACTGTCCGGAAGACGCCATCTTCAGGGTCAAAAAAGACCAACGTGCCATGGGGCGCTATGTTGACACTGACTACGACAAATGCGTGGGTTGTCACATATGCGCCGACGTCTGTCCCAGCGGTTACATCAAGATGGGCTTGACTTACTAGCCTTATATATTTCGGGGCGTCTTTGCGGTTCGGGACGAGCCAGCCTAGTCCGCGGCATCGTTTGATGGGGCGGTTTGATAGTGTTTGATAGTGACGGTTGTTTTCAGACCAGCTGTTTCTCCATCCTCCAGTGCTCTATCTCGGGCCGCTCACTATTCCCTTTGCCCGTCACGGCATAGCCATTTTTGACGTAAAAACCAACCGCTCCCCGGCGGGCGTACAGCCAACAGGTTTGCAGGTTTCTGGTGTGTGCGGTTTTTTCAAGCCTACCGAGAATGGTGCTGCCGACGCCGCGATTCTGATATTCCTCATGCACGGCCATGTAACGGATGCGTGCCGAGCCGTCGGGTTCCGCATGCAGTCTGCCGCCGCCGACTACTGCGTGATCATGGTATGCGGCGATGTGGAAGGCTTGTCTTTCCAGTTGATCCCGCTCGCTGCCGCGCGGCAGATTGAGCGGTTTGCGTAGCATCTGCCACCGAAATAAAAAATATTCGGCAAACTCTTCGGCAGTGACGGGGGATTTATAGATAATCAACGCTACGCAAACACTACCCAGGTAGTGGCAATGTACTTCACCCCCTGTGTCAACGTCATCCCGCGGTGCTCGTGGGTCCAGAAAGGTGGGAACAGGATCAGCTTGCCGACCTCGGGTTTGACCTTTACGTCTTGAAACCGAAACTCTGTTTCGCCGCCCGGCCCGGGCACGTCGTTCAGGTACCAGATCGCTACCAGTTGACGATGGCTGAATTCATGACTGCCGCCGTCAATGTGCCAATGATAATATTCTCCCGCACGGGTCCTCTGTATGCCGTAGCCCATGTCCTTGAATGCCCCCGTGAAGAATGGATACGCCGCACGAAATTCGCTTATGGCGGCCCCCAGCGAGTGAAACAGGGTACGGTCAATGTCTTGCCAGTGTGCCTTGCCACTCACTACGAGATCGGTCGATTTTTTGATGTGGGTATCCTTGTCGGTGCGTTGTCCAATACGGCCTTCGTAGTGTTCGTTTTTTGCCTGTTCAAACCGCGTGACCACTTGTGTACAGAAATCACGTGCAAGGGCATTGTGTCGTTCAAAGATAAAGCTGCCGGGCTTGATCTCACGGATGGTTTGTAAGGAACTTGCGGCGCCATCTTGAATGGTCGCCAGATCTGCTGTGCTCATCGTTCAGATATGCGGACGCCCATCTCCAGAGTTACAACGGTCTCGTCTCTACAATGGCCATTAATCTTGACCATTTGCTATCGTCTTCCCGCCTGTAACAATCCAGCATGTCGTTGGCTACGTTTGACCAATGTCTTACGCCTGTCGCGACAAGCCTTTTGAGAGGCTTGAGATCGTTGGTATCGTTCCAGGTTTGATATGCGATTTGAAAGCCGGGAAACAACTCCTTGCGCATGGCGACCAGATTGGCCGCGTAGAAATGCAGCGACGCCGGATTATAGTTTTCGATCAGGCCGGGCAGTGTGGAGATGCAATCTGCAAGCAAGTCCTTGACCGCCCTGACCATGAGTTCCACACGTGAACGCGGCAGGGCGGCAACTATTTCACGCCAGTCCTCACCCAGCTCCAGCGTGGCGGTGAACTCGCCGATCTCGTGCAGTGCCGCCGCCTCCAGCTCGTTGTCCGTCATTCGGTCAAGTGCAACGTCGACGTTTTCGCCGAAATTGTAAAACGACAATGCCTTGGCCATCGCGTTTTCGAGCTTGCACCATTGCCATTCCTGAAACTTCTCCCACAGATACTGGCGCAATGCCTCACGGCGGATGAATACATTTTTGCCCAGCGTCATGGCGGGAGGCGAGGTGAGGTCACGCGCGCATTCATCTGCGGAGACATATACGGTGAAGTCATTGTAGACTTCTTTTGCTTCCAGTTTGGCCAGAAAGAAATGAGGGGCCGCATGCCGACCGACGCCGCCGCTGTATACGTAGCCCCTGGGGGCAAGGGCCTCGTTGATGTCTTCGGTGTCGAACGGGCCGAATTCGCGGCCGTCTATCAGCAAGGGAAGAAAGTTTTTCCCCGACAGGTTTTCCCACAGATTTTCACGTTCCTGCATCCACGTCCCGATGTCTTTCTTTGGCAGGGCGTCATTGCATGAATAACCGTTTTCCCAGCGAAAGTATTCGCGCATTTTTAAAAGGTAGATACACAGCGTATAGTTTGTGGCATGGTGTGCATCGGAGATGTCACAGTTTTTTTGAACTGTTTTGCAAAGTGATTCAGCGTGATTGGGCATGCGTCCATTATACCCCGGCTGCGTATTTGGATGAAGAAACGTTATAACCAAGAGAATAACATGCCGACGTGGCAAGATTGAAGACCAGATGGAACCTGAAAGACAGGAAACGAACGCCGGAACAGGTTGCCGGCGTGGTCGGCTTCAATCTCTGGGTACTGGCTGCGGACGCCTGCCTGTTTCTTGAAAACGAAGGTTTTGAAACTTGCACGCAGTGGCAGCGATTACAGGTCATTGCTGAGTTTGTCGCCTTTGGTGCCCACATTGCCGACCGCATGGTATTCGATGACATGACCGCCGCCGAGCGACAGTTGTTTATCAATGCCCTGGGTCGGCACCTTGCCGGCACCATGCAGACAAACTGTGAAGAAGTATGCGGGGTAGGGGAGTACCGCAAGGAATTCATCGGCTTGCTGAACGACAGGATGAGCGAATACTCCGAATGTGGGTATAACCACGACAACGGCCCCGCCTTTTCTATGCGGCGGTTGGCGGGCAATCACGTGCAGGCGGTGATGGGCAAAAAAGACAACAAATGGATCCCCGATTACGTCATTGACTCGGAAATTCCAAAGCTGCTGTTGGGACTCAAACGAGTCTTCAAGGGACAGGAAACCTCTTTACGCGAAGCCGACTTCGCGCCACCCTCTATCCCTGAAAATGGGGTGTGGGGGGAAGAGTAGATTTTTCTTGGATACTTTGGCAGGCGCACCCTTTTTCACAAAATCCTTTTGCCCGTTTCTGAACTCGTTTTTGCCTGATTTTTCAGTCTTGTTTGAGAGAAAACTTCCCTTCCCAAATCACGCTTTTCCGAGTGAACTGTCCGGTGCGGATCGAGCTAATTTCATACTCGGGCAACGGCACGACCGCCATACATTTCCCGTCAAAGCGTACCCCGTACTCGTGGAAATCAAAGTCCCGATTGTCAAAGCCGTATGGCTTTCGCCAGTCGGGAAGGTCGGTTTCGTTGACCAGCAAGACGTGTAAAAAAAAACGTCTCCGCAGGTCTTCCGCGCTACATAGTTTCCTAACATAAACCAGCTTGCCGTCGTGCACATACACATCAAAGACGGAACGAATGCCTGGCATCTCGGCCTTTACCTTGTGGTAGATGTTCCGATAGAAGGCTTGATTGGACTCATCCAGAAAATCCAGGTTCACGGCATACACCGCGAAAATGGGGTTGTTGTAGACCTTGCGCGTATAAATAGAATTGAAGATATCCGGTCTTTCCCCTTTCCAAACATCTCGACGGTAGTCGTCGATGTAGAAATCGGGCCACGCGGCATCCGCTATGATTTGCTGTCGGTCTGATGCGGGCAAAATCATCCGGTTTCTTTCTATAAAGCCATCCTTCCCGTAAACATGGATGGGCGAATCGGGATAGCGTTCCAGCAAGTATTCCAGTCCTTCGCGCTGGAAAACTCCCTGATACTTCACCTCATACTGGGCGCGCAGGTATCCGGGTGTGCGACGGTCTACCAGGGCATTGAAGTATAGATTTTGATAAGGATGAATCTGCGCCATTTCGATGACCACCACAGCCAGGCCAATCCCCGTCAGGGCGTAGATACTCGCCCGCCAGGACTTTTGCCTGTAAAAAGATAGCAGCCAATGTAGGCCATACACCGCCAGCAGACAGAACGGCGCATACAGAAAATACATATGCCGCCAGCCTTGGGAAAGCGTAGGTTTGAGAACGATGACGGCCAGTATGGGCAACACAAAACAAGCTAATAGTAGCCACTGAAAGCGCAGTGGTGTATTGCGCACTATTTTTCGTGGTTGGGTGAGGCCCCGATGCCCCACCACAATCATGCCCGCTAGACCAAGCAATAGCGTGACCCACGGCGTCGTGATCAAAAACCAGGTGGGAAGATACTCCCACGGAAGATCGGTGTTGTAGACAAATTCCCCCTTGAACAGTTGGATACTCTCGAAAGGAAAACGGAAAGCGATAGTGAAGGCCTCCACCAACCGCCCGAGCGGGTCTTCCCACAAGTACGGCCAGATGGCATACAACACGAGGACGCTGCTCAGTATGAAAACCCCGCCGGTCTTCAGAATATGTTTCCGTTCTTCCCGGCTTGTGGCATACAACCCGTCCAAGCCCCTCATCATCACCACCGCAATAAATAGCATGACGCCCATGACCCGAAGGTTGATCAGCACCGCCACCGCCGCACCGCATAACAAAAACGCCCGCATGGTATCGTGCGCAAAGGCGCGATGAATCAGCAACAGGGCGATCATAAACATACTAAAGAAAGGAATATCCTTGCTGTTGAGGAAGGAATGGGCATAGAGTCGGGGATGTAGCAGGAACAGCAGCATGGCGGCCAGGGCGAGGATTCGGTTGTTGAACAGGCGTAGGGCCAACAGGTAACAGCAGAGCCCGCCCAGCAGAAAGAACAGGTGAATCAGCAGATGACGGCTGAGATAGATGGTGCGGGTATCTTCCAGTCCCAAGCCCCGCTCGACCAACAGCAGGGGGAGTTCGAAGGCGACGCCATAAAATATGTATACTTTTTTTGTTGGGAGCGTATCCCGGTCCCCTAATATGTAATCCAGGTTTTGTTCGGCATGTCTTCTTTGTACGGACTCATCCCATGCCACGCCGTAATCATCGAGCACGGCGATGCCGGCCAACAGAAAGAGTGCGAGGACTGCCCAGGCGCCGCGAGAGGCCGGGAAACGTCTTGTATTACCTAGCGAGAAACTGCGGGGAGAGGGGGTCAATATCGGGTATTGATCGGTTTCTCATGCGGTGCTTGAAAAGCTGCACGGTTCAACAACAAGGCCGAGCCGGTTTGTGGCAGAATTTTCTCTTTCCCGAAGTACGGGCACACTCCTTCAATTTTATTTTTTCCATTTGCTGAAATTGTCGGTATTTTTAGTTTGTCCATCTTCATATCCTGCGGTGTAGGCTTCGGTGACGCGCTGTTCTTCACGTTCCGGGTGCCCCAGATAGCCGCCTTGCCAGCCAAGCACGTACTCGGGGTCTACACCTGCGTCTTCCATTCTAGTTACGGTGTTTCTGTAGGTCTGGTCCATTTATGATCTCCTCATTGTAAAAAACATTATGTTGAATGCAGTTGATTTTGTTGCAAGTGTCTCAGGGCATTGCCGGAATCAATTATGGTTTTGACTTTCTCTGCCGCGTTTTGCAAGTTTGCTTTCACTCCCGCATGGGTAAGCATGATTGCGCCTGAATAGATCAGACTGTCGCGTGCCGGGCCTTGCTGCCCTTCCAGTGCCGCCAGTCCGGTTTCCGCCGCATGACGGGCAAGGGCTTCAATGTTAACCTTTGCCGCAGTTTCATCTCCTTCGGCAGCGGGAGGAAGCGCGGGTAGGGGAACGGTGCGCACGTCTTGGTGGACGTTGACTTGTTGAGGGTGAATGTTGACCTCGGTCAATTCGCCCTTGTTATGGTACTCGAAATACTTTGATTCCTGTTTCAGAGATGGGATCACGCCGCCTTCAACGCCTCTTACCAGCACTGCCGAGTCAAACCCCGCCAGCTTTGCCAGGTGTTCGTACACTGGTGGGTAGGGCTTGTGAACGTAGCCGGTCATCAGGTGGGTAGTGTGTTTTCCCCGCACCGGACCGATCAGGACTTCCACGGTGGTGATAACGGGGCGTTTGACGATCTTTGTGCGTAAAGGGATCAAGTTGTGCAGTGGCGGGCAAATTTCTCGTTGGTCGAGATACGCCCATCCAATATCCGGATCACTAATCCTTTGTACGGCCTGTTGCAAAGTAAGATCAACATTAATGTTTGCGGCACGCAGCACTTTGCGATGGGTGGCGCCATATTTTGGCCCTACGGATTCGGCACCGTGCGAGACGACATGCAAGCCGCACGCGGCCAGCACCGCGGGCAAAAAGGGCGACATCGGCAGACCGCGAGTGTAGCCGTCATAGGGATCGGCAATGTCGATTACGCGATCGACGTCCGCGGTGACGATAGTGGATGAGTCCATGATCGCTTGCAGTGAGCCACCGTTTTCATCCAGCGTCTCGCGCTTCATGCGCAGAGCGATCAGGAAAATGCCGGCTTGAACAGGGTCGGCAGTGCCGGCCAGGATGTGGCGCATGGCGTCGCGTGCTTCTTCAAAAGAGATATCTTTGCTGTATTCGGGCCCTGTCGCCACGCGCTGAATGTATGAGCGCATGGCGAGGTTTTTATGCGAATTGGTTTGCTGCCCAGGTTTGTTCATAAGCGATATGATGCCATGTAAAACGGTACATGGCAGTATATCCTCTTACATATACCCGAAGGAGCCGACTGGATTGCTGACAAGCATTAGGGATCATTCAGCATTGCAGATTACGGCATCTAATGTCTCCCATGCTTGCTTCCTGTTCAAGTGCGGGTGCGCGAACTGATTGCGATAGCTGCGAAGGCAGCCATAGCAACTCGAATCACAGCCGCACTTGCCCCGCACTCGTTGCCGAGATTTGTCTGCGTTTTTTGATTTAGACAGATCATTCTCATTTCATTGTTTGAAATTACGCGCGTCATTGTACTGATAATGTCGGACAGGCCATGCCCTGCCAGTCGCCTTTTAGTTTGAAAACCATTGGTTTGTCGTTACACAGGGAAAACGTATCTGTTTTTTTACAGTCGGCGTACTCTACCGACAAGCAGCCGGTTAAAGATGATGGACAATACTCACCGTTTAAGGCTTCCAGGGGCTTATTATCGTGCCGCACTGTTTTGACGTTGCATTCTTTGGATACGGGCAAGACGACTTCCCACTGTCGGGTATCTTGAGCTTCGCGGCAGATTAGCTCGGGGCGAGGTGGCGGCCCTTCTCTGCTGTTGTTGTTAGGAGAGGGTGGATCCTTCGGACCTCGCTTGCTGCCAATGTCACGAGGCGGCTTCGGTTCCTCTATACTAGAGTTATCTTTGACTGGATCCTTTTCCGTCTGTCTGGGAGGGGCTCCATTATCTTCTTGGTGGTGTGAGCCTCCAGTCTCTTGCTGATCCGGCTCTGTTTTATCCGAAACGTTCTCTTCTGGTTGATGAGGCTTGATGGCCCGTATGCACTTTTTTATCCATTGAATAATCTTTTCCAACATGTCAGGTCAAGGTTACCTGAACAATATTATAAAGGTCATCATGCAAGGAAAGTCGAAATAAAGATGGCGTTACATGATAAGGACATACAGAGAAGGACTGAAAGCCGCCTGAGTAAACAAGTATATAATTCCCAAAGAAAAATAGTAATAGGCAAATAAATATGAGCTTATAATTTAAAGTGTATAATCCCCTGATCAAAAGCTATTCCCGACTGCGGTGATGCAGTCGATATCAAAGTCTAATGTCGGGCCTGGAGTTAATATGCCTAATGATGACGTAGATTTTTCAAGCGGGATGGCGGCGTTCGAGGCCAAGCATTTTTCTCGCGCCATGCAGCTCCTTTCACCGCTTGCCGAACGAGGTAATGCCGATGCGCAGCACCGTTGTGCCATCATGTATCAAAACGGCTTGGGGGTGGTTGTAAATCCGCAAGCGGCGTTGAAATGGATGAAGGCGGCGGCCGAACAAGGTCATGCACTTGCCCAGCATGGTCTGGGCTTCATGTTCATGGAAGGAGATTGCGCTGAGAAAAACGGTGAGGAGGCAGTCAAATGGTTTACCAGGGCCGCCGAGCAGGGACTACAGGGTTCACAAACGACGCTGGCAATGATGTATGAGGAAGGTCGCGGGATTCCCAGGGATGCGGAAAAGGCAAGGAAATGGTACGCCAGGGCCGGATTTTCTACCGAAGAAACGTGATTTCTTAGCCCTGGTCGGTACTGATGCGCCCCGCACATCTTCTGGTAGTCCTGGAGAAGGAATTTCAGGGTGCCGCCGAACATCACACACCGGTTATGCTGTGGGGGCCGCCGGGTGTGGGCAAGTCACAGATGGTCGCACAGGTTGCTCAGAAGAACGGCGTGGAAGTCATTGATGTTCGTCTGTCGCAGATGGAGCCCAGCGACTTGCGCGGTATTCCTTTTCGTGTCGGCGACGTGGTGGAGTGGGCAGTGCCGGCAATGCTTCCGGATGTACAACGGCACGGGGAACGCGGCATTTTATTTCTGGATGAAATCACCTCTGCGGCACCCAGTGTTTCCGCAGCGGCGTATCAGCTTATACTTGACCGCCGCCTCGGCCAATATTGCGTGCCTGAAGGGTGGGTCATTTTTGCCGCCGGAAATCGTCAGGGCGACCGCGGCGTAACGTATACCATGCCGGCGCCTCTGGCAAACCGTTTTTCACATTTTGAAGTCGATATCAATTTGGATGACTGGGTGAGGTGGGCATACACAAATAGAGTCGATGAAAGAGTCATTGCCTTCCTGCGCTTTCGCCCCGATCTGTTGTTTGATTTTGATCCGGCACATAATCCGGTGGCGTTTCCGTCTCCTCGTTCGTGGGAGTTTGCCCATCGTGCCCTGAAAAAATTCTCCCGGCGGCCCGACCTATTGACGGGTGCATTGCAGGCCTGTGTGGGCCCTGCGGCAGGCGTTGAATTGAATGCCTTTGTCTCCAGTCTTGATCAGATGCCCGATTTGGATGCAATCATTTGCGGCAAGGACGTTACCATTCCTGAAGAGATTGATCTGCAATATGCGCTGGCCACTGCCCTTGTCGGTCGGGCGATTCGCGCTGCAAAGACAAAAGACGCCAACGTTGTACACGGGAATATTTTGAGCTACGCCGCACGTTTTCCGCAACGTGAGATGGGAGTGATGATAGTTTCGGACATGCATCGCGCAATTGGTGAAGAGCTCTTTGGCCTGCCCGAGTTTTCCACGTGGGCCAACAAAATTGCCGACATTATGGTCTATGACCATGTCTGAGCCCGAGGGTTGGAACAAACTTGCGGCAGCACGAACCCGATTAGTCTTGGACAAGCCTTTTTTGGGTGCGCTGGTCTTGCGTTTGCCCTTGGTGGCTGCCGCCCCCGAGTGGTGTGAAACGGCAGCCACCGATGCACGCAAGCTCTACTACAATCGCGACTACATTGATGCACTTGATGTGGAAGAGACACAGTTCGTGCTGGCTAAACAAGCGCTGCATTGTGCCTTATCGCATTTCGCAAGAAGGCGGCGGCGCGTGAAACGTCGCTGGGAACTTGCCTGCGATTATGCGGTAAATCTCCTGTTAATACAGGACGGAATAAAGGCGCCTCCGGGAACCTTGTTTGACGACAGCTTTGTCGGTATGACCGCCGAAGAGATCTACCCCTGCATTGATGAGTTTAAAGACGATGAAGCAAAGCCGGAAAGGGAAAATGACGACGAGAAAGGCAGTTCCGGTCAAGGTCAAAAGCAAGATTCGTGTAAAGCCGACTCCAGTCATGGCACCGACCGGACGCAAGGTCTTGCGCGACAGCCCGCGGAACTGACACCACGGGAACAGGATGAATTATCAATTCAGTGGCAACAGCGGCTTGCGGGTGCTGCCCAGCAGGCCATGCAGGCAGGGAAGCTCGGTGGCAGTATGGAGCGCATGGTAGATTTCATGCTACAGCCGCGGGTGCCGTGGCGTATGTTGCTTGCACGTTACGTGACGACCAGCGCGCGTGATGACTATAGCTACTCAAGGCCTTCCTCCCGTCGCGGCGACCCTGCGATCATGCCGAGCTTGCGCAGTACCCAGATCAACGTGGCGATAGGCGTTGATATCAGCGGTTCGGTGGATGACGGGGAGATAAGCGAATTCCTTTCGGAAGTCAGCGCGATAAAGGGTACTATACGCGCAAGGATTACGTTGTTGCCTTGCGATGCGGCCCTTGCACAGGGTGCGCCATGGGTCTTTGAACCATGGGAAGACGTTACCTTGCCGATCCAGTTGAAGGGTGGTGGCGGCACCAATTTTTGTCCGGTATTCGAATGGCTGACCAGGCAGGATCAACCTCCCGAACTGCTGATTTATTTCACTGACTGCCGAGGTACTTTCCCCGAAGTGGCACCGAGTTATCCGGTTATTTGGCTGGCAAAGGGTAAGCAGCCGGTCCCCTGGGGACAAAGGATTCAGTTGAACTGATGCAGCTTTCCAATGAAGATCAATTGCGGCTCAATGTCCTGGTTGCACAGCCCCTACAAGCCGTTCGCATTGACGAATCCCGTATGCGCGTTCATGCCTTGGCGGAACGGGGCGAGGCGAGCGTGCAACTGAATCCCACTTGCAAGGATGAAAAGTACACACGACTGATTCGGCAGTTTCTATCCTCTCATTATCTGGGGTCTCCCGGCGGTTATCCGGTATTCCTAAAACGCTGGACCAGAATGGGGCAGGCGCGCAAGGACAGCCTGGAAAAACTGTTGCTCATCGCGGAACCCGAGGCCGTGGCGGCGGTCGTACATGCGCCCGGGCTTACCGACGAACTGGCGCGCCGTGCCTGGTGGTCGGGTGCCAACGCGGAGAATGCCCGTCAAATGTTGGAAAAAGAAAGCGTCGTCAATGGATCGATGGGCGTTGAACTGGCGCGGTTTCTGGTAGAATTTTTGCCTTTTGAAGAAAAACAAAAGGCAATTATCGACAGCGTTCGTCTGGTGCTTCAGCCGGGTTTAATTGACGACGGGACGCGTCGGGAGATATGGAACCGTGGCAAGCGTAAGAACTCGTATTACGTGGGCTTTCTGCAACAGACTCCACACGACCTGCCCGTTCGGGTTGCGGCGCATGAAAAATGGCGGCGACTATCGAGCGGTCTGTCGGCTGAAATTAAAAAGGGCAACGACGTGGCAGAAATATTGCATCAAGCATTCCGCTCCGAGGGGCAGGCATTTTTAAGTACCGCTAACTTGGTGCTGCAAAAGCCCAGCGATCAGGACGTGGCAGTGGCAATCCTCAATACCATCGGCGGCTATTTTGGGAAAGTTGACGTTCATCCTTCGACGTGGCGCGATATAAAATCACTGTCGCACCGTACAGACAAATTTCTTGCCAGTCACGACACCAGAATTACAAGCGTATTAGCGATGGATTCATCCCTACAACCGCAGCTGAGGGCACTACTCAACCTTTCCATGGTGAGCGAGACACTTGTTGATCCGATATTCGGCATGACGGACGCCATCGGCTCGGTGATGAGAAAGAAAATAGCGCCCGTGGTCAAATTCGTATCCACATGCCTACAATTGCTTCAATCGTAAATATATTGGTGCCGACTCGTTGACCATTATGGATTATTTGCCTTTGTTCCTGGACGTAAAAAACAAGCCGTGCCTGGTCGTGGGCGGTGGCGGCGTTGCCGCTCGCAAAGTTGCCATGCTGGAACGCGCGCGGGCGCAAATTACCGTCATTGCTCCACAAATATCGGCGTCCCTGCAACAGCGGGTTGATGACGGTGCAATCGCGTGGCATGAAAAGAAATTCACGGCGGAAGACCTATGTGACTACCGGCTGGTCATGGCCGCCACGGATGACCGGCAAGTCAATGCGAAGGTTGCCGCGTGTTGCCGCAAGCGGAACATACCGGTCAATGCCGCGGATGACGCCAAAAATTGCGACTTTATCATGCCGTCGATCATCGACCGTTCACCGGTACAAATCGCGGTTTCCACCGGCGGGGCGTCGCCGGTGTTGGCAAGGATGCTGCGTACCCGGCTAGAGAGCAACACGCCCGCCACCTACGGTCAACTTGCAAAACTGACAGAAGACCATCGGCTTGCGGTCAAGGAGAGGTTTCCCACCATTGATCGGCGCCGTAAGTTTTGGGAACAAGTGTTGCAGGGGCCCATAGCAGAGCTCGTATTTGCCGGTCAGTTAAAGGCCGCAGAGAAACTGTTTCAGGAGGCGATTGATAGTGCCGATATACACGACTCACCGCAAGGCGAAGTCTATCTGGTTGGTGCCGGGCCGGGTGATCCCGACTTGCTTACCTTTCGCGCCTTGCGCCTGATGCAGCAAGCCGACGTGGTCGTTTATGACCGCTTGGTGTCGTCACAGATTATGCGGCTCGTGCGCCAGGAAGCGGAACAGATTTACGCCGGCAAGGAACGCACACAACATACCCTGCCTCAAGAGACCATCAACCAGCTACTGGTACGTTTGGCAAAGGAAGGCAAGCGGGTCTTGCGTCTAAAAGGTGGCGACCCTTTTATATTCGGTAGAGGCGGCGAAGAAATCGCCACTTTGATAGATGAGCGTATCCCGTTCCAGGTAGTGCCCGGTATCACCGCCGCCGCCGGTTGCGCCACCTATGCGGGCATTCCGCTTACCCACCGCGAATTCTCACAGGCCGTTATCTTTGCCACCGGGCACCTGCGCGACGGCAGTATTGACCTCAACTGGGACATGCTTGCCCATCGCAACCAGACGCTGGTCTTTTACATGGGTTTGCAGGGGTTACAGGAAATATGCGTCAACCTCAAGAAACACGGGCTGAAGGCGCGCACGCCGGCGGCCCTGGTGATGCAGGGTACCACCCCCGCTCAGCAGGTCATCATCGGCGACCTCGACACCCTGCCGTCGCTAGTACAGCGACACGACGTGAAACCGCCGACACTGGTAATTATTGGAGAAGTCGTGCAACTGCACAAGAAGCTACATTGGTTTGATCCGCAAGAGAATACCGCGGTGAGCGCCGTCAAGACATTTGGTAGGGGCAATACGTAGCTCGGCGGACGGAACAAGATTGGGTTTTCGTGACGGTGTTTTTTATTGTTGCTAGAGCTTGTATCGCGCCCGCTCCAATCTCAGGGAACGTGCACTCCGCCTTATTTCTTCAAAAGAGCGGCGCCAAGAATTTTTTCGTATAACTCTCCTGTCGGGGCGTGTTATATTGAACCTTGAATACCAACACTCACTGAAGGTGCCCCGCGCAATTCAAACGCAGGGGTGAAACAGGGAAGCCTGTGTAAATCAGGTGCTGCCCCCGCAGCGGTGATTGAGTCAAAGTAAACCGGCAGCCACTGTGCCTGGCGCGGGAAGGCGGTTTACCAGGTTATTTAACCGCTCATCAGCCCGAAGACCGGCCTTGTGTGATTCAGGCAATCGCGGTGGGCGATTCAAGCTGAAGTTCTTATGTACAGGCATGAGTCTGTACGCTTCGCTTCGTGTCCGCCGTTACACTGCAAAGGGGCACGAAATGAAAGGTAATGAACTCCTTATCCTATTGGTTTTACTCGGCGTTGCCTGTTTATCGATGGCCTACGCCGATGAGACATCGCATACACTGGATGAGATAGTGGTGACGGCGAGCGGACAGCCTCAACCAGTGGAAGATATCGTTCCTGCGGTTATCGTCATTGACCGCGAGACGATTGCACGCAGTCAATCTGCGGGGATCGCTGACTTATTGCGCTGGCATGCGGGCATGGAGATATCCAGAACCGGCGGCCCCGGTCAGCAAACTTCGGTGTTCATACGGGGTACCAACAGTAATCACACGGCAGTGCTTATCAATGGTGTAAAGATGAATTCTGCAACCACCGGGGGCGCCGCCTTGGCTATGCTTGACACGTCATTGATTGAGCGTATCGAGATTATCAAAGGGCCGCGTTCCACGGTATATGGCTCCGAGGCGATAGGAGGAGTCATCAACGTTATTACCTCTGTGCGGCAGCCGCGTAACCAGGCGGAACTGCACTTGTCCGATGGCAGATATTCCACTGATGAACGCGGGGCAAGCTTCAGCTACGCGAATGATTACCTGTCCGGGAAATTGGCCTTCAATCGTTTTGACACGGACGGGTTTCCTGCGCGCGCTACGTCCGTCACCGATCACGGGCATAATAATGAAACCGTCAGCATTGACGTCGGTACTCGTTCGGGCAGGGGCGAGCTTGCACTCAACTATTGGCAAGCGACCGGCAATACGGAATACAGCGCGGCGGGGCGAGACATAGACCAAGATCACAAGAATGAAGTGTTGCAGATTACGTATGATTTGGTGTTGTCGGACAACTGGCGGTCATCCCTGTCGTTTTCGCGCACCCGGGACGAGATACGCCAGAACCAGAAAAATTTCTTGGGCGACAAGGATTTTATCTTTACGGACAGAAGCGTCTACGATTGGAAAAATGCTCTTTCAATCGGCGCCCACGCACTGGCGTTTGGCCTGTCCGGTACGGACGAAGATACCGATGCGTTGTCCTATGGAACAGGTTA
This sequence comes from Gammaproteobacteria bacterium, assembly GCA_965242685.1. Lineage (GTDB taxonomy): Bacteria > Pseudomonadota > Gammaproteobacteria > UBA4575 > UBA4575. Next base: position 1,337,981 of record OZ251487.1, on the reverse strand, counting down.
TAGGAAAGATACGGATATTCGGTCCGTCTACTTGCGCGATCAGTGGACGGGGGGCAGGCATGGCCTGTTTGCCTCGGCACGCTACACCGACCACGAGAATTTCGACGAGGCGTTTACCTGGAATGTCGAATATGGGTATCAACCGGCTAAGGATATCAGGCTGTTTGCCGGTTCGGGCAGCGGCTTCAGGGCCCCGGATGGGAATGCGCGGTTTGGGTTTGGAGGGAACCCTGATTTAAGGGAGGAGACTTCCCGTTCGGTTGAAGTGGGAGTAAGCCACGACGTCGGCACCGATACCAGACTGTCCTTGCGCGCATTTGAAAACAAGGTGGAAGATTTGATCGCGTATACGGGTACGTTCCCGTCCGGCAGAAACCGCAACATAGATGAGGTACGGATACGAGGAATTGAACTGTCCTTGCAACATCGGTACGGGCGATGGGATACCCGGCTGGAAGGAATCATGCAAGATCCTCGCAATGAGTCCGATGATACCGCCTTGCTGAGGAGGGCAAAGCGTACCGTGACAGGCGCCTTGACGTATCGTCGCCCGCCGTTTTCCATTACGGCACAGGGGCTGCTTACCTCGCAAAGGAAGGATTTTGGTGACGTAACCTTGCCCGGCTACGGGCTTTTTAACCTGTCCGCCGGCGTTGATTTTCGTTACGCTACTCTGTTACTGAAAGTGGACAATTTGTTTGACAAGGATTATGAGCTGGCCTCGGGCTATAGCGTGCCCGGTCGGGCCGTGTTTGCAGAGCTACGTTTAAGGTTTGCACGGCAGGACAACTGAGTCGCGAATGTCTGGCCGACGAGTGAAAATTTATACCGGCACCGGCGACGGGGGCGAGACCGGATTGTCCGGTGGCCGCCGCGTGCGCAAGGATTGTCTGCTGGTGCGGGCAATCGGTGACGTTGATGAACTCAATTGCGTGCTGGGTATGGTATTGGCACAGGACGTGCCGGATCACTTGAGGGAAATCCTGCTATGGATTCAGCACCGGTTATTCGACGTGGGCGCGGAGTTGAATTGCGAAAAACTGAACCTGGTTACGGAAGAGATGATCACGCAGTTGGAACGGCACATAGACGCATGCGACGAGCAACTGCCGCCGCTGAAAAACTTTATCCTCCCGGGAGGCGATGGTGCGGCTTCCGCATGTCATGTGGCGCGTGCCGTGTGTCGTCGCGCGGAACGCAGCGTGGTCGCATTGAGTGAGCGGCAGGAAGTCAATCCCGCCATCCGGGTATATCTGAATCGATTGTCGGATCTTTTGTTTGTGGTGAGCCGGCAGTTATCCGGTCGCGTGGGTCGACCGGAGACATTGTGGATGGGTCGTCGCAAATGAAGGCTCATCGGTTTCTTGGATGAGATTGAGTTACGTTTTTGTGGCGGTATTCGCACAAATCAATGATTGGGCACTCATTACATTTCGGCTTGTGTGCAACGCAGGTATAGCGGCCATGCAGGATCAGCCAGTGATGCGCGTGCAACTTGTAGGGTTCGGGAACGAACTTCTCAAGTTTCTGCTCGACGATCAGGACGTTTTTCCCCGGCGCGATAGCGGTGCGATTTGCAACGCGAAAGATATGCGTGTCAACGGCGATGGTGGGCTGGCCGAATGCGTTATTTAACACTACATTGGCCGTTTTTCTGCCTACGCCGGGCAAAGTTTGCAACGTCTCGCGGTCACGCGGGATGCGGCTTTTGTATTGATCGGTAAGAATCCGGCTGGTCTTAATGATATTTTTTGCCTTGCCGTTGAACAAGCCTATTGATTTGATGTAGGTTTTAAGCCTCGTCTCTCCCAGTGCCAACATCTTTGCGGGGGTGTTGGCGACTTTGAACAATTCTTTGGTGGCTTTGTTCACGCTCACGTCAGTGGCCTGGGCGGACAGTATTACCGCCACCAGCAACTCGAAGTGAGACTTGTGTTTGAGTTCGGTTCTGGGACTGGGGTTTAATTCCTTCAGTCTTTCAAAGATCTCTGTTCTCTTTTGTTTGTTCATTATTCGTTAGGTGGTTAGGTCTGCCGGTTCAGTGCCTTGTTCTTTTTACGCTCGAATAATTCCTGCCTTTCCTTTTCACGTCTTGCCAGTCTGAGGACACGTTGTTTTCTATTGTCGCGTGAAAATTCTGCAAAGGCCTTTTTCAAGGTGCGCCGCCGGTGTGCGGAGGTGCGCGTACCGGCATGGTCAAAGTGGGTATTGGCTATCATTTCAATACAATCCACCGGACACGGCGGCAGGCATAGCGCGCATCCCGTGCAGTATTGAAAGAGGACCGTGTGCGTATGCTTGGCGGCGCCGAGGATGGCGTCAAAGGGACAGGCTTTGATACACAGTGTGCAGCCAACACATTGTTCCTCATCAATACGGGCGAGCCGCTTACCGGTCGGAACGATAGTGTTGCTGTTTATCATGCACCGTTACTTGACGCGCATTCCCGGGGCCGCCCCATGGTCGGGTTGCAGCAGGAAAATGTCTTTGCCACTGCCCGCCGCCAACACCATGCCCTCGGATGTGCCAAAGCGCATTTTGCGCGGTGCCAGGTTGGCAACCACGACAGTCAGGCGTCCCTCCAATTCCTCGGGTGAGTAAGCCGATTTTATTCCCGCCAACACTTTGCGTTGAATGTTGCCCGTTGGTATGCCCAAGTCTAGGGTCAGTTTGAGTAGTTTGTCGGCCCCCTCGACGGGTTCGGCCTTCAGGATTTTTGCGATTCTGAAGTCCAGCTTGGCAAAATCGGCAAAGCTGATTTCCTCATTAATCGGGTCTGCGGATTGAGGCGATGAAGTCTCTTTGGAGCTTTCAATCATAGCGTCAACGGCCTTTTTTTCAATTCGCGTAATCAAGGGTTTAAATTTATTGATTCGATGTCCGTCCGGCAGGGTTGCGCCCTGTGACAGATCTCGCCAGTCGGTGGTTACATTCAGAAAATCTTCAGATTTTTCAGCGAGTTTTGGCATGACGGGCTTTAGATAACCGATCAGCAGGCGATACATGTTTAGCCCGAAGCTGCATACTTGATGAACTTCACCCTGTTTCGATTCATCCTTGATCTTCTTCCACGGCTCAAATTGATCAATCAAGGAATTGGTGGCGTCGGCCAAGCCCATGACCTGGTTGACGACGTGAGAAAATCGCCGGTTTTCGTAGCAGGAAGTTATATTCGCGTGTACATCGTCTTCAAAGAGTGCCGGTATTAGCGGAAGAGGATCGGCGAGTTTGCTATCAAAATGTTTGTTGATAAAGCCCGCACAACGGCTGGCGATATTCACCAGTTTGCCGACCACGTCACTATTCACGCGCTGTTGGAAATCATGCAGATTTAGATCGATGTCATGCACGCCCGCCCCCAGTTTTGCGGCAAAATAATAGCGTAGATATTCCGGATTCAAGTGATCGAGATACGTGCGCGCCTTGATGAACGTACCGCGCGACTTTGACATTTTCTTTCCGTCAATCGTGAGGAACCCGTGGCAATAGACGGCGGTGGGGATACGATAGCCCGCACCATGTAGCATGGCCGGCCAGAATAGCGTATGGAAATAGGCGATATCCTTGCCGATAAAGTGGTATACCTCGCGGTTGCTGTCGGTTTTCCAGTATGCGTCAAAATCCTCGTTGGCGCGGTCGCAATACCGTTGCAGGCTTGCCATATAGCCTACCGGCGCATCCAGCCATACATAGAAATACTTGCCGGGTGCATCGGGAATTTCAAAGCCGAAATACGGCGCGTCTCTGGAAATATCCCAATCCTTCAGACCGGCCTGAAACCACTCCTTGAGCTTGTTGGTAATTTCCGGTTGCAGGGGGCCGCTCTCGATCCAGTCCTGTAGCATGTCCCTGAAATTGTCCAGCTTGAAAAAATAATGCAGGTTTTCTTTCTTGATGGGTGTCGCCCCGCTGAGCGACGAATAAGGATTGATAAGCTCCGCGGGAGTGTAAGTAGACCCGCAAACCTCACAATTATCACCGTATTGATCCTTGGCGTGACACCGGGGGCATTCACCCTTGACAAAGCGGTCGGGGAGGAACACCTTGTTTTGCGGGTCATAGAGGTCGGTTACCGTTCTGGTAGTAATGTGTCCATTTTTTAGCAAGCGCTTATAAATACGAGTGGAGTGCCCCTTGTTTTCTTCGGAGTGCGTCGAGTGGTAGCTGTCATGTTCGATATGGAAATCGGCAAAGTCTTTTTCATGTTCCGATTTCATCCTGGCGATCAGGTTTTCCGGCGTGGTGCCTTCCTCCTGTGCCTTGAGCATGATCGGCGTGCCGTGTGCGTCGTCCGCACACACATAAATGCAACTTTCGACTTCATCGCGGCGCATTTTCTGAAACCGCACCCAAATATCGGTTTGAATATACTCCACCAAGTGGCCGACATGGATAGGCCCGTTGGCGTAGGGCAAGGCACTGGTAACCAGAATATTTCGCTTTGGGTCAGACATGATGTAATTCGCTTTTGAGGCTGCACCTTAGCAGTTTGCATGAAATACCACTAATTTTGTAGCATACGTATACCCGCATTTATCCTCTATCCTGGATTGGGCTTCAATTCATTTACAAAAATAAAAAATATATATCAAATTTTCTACAAACGGCTCGGCCTTGTCGTTGAACCGTACAATCTGTCAAGCACCACATGAAAGACCCGTCCGGCTTCCAAACTATTAATACCCCCCCCCCCCCCCGCAGTTCCCCGCTAAGTAATACAGGGTGTTTCCCGGCCTCTCGAGGTGCGTGGGCGGTCGTTCTCGCACTCTTTCTATTGGCCGGCATCGCCGTACTCGACGATTACGGCGTGTCGGGAGATGAATCCTTACAAAGGAGATATGCCGAAGAAAACCTGGATTACATCTTGGGAAACCGAGACACCTTTCCAACAAGACGTGATGCCTTTTACGGTGCCACCTTTGACTTATCGCTCTTGCTGGCGGAACGTATCCTAGGAGTAGAAGACTCTCGCACCAGCTATCTCAGCCGTCATCTCCTGACCCACCTGTTCTTCCTGTTGGGTGGGGTCTGCTGTTACCTGTTGGCCATGCGCCTGTTCAACAACCGTCTGCTGGCCCTGCTCGCTATGCTGCTGTTCCTGTTGCACCCCCGCCTCTATGCCCATTCCTTCTTCAACAGCAAAGATATCCCTTTCTTCGCCATGTTTATGATTTCCCTGCTTCTGATTCATCGCGCCTTTGCTTTCAACACCGTGCGGGCGTTTTTGTTATGCGGTGCGGCGGTGGCGGTACTGATCAACCTTCGGGTCATGGGCGTCATGCTATTGATTGCGGTGGTGGGGATGCGGGGCTTGGACGTTTGGTATGCCACAAGCCGGGAAGAACGGAAACATATTCTGAAGACCCTCGGCGGCTTCATACTGAGCAGTATACTCGTGTTGTATGCCATTTGGCCGTACTTATGGGAAGACCCGCTCGGGCGGTTGGTGGAGGCCATTACCATCTCTTCTCATCTCCCTCACTCGGTATCCGAACTGTTCAAAGGAGAAGTTGTCTACAGCACCGATCTTCCGTGGGAGTATATCCCCACCTGGTTTTTGATCACGACACCGTGGGTGGCATTGTTGTTGGGGTTGATCGGTATCGTCCTGGTATTGGGTCACGGTATCCTTCGCCCGAGAGATATATTGCGCAACACGCCGTTGCGCTTTCAGTGGTTGCTGCTGGCCTGTTTCATGTTGCCCATACTGGCCGTCATCGTTCTCAGGCCTACACTTTACAGCGACTGGCGGCACATGTACTTTCTGTATGCGCCGTTCTGTCTGCTGGCGACATTCGGTTTGTATCAACTGGTATCCGTTTCCAGGAAAAAATACCGGGGAATCGGTATCTACGCCCTGACGGGAATCGGCCTGGTTGTGATAGTCATCGAAATGGCACAGATTCATCCTTATCAATATCTATACTTCAACGCCCTGGTAGACCGTCACACGCCGGAATACTTGCGCACCCAATACGAGATGGAGTATTGGGGAACTGCAACTTCGTACAGGGAGGGATTGGAATACCTGCTGGAACGCTATCCCGACTCGCCCATCCATGTTTACGAGAAGTATGAGCATGTTTTAAAAAACTGGGCGATTCTGCCTGCATCAGACCGGCGGCGGTTCACGTTCAATCCCGCCCGTGCCGATGTCTACTTCGTCAGACATTACCGTCAACGAGCATGGCAGGGAAGAAGGTTGCCAAAGGCCTTAGAGCTGCTTTACACAGTGAAAGTGTACAACAACACCATCCTGACCGTAAGAAACATCAATTTGGATTCGCAGGATGCCTCCGTCCAGGCTTTCTATCGAGACATCTACCAAAAGATAAAGACCTATGAGCCGGTTACTCGTTCCAGCTTTGACATATACGTTGATCAGGATAAGCTGGTTTATGTCAAGGAATCCTGCCACCCGGATGACCTGTGGAAACTCTTTTTCGTACACGTCTTTCCAGTCAACAAAGCAGACCTTCCCGACTGGCGAAAGCCATACGGCTTTGACAATCGGGACTTTGGTCTTTCCATATATGGGGTACGCTTTGACGGAAGATGTATGGCGATCATACCGTTGCCCGAATATGAGATTGACTTGATTCGCACCGGGGGGCGGTTCCTTCGCAAAAAGCCGACCTGGGAAGCCACGCTTCTGCCGCAACGAAAGCAACAACAATTGACGGCCCGGCTGGCCGAACTCCCGCAAGCAGTCACTTCCGGTACCCCTTTGATCAACACCGTCTTTGACATATATAAGTATGAGGACAAGCTGGTCTACATCAAGGAAGCCTGTACCGAGAGCGATATGGAAACGCCTTTCTTTTTGCATTTTGATCCGGTCGATTGGGACGACTTGCCCCCCTCCCGTCGGGCGCACGGTTTTGAGAATCGGGACTTTGTTTTTCCCAAACACGGGATGCGCCTGGATGGAAAATGTACGGCGGTCGTGCCGTTGCCCAAATATGACGTTGCCAAGATCCGCACCGGGCAGTTCACCAACGAAGGCGTGATTTGGGAAAGGAAATTTTCCCTCAAACAAGACTGAAATATCGGGCAGGCGTTTGTGGAAGCTATCCTGTCTCCTCACGCTGCATTCTGTAAACCGTGATGCTATGATGCCCGCTCCTTCAATCAGTAGCTATAATGTCTTATCGTTGAACCATGCAACCTATCAGGCAGCACGTGAAAGACCCGTCCGGCTTCCAAACTATTAATACCCCCCCCCCCCCCCCCCCCCCCCCGCAGTTCCTCACTAAGTAATACAGGGTGTTTCCCGGCCTCTCGCGGTGCGTGGGCGGTCGTTCTCGTACTCTTTCTATTGGTCGGCATCGCCGTACTCGACGACTACGGCATATCGGCGGATGAGCTTATACAACGTAATATCGCTATCCTGAACGCCGATTACATCTTGGGAAAGCGTGGTGGCTTTGAGAAAAATTGGAACAGATTATACGGTGTTGTATTCGAACTCCCCCTGCTACTGGTCGAGCGGGGCTTGGGACTGGAAGATACCCGTAGCATCTATCTCAGCCGTCATCTCCTGACCCACCTGTTCTTCCTGGTGGGCGGGGTCTTTTGTTACCTATTGACCCTACGCCTGTTCAACAACCGAATCCTCGCCCTGGCCGCCATGCTGCTGTTTCTGTTGCACCCCCGCCTCTATGCCTATTCCTTCCTCAACAGCAAGGATATTCCTTTCTTTAGTATGTTTATGATTGCCTTGTTGCTGATTCATCGCGCCTTTGCTCTCAACACCGTGCGGGCGTTTTTGTTATGCGGTGCGGCGGTGGCGGTGCTGATCAACCTTCGGGTCGTGGGCGTCATGCTGTTGATTGCGGTGGTGGGGATGCGCGGCTTGGACGGGTTGTATGCTACGAGCCGGGAAGAACGGAAACATATTCTGAAGACTGGCGGGGCCTTCATACTGAGCAGCGTCCTCGTGTTGTATGCCATCTGGCCGTACTTGTGGGAAGACCCGCTCGGGCGCTTTGTCGAGGCCCTCATCAACGCTTCCCATTTTCCTCACTCGGTATCCGAACTGTTCAAGGGAGAATTTGTCTACAGCACCGATCTTCCGTGGGAGTATATCCCCACCTGGTTTTTGATCACGACGCCGTGGGTCACGCTATTGCTTGGTCTGGCAGGTATGATTGCGGTGGGGTATCGGGGTCTCACTCAACCAAGCAGTATATTGCGCAACACGCCGTTGCGCTTTCAATGGTTGCTGCTGGCCTGTTTTGTGTTGCCCATACTGGCCGTCATCGTTCTCAAGCCTACGCTTTATGACGGCTGGCGGCATATGTACTTTTTGTATGCGCCGTTCTGTCTGCTGGTGGTGTATGGCCTACATTGGCTGCTATCTTTTTGCAGGCAAAAGTTCTGGCGGGCAAGCATCTACGCCCTGACGGGAATTGGCCTGGTTGGAGTGGTCATCGAAATGGCGCAGATTCATCCTTATCAGCACTTATACTTCAATGCCCTGGTAGACCGTCACACGCCGGAATACTTGCGCACCCAATACGAGATGGAGTATTGGGGAACTTCAACTTCGTACAGGGAGGGGTTGGAATACCTGCTGGAACGCTATCCCGACTCGCCTATCTATGTTTACAAGAAGTATGACCATGTTTTAAAAAACCAAGTGATTCTGCCTGCATTAGACCGGCAACGAATCGCTTTTAGTAACGCACGTGCCGATTTCTACTTCACCAAGCACCATGAAAAACTGGATGACTTTAATTTGGTCTACACGCTCAAAGTGTATAACAACACCATCCTTACCGTAAGAAACATCAATTTGGATTCGCAGGATGCCTCCGTCCAGGCCTTCTATCGGGACACGTATCAAAAAGTAAAGACGGGTGAACCGGTTACTCGTTCCAGCTTTGACATATACGTTGATCGGGATAAGCTGGTCTACATCAAGGAATCCTGCCACCCGGATGACCTGTGGGAACTCTTTTTCGTACACGTCTTGCCGGTCAACAAAGCAGACCTTACCGATTCTCGTCAGCCACACGGATTTGACAACCTGGACTTTGGTCTTTCTACGTATGGAGTACGCTTTGACGGAAGATGCATGGCAGTCGTGCCGTTGCCCGAGTATGAAATCAGCTCGATCCGCACCGGACAATACACTAGAGAAGGCGAAGTTTGGGAAGCCACGGTTCCAATTCGGCAGGAACCGTGACGACCAGTTTGGGGTATTGTCCACTCAATAGAACAGTTCGAGGCGATTACCGGGTTGGACGGCGACTTGGATTAAAAATACACTACTGCTTTTTGCCTTTCTCCAACATCTTTTACACCGATACCGGCGTGATATAGTAGACTCCCTTTTACTCGTGAGTTGATTACATTCTGGGGAGAACGATACGCATGACCGAACTTAGCAAAGAAACGGTAGAAACCACACTTAAACAGATTCAGGATGTCTATATCGGTAAGAACCTGGTTGCCGCCAATACTGTGAAAGACATCGACATAGAGGGTGACAGGGTGAACGTCAACGTGAAGTTCGGTTACCCCGCCAAGGGAATGGTCGAGACGATTGCCAAGGAGATTGAGGAAAAATTACTTGCCGCCGGCGCGGCGCACGTTACTGCCGACGTAGGTTGGCAGATTGAGGCACACACCGTACAAAAAAGCCTCAAACCTCTGGAGAATATTAAAAACGTCATTGCCGTTGCCTCTGGTAAAGGAGGAGTAGGCAAATCCACCACGGCGGTCAACCTTGCATTGGCGTTATCAATGGAAGGGGCGATCGTGGGTATGTTGGATGCCGATATCTATGGCCCCAGTCAGCCACGAATGCTCGGTGTCAGCGGGCAGCCTGAATCAAGCGATGGCAAAAGCCTGGAGCCGATGCAAGCGCACGGTCTACAGGCAATGTCAATCGGTTTTTTGATCGATGAAGAAACCCCAATGATCTGGCGTGGCCCCATGGTAACCCAGGCACTGGAGCAATTGTTGAATGATACACGTTGGCGCAAACTTGACTACCTGGTGGTTGATCTGCCGCCGGGTACCGGCGACGTGCAGTTGACGCTTGCGCAAAAGATACCGGTGACCGGCGCGATTATCGTAACCACTCCTCAGGATATCGCTCTCCTTGATGCGCGTAAAGGCTTAAAGATGTTTGAAAAAGTCGAAGTGCCCGTACTGGGAATTGTGGAAAACATGAGCATTCACGTTTGCAGTAAATGCGGTCACGAGGAACCCATCTTCGGTCAGGGTGGTGGTCAGCGTATGGCCGAAGAATCGGGCGTTGAGGTGTTGGGTGCCCTGCCGCTCGATATTCACATTCGGCAACAGGTGGACGGCGGTAACCCGACGGTTGTGGCGGTGCCGGAGGGTCGGGTTGCCGAGATCTATCGTGAGATTGCGCGTAAGGCGGCGGCCAAACTTGCGGCACAGAGCAAGGACTACAGCGCCAAGTTTCCCAAGATCGTTATCCAGAACACGTAATGCCTGGAACGGCAACGACACTTGAGGATGATGCTAAAAATTTTGGCAGCCAGCAGGTTTAACGCCCCTTTACAGGGATGAGAAGTTTTCCCAGACAGGCTTACCTCGTATGACGATCAAGTCAGATCACTGGATCCGTGAACGGGCAGAGCAGGATGGTATGATAGAACCGTTTGAAGCGAATCAGGTACGTGCCAATCGCCATGGCCGCATGATTTCTTACGGTACGTCCAGTTACGGCTACGATGTGCGCTGTGCGGATGAATTCAAGATTTTTACCAATATCAATTCCGCCATTGTTGACCCGAAAAGTTTTGATGAAGGTGGTTTTGTTGGCCTCAAGGCCGACGAGTGCGTAATTCCTCCCAACTCCTTTGTGCTCGCAAGCACGGTGGAGTACTTTCGTATTCCACGCTCGGTGCTGACGGTTTGTGTGGGTAAGTCAACATATGCGCGTTGCGGGATCATCATCAACGTCACGCCACTGGAGCCTGAATGGGAAGGACACGTGACGATTGAAATTTCCAATTCGACGCCGCTACCGGCGAAAATTTATGCCAACGAAGGCATTGCACAGATGCTGTTTTTTGAGGCCGATGAAGTTTGCGAGACTTCTTATAAAGATCGTAAGGGGAAGTATCAAGGGCAGACCGGGGTTACCCTTCCCAAAGCATAGTTTTAACCGTCCTTCGCGTCCCGTCCCCTTTGCGCAAAGGACGAACGTGTAGGCAATCTTTGTTCCGGCTGTTTTTGATTACAGAGAATCAGATACAAAAACCACCAAAAAGTTTGACAGAATTGGAAAACAAACAAAACAGTCCGTTTAAGGGCATGGCGTCACGCAACCCGTACAAAGTGATATACAAAGCCTACATTCTCCTGTTCACCTGGTACACGGGCACTTACCAACACGGCTATCAATCACCTATCTATAACTAAGACCTATCTTTACTTGATACCGCCGTACGCCACCTATGCGAGGATCCCAGTCCTTTTCAGGCTGATTGTCGCTATTGTCGGTATTGTCGTTTCCCTGTTCATCTGGTACACGAACACTTCATCGTTCTGGCAGGTGTGGGGCATCTCCGGGGCGGCGGCCTTTCTGTACAACCCCTTCTTTCTTTTTTTTTTCGGGCCTTACAGTAGTCTATCCCTACACAGATTTTTCTTTAAGGCTAATCTACTTTTTTCGCTGTGGGGCGGGGCGCTGATGTGGGTAGGGTTGGTTGAGCTTGAGGGGGCGGAATGGTGGTACTTCCTTCTAGCGGTGGGAGGGTATTTATTTCTGCGCGCGGTGAGCGGTGGGTTTGGGCTGACGTTGATACAGTGGATTACGATAGATAACTGACGGCGTTACATTGGCTTGTGGATAAGTTCGCCTGAAAGTCTGAACGTCAATCTGGATACCATTTTCAATTTTGGTCTAATTTCTGCCGTCTGTTCAATCCACAATGAAGGGGACGGGGAACAGGAAACACCCTGTATATCGTTTTTATGATGTAAACGATGATTATATATGTGAAGTGCGTTATGGGAACGCTACCGCAAACGCACTTCAACGCGGCCTGTGGACTCACACTAGAAATGGGCTGAAGTATTTTGACAGTGTTACGGGAGGGTGGATAAGCTATGCGCACAACCAACTTCTTGTGAAGCTATTTTCCCATGCGCTGGTATCTTCAGAAGCAGGGCATAAACATGCGCTTGAAAAGATTAAAGAAGACATTTCCCTGCTCAAACAAAGGGCAAACATAAAGATGGGGTAAGGATGCAGGCGGCCCCGCTTTTTGACGGTATCACTGTGGATGTCCCGTCCACGGAGGGTGTCAAGTATGCGGGTTCCAAGTTAAAACTCATTCCGTACATACTGGAGCTTGTCAGAAGGGTAGATGCAAAGACCATCCTGGATGGGTTTTCAGGGACTACCCGGGTATCACAGGCATTGAGTAGACTTGGTTATACGGTAGTGTGTAATGATATTGCCGTGTGGTCGGAGGTTTTTGGTAAGTGTTATCTGCTCAATTGCAAAGAAAGGGATGTTTACCAACCCCTTATTGACCATCTCAATTCTCTTTCTCCCGTTGACGGCTGGTTTACGGAACATTATGGCGGTCACGCAAACGGGGGTAGTGCGGTGCAGAAGGGTGGACGCAAGGTGCCTTGGCAAATACACAACACCCGCAAACTGGATGCAATACGGCAGGAGATTGATACACTAGCCCTTGGTCCTGTAGACAAAGCCGTGGCACTGACGAGTCTAATGCTTGCGCTGGATCGGGTGGACAGCAGCCTTGGTCATTTTGCGGCTTATCTCAGGGACTGGTCGCCCCGCTCTTACAAAAAGCTGCATCTTAAGGTACCTGATACCTTACCATCATCAGGGGAACATCGGGTATTCCAACAGGATATTTTTGATCTTGTGCCCACCGTGTCGGTTGATTTGGCTTACTTTGATCCCCCTTACGGGTCAAACAATGAGAAAATGCCACCTTCACGGGTACGTTATGCTGCATACTATCATCTATGGACAAGTATCTGTCTGTTCGATAAGCCGCCTCTTTTCGGCAAAGCCAATCGACGTAGGGATACCTCTGACAAGATGGTCGCTTCCGTGTTCGAGGAGTTTCGGTGCAACACCGATGGCCGTTTTATTGCGGTAGAGGCAATAGAAAGGCTGATTCAGGCAACGTCGGCGCGCTGGATTATTTTGTCCTACAGTTCCGGTGGACGGGCGACGGCCGGGGAGTTGCATGAAGTCATAAGGAATAATGGAAAACTCCTTGAAGTGGTGGAGATTGAATACAGGAGAAACGTCATGGCAAACATGCGATGGACGCATGAGTGGTCAAAGGACGTGGAACGACCGAACCGTGAATTCCTGTTCCTGCTTGAAAAAAAATAGATTTTCAAACCGAACGTCTGATAACTTTTGTATGTAGTGCGTCCCTTGCTTCCAAGTATCATGGATTGGAAAATCAGACAATGCATGCGCGTCTATGACGGGCATTTCAAGGTTGATAGGATCGTATTGCAGCATGAACTTTTTTCCGGAAATTTTAGCGGCGACCTGGTCCGTGAACGAGTAACGAGACAAGACGCCGTCGCCGTATTGCCGTATGATCCCCGTCGAGATGAGGTGGTATTGGTTGAACAGTTCCGAATCGGTGCACTTGAACGGGAGCATACTCCCTGGCTTGTTGAGATTATTGCCGGCCTGGTTGAGCCGGGCGAAGGTTTGGAGGATGTTGCCCGTCGTGAATCTATGGAAGAGGCAAATTGTAGGTTGGAAGCCTTGTATCACGCCTCGTCATTTTTTCCATCGCCCGGCGGGTTTGCCGAGGTTGTACACGTCTATATCGGAAAAACCAGCACTGTAGACCTCGGTGGTGTATGTGGAGTCGAGCATGAAGGTGAAGACATACGAGTAAAAGTGGTGTCGTCGCAACAGGCTATCGGGATGCTTGCTACGGGAGTAATACGTTCCGCGATCCCAATGATTGCATTGTTGCAATTTAGAGAGCTGAAGACCGAGCTACGGCAGAAATGGTTGAAGTAGTTGCACTGGCCCTTGAAAAAAATATTGAATTTTTAGTAGCATTCCGCCGTCAAAACCAAGAGAAAAAGCTACCTGATACAGCATGATAAAAATAGAGCAGCTGCACAAGAAATTTGGCCATCTGGTCGCAGTCGATAACCTATCTTTTTCCGTAAGTCCCGGTGAGGTGCTCGGCTTTTTGGGGCCGAATGGTGCGGGAAAATCCACCACCATGAAGATGATAACCGGGTTTTTGACTCCTACCTCGGGCGACATAAGCGTTTGTGGTTTCAATGTGATCAAGCAGCCCGTTGATGCCAAGAAGTGTATAGGTTACCTACCTGAAGGGGCGCCGAGTTATGGTGAGATGACGCCGTTGCAATACCTTGAGTTTATCTCGCGAGTCCGTGGGTTGACAGGTCTGAAAAAAGTTGAACGTAAGGAAAGAGTCATTGAGCTTTTACATTTGGATGGAGTGCTGGACCAGCCCATTGAAACCTTGTCAAAAGGCTTCAAGAGGAGAGTGGGATTGGCGCAGGCAATTATCCATGATCCACAAGTATTGATATTGGACGAACCCACCGATGGTCTGGATCCGAATCAGAAACATGAGGTGAGGGGACTTATTAAAAATATTGCATCACGGAAGGTTATCGTCATATCAACCCATATACTTGGTGAAGTGGATGCGATTTGCACGCGCGCAATTATCATTGCCGACGGGAAAATCCTGGCCGATGACACCCCTGACGGACATCGAAACAAGTCTTCGGACAACACGCTGGATAGCAGATTCCGTGAAATCACCGCCTCCACGCTGGCATGAAAAATATCATCACCATTTTCAAACGTGAATTGGGCAGCTATTTTGCAACGCCGATCGCTTACGTATTCATTGTTATTTTTCTCATTATGAGTGGTGCGCTGACCTTTTATCTCGGCAACTACTATGAACGTGAACAAGCGGATTTGGTACCTTTTTTTCAATTACATCCATGGCTCTATCTGTTTCTCGTGCCGGCCATTGCCATGCGATTGTGGGCCGAAGAGCGCAAAACCGGCAGTATCGAATTGTTGATGACGTTGCCGGTATCGGTCGGCCAGGCCGTGATCGGAAAATATCTGGCAGCTTGGACGTTTATAGGCATCGCCTTGTCATTAACCTTCCCGATCTGGATTACGGTGAATTATCTGGGTAACCCCGACAATGGGGTTATTTTTGCTACCTATATTGGTAGTGCGCTGATGGCCGGCGGATTTCTGGCTATAGGTGCGTGTATTTCCGCAACCACCAAAAACCAGGTCATCGCATTTGTCATTACCGTCGCCGTCTGCTTTCTCTTTTTGTTGGCGGGGTCTTCGTTGGTTTTGAGTTTTTTTAGGCTTTGGGTGCCACAAAATGTCATTGACTCCATTTCTTCATTAAGCTTTTTGACTCACTTTGCCTCCATCTCCAAAGGTGTTATTGATTTACGTGACGTAGTTTATTTCGTTACCCTGATTGGCTTTTGGCTGTATGCCAACGCCTTGATCGTTGAGATAAAAAAATCTGATTAGGCGAATGATGACGACGGGAGGAAAATCAGTAACGTTCATCGGTTTGCTAGTGCTTGCCGTTTTGTTCCTGGTGATAAACATGGCGAGTAACGTACTGCTTACGGGCGTGCGCGCCGATTTGACCACAAATGGGTTGTATACCCTTACCAAGGGGACGCGAAACGTCATTGCCGGCATTGACGAGCCGATTACCGTGTATCTGTTTTATTCGGATAAAGCCAGTGAAGGGATGCCGATGTTGCGTACCTATGCGGCCAGAGTGAAAGAGCTTTTGCGCGAATATGCGCAGTTGTCAAAGGGAAGCATCGTACTTAATGTAGTGGACCCGGTACCCTACTCTGAAGAAGAAGATCAAGCAGCTTCCGCGGGCCTGCAGGCGGTACCGATCGGCAGTACCGGCAAAAGCATCTATTTTGGTCTGGTGGCAAGCAATGCCGTGGGAGATACCGAAATAATCGGGTTTTTACAACCACAGCGCGAGCAATTTCTTGAATATGACGTTACCAAACTGATCTACACGCTTGCAAACCCACAAAAGATCGTTGTGGGTGTTATTACTCAACTTCCCATGTTTGGTGGTTTTGACATCGAAACCACACAAATGACAAGAGAATGGGCTATCATATCCCAGCTCAGGCAATTGTTTGAACTGAGACAGTTGGACGTCACTGCCAAACAGATTGGTGAAGAAATAGATATCTTGATGGTCGTGCATCCGAAGAACCTTGCAGATTCTGCTTTGTATGCAATTGATCAATTTGTCATGCGGGGCGGTAAGGTAATATTTTTTGTTGACCCGCACTCTGAAATTGACATTCCCGTGCGCGAGCAAAATTCACCTCTTGAAGTGGCGGGCGGGCGTAGCTCGAATGTAGCCCTGCTATTTGATGCTTGGGGGATAGAGTATGATCCAGCCGAAGTGGTTTTGGATCGCAGGTATGCACTTACAGTAGGTGGGGGGCAGCGGGGAGAGTCAAGGCATTATGCCTTGCTGGGCATAAGCCGGGGAGATATCAATGTCGAGGACATCATTGTCTCGGAGATTGAACTCGTCAGCGTGGGTATGGCGGGCCATATTAAGGCCAAAGTGGAAACCAGTACTCGCATTATCCCCATCTTTACTTCAAGCGATGATGCGATGCTCATGGATGCCGCACAGTTTCGTTTTCTCCCCGACCTCGGTCAGTTAAGTGACAACTTCAAGTCGACACAAGAACGGTACACGTTTATGGGTCGTATACAAGGAAGACTTGATTCTGCCTTTCCGGATGGCAGCCCGGTGACCGTGGAAGAAGAAGGTTCCCTTGAGTACAACCATCTTACAAACATAGAGGATGCCAATCTGATCGTTGTTGCAGATACCGACATTCTGAGCGACCGCATGTGGGTTCAGGTTCAGGATTTTTTCGGGCAGCAACTTTTTAATGCTTGGGCGGATAACGACGACTTGATAATTAATGCGGTCGATAATTTGGCGGGTAGTTCAGACCTGATAGGTATTCGGGGGCGCGAGACTTCGTCACAGCCATTCGTGCGTGTGCAGGAATTACGCCTCGCTGCCGATCGAAAATTCCGTGCAACGGAGCAATCGCTTCAGGCCAGATTGGAGGAGACCGAGCAAAAACTGGTACAGCTGCAAAAACAACGCGAAGGCAGCAGTGATTTGGCGTTGTCTCCCGAACAGGAGGCTGAAATCCGGAAATTTCAACAAGAAAAGTTTAAGGTCCGTAAGCAGCTGAGGCAGGTCAGATATAACCTTGATCTTGATATTGAAAGGCTTGGTACAAAACTGAAGTTTATCAATATCGGTTTGGTACCGCTCATCATTTCAATACTGGTGCTTGCCCTTTACATTTTGAGAAGCAACAAAAGAAGGCGTGCATTGGGGGTATGAAACCAAAATCACTGTTCGTTTTAGTCGTTGCAGCAGTCATCGGAGCAGTGGCTTATTATCTGGGTTTCAATCCACAGCGAGAAAAGACGAACGATTATCTGATCCCCGGTTTGTCTGCAAGGCTTAATGACGTAACCGGGTTTACGGTACACACGGCGGGTAACGTTTTGTTGACTGCCGTTAGCAGGGCCGAAAACAACTGGATTGTAAAAAATCGTGACGGCTATGAAGCAGACATTGACGTTGTGCGTACCATTTTTAATGACCTTTCCGAAGCCAGATTGATCGAGGTAAAGACCTCAAATCCTGACAATTACACCAGATTGGGCGTTGCAGACGTCAGTGATACAAATGCTCGCGGCGCACAGTTTTCAGTGCAGGGATTGGATAAACCGGTCCGCATCATCGCCGGGGAGAAGGACGCTACCAGGAAAAATACGCAGTATGTTCGACGTGCGGGCGAGCAGCAAAGCTGGCTGATCAATAAAGACTTAGATTTCAAGCGGGACGTGACCCGGTGGTTGCGCAAGGATATCCTGGATATCCCACCGCAGCGTATAAAAAGCATAAAAATTCAACGCACGGGCACCCGCGACGTCCTAATTGAAAATACAGGCGGAGAGGGATATGAATTCATGCTTTCAAGCTCCGTGCCTGAAGGGAAAAGAATATCTGAATCGGAGCTTTACCAAGTGGCCAACGCGCTGTCATCACTACAGCTTAGAGACGTTGTGGCTCTGGAGAGACTGAGTGCAGACATAGTGGATCCTGTGGTCGCAACCTTTATGACCTATGATGGCATAACGTTTACCGCACGTTCTTTTTCGGTTCTGGAAGATACCTATTCAACGTTCAGCATTGAATTCGACACAAATGATGTAGGGCAGTCGGTCCTGCAGAAAGATGCCGAAGCAGCCGAGCAACTTGTACGAAAAGTGGCACCGAGACTTCAAGGGTGGGCCTTTGTTATGCCAACGATCATTCGTGACGCATTGATTAAAGGCCCGGAAGACTTCATCCTGGACGTGGATGAAAGTACCTGACCCGGATTCAGGTGTTGTCCAGCTTTTGTAAAGCGGATCTCAGGCTTGTTTGTTTTGACCGAAAGCCCGCAAGTTTGGATGTATAACCCTGCATGTTACTATCACTTCGATGAGGTGGCTCATTTTGTGTTTGGCCGTCGAATGCCATGAGCGGACGAGAGGCAGGCGTACTTGAAGCACGTGACCTTGCGTGTGTAAGAGGAGGGAGAGAGCTCTTTTCAGGTTTGAATTTCACCCTTGGGCCGGGTGAAGCATTGATAGTTGAAGGCAGTAACGGTAGCGGCAAGACGAGTTTGCTGCGGATTTTATGTGGTTTTCACCAGCCTGTGGTGGGCAGCGTTACTTGGTGTGGGAAGTTGCTTGGCAAGCATGAAGACTATCGGCAACAGATATCTTATATAGGTCATCGTTCGGGGGTTAAGCCTGACTTGACCGCATCAGAAAATCTTGCTTTTTCACAACGTTTGATGGGTACAGGATTGAATGGTGCGAGCGGAGGGGAATCTGAAATTCGGGAAACGGTTCGCGCGGTGGGTTTGTTCAAGCAAAGAAACCTGTTGACGCGCAAACTTTCTGCTGGTCAGAAGCGTCGCATTGCATTCGCACGGTTGCAGCTGGAAAAACGGCTGATCTGGGTCCTGGATGAGCCGCTTACTGCACTGGATGAAGGTTTTATAATAAAAATCAAGGAACTCTTGCAAAAACATCTGGATCAAAACGGTATACTTGTTTTAACTACGCATCGCCAATTGAAGATTCCCCCCCATAACGTCAAGCGCATAAACATCGCGTAGCCATGTTCAGGGCATTGACAGCCGTTATTCGGCGTGACCTGCTCATCGCCTTCCGTCGGCGTGCGAGCCTTATGAATCCGTTTCTGTTCTACATGGTCATTGTGACATTGTTTCCATTAGGGGTAAGTCCGGATACCGATTTTCTGAGCAAGCTGGCACCCGGCGTGGTATGGGTGGCCGCCTTACTGGCCGGATTGATTTCCATGGAAAACGTCTTTCGCCAGGATTTTGATGACGGAAGCATCGAACAACTTTTTTTTAGTCGGTATTCACCTGCTGTGCTAGTACTGGGTAAGGTTACGGCACACTGGTTGATTACCGGGTTACCGATGTTGATCATTATTCCGGTGATGGCCTTGCTTCTGCATATACCCTTTCAAGCGGTTCCTGCACTGGTAATTACAGTGTTGCTGGGCACGCCGATACTCAGTCTAATCGGTGCCGCCGGAGCCGCCTTGACCGCGGGACTGCAAGGGGGAGGCGTATTATTGGGGTTACTCGTGCTGCCATTTTATATTCCGGTTCTGATATTTGCTACCAGTGCCGTGAGTGCGGCAATCAACGGTTCGGTCTATTCAGGGCAATTGGCGATTCTTGCGGCGGGATTGATATTGGCGTTGGTGCTGGCTCCCATGGCAATCTACGCCTTCTTGAAAATCAGTGTCAGCTAACCATGCGGTCATATCTGCACAAACTTTCTTCTCCCAGGCATTGTTATGAGTGGATAGGTAACTGGCTTCCGTGGCTGGGTGGAATTACGATTGTACTGATGGGCGTGGGGCTATACTGGGGATTGGTCGTTGCACCTCCCGATTATCAGCAAGGCGAATCCTACAGGATTATCTTTATCCATGTACCGGCTGCCTGGTTGTCCATGTTGGTTTATGCAGTGATGGCGATTGCGGGGTTTATCACGATGGTCTGGAGGGTGAAAATAGCGGGGATCATGGTCTCGGAGTGCGCGCGTATCGGCGCGGTCTTTACTACATTGGCGCTCGTCACGGGCATGTTGTGGGGCAAGCCCACGTGGGGCACGTACTGGAAGTGGGATGCGCGCCTTACGTCTGAACTTATCTTGTTATTTTTATATTTGGGAGTGATTGCCGTTTACTCGGCAATCGAAGACGTTCGTACCGCATCAAACGCAGCAAGCGTGTTGGCGATCATCGGTGTGATCAACCTGCCCGTCATTCATTATTCGGTGGTGTGGTGGAATTCCTTGCACCAGCCCAATATGACGCTGGTCTCCGCAACGCCATCCATGCACCCCAGTATGCTGGTGCCGCTAATGATTATGGTTGCTGCATTCAAGGCCTATTTCGTCTGGTTGTTGTTTATACGGATGCGTAACGAGATATTGTCGCGTGAGCGTTCAACGAACTGGGTCAGAAAAATGGTCGGGTGAGTTTGACCATGCAGGAATTTTTCTATATGGGGGGTAAAGCCGTTTACGTCTGGGGTGCGTATGGCATTACGATGCTGGCACTGGTAATCGGCCCGCTCATCGCGAGCCGCCGCAAGAAAAAATTGATAAGGGAAATTGCAGAGGAAGCTAAAGAATAAGCTCGTCTATGCGTGCAAAACGGAAACAGCGCCTGATTTTTGCGGTGATAATTCTGCTTGGCTTTGGTTGTGCCACGGCACTGATTCTATATGCGATGAGACAGAATATAATGCTTTTCCATACCCCCTCCGAAGTTGCTATGGGAGAGGTACCCAAAGACGGTACATTCAGCATTGGTGGACTGGTCGTCAAGGGCAGTGTGATAAAAAAAGAGGATGGTTTGACTGTTGAATTCGACCTTACCGATACCCGTGCAACCGTAACCGTCCATTATACCGGCTTGTTGCCGGATTTGTTTCGTGAAGGTCAGGGCATCGTTGCACAGGGCGGGATAGATGCGCAGGGTGTTTTTATCGCCCGCGAGGTGTTGGCCAAGCACGATGAAAACTATATGCCTCCGGAAGTAGCCGAGGCCTTGCAGAAATCGGGCCTTTCCCACTCGCAGGATACCCTGCGGGAATCCCACTGATTCGTCATGGTTCCGGAGATCGGTCATTTCGCTCTGGTTATCGCGCTGTGCCTGGCACTGGTTCAGACTATCGTACCGTTACTCGGTGCACACGCGCATATCGATCAGTGGATGGCCGTTGCCAAACCGGCGGCGCGCGGCCATTTTTTATTCCTTGTTATTTCCTACGTCTGCCTGACGTACAGTTTTGTCAACAATGATTTTTCAGTTTTATACGTCGCCAATAATTCCAATACCGCTTTACCTCTGTATTACAGGATATCGGCGGTATGGGGGGCGCATGAAGGTTCTTTGCTGTTGTGGGTATTGATGCTTGGTGCCTGGACTTTTGCCGTAACCGTATTCAGTCGCGGTTTTCCCAATGACGTGATTGCACGCATAGTAGGCGTAATGGGGTTTGTAAGCGTCGGTTTTATTCTTTTCCTGCTGCTTACCTCGAACCCGTTTGAACGTTTGTTCCCGTCCCCGTTTGAAGGGAAAGATCTTAACCCGCTGCTGCAGGACCCGGGGCTTGTCATTCATCCGCCCATGTTGTACATGGGCTATGTAGGCTTTTCGGTTGCCTTTGCCATTGCCGTTGCGGCACTGCTTGCAGGCCGGCTTGATTCCGCCTGGGTACGATGGCTGCGACCGTGGACGACCTTTGCGTGGGTATTTCTGACCATTGGGATTACGTTGGGAAGCTGGTGGGCGTACCACGAACTGGGTTGGGGAGGGTGGTGGTTTTGGGACCCCGTGGAAAATGCCTCCTTCATGCCCTGGCTGGTCGGTACCGCGCTTATTCATTCACTTGCCGTGACGGAGAAGAGATCAAGCTTCAAAAACTGGACGGTATTGCTGTCGATTCTTGTTTTCTCGTTGAGTCTGCTCGGTACCTTTCTGGTACGTTCCGGCGTGCTCGTTTCTGTACACGCCTTTGCCACGGACCCCGCACGCGGCATCTATATCCTGATATTTTTGGCCATCGTGGTCGGCTTTTCATTATTGCTCTATGCGTTACGAGCGCCGCATATACAATCTGTCGGTCAATTTGATCTATTTTCTCGTGAAACGGCGTTATTGCTTAACAACGTTTTGTTGGTTGTTGCAATGGTAACCATCCTTGTCGGCACCCTGTATCCATTATTTCTGGATGTCCTGAACGCCGGAAAAATTTCAGTGGGGCCTCCCTACTTCAATGCCGTGTTCGTGCCGTTAATGCTGCCTCTTGTACTCATGGCCGGCATAGGCCCTTTCATGAACTGGAAAAAAACAAAAATATCTAAAGTAGTCGGAAAATTGGCCAAGATACTCGTAATCGGTCTGATTGTCGGTGCTACACTCCCGTTGATGGTAGCGGGTAAGACATCGATACTGGTTGCCGTTGGCATTACCCTTGGGGGTTGGTCAATTGCCTCGGCGGTTTACTATTTGTTTGGCAAGGCATTTCGTAGCGGCGACCATGCCCTTCAGCGTCTCAAGAAGATTCCGCGCGCAACCTATGGCATGTCAGTCGCGCATCTCGGCATAGGGATTTTTGTTTTCGGCGTGACCTTTGTAAGCGCCTTTCAGCAAGAAAAGGAATTACCGATGCAAACCGGTCAGAAAGTTGTAATGTCGGGATACGTTTTTGAGTTCGATAACGTTAGCGACGTTCGCGGGCCGAACTACTCATCAAAACAGGCACTGATAAGAGTATACAAGGATGATGTAATGATTGCGGAATTGTTACCGGAAAAGCGCACCTACCTCGTACAGAAAAATCCGATGACGGAAGCGGGCATTGATACCGGATTTTTGCGTGACGTATACGTTGCACTGGGTGAGCAGATCGATGAGCGCACTTGGGGGGTGCGTCTTTACTACAGACCGTTTGTACAGTGGATATGGGCGGGTGCCGCCTTGATGGCGCTGGGCGGTTTATTGGCGGCACTTGATCGTCGTTATCGCTTGACACTGAAACGGGAGACCAGGGTCTTTGACGCTGCGACGTAACAGGCCGGTATTCGTTGAGGGACTGACATGACCAAATACCTTGTGCCGATTGCGTTTTTTCTTGTATTGGCGGGGTTTTTACTGGTTGGATTGAACCGAGATCCTTCCATTGTACCGTCTCCGCTGATCGACGCCCCCGTGCCGAGTTTTTCCCTACCGCGGCTTGGTGAAGCCGAGGTTTTTACCGACCGGGAACTACTTGGAAAAGTTTCGTTGCTGAACGTTTGGGCATCGTGGTGTCGTGCGTGCCTTCAGGAGCATCCGTTATTGCTTGACCTGGTGCGTAGTAACGTGGTGCCCATCTATGGGCTGAATTACAAGGACACTGAAAGTGAGGCAACGCGATATCTGACAAACTACGGTAATCCGTATTTGGCAAATGCGTTCGATGAAACAGGGCGCGTCGGGATTGAGTGGGGCGTGTACGGCGTGCCGGAAACCTTTTTGATTGATGACAAGGGCATCGTTCGTTATAAACACATCGGCCCGCTTACTCGTGAAGCCCTGGAAAGCAAGGTTTTGCCGATGATACGACAATTAAAAAATGAGACGTCCTGATACGCGCGCAGTGTTTGCGCTGTTGATGAGCGGCTTGCTTGCCTGTGCGGTGGTGGCAAAACCCGTCGTCATCGAACATGAAGAACGCTATCACGCCATATTGAATGAACTACGTTGCCTGGTTTGCCAGAATCAGACGATTGCCGAATCGGACGCCGACCTGGCAAAGGACTTACGCGCCGAAGTCAGGGCCATGTTGGCACGAGGTGCATCGGACTCCGACATCATCCACTTCATGGCAAATCGCTATGGCGACTTCGTACTGTACAAGCCGTTGGTAAAACCAAAGACATATTTACTGTGGTTTGGGCCTTTCATCTTCTTGATAGCGGCATTGATCATTCTGATTGTGGTGGTAGCCAGGCAAAGGCGAACTGCAAGGGCACGGCTTTCGACACACGAACGCGCGCAGCTCGGTTCGATCCTAAAACAGACCAAAGAATGACATGTTTGGCTTCTGGATCGTTTGCACACTTTTGATCCTGGTTGCATTGATCATCATTTTGCCGTCCCTATTGGCCGAAAAACCACGACCGGACCTAGACCCCCGCAAAGTCAGCCGTGCGCTTTACGATCACAAACTTGGCGAGCTTGAACGTGATTTAGATAACGACCTTATTGACGAGGAACAATATGAAGCCGCCAAGGGCGACCTACAACGAACGTTGATCGATGACGTCGCCGGACGACAGAGTCGGGTGCTGAAAAAGAGCAACAAGATACTGCCGGCGATGATTGCGCTGGCAATCCCTGTCGTAGCCGTATTCACCTACTTGAAACTTGACAACGGGTTGCCTTCATTGTCGCCGGAATTCCAGGCTCGGCAAACCGGCCAGATGCCTTCCATGGAAGAAGCGGTTGCCACGCTTGAGGAAAGATTGAAACGTGACCCGAAAAACCTGGATGGTTGGCTGATGTTGGGCAGGTCTTACTTCATGCTAGAGAAGTTTGACGTTGCGGCGGATGCCTATGCAAAGGCAAAGGAGATTACGCAGGGAGCGGATGCAGATGTGCTAGTGGACTACGGGGAAGCACGGGGATTTGCCATGGGGCAGAAGTTTGATGCCACTGCGCTGCAACTGTTTACCAGGGCATTGCGAATAGACCCCGATCATCAGAAGGGATTATGGTATGCAGGCTTGGCGGCCTTCCAGCTTGAAGACTACGCGGATGCGGCCGGCTATTGGGAGAAATTGATACAACGGCTACCCCCGGATCAGCAGCAGGCTATATCCGCCCTGCAAGCCTATCTGGAAGAGGCCCGGGAAAAGGCCGGCACCGAAACTGCCGGTGCATCTATGACGGAAGACGAGACCACCCGGCAGCGGGCCGAGTCTGCCATTGCCGCCGTAACGGTCAACGTATCCCTGGCGGAGGAATTGCAAGATCAGGTTGGCGCTGCGGACACGCTTTTCATTTATGCGCGTGCACGACCCGGGCCGAAGATGCCCGTGGCACTGGTGAGAATGACTGCCTCGGACTTACCCGCTACCGTAACCCTTGATGATACGGTTGCCATGATCCCCGCTATGAACCTGTCCAGTGTCGAGCAACTTGAAGTCATCGCCAGAATTTCAAAATCCGGTCGGGCGGCCATGCAAAGCGGCGACCTGTATGGCAGCATCTATCCGGTTTTCACCGACGGCACCACGACCGTAGACGTCACCATCAATAGTGTGGCGGAGTAGTTCGGGAGAATGGCTCAACCCTTCGCTTGTTCTGCCTATTTGCGTATATAATTTCCTTCTTTATTTGTCTACGAGGATCGCAGTGCTTGCCAAGGGTATTCTATTTTTGCTCATTTTTGCGTTGTTCGTGTCGCGTTTGATCCCGAAGTATGCAGCGTTTACCGAAACGGATCAGGTGCATTTGCTCGGTGTCACGTGGCGGGGCAACCTGGGGGTGTTGATACTCTTGTGCATTGCCGCCTTGGCGGTTGTGCTGTTGGTACTCGGCATCAAAAACATCAGGGACTTTATTATTCACAGGCGGTAGTCATCAGAATCTAACCATTTTCTATGAACCGTTTAGTGAGGCTATGATAGGCGTCCGTGCGGCGGTCTCGAAAGTAGGGCCATACCTGTCTGATTCGCTCGGTTTCAGATAAATCAATGGTCGCATACAGAGTTTGCGCGTGTTCCATGGACGCCCGGCTGGTGATTCTTCCTCCCGCATTGCATACGAAGGAGTGGCCCCAAAAATGGATGCCGTTACTGCTTGCCGACGGCTCGTGGCCAACTCGATTTACGCAGACTAGAGGCAGATTATTGGCGATGGCGTGACTTTGCTGGATAGTTAGCCAGGCTTGTACTTCACGTTGTCGCTCGTCGTCATCGTCGTCGGGGTTCCAGCCGATTGCGGAGGGATAGATGAGAATTTGCGCCCCCGCCAGCGCCATCAGCCGGGCGGCCTCGGGGAACCATTGATCCCAGCATATCATCACACCCAACCTGCCTATGGAGGTGCGGATCGGATTGAAGCCGGAATCTCCCGGTGAAAAGTAATACTTTTCATGGTAGCCGGGATCGTCGGGTATGTGCATTTTTCTGTATACGCCGGCGAGGTCGCCGTCTTTGTCCAGCACCACCGCCGAGTCATGGTAAACGTTTTGCCCGCGTTTTTCGAACATGCAGCCGACGACCACGATGTGGTTTTCCCTGGCAGCCTGCCCCAGTGACCGCGTCAGCGCGCCGGGGATGGTTTGTGCCAGGTCGAAGTGCCGTGCCGCTTTCTCTTGGCAGAAATACAGGCTGGTATGTAGTTCGCACAGTACCACCAGGTCGGCGCCGTTTTTGGCGGCCGTGTCGATCTCAGTAAGGCTGTAGTCTAGATTGGCCCGATAGTCTGCCTGCATCCGCTGTTGTACCAGTGCGATGTTGATGGTGTTCATCCGAGTGTGCCCTCGGGTAGTTGTAAGGTGGCGCAGTGTACCCCACCGCATTGTCGCGCCAAAGTATTTCCATTGATTGCGATGATCGCTCGCGTTGGAAATAGCTCCTCAAAAATTTTGAGTGTAGGTTCGTCCCGCTTGTCGTTGAACGTTGGCACCAGCACCGACTGATTGGTAATCAGGAAATTTGTATAGCTTGCAGGGATCGGCTTTCCCGATAGGAAGATCGGTACGGGTAGAGGCAGCGGGACGAGGTCGATGCCACCGCTTTGCAGGCACCGCAACTGTATAACGAGCCGCTCCAGTGTTTCGCCGTTGGGATCATTTCTACAACCGGGTGCGGCATGGGCGATGACGTCATCCCCACAGAAGCGCGCCAGGGTGTCGATGTGGCCATCGGTGTCGTCACCTTGCAATGGCGCCGTATCGATCCAGTGCGTTTTGCTACTGCCGAACCAGCCGGTAAATTTTTCTTCTAGTGTGATGGCGTCAAAACCGGCGCCGTTTCGTCTGAAACATGACGATGAGGACAGTACCTCACCACGCCCATTTATCTCAACGTTACCCCCTTCAAGTACTTGGCTAATGCGGTTGTGCCTGGCGTTCAAGCATAATTGTTCCATCAGTCTTGTACTGAACGCATTGTCTCGTTCATAGGCATATCTCTCTCCCCAGCCGTCAAAGGCGAAGTCAAGCAGGATATGTCCCGAGGCGATGCAAAGGGGGCCATAATCCCGTACCCAAATATCATTTGTGGGGATCGTTGTGAATGTAATATTGGCGGTATTGATTGCGTGTTTATCCAGTTGATGGCGAATGTGCGAGACGTGTGCGGTATTGTAGGCAACCAGGATCAAACGTTGGTGTCTACCGATGTGACGAGCCAGTTCAAGATGGGTCTTTTCTATTGCATCCAGGCAGTCTCTCCAGTCAGAATGGCGGTGTGGCCAGACGATTATGACGGCGTCTTGTTGTTGCCACTCAGGCGCAATGCGATTTGTAGTCATGGCAATGCGGTCGAATCAATACCAATGTATTATATAAGTATAAGCGCGCTTCAATTGATTTAACCACGGGTACCATCCATGTTCAGGCCACTCGAATTATTTGTTGGCTTCCGCTATTTACGCGCTAAAAGACGCAATCACTTTATCTCTTTTATTTCGCTTGTTTCAATACTTGGTATGGTGCTTGGTATCACTGTAATCATCACGGTACTGTCGGTAATGAACGGGTTTCAACGTGAGATCAAGGAACGGATACTGAGTATGACGACGCACGCCACCGTACTCGAATTGAACGGACAATTACGTGACTGGAAGGGGGTTGCGCGGCGACTGCAAGGAGACCCCGTTATCAAGGGTTCTGCCCCGTACGTGCAGGGGCAAGGCATGATTGCTCACGGCGGTCAGGTAACGGGTGCGGTATTGACCGGCATTGAACCACATCTTGAGAGCAGGGTTTCCGGCATGGCGGGGCACGTGCTGGATGTCACGCTGGACGTTTTACGGCCTGGTGAATTCAGGGTTCTGTTGGGCGTTGATCTGGCAAACTACCTTGGCGTGGAAGTCGGCGACAAGATAACCGTCATTACTCCCGAAGCCACGGTAACCCCGGCGGGTATCCTGCCGAAATTCAGGCGTTTTACCGTAGCGGGAAACTATTCCGTCGGGATGCCGGATTATGATCGCAATACGGCGGCGATTCACATCGAGGATGCAAAGCGTCTGTTTCGTCTGGGTGACTCCGTTACCGGCTTGCGCCTGAAACTTGAAGACTTGCTCAATGCCCCGGTGATCACCGGCCGGCTTCGTGAACAGTTGGGCGAAGATTTCTGGGTGACCGACTGGACACATCACAACCGTAATTTCTTTCGCGCCCTGAAAATGGAAAAGACCATGATGCTGATTATTATGACACTGATCGTCGCCGTTGCCGCATTCAACATCGTATCCATGTTGGTGATGGTAGTGACCGATAAGAAGAGTGACATTGCGGTGCTGCGCACCGTGGGGGTGACTCCGGCCAGTATTATGAAAATCTTTATTTTGCAAGGGACGTTGATCGGGCTGGTGGGCAGTATACTGGGTGCCGTGGGTGGAGTGCTACTGGCGTCAAACCTTGAAGACATCGTGAGCGGAATAGAGCGCCTGCTTGATGCAAAAGTTCTCCCGCCAGACGTGTACCCGATCAGTGACTTTCCATCACAAATCATCTCTACTGACGTGGTTACCGCCTGCGTCATTGCCTTCGTTCTTACCGTATGTGCCACCATCTATCCGGCCTGGAAAGCGTCACGAACCCAACCCGCGGATGCCTTGCGCCATGAATAGTTCCGCGAAGCAAGTGCTGCAATGTCGGAATCTTACCAAGACCTTTGACAGCGGCCCGTTGCGGGTAGAGGTGTTTAGGGATGTAAACCTTGATATTGAGGCGGGTAGTAAAATTGCAATCATAGGAGCATCGGGCAGCGGCAAGAGTACCCTGATGCATCTGTTGGGCGGCCTGGACGTACCGGATCGCGGCAGTGTCAACGTCTGTGGCGAAAACATGTCAAGGCTGTCCGACGCCGCACGCGGTCGGCTGCGCAATCAGGCCATCGGTTTCATTTACCAGTTTCATCATCTGTTGCCGGAGTTTACCGCCCTGGAAAATGTTGCATTGCCCCTGTTGCTGCGCGACGGCTCCGTCGCCGAGGCCGCCGCGCGTGCCGAAGAAATTTTATCCAAAGTCGGTTTGCCCAAACGGACGCTGCACAAACCCGCCGAACTCTCCGGAGGGGAGCGGCAGCGCGTCGCCGTTGCCAGAGCACTGGTAACCGGGCCGAAAGTAATCCTTGCCGATGAACCGACCGGCAACCTTGATCGCAGGAACGCCGTTCAAGTACAAAAACTGATGCTGGAATTGAACGAAGAGTTGGGCACCGCAATCGTGATCGTGACCCACGACCCCGCCATCGCCAGACCGATGACTGAAACCTACCTGTTGGAGGACGGCAGCTTGACCGCGATAAAGGCTACGGATGTCTAGATGAATTTTATACGACCGAAGAGTGACTAAATTTGCACTGGCGTTCTTGTCGGGAATACTTATCCTGACGACGTTCAGGTCTTTGCCTCACTGGCAGTGGATATTTGCCATTGTGCCAGTGCTCTTGATCGGGGTCAGATACCCGCGCAGCATTATGCTCACGGGTCTGGTGGCTGGTTTTTTATGGGCACTTTTTCATGCTTGGTTGAAACTGTATCCGGCATTGGACCGTTCTCTGGAGGGTATCGATCTGGACGTAGTTGGACAGATCGTCTCCATCCCTTCGGTCCGTGAAGACCGCAGCACGCGTTTCGATTTTCTGGTCTTTAAGGCCGCCAAGTCCGACGGACACGGCGAGGTAACCGTGCCGAAAAAGATACGATTAAACTGGTTTGGTGCAGTCCCGCCTGTGCAACTGGGGGAGCACTGGCGGATACGCGTCCGGCTGAAGCGCCCTTGGGGGTTTGCCAACCCGGGCGGTCTTGATTATGAAAGATGGCTGTTTGGAAAAGGCATCCGCGCCACCGGCTACGTCAAGCCAAACACACCCGCCAAACGCCTGGCGGACGGCGGTCATCCAGTGCACTCTTTACGCGCCCGTTTGCATCAACGCATGCAAGCGGTACTCTCCGACATGGACAGCGAGAATCGCGCCGTTATCAAAGCCCTCACACTCGGCAAAAGAAGCGAAATGGGGCACGAGCACTGGCAAATGCTTACCGGCACCGGCACCAGTCATCTGCTTGCCATTTCAGGGCTGCACGTGGGCCTCGTTTCCGGCATGATCTACCTGCTGATATTCCAACTATGGAAGCTGAGCGGCCCCCTCTGTATGCGGATTCCCGCGCAACGGGTTGCCGCCTTGGCCGGCATGGTGGCGGCCGTAACCTATGCCATGCTGGCGGGCTTTTCGATACCGACGCAGCGCGCCATGATCATGGCGTCGGTGGTATTTGCGGCGGTATTTTTCGGCAGATCGTCACGCCCCTGGCATCTGTTATCAATGGCACTGTTCGCCATCCTCGTTTGGGATCCTTATGCCGTATTGAGTTACGGCTTCTGGTTGTCCTTTGCGGCGGTGGCGTTGATCTTTTTCGCCGTTGTCAACAGTCGGGCGGCCGGGCAATCATGGTTATGGCGTTTCGGATACGGTTTTGGATACCTACAATGGATCCTGGCACTCGGCCTGCTGCCACTCACGCTGGTGTTTTTTCAGCAGGCGTCGCTGGTTTCCCCGCTGGCCAATCTCTTTGCCGTACCCTGGGTAAGCTTCATAGTGGTACCTTTTGTGTTGCTTGGCTCGGTGCTGCTGCTGTTTGGTGACGGCCTGGCTGGATGGGTATTCAAAGCCGCCGATTATTCCATACAGGTGTTCTGGTGGGCACTTGAACACTTTCACCAATTGCCTTATGCAAGATGGGCGCACTCGCCGCCCGACTGGGTGCTGCTGCCGGCCGTATGTGGCGTGCTACTACTATTGCTACCCAGGAAATGGTTTGGCAAGGCCATCGGCCTGGTGCTGCTTAGCCCGCTGATCTTCGCACAGTCAACACCGTTGCTGGACGGTGAAGCGAAGTTCTCCGTCCTTGACGTCGGTCAGGGCCTGGCGGTCGTCGTTGAAACCGACGACCGAGTATTACTGTACGACACCGGCCCCGCCTTCAAGAGTGGCTTCAACACCGGCGAGGCAGTCATCGTGCCCTATCTACGCGAGCGCGGCATCAAGAAGATCGACATCTTGGTAATCGGTCACGACGATAACGACCATGCCGGCGGCTTGGAAGGTGTACTGGAAAACATATCGGTAGCGCAACTGGTTACCAATGTTCCACAAAAATCTGACGACCTGCAAAGCCCTGGACGCCCCGACGTACAGAACACCCTTTGCAGAAAGGGAATGACGTGGCAGTGGGGAAACACTCGCTTTCAATTCCTGCATCCCGGTGACGACGTCCGCAAATATTCAAAAAATAACGACCGCTCCTGTGTGCTGCTCGTCACGCATTCCGGCGGTGCATCCGCCTTGATAACCGGCGACATCGAACGTCGAGTGGAGCGGCTTTTGATAAAAGACCAGGTGCACCTGCTCGACGTTGACATACTGATCGCCCCTCATCACGGCAGCAACTCATCCTCGACTACGGAATTTATTCGGCACACCTCTCCGCGCTACGTAGTGTTCGCCTCGGGTTATCGCAACCGGTTTCGATTCCCGCGTGAAGAAGTGGTTGCGCGTTATCAAGAATTTGGCACCGAAGCACTGAATACCGCCTCATCGGGCATGATAACGTTTGCCTTCTCGGAACCGCCCGCCCCCGCGCTTCAACGGCACCCCGGATACCGTGACATGTACAAAAGATTTTGGCACTCCAACTTTTAAAGATGCCTTGCGAGCGCCGCCGACCTACATCGCCGCACGCGATAGCTACGGGTTTGAGTATAAGGTTTGAGTGTAGGGTTTAAGTATATAATCTCCGCCATGCAGACCATCAAATCACTGCAGTCTTCCGTATGACCACGAGCAGCCCCGAACAAAACAGCTGGCAGGTCTATCGTCGGCTTTTGGGCTATACCTTTTCACAGTGGCATTATCTCTTGTTCGCTTCATTGGCGTTGTTGGTCTTTTCCGGGTTGAATGCGCTTATTCCCTATCTGCTTGGGCCGTTTATCGACAGCACTTACGTAGACAGGAACTACGATGAAATCAAATGGATCCCCTGGGCGTTTCTGGTTATTATCATCCTGCGCGGCGTTGTTAATTTTATAGGTACCTATCTTATCGGCTATATCGGTGCTTACGTCATCAAGGTGTTGCGGCGGGAAATGTTTGTTCGGCTGCAATACTTTCCGACACTATACTTTGATCATCAGGCCACTGGCGAGATACTTTCCAAATTTTCCTTTGACGTGGAACGAGTAATCGGTGCCGCCGTGAAAAGTTTGCGCAGCCTTATTCAGGACAGCTCGCACATCCTATTTCTGCTTGGCGTGATGTTTGTTAACAACTGGAAGTTGACAATGCTGTTTCTGATCGTTACACCCTTGATCGCCCTGGCGGTTAAATATACCAGTAAACTCTTTAGAAAGTTCGGTACTCGTATGCAGAAGTCCGTCGGCAAAATCACGCACGTCGTTGAGGAAAGTATCATTGGTCACCGCATCGTGAGAATATTCGGTGGCCAGCAGTATGAAATCGACAAGTTTGAACGAGTCAATGAGAAATATAGACGCAACAATATGAGGATGGCCATGACCAAGGCCGCCAGCACACCGATTATTCAAATGCTGGTAGGTTTTGCGCTGGTTGCGGTGCTGGTGATTGCGGCGAAACCGGTGGTTTCCGCGGAAGAAACCGCGGGAGGATTTATCAGCTTTATCGTGGCGATGGTGTGGATTCTTACGCCTGCGAGAAAGCTTACTTTGGTGAATGAGATACTCCAGACCGGGATTGCGGCGGGCAAAAGCATATTTGAGCTGATTGATACCGAAAAAGAAGAACTTCAGCCTGTTGTAAAACGGCTGGTCAAATGTGAGGGAAAAATCGAGTATCGGGACGTTTGTTTCAAATACGTGTCAAGGGATGACCGTGCTTTGGAGCACGTCAACCTGGAAATCCAACCAGGCGAAACCGTCGCATTTGTCGGCAAATCGGGCAGCGGCAAGAGCACCATCGTCAACCTATTACCCAGGTTTTATACCGTTGATAGTGGCGACATACTGATAGACGGGATCGACATTCGGGATATCAACCTTGCATCCTTGCGCGAACAAATTGCAATCGTGAGTCAGGATGTCGTGTTGTTCAACGACACCATCGCCAACAATGTCGCCTATGCAAGGGACCTAGCGGCGGATGATCCGCGCGTACTGCAAGCGGCGGAAGCCGCACACGTTTTGGAGTTTACCGACAAGATGCCGGACAAGCTAAGTACGCTGGCGGGTGAGAACGGCGTGCTGCTTTCAGGAGGCCAGCGTCAGCGTATCGCCATTGCCAGGGCGTTATTGAAGGACGCACCCATCCTGATCCTTGACGAAGCTACCTCTTCCCTCGATGCAGAGTCTGAAAAATACATCCAGGATGCCTTGGATACCTTGCAAGCGAATCGGACTACCCTGATCATTGCCCATCGGCTGTCAACGATTGATCGAGCGGACAGAATTGTCGTGATGGAAAAAGGGCGCGTCGTCGGCGTCGGCAGGCATGATGAACTGATCGAGGACAATGCCGCGTATACAAACCTCTACAAAATTCAAGCTGGCGCGTCCGCCTCGGTGAATGACGTGTCCTCCACCTCTGAGTCCCTGTCTTGAACCCGGACATGGAAAAAATCTGGTACTCGGAAAACATACTTTCCTTTCTGTTTTTACCTTTGTCTTGGTTGTTTCGGGCGGTGGTTACGATACGCAGGGGCTATTATCATTTATGCGCACCCAGTCTCGTTGGTGCGGCGACGTTCACCATTGTTGTTGGCAATATCACCGTTGGTGGGACGGGGAAAACGCCTTTTACTATATGGTTGGCGCAGCGGTGCAAGGCGCACGGGTTGCGTGTTGGTATTGTGGCACGCGGGTATCGACGCAAAAACGAGCGGCGCGTCATTGAGGTGCACCCTGACGCCCCCCCTGAAGAAGTGGGAGATGAAGCCCTGTTGCTGTCACGGCAAACTGCCTGCCCCGTAGTCATTGCCGCTGATCGTAAACGAGCAGTTGACCAGTTGCTTGACCGGCATGACGTTGACGTAGTGCTTTCGGATGACGGCCTTCAGCATTACCGTCTGCCGCGCACTGTGGAAATTGTTGTGATTGACGGAGAAAGAAAGTTCGGTAACGGAAAATGTCTGCCCGCCGGCCCACTCCGCGAACCTGCCAGTCGGTTACGTTCGTGCGACTTGGTCATTTACAATGGTGGCGAGAATGCACGGTATCGTTTTCAAATTGCTTATGGTGAGGCTGTCTCACTATTTTCTGATGTAACCCGTAAGCCTCTGAAAGAGTTTCAACCCCTTCGCGTACACGCTGTCGCTGGCATAGGTAATCCCGCACGATTTTTCAAACTCCTGCGGGGTGCGGGAATTCACGCCACGCAGCACCGTTTTCCCGACCATCACGTCTATCGACAAACCGACCTTGACTTTAACGATGACGCCCCCATTCTTATGACCGAAAAAGATGCGGTAAAATGCAAGAAGTTTACCGACAGGAATATATGGTATATCCCCATGGTACTGTTACCGAATGACGCACTGGAGAAATGTATTTCCACCCTTATAGAAAGGATCCCTTATGGACAAAAAATTGCTTGATATCCTGGTCTGTCCGGTTACCAAGGGACCGCTCAAGTTTGATAAAGAACGACAGGAACTCATCTCCACCTCGGCGCGCCTTGCCTATCCTATACGCGAGGGGATTCCGGTGATGCTGGAAGACGAAGCAAGGCCGATTGACGAAGAAGAATACCGGAAATACAAATTCATGTAGAGGCAGACGGTTCTCTAAATGCCCTTCGTTGTCCTTTCTCCCGGGCGTGTGCCTGCCGCTAGTATCGGACATTTTTTTCCCGCGAGATTTTGAAAAAAGTTGGGGAAAGAGAAAAAGTGTATACGTGCGTTCTTGTATAATCACCCCCCATGAAAACTCCTCTGGTGAATTTTAAGGTAGTTATTCCTGCTCGCTATGCATCCTCCCGCCTGCCGGGTAAGGTACTTTTGAGGGCAAAGGGTAAGACGATCATTCAGCACGTCTATGAGAACGCCTGTGCCAGCGACGCGGGACAGATCATTATCGCAACCGATGATCAGAGGATTGTTGATTGCGCGCGATCCTTTAATGCCGAAGTTCAGCTCACCTCCAACGCACACAAATCGGGGACCGACCGTATTGCCGAAGTCGCACGCACCTGCTCATGGGACGACGCCGTTATCATCGTCAACGTGCAGGGTGACGAGCCCATGGTGTCGTTTGCAAACATCAACCGGGTAGCCGGGAATTTGCTCGACCGTCCCGACGTGAGCATGTCGACGTTGTGTGCACCATTTTCCAGGATTGAAGAGTACAACGACCCGAACGTAGTCAAGGTACTGTGTGACGAAAATGGTATTGCAACAACTTTCACCAGAAACTTGAATGCGGACTGGAAACATTGCAACGCCCGGCGTCATTTGGGCATCTATGCGTACCGCGTCGGCTTTCTGCATCAATTTACCCGCCTGCCGCGTTCGCCGCTGGAAAAGCGGGAATCATTGGAACAATTGCGTGCCCTGGAACAGGGAGAATCCATCCTTGTTGACGTGTGTGAATCCCCCGTGGGGCCGGGCGTGGATACGCGAGAAGATTATGTAAACCTCCTGAAGATCATGTAAACCTTCCACCTCGTTACTCCTTCATTCAAAATCTGGAACGTGATTCATTATGCTTGACAAGCAAGTGTAGGGAGCACAGGCCTGTGTTCCACACAGGAGCAAAATCTTTGGGCGGTTTTATCGGCCGCCTCTATAAATCCTGTCTCGTTTGGAGAATAATCGTGTAATGTCACTCGGCCCTCTCATGGTGGACCTTCACGCGGACAGTCTGTCTGTGGAAGAACGGGAGTTTCTTATGTCGCCGTCAATCGGTGGCGTCATATTATTCAGCCGCAACTTTACCTCTGTTGAAATGCTAATAGAACTAGTGAGCCAGATTCACGCCTTGCGATATCCGAAATTACTGGTGGGGATTGACCAGGAAGGAGGAGATGTGCAGCGATTGCGAGAGGGTTTTACTCGGCTACCGGCGGTCCGGCTACTAGGCAACAGGTACGATGAAAACCCGGAGCGCGCGTGCGGATTGGCGGAGATTACCGGTTGGTTGATGGCGGCGGAACTCAGGTCGGTCGGTATTGATTTCAGCTTTGCACCGGTGCTTGATCTGGATAGGGGCGTCAGTCAAGTGATCGGCGCGCGCGCGTTTCACGGCGACCCTGATATCGTGTCAAGCTTGGCCATGTGGTACGTGCGCGGTATGCATAAGGCGGGGATGCAGGCGATCGGCAAACACTTTCCCGGGCATGGAGGGGTGGTCGCCGATTCACACGTTGACTTGCCGACGGACTCACGCAAATATGAGGATATCCTGATGCAGGACTTGGTACCGTTTCAGTATATGATTAACTGCGGTCTTGCGGGTATCATGTCGGCTCACGTTGTGTATGAAAAAGTGGATAAAGATATAACTACGTATTCCGACAAATGGTTGAATGAGGTACTGCGTCAGCAACTGGCGTTCAAAGGCGTCATATTCAGCGATGACTTGAGTATGAAAGCGGCCGAGTGCGGGGATGAGTATTCGGAGCGCGTGCAACGGGCACTGCGCGCCGGCTGCGACATGGTGCTCATATGTAACGCGCGTAAACAGGCGCGCGAGATTGCGGCACGATTCAGTGACTATAATGATCCGGCTTCACAGATTCGTCTGATACGCATGCACGGAGAAAAGAATCCACTTTCTTACAAGGATTTGCGCGCTACCAAAGAGTGGCGACAAGCGGTGTCACGGGTGGCGCCGTATCAGGATTTACCCTGTGGTGAATTGGCAATCTGAATAGCGGTACATAATGGAGAAGCTCTTGAACTTTTACGACGACTTGGGCGGCGTGCCCGGGTTCACGGATGCGTGGGTCTTGCAGGTCTTTGTCATTGTTCTGGCGGCCTTGTCGTGTAGCTTCATCTTGAGATTGTTCCTGCAGAAACTCTGGAAGAAGGCCGAGCATTCCGCCAGCCCGTGGGATGACGCATTGATCAATTCGATAGGCAAACCGTTACGGGTGCTGATCTGGGTTATCGGCATCCTGTTTGCGGCGGACATCGTTGCAGGTCGGACTAATGCGGAGATCTTCGAGGCTATTGACCCGACCCGAAACATTGCCATCGTTGCGACGCTGGCATGGTTTCTGGTTCGCTTTATCAGGGAATTTGAAGGCGCGTACATCAAGCGCAGGCACCAGAGAGGCACGCCGGTTGACGTGGCCACCATCCATGCGCTGGCAAAGCTGATGCGCGCTTCCGTGTTTATCACCGCGGTGCTGGTGATGATGCAGACGTTGGGCTTCAGTATTGCCGGAATCCTGGCATTCGGCGGCATCGGAGGGATTGCGGTTGGTTTTGCCGCCAAGGACTTGTTGGCCAATTTTTTCGGTGGTTTGATGATCTATCTGGACCGCCCATTTCAAATCGGCGACTGGATTTGTTCACCGGATAGAGACCTGGAAGGGACAGTGGAGGAGATCGGCTGGCGTCAGACCAGAATAAGAACCTTCAGCAAACGTCCCATCTATGTTCCCAACTCCGTTTTCACCAGCATCGTCATCGAGAATCCTTCGCGCATGTCTCATCGGAGGATTTATGAAACCATCGGGGTGCGTTATGATGACGTCCACGTGCTGAGTGACATCGTTAGAGACATCAAACAAATGCTCATGGAGCACGCCGAAATTGACCAGACACAAACTATGATCGTCAACGTTGACCAGTTCAGCGAGTCGTCCATTGATTTTTTTGTCTACACGTTCACCAAGACCACCAACTGGATCAAATACCATGAAGTCAAGCACGATGTACTGCTGAAGATAACCGCAATCATTGAAAGCCACCATGCCGAGATTGCCTTTCCGACGCGCGTACTACACGTTGACGAGAAAACTACCGGTACACCTTCGCCTGCGGCCACCCTATGAAAACCCCATTGTTAAAGGATGTCATCAAGACACGCGATCAAAGCAATCAATTGATCTCACGTCGTAAGATTGACGAGGCAGTGGATCGGGTTGCCGCCGAGCTGCGTACCGCAATCGGTGGGGAAGTG
Source organism: Gammaproteobacteria bacterium (assembly GCA_965242685.1). Lineage (GTDB taxonomy): Bacteria > Pseudomonadota > Gammaproteobacteria > UBA4575 > UBA4575. The sequence continues at coordinate 1,299,371 of OZ251487.1, read as the reverse complement.
CCCTTGTTCCTGTGCGTGATGAAAGGCGGACTCATGTTTACGGCCGAATTGATGAAGCGCGTACAACTGCCGTTGCAACTGGACTATGTCCACGTAAGCCGTTATCACGACACCGTACAAGGCGGCAGCATTTGCTGGCACAAAGAGCCTGCTACCGACCTTAAAGATCGCCTGGTGGTACTAATTGATGATATCTTCGATGAAGGTTACACCATGCAAGAACTTGTCAGATATTGTAAAGCCGGTGGCGCGAGCAAAGTTTTATCGGTCGTCCTGCTTAAGAAAAACTTACAAGAAACACACGTTGATATAGTGCCCGACCTTGCCGCACTGGAAGTATCTGATCACTACCTGTTTGGTTGGGGCATGGACTACAAGGGCTTCTGGCGGAACCTGTACGACGTGTACGCGGTAAGCAAAACCTGACAAAGGAATGCGTCCGGCAATTATAGGCGGCACCGGGTTTACGCTGCTTGAAGACTTGAGGGTTACGGACAAACGTACCATTGACACTCCTTATGGCACGCCTAGCGGCGTTCTTACACGTGGCGAGCTTGCCGGCAATGAAATTATTTTCCTACCGCGACACGGGTACGCCCACACCTTGGCACCGCATTGCATAAACTACCGCGCCAACTTGTGGGCGCTTCACGACATCGGTGTTACCCACGTGATCGCGGTGACGTCCGTGGGCGGCATTCACGCCGATATTCCTCCTCGCAGGATCGTGATACCGGATCAAATCATTGACTACACCCATTCACGCCGGCAGACCTTCTTTGACGAGGAAGCGGACAGCGTTACCCACGTTGACTTCACGTGGCCGTATTGCGGCGAATTGAGGGAGGTGTTGCTACAGGCATCGAGACGTTTGCAACTTCCCGTCTTTGACGGCGGCACCTACGGCACAGTGCAGGGGCCGCGTCTGGAAACCGCCGCGGAAATTCGCCGCATGGAAAAAGACGGTTGTGACGTGGTTGGCATGACGGGTATGCCGGAGGCGTCGTTGGCCAGGGAATTGGGACTTTGCTATGCGATGTGTGCGCTGTGCATGAACTGGGCGGCGGGGAAAAGCGAACACGCGATCACCGCGGAAGAGATCGAACGGGCGGCACAGGCGGGGATGGCGCCGGTCAAACGCCTGCTGACGACTGCCGTCGGTCTGCTGTCGGAAAGGGCTTGATGTTCGGTGCTACCAAACGGTGGATGACAGGTCATTCTGCTTCGGTTGTTTGCCCGGATTTCTCAACGGGTCGTATCGTGACCAATATTCCCAGCAGCGGGTGGTCAAGGTAATGCAGTTCTTTGCTGCGCATTTTACGGTGCGTTTTGACGGCAAACTCGGCCAGAGCGCGCTGACGGGGGAGGGAGTCGGTGACGTAAGGGCGACGATAGACCAGGTCCGTGTATACGTGCAGATAGCGCCCCAACACGACCGTGATCGTGCCGTCGAGTTCGACTAGGGTCGAAATTGTAGTGGACTTGTCGGTGCTCGTCCGTGTCTTTTCAGGCGGCGGCGGGTCGGTAATGGGATCGTTGGCATTCGTTGGCAGGCGCCCTCCGAATTCATTTTTGTAGTTTTCCCCGGCGTAAATGCGCACCGCTCTGGCATCTTTTCCGGCCAGGCCGGGTTGTCGCCACGCCACGTGTCGAAGGGTTCTATAACGTCCGGATTCTTCCAGTGCAGCAGCTTGCTCCGTCAGCGTCAGGGCCTCTGGAGGAAGGAGGGTAAACCCGTATGTAGCGGCGTTTTCGTTAAGCAGCACCGCATTCTGCAAGGCTGGAGTAACCGGTCGCGTGGAAATATAAACGGAATTTGCAATTCGTTCCCGTTGATTGGCGAAGAATACCATTTCAATGATGTAATCTTTGCCGAACAACGGCGGGCAGGCACCTATTAGCACCGACAATAAAAGGGCCCTAGACCGCCCGAGCAGATTCATGTGACGACGGCCTGTTTTAACGATAGTTCGTTCAACAGATTGGCGATGGCGTTCAGTCGTTCCTCGCCGTTGTTCGTTTCCATGTATACGGTCAGTTTTCCCGCCCCGTGCAGCTTGTATGCTTTGGGATGGTTTTCGATTAGGGAAAGCAGCCTGTCAACGTCTATATTCGGTTTTTTTACAAAGTGCATATGTATGTCTTTACATCCCGCTTCAATGCGCGTTACACCGTACCCGGTAGCTACGATCTTCAGCTGCGTTACCAAAAAAAGATTCCTGGCGAATTCTGGCAGTGTACCAAATCGGTCGATTAGTTCGGCCTTTAATGCGTACAGATCGTCAAGGGTTTCGGCTTTTGCGATGCGCTTGTACAGCACCAGCCGCGCGTGTACGTCGGGCACGTAGTCTTCTGGCAACAGGGCCGGCACACCCAGACTAACGTCGATGTCATGCTCGAGAGGCGGGTCAAGTTCGGGTATTTCGCCGGACTTGAGTGCCGTCACTGCCCGCGCCAGCAGGTCATTGTACAAGGTGAACCCTATCTCCCTAATCTGTCCACTCTGTTCTGCGCCGAGCAGCTCCCCCCCGCCCCTGATTTCCAGGTCGTGCGTGGCCAGGGTGAAACCGGCTCCAAGGTTTTCCAGCGATTCAATTGCCTCCAGACGTTTCACCGCGTCGGGGTTTATGGCGGACTTGGGCGGTACGATAAGATAGGCGTAGGCACGATGATGCGAACGGCCTACGCGACCGCGAATCTGATGCAGTTGTGCAAGGCCGAGTTTGTCTGCACGATGAATGATGATGGTATTTGCGGAAGGGATGTCGATACCGTTCTCGATAATGGTGGTGCATACTAGTATACTGAAACGCTGGTGGTAAAAATCGAGCATTACCCGTTCTAGTTCGCGTTCGGGCATCTGCCCGTGTGCAACGTTGATGGATGCGTCAGGGAGGAGTTGCCGAATGTTTTCGGCGATTCCGGCGATGGTCTTGACCTCGTTATGCAGGAAAAACACCTGCCCGCCGCGGTCAATTTCCCGGCGACACGCTTCTTTTATGGTGTGATTGTTCCAGCTTCCCATGAACGTCTTGATGGCGTGCCGGTAATTGGGCGGGGTGGCGATGATCGAGATGTTCCGCAGGCCGCTTAACGACATGTTCAGCGTTCGCGGGATGGGCGTTGCCGTCAGTGTGAGCACGTCCACCTCGGCGCGCATTTTTTTCAGTGTTTCTTTCTGACGCACGCCGAAGCGTTGTTCTTCGTCTACCACGATCAAGCCAAGGTTTTTGAATTTTGCGCGCAATAGCTTGTGGGTGCCGATCACGACGTCGACGCCGCCGTTTTCCAGTCCGTGTCGAATGGCCTTTTCATTTTTGGCGGAAATGAATCGTGACAGGTGCTCAATGCGTACCGGCCAGTCGGCAAAGCGGTCACGGAAGGTTTGAAAGTGTTGCGCCGCAAGCAACGTAGTGGGTACCAGCACCACCACTTGTTTGCCAACCATTGTCGCAACAAACGCGGCACGCATAGCAACTTCTGTCTTGCCGAAACCAACGTCTCCGCATACTACCCGGTCCATCGGTCGGGGCTTCTCCATGTCGGCCAGCACCTCGTCAATGGCACTTTGCTGATCGAGCGTTTCCACATAGGGGAAAGCGATGCAGAAGGAATTGAGTGCATGGTGGTCGACCACGTACTGGTAGCCTTGTTTGGCCTCACGACGAGAATAGACATCGAGTAATTCCGCCGCCACATCACGCACCTTTTTTACCGCACGTTGTTTGATCTTTTTCCACGCGTCGCCGCCCAGACGATGCAGGGGCGCGTGTTCTTCGGCGGCACCCGTGTAACGGCTTACCAGATGCAGGGACGAGACCGGTACGTAAAGCATGTCGCCACCGGCGTATTCAATAGTCAGAAATTCGGTAGCCATGTCGCTTAACGTCAGCATTTTCAGCCCCCGATAGCGACCTATGCCGTGCTCTTCGTGTACCACGGGCGAATCTTCATTCAGTTCGGAAAGGTTTTGAATCAGTGTCTCGGCGTCACGTGCCGGTCTTCTGTATCGGTGTCGGGTACGTGCGCCGAAAAGATTGCTTTCGGTGACGATGGCAATGCGTTCGCCTTGCAACCACAAACCTTCATCCAGGGGGGCAATGGCAATTGCCATTGAGGTATCTCGTTCCAGGAACGCCTGCCAGCCGGTAACGGCTACGGGATGTAACTCGAAGCCTTCCAACACGTCCAACAGATACTCCCTCCTGCCTGCGGATTCAGCCACGAACAGGATTTTGCAGGGATGGTTGTTAATGAATCGCCGCAATTCACTGGCAGGATCTTCGGCGTGTGTATTGACGGCAAGGCGGGGTAGCACGTGAACATCAAGGTTATGCCGATCGTGCCCGGTGTGCTCCAATTCATGTTTTTGTACTTGAATCGTATTAAAACCGGCCAGATTCTCTATCAGGACATCTTTTGACATCCACAGTTGCTCGGGAGGCAACGGCGGTCGTTCCACGTCATGCCTTCGCTGTTTGTATCTGGAAAAGACCTCATTCTCGAAGGCTTCTGCAATTTCAACGGCATCTTCTATCAGAACCACTTGGCTGTTGGCGGGCACGTAGTTAATGAAAGTGTCGGTTTTCTCGTAGAACAGGGGCAGGTAATATTCAATGCCCGCAGGCAGGTTGCCGTTACTAACGCCGCGGTAGATCATGCTCTTGTTTGGGTCGCCTGAAAATTGTATCCGGTAGTTTTGTCTGAAGCGCGTGATCGCACCTTCGTCCACGGGAAATTCCCTGGCGGGTAGGACCTGTACGCTATGGACTTGACGGATCGAGACCTGATTTTCCGGGCTGAAAGTGCGTATGCTCTCAATCTCATCGTCAAGCAGATCAATCCTGAAAGGTAATTCGTGTCCCATCGGATAAAGATCAATGATGGCACCGCGCACGGCAAATTCACCGTGTGACGTTACCTGGGAGACATATTGATAACCCCTGTTTGCCAGTTTTTTTCTGAATGCTTGCAGGTCGATTCGATGGTGTCGTGCAAGACGTATCGTCTGCTCGCGGACGAAAGACTTGCTGGCCAGCCGCGATAGCATCGTACGCACCGAAACGATTAGCGCACCGTGTTTGATCTCCGCCAACGTACTCAGGACAAGCAGGCGCTCGGAGATGATATCCTCATGGGGTGAAAATACATCGTAAGGCAATGTTTCGGTGTCTGGAAACACGAGCACGTCAAAAGACCGATCACCAAAAAATGCAAGCTCATTCTCCAAAATATGTGCCGTTTGAATGTTTGGTGTGACGATCAGCGTCAGTCCCTTAAATTGTTTGATGGCATTGGCGAGCGCCAACCCTTTGCTGCATCCGTAAGTGCGGCCCCACGTCGCGTAAGAACGGTTCTTGTTCGGCGGTGAAAATGATAAAAGATTCATACAAATATGTTATCACTTAACGCTATTCCTAATAGCCAAGGAATCATCACTTTGAGGGGCATATATAAACTTTCGGCTGCGGCAATAGTACTTTATTTATGCTGAGGAAAATGAGGGCCGCGGTCTACCATCTGCCGTTACCTTATGGCTGAGCGTGCCGGAGGATGGGCAGTCAGTACTGGCCGAGGTCAGGTGCTAGGCGGGTAGGTACGGGGAATGGATGTATGTGTTCCGGTGCGGGCAATGAATTTTCTTGAAGCGAGCAGGCAAGCGGCTATAATTCAATATGGATATACTTGGCACCAACGAGGGGTTGAAGAAGGTTGGCTTTCCTTCGAGTCATGCCAAGGATGTTGCATAACGGGAAGGCGGCCTTGTTGCCGGGCAGATATGGTAAGTCTGGAGAAGTACGTGAAGAAAATGGAAGCAAACCTGAGGGCCATCGATGGATGGTATGTTCACTAAGGCAGATTTATCTATCGCTATCCTTACGTTTTCGATAGTTTTGATTCGGTTTACGGAATAGTACTCGTAACACATCAAAGATTGGGCATGCAGTTTATTAGAGGTGACGTCTGCGCGTTATATCCTCGCCCGCAATCTGTGGCCGATTGTGTTCTTAAGATAATTTTGGCGTTTCTCCTTTACTCTATTCTACTAAGGGGGAAGGGCAATAAGGATGTTGAGGAAGGATCATGATGAAGGTGATCATAAGATGGATGGAGCAGAGGAGGTTCGCAGCCGAGACTGGAAGCGGTCATACTGTTGAGATGGATGGCCCTCCTGATCACGGCGGCCGCAATCTGGCCGCGCGTCCCATGGAGATGGTGCTGGTTGGGCTGGGTGGTTGCAGTGCCTTTGACGTGATAGAGATATTGGAGAATTCGCAACAACAGGTAGAGGACTGCCGTATCGAGATCGAAGCGAAGCGCGCTGACGAGGTTCCAGCAGTGTTTACCGGGATTCATCTCCACTTCATCATTGCTGGCGCAAATCTGAATGAGAGATTGGTAAAGCGTGCCGTGGAGTTGTCCATGGAGAAGTATTGCTCCGTTGCAATGATGCTGCGTAACAGTGTAGAGGTGTCCTACGATTATGAGGTTGTGGCCGATACAGTTAACCCGCCTGTCGGCGGATAATGCCGTGACCCGGAAATAGTGAACAATGAAGATCTGAACCTTGATTCGTGCGGGTTCAATAATCTTACCAAGACGCTGGGTTTCAATTTTTATGATATCCGTTATGCGAACACGCCTGCGCATCAGCAGGAATATTTACAATACGTGGATGAGGTCTACAGCGCATTGCGCCTGCAGAAGGTGCTTACCGACGTTGCTGAAATAATCGGGGCGAATATTCTGAACGTGGCTACCCATGACTATGAACCGCGCGGCGCGAGTGTCGCCTGTCTGATCTCGGAGCAACCCGCCTTGGCCGAAAGAATTACGGCCGAGGACAGCTTGCGCAACAATGCTTTGGTTGGTTCATTGAAGAGGTCTGCGGTGGCGCACTTGGACAAGAGCCATATAACGGCGCATACCTATCCCGAGTGCCGTCCCTATAACGGTATCAATACGTTTCGCGTAGACATTGACGTATCGACCTGTGGGCGCGTTTCACCGCTTAAGGCGCTGAAGTATCTGATTGGTAGCTTCGATGAAGACATTATTATCCTGGATTATCGGGTGCGCGGATTCACGCGGGACATTAGCGGACAAAAGCACTATATTGATCATGGCATGGCCTCCATTCAAGACTTTCTGTGTGCCAAAACAAGACGGCGGTACCAAATGGTGGATATGAATGCGGAACAGGAGAATATCTTTCATACGAAAATGTTGTTGAGGGATTTTCGGCCGGATAGTTACCTGTTCGGGAAAGGTGGGCATGAGTTCCACGTCGATGAGCTGGCGAGGATAGAGCACCGTCTCCAGAGGGAGATGAGTGAAATATTTTACGGGACAATTCCTTGAATCAATCAGCCGGCATCGAGTGAGTGGTTGAGTCTTTACAGTCAAGGCCGGCAGGCCGACGTCGAGCGGGTCTTGATCAGAGCCAGTAGGCCGTTTTGGTCATCACTCTTGACGCCGCCTTCATCATCAGTTTGACAGCCTCGGGGAGTTCGTGCGCGCCTGCGGCGCGTGCCATCTTGTCATGTCCGGCTTCGTCTTTCCGCATCTTTAACAGGATCGCGCGGCTTTTGTGGTCCCGTTCCGGCAGGCGTGCAAGGTGTTTGTCAAGGTGACGTACTACCTGTCTTTCGGTCTCCGAGATAAATCCTAAGCCCCATTTGTCACCGAACGAACCGGCCGTAATGCCGATGACACAGGAGCCTGAATACCACAAGGGGGCAAGGATGCTGGGGCGGTCATCAAGTTCCGCAAGTCGTTTTTCACACCAGGCGAGATGAGTTTGTTCTTCGCGTGCGGAGTTGCGCATCTGTTGTTTGGTCTTTTCATCGCGTGTGATCAGCTCGTGCCCCAGGTAAAGGCCCTGTGCCGCAATTTCACCCGCGTGATTCACTCGCATCAGGCGTGCCGAAAGCCGTTTTTCAGAGTCGTTTAACTGTGTTTCGTTACCAACTTCGTCGGCAGGTGAACTAGTTTTCGGTTCGGCCTTGACAAACAAAGTACGCAAGGTTTGGTCGAGGTGTGATAGGAGTTGGTCCGTGGTGGAGTAATTGCGCACGTCAGCAGTATAGCAGTTGTTGTGCCAGCAAGGTAACCGGATGGCAGATGCGGATAGAGGTGTCAGTATTTCGCAGTTGTGCCTGAAAATGTAATGCACAACCGATGTTGCTGGTTACCAGGTATTCGACGTCGCCGCGCCTCAGTTCACTGATCTTGTCTCGGATCAGGCGCTCCGCCAGTTGTGCTTGCATAAGGAAGTTGGTGCCCCCCGCACCGCAACACGTCGCCTCGCTTTGAAAGAAGCTGAGTTGAACGCCGGGTATTTTCGATAATAATTGTTCGGTGACTTGTGGGTTATCCGTGACGAGCTTTTGCGTGCAGGGTTTATGTATGAATATTCGTGCGGGTAGCGGTTTGAATTTTGGTTTGTGTCGCTTGATTTGTTGCAGGACAAAGTCATTTATATTTACGTGTCTTTCAGCAAGGATGCTCGCCGTTGTATCGCCCAGTAGTTCCGGATACCGATTTAATTGCGCCGCACACCCCGTAGCAGTGGAGATCAGTACGTCAAAGCGTTCGTTCGCGTGGGTACGGCAGAAATCCCGCATCAGTTTTTTTGCCGCTTTCGAGTAACCACCGTGTTGATGTAGTGCTCCGCAACAGTGGTTTTTTTCCCGTACCTCGCAACCCAGGGCCTTCAGGAGGCGTACTGCGGCGGTGCCGACGGCATCTGAAAACAGGTCGCCGGCACATGAGTTTGAAAGTATGGCGCGAACGTCTTGGTTTGTATGAAAGTATTTGGGGGAGTTTTTTGATTCAGTGAAGTATCTTGGCGTAGGGAGGTCAAGTGGCCGAGGAATCAGTTTGAACGGGTGCTTCCCATATACGGGCAGTTTTGTCAGGAGGCGATCCATGCCCAGCCGGTGATACATGCCGAACATCTTTTTGACCACATGGCGCACACGGGGCGCGGTCAGTATGGAAAACAATAGTGACTGTTTCAGCTTATGTCTGAGTGTATGCCGGTCACGAGTGATCTCGCGCCCCGCATCAAGGATTTTTCGGTAATTCACGTTTGCGGGACAAATGCTATGGCAGCTCATGCAGGCCAGGCAGTTGTCAAGGTGTTGTACCAGTGTCGAACTGGCAGGTCGCATTTTCTCTTTGTGCAAAGCGCGTATCAGAGAAATGCGTCCGCGCGGGGACTCGGCCTCGTTTTTTGCTATGGAGTAGGTCGGGCAATGCGGCAGACATAAGCCGCACATGACGCATTGATCCATTAGGCTGCTGAGGTCTTGCTGCAAAGCATTATTATCCGACATCTCTCTACGGGTATTCTTGCTATTATTATGCGCTACCGTGTCTCAAACAAAAAGCAGGTAGGAATTATCTCTAGTATGGTAGCTTGTTTTTGAAAGGAAGTATTGGACGATATGTCGTATTACAAGCGTCACCTTTTCATGTGTATGAATCAGCGTGAAGACAAAAATTGCTGTCAAGATCATGGCGCCTATGAAGCGTGCACGTATGCCAAGAAAAAGATCAAGGAACTGGGAATTGCCGGGCAGGGTGGGGTGCGCGTGAATAGGGCCGGTTGCTTTGACCGTTGTGACGAGGGCCCCGTTGCAGTGGTCTATCCTGATGGCGTCTGGTACACTTATACGGGTAAAAAGGATCTGGATGAAATTATTATCAAGCATCTGAAGGAAGGTCAAATAGTCAAACGTTTGAGCATCTAATTGTTACCCTGAGTGCTTGTTAAGTAGCTCCACGTTATTTAAAAAATAAAATTAGTTTACGTAAATGTATTAGAAGGTTCGGATATTCTGATTATTTAACCTTGTCACAGGGGCTCCTTCGTTTGGTGAAATTCAGGCGCGAATCGCAAGTTTGTGCGCCTTTTTATTTTTCGTGATGATTCTCTTGTCAACAAGATGAAGTTTACTTAATATATCCTCCCTCTATCAGCTTCGATAATTAAAAATTCAGTTCCCATGACTACAATCAGTGCCAAACTGTCAGAAGTGAAGCGAGATTGGTATCTCGTTGACGCTACCGACAAGACATTGGGGCGTTTAGCCAGTGAGGTCGCAAAGCGTTTGAGAGGAAAACATAAACCCATCTATACGCCACACGTGGATACTGGTGATTGTATAGTCGTAGTCAATGCAGAAAAAGTTCGTGTTACTGGTAACAAGATGAATAGTAAGATATACCATCGTTATACCGGCTATGTCGGCGGTCTCAAGTCTATGAGTCTTGGCAAGATGCTGGCAAGCCATCCCGAGCGCGTTATCGAGACGGCGGTCAAGGGCATGTTGCCGAGGAATAGCTTGGGGCGCGCGATGTTTCGCAAGCTTAAGGTGTATGCCGGTCCGGAACACAAACACGCGGCACAACGCCCGCAAGTACTGGAGCTGTAGTCCGTGCCACGAGACCAGTTTTACGGTACCGGGCGCAGGAAGAGTTCAACGGCGCGGGTTTATCTGTATCCGGGATCGGGTAACGTCACCATAAATATGCGAACCCTTGATAATTATTTTGGGCGTGAAACTTCACGCATGATTATCCGCCAGCCCCTTGAAATAACCGGGTTGACGAATAACTTTGACGTCAAGGCCAAGGTTAAGGGGGGAGGCTCGAGCGGTCAGGCAGGTGCCATTCAACTGGGTATTGCGCGCGCATTACTGTGTTACGACGAAGAGCTTCGGCTGCCGCTTCGCCGCAACAAATTTCTTACCCGCGATGCCCGTGAAGTAGAACGCAAGAAGGTCGGCTTGCGCAAGGCGCGCAAGAAGGAGCAATATTCCAAGCGTTAAACCGCTGTAGGTGTTACGGGTTTCGACAACCCACATTTCGGATGTGGTTCCATGATCGGACACGCCGAAAATCAGTTAAGTTGCTGAAGTAGCTGCCGTACGCTTCCCAGCAGCAGTAGGGTGTCAATACCGACTATAATGAGCGTAAAGCCCTTGTTGATATACGGGCGCACCGCTTGTGCGCTTACACCGAAATATCCCAGTTTTACATTTACCCGGTTGCAGGCGCACATGACTTTTTCGATTGCTTTAAGGACTTCCGGATGCGCAACTTGCCCGGTGTATCCCAGGTTTGCCGACAGGTCATAAGGACCGACAAGAGCGGCGTCTATACCCTTCACCGCAACGATGTCTTCTATGTTTTCAATGGCTTCGCGAGTTTCCACCTGTATGATCACACAGACTTCCCGATTTGCAGTTTCCAGGTAGTCTGAAAATGAAAGCCCGTATTTGTGTGCGCGTGCCAACCCGACGCCCCGATTCCCGTCAGGCGGATATTTTGCCGCGCGTACTGCCGTGCGTGCCTGTTCGGCGTTATTTATTTGCGGGACGATGATCCCGGTGGCGCCCGTATCCAAGGTTCTTCTTATTACGTCGGCATCATGACCGGGTACCCGTATCAAACACGGGCAATTTGAAGAAGAGGCTTGTAACATGCGCTGTATTTGCAGCGTATCAAGCGGGCCATGTTCGCTATCAATGAACAACCAGCTCAACCCGGTGGCGGACAGCAACTCGGTAATTTCCGGACTTGGCAGGGATATAATCGTACCGATGAGGAGGTCACCGTCAAGCAGGCGCGAACGAAAATTTTTCAAAGACTCATTCCACTACGTGAACCATGCGCATTTTCCGACTACGAGCACAATAAAAAGCGTGTGGCCGATAGATGAAAGTTGCAGCATTTTCTTTTAATCGATTTGCGGGCCCTTGTCGCCACCAAGGATGAGAACGTCAGCGGGACGTAATGCGAAGATACCGGCCGTTACCACGCCGGCGATCTCGTTCAGGTCTCGTTCCATTGTAACGGGGTCAAGGATTTCGAGATTATGTATGTCCAGGATGAAGTTGCCGTTTTCAGTAGTAAAGCCCTCTCTCAACTCGGGTACTCCCCCTTTCTTTACCAGTTGTCTTGCCACGTAACTTCTTGCCATAGGGATCACTTCTATCGCTAGGGGGAAAGTACCCAATACGTCTACCAGCTTGGAATCATCCGCAATGCAAATGAACTTTTCACTGGTTGCGGCAATGATCTTTTCCTTTGTTAGGGCACCGCCACCGCCTTTGATCAGGTGTTTGTGGCGGGTGGTTTCGTCGGCACCGTCAATGTATATCTGAACACCCGCAAGGTCGTTTAGGTCCAGCACCCGTAGGCCGATCTGTTTCAGTTTTCGTGCCGAATCTTCGGAGCTGGCAACGGTACCGTCAATTTTGCCCTTGACGCCGGCCAGCGCACTGATGAGGTGATTTACAGTAGAGCCCGTGCCTACCCCAACCACGTCACCGACCTGTATGTAATCCAGGGCGGCTTCGGCAGCTATCTGTTTCTTTTTTTCCGCAGACATTGTATGTATAGACATTAGCGGAATTGAATCATACCTTACACCTTCTATAAAGGGCATAGTGAATTACGGTTTCGGGGAATTGTGAATAAAGAACTCATAAAAAGAATAGAAAATGCCAAGATATATGATGTTGCAGTAGAGACTACGCTTGATTTTGCACGTGCCTTGTCGAAGCGGTTTGCCAACCGTATTTATTTGAAGCGAGAGGATCAGCAATGCGTATTTTCTTTCAAACTCAGGGGCGCATATAACAAAATCGCGCATTTACCCGCGGTACAACAACAGCAGGGGGTAATTGCCGCATCGGCCGGCAATCACGCCCAAGGCGTAGCTCTAGCCGCACACAAGCTCGGCATTCGAGCCGTCATTGTCATGCCGCGTACTACGCCACGTATCAAGCTGGAGTCCGTAATATCCCTAGGTGCACGGGCGGTTCTGTATGGTGACACGTATGACGAAGCCTATGAGCATTCCCAACGGTTAGCAGAGGAACAGGGGCTCGTCTATATCCATCCATACGACGATGAGGACGTAATTGCAGGACAGGGTACGGTGGCCAGGGAGATTCTTCAACAGTACCCACAAAAACTGGATGCAGTGTTTGTTCCCGTTGGTGGTGGGGGGTTGATTGCGGGGATGGCCGCTTACATCAAGCATTTTTATCCGGATACAAAAGTGATTGGCGTGGAACCGCAAGATGCCCCGACCCTGTACGCCGCCTTGCGGGCCGGTAAAAGGGTGCAGTTGAAAGAGGTGGGAATATTTGCCGATGGAGTTGCGGTGCGCGAAGTAGGTGTAAAGACCTTTGCCATTGCAAAGAGTCTCGTTGATGAAGTGCTGCTTGTTAGTACGGATGAGATATGTGCGGCAATAAAGGATACGTTCGATGAAACGCGCACCTTGTCGGAACCTGCAGGGGCCCTGGCGCTGGCAGGCGTAAAGCAGTACATTCAAAGGGAAAGGATAACCGACAAAGTTTTGGTTGCCGTCAATAGCGGTGCAAATATCAACTTCGACCGTTTGCGCCACGTGGCGGAACGTACCGAACTCGGTGAACGCCGAGAATGTCTTTTTGCAGTAACCATCCCTGAACGACCAGGGAGCTTTTTGAAGTTTTGTCGTCTGTTGGGCACCAGAGGGATTACCGAATTTAATTATCGCTATGCAAGTACGAGCGCAGCCCATATTTTTGTCGGTGTAAGCGTGGAAGATGCAAGTATTGAGAAATGCCAACTTTTACAAGTCATGGCGCAAGCAGGTTATCCAGCGTTGGATATTTCAGAAAATGAAGTGGCTATTCTTCATTTGCGGCACATGGTGGGAGGACATTGCCCCAAATTGCAGGATGAAATTCTATTTCGGTTTGAATTCCCGGAGCGCCCGGGTGCACTACTGAATTTTCTGGAGATGATCGGACAAGAGTGGAATATCAGTTTGTTTCACTACCGTAATCATGGGGCCGCATATGGGCGCGTACTTGCCGGTATACAAGTGCCCATAAAAGAACGCACTGATTTTGACAGGTTCCTTCAAAAGTTGGGTTATCGCTATTGGGAAGAGACCGGTAACCCGATATACAAATTATTCCTGGGTTGAGAGAGGAGAGATGAAGTGTATCGATCCGGCTACGTGCATTTCAGGCTATCCTGGGGTGTATCAAGTGCAGTTTCCGCAGCCGGGGAGCGGCACTGAATCAATTTAAACCAAAGGGCTCCAAATAAATAAGGATGTCCTGTGCCTGTAGACTGGTGTGTACAAGCTTCTATTTGCACTTGGTAGTTTTATGTTTGACAACCATATTAAAAATGAAAATCCAATCTTTTTGGTTGCCGAGAGTTTTTATTTTATTCTAGGGATAGAATAAAGTGCCAATGGTCTTCACTTATCGGCATGATTGATAACCGGTTCCCTCGCTTCAAAAGTTGCAAGCCCGATAGTTCTTCGTACTGTTTCAATTCGGCAAGTGTAATGGTGCGTTTCAGTTTTCGTTTGTAACGAACGTCTACCATCATCCAACGGGGATTGTTCGGGTCGCTTTTTGCGTCATAGTGTTTGTCGTTCTTGTCAAAGGCAGTGTGGTCTGCATAAGCCTCGCGTGCTATGGTCATGATGCCGACAATGCCGATCTGGTCGCAGTTCGAGTGATACATAAAGGCCAAATCACCCTTTTTCATGTCGTCGCGCATCATGTTGCGTGCTTGATAATTACGCACGCCGTCCCAGTGTTCTACCCTGTCGCGTTTTAAGTCGTCAATACTGTATTCACTTGGTTCAGACTTCATCAGCCAATACCGCACATCAATACCTCCGGACAGCGGGTTTGATCGGAAGTTCAGTGAGTGGACACACTCCGCTTGTACCGTGATTGCCCTTGCCCCTGAATCGGCGGCTCATAATGGGGGAGTCGAGACGTGAACCAGGCTTTCTCAATGGATACATTAGGCAGTACACTTGTAACTTGTACCGAAGAGTCGCTCGACCTCAGTAAAATTGTAACAGCTTTTCAGGGCCCAGTTTGCCGGCTGTTTTCCAAAACGGCGTCAATTCTTGATCGCAGGTTGTAAATACGTGTATTCAGGTTATTGGTAGAGTGTTCCTGTTCGTTTCTCCGCATCAAGAGATCATGGGTTAGGTTGAGTGCCGCCATTACCACTACGCGGTCAGTTCCAATGGCTTTGCCTCCATCCCGTATTTTCTGTATGTAGGTGTTCAGAAGATGAGCCGAGGCCTGTAAAGACTCTTTTTTTTCGTTCGCACAGGAAATACGATACTCTTTATCCAGGATGTTAAGCGTTACCGTAACTTTGTTCGCACTTGCGCTTGCGCTCATACGGTAACTTCCATTGACTTGAGGCGAGTTATCATAGCTTCTACGCACTTGCAGGCTTGCTCGTTTTTACCGATTAAATTTGCACGTTCGGCCATATAGGAAATTTGTCGTGATTTGAGAAGATGGTTTTCTTTCTTGAGGTTTTCGCAGATTTCGATGAGTTGATTAACGCGGTCTTCCAGTGCCTTTAGCTCCTGCTTAACAAGTCTTTCCAAGTCTCTTTTTTCCATCATAAAATAATAGGGTGAACGAGAATTTGCGTCAACACCGATTCTATAGAATTTATGGTTGGCACGAAGTCGATAGTCTTTGAAAAAAAGTTGCCTCTACTCGTGCTAAGATCGGATGTAGACCTGGAGAGGCTTTTCAGGCTTGCCGCACTTGCAAAACCGTCAATGGTTTCGCATTTTGTAAAGATATACGGCTTTATAACATGAACCAGAAAGAATTACTCAGGCGCCGCCAGATGCTCATCCAAATGGTGGGTGACAACGGGGCTGCCATTATTCCATCGGCAAGACTGGTTGCTCGCAGCCGGGACGTAAATTACGTTTTTCGCCAGGATAGCGACTTTTTATATCTAACCGGGTTTAGGGAGCCCGAAGCCTTGGCGGTATTGTTGCCGGGTCATGCGGAAGGACAGTACATACTGTTTTGTCGAGATTACAACACCGAACAAGAAATATGGGAAGGACGGCGTGCCGGACGGAAAGGTGCGGAAGAAAATCACTCTGTCGATAAGGCCCATTCAATTGACAAGCTGGATGAACTGTTACCCGGACTATTGTCTGGGCGTACGCGAATTTTTTATCCTATGGGACGTGACGCGGAATTTGATCGCAAAGTGATTGGTTGGGTTAATCAACCGCAAGGGTTTTCTCGCACTTCGCAGCGTATTTCAAAAGAGTTGCTGTCGCTTGACTATTTTCTGCATGACATGCGATTGCATAAATCACGCGGTGAATTAAGCGCTATGCGACAAGCCGCCAAGGCTACCATTGCCGGCCACGTTCGCGCCATGCGGAACTGTAGACCCGGGATGTATGAATACGAAATCGAGGCAGAGCTCTTGTATGAATTTAGAAAGGCCGGTTGTTTTGCTGCATATCCATGCATCGTGGGAGGCGGCGGTAACGGATGTATTTTGCACTACATCGAGAACAGTCAGATTCTCAATGACGGTGATTTATTGTTGATTGACGCCGGTGCGGAATGTCAGGGCTATGCCAGCGATATCACTCGGACGTTTCCCGTCAATGGAAGGTTTTCCTCGGCACAACGTGAGGTTTATGAAGTAGTGCGCGAGGCACAGACTGCGGCTATCGACAAGGTTAGACCAGGTAATCATTGGGACGACCCACATAACGAGGCTGTAAGAGTGCTAACCAAGGGATTGGTCGGTCTTGGGTTGCTGAAGGGCAAGCCTTCCAGACTCATCCGGGACGAAAGCTATCGGCAATTCTATATGCATCGTACCGGTCACTGGCTGGGTTTGGATGTACATGACGTGGGGGATTATCGCCTTGGTGAAGAATGGCGTTTGCTTGAACCCGGCATGACGTTGACCGTAGAACCGGGTCTGTACATCAGGAAAGCAAAAGGGGTCTCCAAGCAGTTTTGGAACATTGGTATCCGTATTGAAGATGACGTGTTGGTAACCAAGGAAGGCAATGAAGTGCTTACTGAAAGGCTTACCAGTGATCCAGATGAGATTGAAGCACTGATGTCAACCTCTGTGCACTGACGGCACCTTCATAGTAAAGAACTTAGCATGCACGGTTTATTCACGCCAACGTTACGCCGAAAAGTGTAGATCCCGACCACGCGGCCCGAAAATGCTTCCTGCTGGCCAGAGGCAAAGAACTTATCGCGACTTTCAGCATGCGTTTGTGGGTAAACGTAGCCTGCATCAACGATTGACGGTAACTTTTCAATATCTGACAATCGTGCTTATGCGACGTCAATATGACATTGCGATTGTAGGTGCAGGCTTGGTAGGCAGCAGTATGGCTTGTGCCCTGTCATCTACTTCCTATCGCATTGCACTTATTGATTGTCAAGCTCCGCTCGCCTTTGAACACGGGTGTCAAGACGGCCGAAGTATTGCCTTGGCTTTGGCGTCGAAAAAGATATACGCCACCTTGGGGTTGTGGAAACGATTGGATAAATACGCGGCACCGATCAAAAAAATCCATATTTCAAATCAAGGGCGTTTCGGTACGATGCGCCTGAATTGTGTGCGTTACGGCGTCGAGAGCTTCGGCTATCTGGTTCCGGCTGAAAGACTTTCCGTTGCGTTGCAACAGGCCGTACTACGATACGACAATATACGGCGTTTACAACCTTACCGTATTGAAGGCGTGGAAAGCCATGACGATGCAGTCGTTCTACATGGCGAGCGAGGGATGATTCGCGCAAGGCTACTTATTGCCGCAGACGGGAGTCAATCATTGATCCGACGTATATTGGGTATTTCGGTAAAAGAAAAGCAGTACATGCAAACGGCCATAACGGGCAGTCTCGGCGTCGAAAACCATTCTTACACGGCGTACGAGCGTTTTACCGAACACGGGCCGCTTGCATTACTGCCACGTGTGGGGAATCGCTGTGGGTTTATCTGGATGAATCCGGATACCGTTGCGAAGGAGTATACAAGGCTTTCGGACAAAGGGTTTCTCGAACGTCTGCAACGATCTTTCGGTTATCGCTTGGGCTATTTTTACGACATCAGTCAACGCTTTGTATATCCCTTGTCTTTGTCGGTCAGCCAACAACGAGTGCGGCAACGAGTGATATTGATCGGTAATGCCGCCCAGACGCTGCATCCGATTGCGGGACAAGGTTTGAATCTTGCCCTACGTGATGTTACCGAGCTGGGCGAGGTGTTGACGAAGTGTGAAAACGTCACCGATGCGATGAACCAAAAACTCTCGGCTTATGAGAGCAAACGCAAGTCTGATATCGAGAATACCGTGCGTTTTACCGACCGGCTCAATTCTCTGATTATTGCCGATTACCCGGGGCTGTCACACGCGCGTGGACTAGGCCTTGCCCTGTTGGGTGCGATACCTCCTCTGGAAGAACGTATCGTGCGACAGAGTATGGGTGCTTTAAATTCTCCGGCAAGCCTGCTACGTGGCCGGATATTGCAGTCCGGTCATGCCTGATCAAAGCCCGCAGTTTGACGTTGTCATCGTCGGTGGCGGTATGGTGGGGCTTACTCTGGCAGTACTATTGGCGAAACAGGGCAAGGTGCTTGCTGTTGTTGACCATGGTGCCCCACCGTACGGTTTTGATCCGGGGCGGGAGTACGATGCGCGCGTTACCGCAGTCAGCCCTGGTTCGAAGGCAATTTTTGAGCATGTAGGCGCATGGTCGGCCATGCAGGATAAGCGTGTTTCACCTTATCAGGCCATGTCTGTCCGGGATAGGGAAGGCAAGGCAGAAATAAACTTTACGTGTCACGATCTGGGCCATTCAGACATCGGATATATTGTGGAAAATACCGTTATTGAATCGAGTCTCCATGAAGTCTTGCTGAGGCAGGAGAATGTTCACTGGAAGATTTCCATGACGGTTGAAAAAATCCTGCTTCGTGACGGCGGTATCGAAGCCACACTGAATAATGGACAAGTTTTACGGGCAAAGTTGTTGGTCGGGGCCGACGGTTGTCATTCCGGCGTGCGAAAACTCGCGGGGATTCCGTACTCGGAAAGGCACTATCGGCAGCATGGTATCGTGGCACGGGTTCAGACAGAACATTCGCATCAGGATACCGCATGGCAATGGTTTTTGAGCACCGGCCCGCTGGCATTTTTACCATTACGCAACGATGAATGCTCCATCGTATGGTCGGTAAATGATGAGTATACCGGTAAATTGATGCAATGCAGTGACCATGAGTTTGCCCGTTTCTTGACAGAGGCAAGTGATTCAAGTCTCGGCAAGGTATCACCGCGTTCGAGACGCATGAGTTTTCCTCTGATTTCTGGTCAAGCGGAAACCATGCTACGGCCACGTATTGCACTGGCGGGTGACGCTGCACATGTGCTGCACCCGCTTGCCGGGCAAGGGGCAAACCTAGGTTTTACCGATGCGGCGGTGTTAGCCGAAGTGTTGGCCAACACGCAGCGCGATATTGGGAGTTATCGAGTATTACGCAAGTATGAACGTGCCCGGGTTGGGGAAGCATGGGTCATGCAGTGTGCTATGGATGTATTTGTTGCGGCATTTGGTTCTGTTTCGCGGCCGGTTATTACCGCGCGTAATTACGCATTGAATGCGGGGGATCGCATCCAGCCGATAAAAAGGTTTTTTATGCGCCGCGCGATGGGCTTGAACAAAGATAGACCCGCGTTCGCCAGGTAGTCGTCGGTAAAAAGTTTATGCTCTATTTAGACACCCGATAATTTTCTTCAATGCAGGTGAGTTCCTTCAATCATGGTCTGCGCTTCGATGTCGATTGGCATTCGGAAAGAATAATGCCTGTCCTCCTACGGTAAACTCGGCAATGGCTTGTTGTCCCGTATCGGAAGTCAGCCAATCCACGAATAGTTTGGCGGCGTGGAATTTTATATGTGGATGACGTTCAGGGTTGATCAGGATGACACTGTACTGGTTAAACAACGGCGGATCATTCTGAAACAGCAAGGTTAATCGGTCGCGGTTTTTGAATGATAGCCAAGTGCCTCGGTCGACAAGCGTGTATGCGTTCATGCCGTTAGCAATATTGAGTGTAGTTCCCATGCCCGAGCCGGTTTCCCGATACCACGTGCCACTGTACTGATCTACTTCAATTCCCGCCAGAGACCACAGTTCCAGTTCCTTCTTATGCGTGCCACTGTCATCGCCGCGTGATACGAAGGGAGTTGCATGATCATGTATTCCTCTGAGTACCGCGCCGATCTTCTTGAAATTTTTGATATTTGCTGGATCGTGTTTTGGCCCTATGATGACGAAGTCATTGTACATTACATCTCGTCGGTCTACGCCGAAACCCTTTTCCACAAACAGTCTTTCGGAAGGCTTGTGGTGTACCAACACCAAGTCGGCGTCACCGCGCTCGCCCAACAGCAACGCGCGCCCAGTGCCGACTGCCACTACGCGAACGTCAATATCAGTTTTTTTTTGAACTTCGGTATCAGGTGCTCCAGCAGGCCGGAGCTTTCGGTGGAAGTGGTTGAAGCAAGGGTAATAAAGGTTTTTTCCGTCGCAAATGTCGAACTCACGCATGCATGAAAGAGGAGGAAAACGAGTGTTTCCAGGAACCGTTTTTTCATTGTGCAGTTATTCACCATTCAGTAATTTTCCCGCAATAAAGTCCTGGGCTGCGCGTGTTTTAGGTTGATTGAAGAATGTCGGAGCAGGGGAATATTCAAGTAGTTTTCCATTATGAAGGAACAGTATGTCGCCGGCAAGTCTCCGTGCTTGACCAAGGTCGTGGGTAGTCATGATTACTTTGGCACCGCACTGCGCAATGTCCTTGATTAATCGTTCTATGGCCGCAGTGCCCGTCGGATCAAGTTCCGCCGTGGGCTCATCAAGTAAAATTGCCTGCGGTTGCAGTACCAGTGCACGTGCAATGTTCAGGCGTTGTTGTTCGCCCCCGGATAAAACGCGCGCATTGCGCTCGGCAAGATGAGACATACCCGTATAGCTCAGTGCCTCCCGTATGCGCCGTTTACGCTCGTCTTTTACGATTTTATGTAGTGACAGTACGTATTCGAGATTTGCGCGCACGCTGCGCCGTAACAGCACGGGTTTCTGAAATACGAAAGCACGCCACGACTGCTGTGGTTGCGGTTTGTGCACATTCCACTTGAGAGTTCCCTTGTCAGGCGTTATCAGGCCGTGCGCCACTTGTAGCAGCAGGCTTTTCCCCGCGCCGTTAGGGCCCAGTATCATCGTCACGTCAGGAGTATTGATTGAATAATCAATGCCACACAATAGTGAGTTGCCTTTTCTTGTCACGTGCAGGCGGTCAATGTGAAGAGGCAATGTGGAAAGGTTGCGCATGGGCTTCAGTGGTAGTACTTGTAGGCGGCGTTTCTTACACTCATCACGATCGCTGTTACCAACAGGGATATGGTGATCAGGATCATGCCCAGGGCCAAGGCGAGTTCCACGTCACCCTTACTCGTTTCCAACGCAATTGCCGTAGTCATGACGCGAGTGGAATGATTGATATTTCCACCAACAATCAGCACCGCCCCCACTTCTGCTATGGCACGGCCAAAACCTGCAAACACACCCGTCAGAAGGCTGTATTTTGTTTCCCATAACAGGGTTCTCATCATGCGAAACGAAGTCACTCCCAAGGCGCGCAACTGTGCCTGGTATTCGGCATCCGCATCCATGATGGTTTGTCGGCTGAGTGCGGCAATGATGGGGGTAACCAGGCAGATTTGTGCAATGATCATGGCGGTGGGTGTAAACAATAGTCCCAGTACTCCAAGTGGCCCCGAATGAGACAGTACTAGATAAACGGCGAGACCGACCACCACTGGAGGCAGACCCATAAAGGTATTCAAAAGTGCGACGATAAATCCTCTTCCGTAAAACTTGTAAAGTGCCAAGGCGGCACCGAGAGGCAAAGCGATAATGCTGGCAATCAATACCGCAGTCAGGCTCACGTGTAAGGACAGGGATACGATCTCGAGCAGAGATGAATCAAATTGTACAATTAACCGGGTCGCCTTTGCAAAGGCTTGCGAAAAGTCGTTCAAGGTGGTTTTACTACACTTGTAGGCCGTATACCGTGATCTGTAACAGATCGTCTTCAGGAAATAATACCCGAAATCGGCCAAACGACGGAACCCTGTTTGCAACATCGGGCGCGGCAACTGGACGTGGCGAATTTTCTACCGCAAAGAGTATCTTGAGAGTCTGCTTTTTACGCAAGACTCTAGAGCCTGGTTTGCTATTTTGCCCGCAAGCACTTTTATCATCTTGGGTGCAAGTGAAAAGTTGTAACCCAATTTGGGCATTTATTGCGGGCCTGTGAGTCAGGGTATCGGTGGAAGACAAGGCTATAGGTTTGGGCGTGAATATAGGTGATAATGATCAAATTATATTGTTGGAGACCACTAAAGTGACGAAGATTACATTACAAGGAAATGAGATTCGTACGAGCGGCAGCCTTCCGGAGATAGGTACGATTGCACCGGGTTTTACCCTGGTCAACAAGCATCTGGAAAACGTCACGCTGGCCACTTTTTCTGCCAAAAGAAAGCTGCTCTATATAGTTCCCAGCTTAGATACGCCCGTCTGTGCCCTATCGACTAAAAAATTCAACGATTATGCAAAACAGCATGACGACGTCGTATTCCTAATCATTGCGGCCGACCTGCCGTTTGCAATGTCGAGATTTTGCGGTGCGGGGAACCTGGAGCACGTCACGCCGTTATCGGTGATGCGCTCACAAGGCTTTTCAAAGGATTACGGCGTACTCATTGAAGATGGTCCGCTGGCAGGCATCACCGCACGTGCCGTGGTGGTACTGGATCAGGATAACTCGGTGGTTTACACTGAAATGGTTGGTGAAATTGCAGATGAGCCGGATTATGATTCCGCCTTGCAGGCTCTAGGCTAGGAGGTGTGACAAGTAGTCGGGTGTTTTACCGCGCCAATAATTGCATTTCTTGCCGATTGCGCTATTTCCTTTCTTGTTTGCCCCTTGCTTGATATAGGTGCGCATAATGTCACCTTTGCAACCGTGTGCTTTGTAGACATGATGTGAAACGCATGTTTTATCAAATTGGGCTCGTCAACGTAAGGCACGATTGCGCTTACACCTTTTGCATGGGGGTAGCGCAAGGCTACGGGCTGAATGGATACGTCGGTTTCTATTGCCGCCGCAAACAGTCGCGGATGAAAGGTGTGCACCGTCGTCCCATCCGTTGTTCTTGCTTCGGGGAAAGAGGCAATGCTGTGGCCGGTTGCCAGCTTTGTTTTCATCAGCCTGGTTGCCTGGGTGGCGCCATCCTTGGAGCCGCGACGGATGAACAAGGTGCCGGCTCTGGCCGCAAGGATGCCAATGACCGGCCAATCACGTACTTCTTCTTTTGATAGAAAGGAAACCGGTAGCACTGAAGCAATGACGAGTATGTCCAGCCATGAGACGTGGTTTGCAACCACAAAGGCGGGTCTTTTTGCGGGTGTTCCGTGGACTTGTATATCGACACCGATAATTGCAGTGGCCTGATGCAGCCACACCCGAATGATTTCATGTTGCTTCTCGGTCAGGCTCCTTTCCGGTATATGACGAAGCTTTGTATAAGACAGCAGTAGGCCTTTGATGAGGTGCGTGATGAGGTGAAGCAGTCGCCACGTGCCTCGGAGTGCGTTCATTGATTGTCTGTCAATGGCCTGGTTCCCTGAATGCCGGTCTCGGCCAACGCATCTTGCAATTTTTCGAGATGTTCAATCGGTGCTTCGCACTGTATTCCCCGACAAACGTAAGCTACCACTCCCTCGTGATAAGGGGCGCTGAATTTCTTTTCCGCCAAGGCTTCGGGAAGGTTCTTTTCCGCATCGTCAATTGCAAACACCAGGCGCCGCGGGGCGTAATTCGATGTACACGCCCTTTGCCATCGCGCCAGTTGATTTCCTTGTCCACGTAGAATGATGATTTGAGGGGGTTGAAGCTGTTCTTCATAGGCGTGTAGGAGGCTGGTATGACCGATAGGTGATTGCTGAATGGCGGGGACCGCAAACTGTAGTGTTCGCTCGGCGGCATCCAGGTATCTGGTTTCACCCAGTAGATAACCTAGACGCGCCAGGGCAAATGCAGCGATGCCGTTTCCTGAAGGCGTGGCGTCGTCACTGGTGGTTTTGGGGCGCTGAATCAGGCGTTCGTGGTCGTTCGAAGTGAAATAGAATCCCCCTGATATAGGGTCTTCAAAATGGTTCAGTAGTGCTTCGGCCAGCTCAATAGCCCAGTTCAGGTATTGCGTGTGCCAACGAGTTTGTAGCGTTTCAAGTATGGCATCAAGTAAAAAGGCATAATCATCAAGGTAGGCGTTAAGGTGGGCCTTACCGTCCTTGAAGGTCGCAAATAGACGTTGGTTTTTCCACATGGTCTGATGTATGAAGTCTAGAGATTGACGTGCCGAATGGGCGTATTTATCGGTGTTCAGTATCCGGCCTGCAATGACCATGCCTCGGATCATTAAGGCGTTCCAGCTTACGAGAATTTTTTCATCGCGTCCGGGGCGAATCCGCCGCTCGCGCAAGACAAATAGTTTCTGTCTGGCACGGTTCAACAAGGTGTTTAATTCTGTTATATCTTGGTCGAGTTGTCCGTGTAATTCTTCTTTGTCCTTGAACGTATGCAAGTGATACTTGCCTTCAAAGTTTGGTGGTTGGTCTATACCAAAATGAGGCGCGAATACGGCATATTCCTGTTTGTCTAATGCCTGCTCAATCTGTTCTTTCTCCCAGGCATAAAACTTGCCTTCTTGGTTTTCTGAATCCGCATCCAGCGTTGAATAATAGCCGCCTTCGGGGGATTGCATCTCGCGCATCACCCAGTTCGCCGTGTCTTTGCAGACTTCTCTGAATTGCTCGGCGCCAGTCAATGCGAAAGATTGCGCGTATAGGGTTAGTAATGGGCCGTTGTCATAAAGCATTTTTTCAAAATGAGGAATCATCCAACGGGCATCGGTAGAATAGCGGCTAAAACCACCGCCCAAGTGGTCATAAATGCCTCCCGCCGCCATCTTCTCCAGAGTGAATATTGCGATGTGCAGGGGGCGAGGTTTCTCATCATCGTTACGTTTTGATTGTATGTAATAGCGCAGCAGCCGTTCAATATTGCCGGGGTGAGGAAATTTTGGCGCTCTTCCGAAGCCACCGTGACGCGCGTCAAAGGATTGTTCCAACTGTTGATTGCAGATGTCGAGGATACTGGAGGATAATTCGATTTCCTCACGTTCAGGTGTATATATCTGTTGCAGTGCTGCATGCATGGATTGGTTTTGAATGACGATTTTTTCATACCCTTCGTGGTAGAAACGGGATATGTTTTGCAGCAAGTCCTTGAATGCGGGCAGCCCGTGACGCGGCACGTTGGGGAAATAAGTGCCCCCGAAAAAAGGTATCTGGTCCTTGGGAGTTAAAAACATGGTAAGCGGCCAGCCGCCCGTGCGTTGCGTGAGCAACAGTTGTGCAGTCTGATAGATCTTATCGATGTCGGGGCGTTCTTCACGGTCAATTTTTATGTTGATGAACAGCTCGTTCATGATTGTTGCAGTGGTTTCGTCCTCAAAGGATTCATGCGCCATTACATGACACCAATGGCAGGCCGAGTAGCCGATTGACAACAGGATCGGTTTGTTTTCACGTTCGGCGCGTGTAAGTGCGACATCACACCACGGGTACCATTCAACCGGGTTATCCACATGTTGCAATAGATACGGGCTGGTCTGGTCTGTCAGA
Organism: Gammaproteobacteria bacterium; assembly: GCA_965242685.1. Classification (GTDB taxonomy): domain Bacteria; phylum Pseudomonadota; class Gammaproteobacteria; order UBA4575; family UBA4575. The sequence continues at coordinate 1,273,701 of OZ251487.1, read as the reverse complement.
TGGTTTTTGCTCATATCTTCCTCATGTTCTGGTTTTTTGAAATTATCTTGACGTTGCAGATGGTTTTACTTTTATATATTGCCTTGTGAAACCTTCTGCCAAGTGTAACCCCACCCAAGTGTTATGATGGAAGTATGCTGAATTTTCCCGAGATTGATCCAGTCATTTTTTCCATCGGGCCGCTCAAGCTACGCTGGTACGGGCTGATGTACGCCGTGGGCTTTCTGTTATTTTGGGGGTTGGGGCGCTTACATGCCGCACGGCAACACACTGTAGTTCAAACGCACGAAGTAAGCGATATCCTGTTTTACGGGATATTGGGTACGGTTGTGGGAGGGCGACTCGGTTCCGCATTGCTTTACAATTTCCCCTATTTTCTGGAAAACCCGCTTTATGTGATCAGGATCTGGGAGGGAGGCATGAGTTTTCACGGGGGGTTGTTGGGAGTAGTGGCTGTCTTATGGCTGTATCAGCGTGCGCGAGGGCACGGGTTCTTGCGAATATGTGATTATGTGGCGCCCCTGGTGCCCCTCAGTCTGTGCGCGGGTCGGATCGGTAATTTTATCAATGGTGAATTGTGGGGGCGCGTCACCGACATGCCGTGGGCAATGGTTTTTCCCGGTGCCGGGATGCTTCCAAGGCATCCTTCGCAACTTTATCAGGCCTTTTTAGAAGGTATTGTACTGTTCGCGGTGTTATGGGTATTTGCAAAAAAACCGCGCCCCACGGGTACAGTTGCGGGGCTGTTTTTATTGTTGTATGGAGTGTTTCGGTTTACGGCCGAGTTTGTACGTGAGCCGGACCGACATTTGGGTTTCATTGCTTTTGACTGGCTGACTATGGGCCAGTTGCTGACCATACCGATGATCGTTACCGGGGCAATCATTATATGGTGGGCTTACAATCGTGGGTTTGGAACGGTGCGAGATAATTGACCATGCGGCAATACCTAGAGCTTTTGCATCACGTGATGACACGGGGGACGAAAAAGCAAGACCGTACCGGTACGGGCACGTTGTCAGTGTTCGGTTATCAAATGCGGTTTGATTTGATGAATGGATTCCCTCTTTTAACCACGAAAAAGCTGCATTTAAAGTCAATTATCCATGAACTACTGTGGTTCCTGCGCGGTGAAACAAACGTCTCGTACTTGAATGAAAACGGAGTCTCGATATGGGATAAATGGGCAGATAAAAATGGTGAATTAGGCCCGGTCTACGGTGCGCAGTGGCGTAGCTGGCGCACGCCGAATGGTGCAACCATTGATCAGATTGATCAGTTGATAGAAAAATTAAAAACGGAACCCTTGTCGCGTCGGCATATCGTCAGTGCCTGGAACGTAGCCGAGTTAGAAAACATGGCCCTGCCCCCATGTCATGCCTTTTTCCAGTTTTACGTGGCTAAAAGCAAGCTTTCCTGTCAGCTTTATCAACGTAGTGCCGACTTGTTTTTAGGCGTACCTTTCAATGTCGCTTCCTATGCGCTATTGTTGCAAATGGTTGCCCAAGTCACTGGCTACCAGGCTGGAGAGTTCGTGCATACCTTTGGCGACGTGCACCTCTATATCAACCACGTGGAGCAGGCACGCCAACAGTTGAACCGGACACCGTATCCGTTGCCCGTCATGCACATTAACCCGCGGGTCACATCAATATTTGATTTCGTCTACGAAGACTTCGAGTTACAAAATTATCGATGCCATGGACACATTTCGGCGCCCATAGCTGTGTAAGTGGCGATGGAAATTGCAATCATAGTAGCGATGACTCCCGAAGGAGTCATCGGCAAACATAATCAAATACCCTGGCATCTTCCCGCTGATTTACAGCGTTTCAAAAAAATAACTATGGGTAATCCCCTCGTGATGGGGCGCAAGACTTTTGAATCGCTACCGGGAATATTAGTTGGGCGTCGCCACATCGTGCTTACACGCAATGCCGGTTATGAAGCAACCGGTTGTGACGTAGTGACTGACTGGCGGCAGGTTGAATGTCTGACGGAGGATTGTGCGAAAATATTTGTTATCGGCGGTGCGGAAGTATATAGACATACATTGCCGATGGCTCAACGTATGTATCTGACAGTCGTGCATACGAAAGTGGAAGGCGGCATCCGGTTTCCAGAATGGGACAAGAATGACTGGAGAGAGTTACAAAGGTTTTTTTGCTCCAGAGACGAAAAAAATATATTTGACGTGGAATTCATCGAATATTTCCGGTCTGTAAACTAACGGGCTTGTAATCGATTCTTTTTCAGAAGACAACCGACAACTGGTCAGGATTTTTTCGGTACCGTGAGTTTGGCCTCGCATTTAATTTTGAAGGTCGTTTTTTCAGGGTCATCAATTTTTACGGCGGTCAATGCTCCTCCCCAAAGGCATCCCGTATCGATGGCAATGACGTTGTGCCCTATGTGAAAGCCCAGTGTTGACCAGTGCCCGAATAGGATGGTTGTATCCTTGCTTTTGCGCGAGCTAATCTCGAACCAGGGGTGCATGCCGGATGATTGGGTACCGGGTGCACCCTTGTCACTGAAGCTCATCACCCCTTTTTCATCGCAATAACGTATGCGCGTAAAACCGTTGGTGATCACCCGTAACCGTTCCCAGCCACCAAGCGTTTTTCGCCAACGATTCGGCTGGTTTCCGTACATGTTGCAAAGGAAATCTTTATATCTTGTCGAGCGTAACACCGCTTCCGTTTCCTTGGCCAGAGATAGTGCCTCTTCAATTTCCCACTGCGGGAACAGGCCGGCGTGTACCATGGCAACGTCAAGGTCGGAGTCATAATGTATCAGCGGCCGATACCTGAGCCAGTCAATCAAGTCTTCAGCATCATCGGCCTCCAGAACCGAATGAAGACCGTTTGTCTCACTAATCGGTTTTACGCCGGCGTAGGTAGCCAGCAAGTGAAGGTCGTGGTTGCCCAAGACGGTGACCGCCGTATCTCCGAGCGCCTTGATCCAGCGCAAGGTTTCCAGCGATTTCGGCCCACGGTTGACAAGGTCACCTGCGAACCATAAATGATCCGACCCGGGATCAAACGCTATGTTCTTGATAAGGGCAGTTAATTCATCGAAGCAGCCTTGCACGTCACCGATTGCATAAGTTGCCATCGTGTCAATACATCAGGGAACTGCGATTCTCAGTGCAGGATACGTGGGGCAGCAAGCGTAAACGGGCTAATTTCCGCGTCGAATTCTGTACCGTCATCCGCGATCATTTGATAGCTACCCTGCATCGTACCGACGGGGGTTTCAAGCATGGTGCCGCTCGTGTATTGAAAGGCTTCACCCGGACGTAGATAGGGTTGTTCACCGACGACGCCTTCACCTCTTACTTCCTGAATTTTTCCGTTGGAGTCAGTAATGATCCAGTGTCTGGTCATCAGTTTTGCCGGTACTTCACCGGTATTGTGAATGGTTACCGTGTAGGCGAACACGAACCGGTCTTGGCCCTCGTTGGATTGACCTTCTACAAATGCGCTGTCTACGCTTACGTCGATATTGTGTGCTGAAGATTTACCCATATTACTAGTATACCTTATCGTTTACGGAAATTCAGATGCGCCGGATGCTGCGCTACGGTGTAAAAATTAGCTATTAAAGTAATGCCGTGAGTATCAAACAGACGGTCTGAGTTGTCAAAGGTTCTATAGGTCGGTGGGGGGGCAGGCAGATATCTGATTTGCAAGTCTGATGTATTGAAGTATGGAGATTTCCTGTGGACGTTGGCTCGGGTCAATCAAGGCTCTGTGCAGCTGGCTTGTGGAAGCAACCGAGGCAAGGCTGTTCTTAATGGTTTTGCGTCGTTGCCGAAATGCGGTTTTAACGATTTTGCTGAACAACAGCGGGTCAATGATGGTTGATCTGCGAGCGTCGCGGGGTATCAGGCACATGAAACTGGACGTTACTTTGGGTGGCGGTGCAAACATTTGTGGCATGACATCAAATAAACGTTCGGTTTTGTAGTAGCTTTGTACCATGACGCTAAGGCGACTGTATCCTGATTCGCCGGGTGCCGCGGTGATGCGTTCGGCCACTTCTTTTTGTAGCATGAAATGCATGTCTACAAAGATTTTGGGAAACGACAGCAAGTGAAACAGCAGCGGAGTAGAGATGTTATAAGGGAGATTGCCGACTAGCCGGATAGGCCGGCTCGGACTACCGATAGCATTGAAATCAAAGCGTAGCGCGTCAACTTGATGCAACGTGAAGCTCGTTGCGCTCCAGCATTTTTTCGATAGTGCCTCGCTGAGGTAACGGTCAATTTCTAGTGCATGCAAGGTGCACCTTTTTTCTAGCAAAGGCAAAGTGATTGCACCGAGCCCGGGCCCTATTTCGCACAACGTTTGTTGTGAAAAAGGATTGATTGCCTGCACGATGTTGGCGATCATGTTCTTGTCGGTCAGCAGATGTTGTCCGAATCGTTTACAAAGTTTTTGACCTGTAGAGGCTCCATTTATCCCTGTTTCAGAGTCCGATAGTGGCATGGCGTTCTACGTGGGCGTCACTCTTCGGGTTGCGCAGGCAGTGAGGAAGTCTTGGTAGATTGCCTGTTTTCAGTGGTTGCCTCATCGTCCGTGGATGATGCAGGAGGTTCTTTTTCTCTCAGCGCATAGGTGCATATTATTTCATAATGGTCTTGTTGGTCGGATTTGATCAGTGCAAGCGTAAGCGTAACGTCAGGGTGATAAAGCAGCAGTAATTCACTTTCCCGTAGGGCCTTGGAAGTGCTTGAGTCGGCGATGACGGCAAAGTTCATGTTCAGTTCTCTGGAGACTTGGTCGGCGATCCCGCGTAATGCCGAAAGTGCCGTAACGTTTTCTTTAAGGTGCATTCGTCCAATATGAGTGACGCCCAAGGACGATGCTTGGTTGATAGTTTCCAGGGTGCGTACCGTGTCGTTGAGTAATTGAAACCGCACATTGCCGCCGTCAATCAGGTCGAACCTGTCAGTGCTGGTTAGGGTGAAGGCGCGTTCTTCCATGTCTGCTGCATACAGCACCGCCGTAAGACAGGTCAGTTGAAGGATGAGAAAAGCTTTCCCGGCTTTTATTTTCAATGTAAGGACCTTTGGCTCGTAATCAAGTGTTGTTGGCCAGTTGTGCCGCCAGCGATGTTGCGGCATGCAGGCTGCCTGCATTTGCAACGCCGCGCCCGGCGATATCCAGTGCCGTGCCGTGGTCTACTGAAGTACGTATGATCGGTAAGCCCAGCGTTACGTTGACAACGTTACCAAATCCCGAGTGTTTAATCACGGGCAGGCCTTGATCATGATACATTGCAACCACCGCGTCTTTCCCGGCCAATTTTCTCGGAGTGAAGGCAGTGTCTGCAGGGATCGGCCCGTCCAGTTTCATGTTGTCGTTGCGCAGTTTTTCAAGTAGCGGACAAATCAGTTCTATTTCTTCAGTACCGAGATGACCACCTTCACCGGCGTGTGGATTTAATCCGCAAACGGCAATGTGTGGGTCGGAGATATTGAAAAGCCGAATCAGTTCTCGGTGTAGCACGCACAGCACGCGTTCTATTTGTCGCGCCGTGACCCGCGTCGCGAGCTGGGAGATGGCTACGTGAGTCGTGACCAGGGCAATCCTGAGCTTTTGCTGCGATTTTTCCTTGAAGGCTTCATTTGTCAGCAGCATAACGGGATGCCCTCCTGTCTTTTCGGCGATAAACTCGGTATGCCCCAAAAAAGGAATGCTTGCCTCGTTGATAGTGCTTTTTTGTACGGGACCGGTTGTGAGTGCTTGGCAAACATCGTTTTTAACCAGTTCAATCGCAGTGTTCAGCGTTTCGATCACGTAACTGGAATTTTTAGCGTCAGGTTTTCCCCAGATTGCCGGGCTTGTAACCGGTACGTCTAAGACGTTCAATTGGCCGGGGGTATGAGTCAGACTGGTTGTGCGGGAATCAAAGTCATCAAACCGTATGTCCACTTCCAGTTTGTCAGCAAGCTGTCCAAGCAACGTGGCATCTGCCACTGCCACGATTTCGAAAGGCAAGGCCAGGCGGGCAAGTTTCAGTACCAATTCAGGGCCTATGCCCGCGGGTTCGCCCGCCGTGACGGCGATAATTCGTTTCAGGCGCTGCATGCAGGCGGTATCAGCCGGAACGGAAATAATTCCGAGAACGATCTGGCGGCATTGGTAGTGAATGAAGCCTAGTCGAAGAGGTAAAGCCGATTTTCAACGTAGCTTTCATCACGAAGCTGTCTTAGCCACAGTTCAGTTTTTTCTTCAATTTTTCGTTGTCTGATCTGGTCTCTGGCTGCCGCATGCGTAGCTTCCTGAGTATTGTCGTATCTTCGAGTGTCAAGTAGTTCCACGATATGCCAGCCGTATTGGCTTTTGAAGGGCTCGCTGATCTGGCCCGTTTCCAGGTTATCAACGACTTCTTGAAAGGCGGGTACGTAATTGCTTGAAATTGACCAATTCAATTTCCCGCCGTTCACGGCACTGTTGGTATCATCGGAGTATTCTCGTGCCAGCTTGCCAAAGTCTTCACCTTGTTCAATCCTGGCTTTGAGTTCTTTTAGCTTTGTTTCTGTCGCAGCATCGTCCAGTAGCACGTTGGTATGTAGTAGTATGTGTCGGCATAGAACCTGGTTGACCATCGCGGCTTTTATTTCACGTTTGTCCAGCAGCTTGAAAATATGAAATCCGACAGGGCTCTGGGCGATTTTGCTCACGTCTCCGGGCAGCATATCTTTTGCTTGTTGTAAGAACATTGTCGGTAGTTGAGCTTTGTTACGCCAGCCAAGGTCTCCTCCTTGTAGTGCATCTTGTGCGTCGGAAGCTGCAATGGCAATTTGTGCAAAATTGTTGTTGGAAACTGCTCGTTCATGTACCAACAGAGCGCGTTTCCTCGATTTTTCAATTTGTTCGGGGGCCGGGCTTTCAGGAACAGCAATCAATATATGTGCGATGTGATATTCGTACTCCTTGTCAAGCAAGCTCTTTTCCGATCCGGAGACCAGCTTTTCAATTTCACTTTCCGTCACCTGGATGTCTTGGTCAACCGTACGTCTGCGTAATTGTTCTATAGCCATTTCGTCGCGCATCTGTTCTCTAAAAGTTGCGTAATCAAGCCCCTGTTGTACTAAGGCATCGTGGAATTGTTTTAGTGTAAGGTTATTACGCCCGGCCAGATTACGCATGGCCTGGTCAAGGCTTAAATCGTCTATCTGAATGCCTCGGCGTTCCGCTAGTTGTAGTTGTAGCCGTTCTATTATCAGGCGTTGCAGGATTTGTCTGGTAAGCACGTCTTGAGGAGGTAGGGCACTACGGTTGTTTTCAAACTGTCGTACTAAAACCAGGACACGATGCTTCAGTTCGCTTTCCGTTATTACATCTTCTTCCACTACTGCCACGACTCGATCAAGCAGCTTTGCGCTCACGATTGTTGGGAGAGTGGTTATCCACGCCACGCACAGTATGAAGGCGACGTGCAAAGGCTTTCGTATTGACATGTTATTGCAGCAGGTGCGCATCGTCTCGATCATCGTAGCCGCGTATGTTGCGTTCAAGTAATTCACCAATCGGTGAGCCGATCCTTGTCAAGCCTTTCAGAACGAGCTGTAATTCTATGCTGTTGTTATAGTCCTCGTCAGCATTTTGATTGTAACGACGACCCATCAGGCGGGCCTTCCAGCAGCAGGTATTATATTCGATACCCGCCAACAGCTCCAAGTTCCTGCTTTCTTCAATATCATAGTTCCAACGCATTACGGTACGCCACTGATCGTTAATAGGTAATACCATGGATATATCGGATTGTTCCAGGTCTTTGTGTCGATATCGGTATGTCATGTTAAAGACGAAGCCGTTTTCAGCGTTGTATTGGAATCGAAATGAACTTTTTTCCGTTTGATTATCGTGCGTATCCCAAAAGACAGAAGCCATCGCTTGTAAGCGATCATTTAGCCCGATTTTGAGGTTCGCGACAATTTCCGAGGATTGTTCTCGTTCTACCGGTTCGTTGGAGAGTGCCACTTTACGGTTCCTGAAATAAAAGATACGACCAATGTTGGCCTGCAATTTTTCCGTGCCGTCGTATGTGTTCAGTACACGTGTAGTAACCCCTACGCTTAATTGGTCTGCATCACCTATGCGATCATTGCCGCTGAAGCGGTCATTGCGAAACAGCTGATCGAAGCTGAATTCATGCTGGCTGGTATCAAAAATCGGGATATCGCTTTGATCACGAAAAGGGGTATGTAAATAATATACTCGGGGCTCCAGGGTCTGGATATATCGAAACTTTTTCAGATTCCGCTCAAACCTCAAACCGGCGTCCAGATAGGCGCTAGGCACACTGCGAGAAGGTTTGTCCTCTGTGTCATCATTACTATCGCGATTTAAATCATACTCGGTGTGTGTAAGCCGTATACCGGGTCGCACAAAGTAGGCGGTGCTTTCAAATGGACGTTGTAGTTCAATACCGAGATGTAGACGGTTTCCATCCGTTTTCTTGGAGGGGCGGACACCTGACGAGCTATCAATACGGTCGTCCCCATCATACTCAAAGCTGACCCATTCGTTTTCAGTGCTGAAGTCAAATCCCCCGGGGAGATTGGAGTAATTGCCGTCAAGTCTGATCTGTGGCAGGCGTTTAAGTGGTTTGCCAGTGGTACTTTCGTCGACAACCTGAAAACTTTGTGTGCGTGTCAGGAATCGCCAATGTTTTCCGAAGTAATGCAGTTCACCATGTCGTTCTACATGCTGCGTACTGGTAAGACCCAACCCATTTCCAAGATCTTCAAAATAGTTTTGATCGGAAACTTTGTTGTATAAAAAGTTCAGTTTTATTCTGGATGTTGGGTTGTCCTGATGCTCGAAGAAGACCAGATAACGATCGTCGTTAAACTTGCGGTCGTCCAAGTATTCAGTCCCGAACTGACCGAAGCTTTTTTCATTTAGATAGCGAAACCGTGATTTCATTTGCAATCCGCGGCTGGTCATTAATCGTGGTGTCAGGACGGCGTCACGATGCGGTGCAATATTCCAGTACCATGGTGCTTCAAGCTCAAACCCCGAGTCGCTGGAGTCACCGATCGTGGGGGTTAAAAAGCCGGATTTACGTCGATCATCAATAGGAAATCGTATCCATGGGGTATAAAAAATTGGAGCATCCTTAAGTTTTACTACCACGTGTTTGCCCGTTCCTTCTCCTGAAGCCTTGTCCAGTTCAACTTCGCTTGCGGATAATACCCAGAAACGATCCCCTTCGTCGCAGGTGGTATACGTTGCATTTTCAAGGCGTGTAATGCCCACGGCCGTTTGCTCGATACTGTCAGCCTTGCCGCGTGCGTGCAGAGGTTTGTATTGATAGATTGCCTTGCCTGTTCTGGTGTAATTTGTATTGAGGTGAAGCTCGGCTTCCGGGCTGTTAATGACTAGTTGTCCGTCTTCGGCGCGAACGTTGCCGCTGGCATATATTTTTTCATTACTCTCATCGTAGCGCAGTATGTCTGCAGCAACGGTTTTTTCCCCCTGAGTGATCTTTGGTGCACCTTCCAGGGTAATGACACCGCTTTCATCACGCCTGATGCGATCAGCGGTAAACCCCACCGGGGCATCAGCGTTTGTCGAGGCAGCTTGTTGACCTGCCTCTGCCTGGCGGATTGGTACGTCCCGGCACAGGCCATAGGATTCATCAGAGGCTTGTACACTTAAGCAAACAAGCCCAAAAATGAATACGTATAACTTGCTTAAAGGCCTATTCAACACTATATATTAAAATATTAATGAAATGACTGAGAGGGAGATTAAACATTTTTACCATTTTCCAATCTCTATATAGTGTAACAGTTTTTGAGCAAAGTGAATGTCAGAGTCCGTAAGTCATTACAAGGGTAGGTTTAGCAAGCGCCAATTTGCAGGGAGCCTGATTACCATAGTTGCCGCCGCGGTGCTTGTGATAGCATTGATTTGGACGAATGAGGGGCCTGAGGCAAAGCTTGAAGATCTACCACCGTTAAAAGTGGTATTGGTGGAAATAAAGCGACAGGACGTAACTCCCGTGGAGACGGTGGTCGGGCGTTTGCAACCGATCAGGACTACACAGTTGAAGTTTGAGGTGCAGGGCCGGGTCAGGGAGCGTCTGGTCGAGCCTGGTATGTCCGTTGCCGGCGGCCAGGCACTGTTAAGGCTGAATGAAGATGATTTACGGGATCAATTTATTCAGGCTGAATCTCAATATCACATTGAACAGGCGGGCATACGGCGTGATCAGCGTATGCTTGAATTGGCCAAAGATAACCTGGCCTTGCAGCAGGTGGAGGTCCGGCGTCTTGAACAGCTTAGCCATGACTCACTGGTGTCCGTATCTCACCTGGACGCTGCCCGTCGGCAAGTGCTGTCGCTTGATTCAACAGTGTCGGAGCTACAATACAACGTGGCTACGGCGCAGACCAGATTGGCGTTGAAAAAGTCGCGTCGTGACGTCGCCCGCCGTAATTTGGAGCGGGCGACATTGTCTGCACCTTTTAAGGGTCATGTGAACCAAGTGAAAGTACACGTAGGTGACTATGTAGCGGCTACGGAAGTCGTTGCGACAATTGTTGATGTTAGTTCACTAGATTTACAGCTTGACGTGCGCAGCCGGGTTGCCGCTGCACTTGTGCTTGGTCAAGAGATCATAGTTCATGTGGGCACTCAGCTTATTTATGGAAAATTAATCGCACTGCAACCGGATCCGGACATATTTACCAACACGCACACCTTGAGAATCCGCTTGCCAGAAGGAAACGTGCAACCAGGGATGCTGGCAAGTGCCGAATTGCCGCTGGTAACACAGAGTGACGCGATCACCATACCGGTTTCTTCGGTGGCAACGCATGAAGACGAGAGTCACGTGTATGTGTTTGAGGATGGGCACTTAAGACAAGTACCGATAGCTATCAGCCAGCGCGTAGGCAGTGAATATATAATATCTTCCGGGCCTGCACCCGGGGAACTCATCGTTGCGCGTGACGTATCGGGACTTGTAAATGGCCAGCAGGTTGTCGCCAACCTTTAAACCTTTATGGGCATCATTAATTTTTCGCTCAGAAACCCTCTGGTTGTAAATCTCTTTCTGGTGCTTGTAATAGTAACGGGCGTCATTTCCTGGCGAAGTATGCCGCAGGAAATGTTTCCGGTGGTTGACATTGACAAGGTACGTATAAATACGGAATTTGAAGGCGCGCCCCCCGAAGAAGTTGAGTCTCAAATCACGATACCCATTGAAGAAGAGTTGGATTCACTCGCCAATATTGACGTAATGACGTCCACCAGCGATGAAGGGTTGTCAAAAATAATCATCAAACTCAAGCCCGACACTGACGTTGACGAATTCGTCAATGATCTCCGTTCGACGGTTGATGCCATGACAGACTTGCCGGAAGACGCCGAGCGACCAGACGTTACTCGGTTGAAAACGCGGTTCCCTGTGATCAGTGTAAGCGTCTACGGTGATGCCTTCATGGGAACGTTGATTGCAACCGCCAAACAGATAAAAAGCCGTCTTCGGCAGATTGATGGCGTTGCCAGTGTGGGTATTGCGGGCGAGCGTGAATGGGAACTATGGGTAGAAGTAGATCCTTATGCGATGTCTGCGCGCAATGTTTCCCTGGCCATGGTCACGTCGGCATTGCGTAATAACGCGGGCGATTTACCCGGCGGGTCGCTGAAAGCTACCGAAGGAGAAATCTTATTGCGCGGCAAGGGCGTGGCCCCGAGCGTTGAAATTGTGGAAGATATCGCATTGCGCAGCAAGGCGAACGGTGGTCAGCTCAAACTTGGCGAAGTGGCGAATGTTTCACTGAGGCTGGAAGAGACGAAAACGCTAGGGCGTTTCAATGGCAAGCCGTCCGTAAACCTTACCGTCACAAAAACCGCCGGTGCTTCCACCATAGAAGTCTCGCAAGCCGTCCGGGAGTTCGTTTCACAATTAAAAAGAGAACTGCCGGCAGGGATCAAGATAGGTCTGTTTAGCGACTTGTCGAAATACGTCAAAACCAGGTTGGATACGTTGAAATCTTCCGGTGCAATCGGGCTGTTGCTGGTTTTACTGTCGTTGTATCTGTTTCTAAACTTTCGTGTTGCATTGATTACCGCCTTGGGCATACCGGTATCTTTTTTGGTAGCGGTGACTGCCATTCACTACCTTGGTTACACCATAAACATGGTATCCATGTTCGCGTTTCTGATTGCATTGGGGATGATTGTCGATGATGCGATCATCGTGACGGAAAACGTATACCGACACATGGAAAACGGCATGGAGGCCGTACCGGCGGCGCGACGCGGTGCCAATGAAGTATTCTGGCCGGTGATGGCCTCTACCTTTACTACCATTGCCGCCTTTTTGCCCATGTTTGGCATTACCGGCACCATGGGCCTTTTCATAGAAGTGATTCCAGTCGTCGTCATGGCATCATTGGTTGGTTCACTGCTGGAGGCATTTGTCGTACTGCCGTCGCATTCTGCCGAAATATTACGCATCACCGCCGGTAAGAGGCGCAATGTAGTGAACTGGGCGTTTCTGTTGGACAAATACATCGTCGCGGTAAGGTTTGCATTACGTAATCGCTATCTGGTCTCCACGGCAGCGATCGGTGCCTTGAGCGTGGTGCTTGTTTTTGCCTATACGCGGCTGCCATACAACCAATTCAGCGACATAGAGACCGGTCAGTTTCTAGTCAACGTTGAAGCACCGAGCACCTACAGCATTGAAGATACGACCGAGCTTGCAGTTGAGATTGAACGGCGCATGAGCAAGGTATTTCAAGAGCAAGAGCTTGATACGCTGCTTACCAATGTCGGCGTGATGCTTCTGGATTTCAACCGTTTCAGTTTCGGTAGCAACTACATCCAATTTGTCGTCGATCTCAAAAAACCCAAGCCCAAGGGCATCATAGAAAAGTTCGTCAGTCCGGTAGTCAATCTGCGGTTCAAAACGGACGGCGAACGCACCCGCACCACGGAAGAAATTATAGACGAGATTCGCGTCAGCGTAGCGGCGGTTCCGGGCATCCAGCGGTTTTCAATCTTACGTGCCCAAGGCGGGCCTCAGGGTTCGGACATCGAAGTGGGCATCGTAGGCAAAAATATTGACACATTACTTTCTCTTTCTGGTGAAGTCGTTACCTTTTTGCGCCGTATCCCCGGCGTCAAAGACGTTCGTCAAGACCTGGAAGCGGGCAAGCTTGAGTATCAGTACACGATTAACGCACGCGGTCGGAAACTGGGTCTGACACAGGCACAGATTGCCGACACGGTACGTATTGGATATTTGGGGCTGGAGGTCATGCAAGTCAACTTAAAATCGGAGCGCTATCCCGTGCGCGTTATTTATCCGGATTCCGTACGGGAAGACGGTGCGGGGCTAAAGCGCTTGCCCATTACACTTGAAAACGGTGGCACGGTTTATCTGGGTGAAGTCGCCGATATTCAACTGGTGCGCGGTTTCGGGGCGGTGCAGCGACGCAACTCGCAGCGCCTGGCACTGGTTACCGCTGAAACCGATGAAAAAATGATTACGCCTATCGAGGTCAACGCCCTCGTTGACGAAGAATTCAAGAACTTGGGGGCGGCGTACTCCGGTTACTCCTTGTTGCAATTGGGCGAGAAAAAAGAAGCCAGGGATTCTTTTGACAGCGTTGGCAACATGCTGATCATTGCTTTAGTCATCATATTTTTCATTCTTGCCGCACTGTTCAAGTCTCTGCTGGATCCGTTTGTCATCATGCTCTCGATACCGTTTGCAATAGTAGGCGTAATTTTTGGTCACATGCTATTCGGCTACAACCTACAATTTCTTTCCATGATCGGCTTTCTGGCGCTCACCGGAATCGTCGTCAATGATTCACTAATACTGATTGACTTTGCCAAAAAAAGGCTGGCGCAAGGCGCGAGTTGTTTTGAGGCGCTGGTTGACGCCGGGCGGGTGCGCATTCGTCCCATCATGCTGACCACCGTGACGACTTTTCTCGGTATTTCGCCATTGATCTTTTTTGCCAGCGGACAGACGTTGTTCCTGTCGCCCATGGCGATAAGCCTTGGGTTTGGCCTGATCTTTGCGACGGTGCTTATACTGATCGTATTGCCCTGTTTTTATCTGATTGCCGATGACGTGCGTAGCTTTACTATAAAGCAGTACAGGGCAATACGGGTATCCGCCCCCCGAGCTTGAAAACCAAAGGAGGAGAAGCCATGAAATCGACAGACCGTTATATCAAGGCAGTGTTAACCGTTATTGCCGCCGCTCTATGTATTATTGCGGCGCAGAATGCCATTACGCCCGTGCGGGCGGTGGGCGATTGCGGGGGCAGCCGGTACGATCCGTGCTATGTCTCGGTTAAAAATTGGCCTTCCAGTATGGACGTGCGGGTTAAGAATTGGCCCTAAAATCTCAAGGCGGAAGGATGTGGATCGCCGCCTAATTTGGGCGCGAAAAAACAGTATTAAAAGACGCGATTTTGGAGCTTTTTTTCCGCATCTATCCGCATTTATCCGCATCTATCCGCATCCGGTGGGCTAGAAATTACTTTAGGTTTATCTTGTAAGCGTTTTTGGTGGTCTCGCTCTACTTTGGTGGTCTATTTCAGCTCATCTGTTTTTTTGCTTTGGTTGCCTCGTTTTACTTCGGTGACTTATTTAAATTCATCTGTTTTATTCCCCACCTAGTTAGATATGAATGACAAAAAATTAGACGGCAATCCTTAATGCCCGTGGAATGGATATTATTGTGTAAATCAACACCCTGGACGCCCGCCGGCCGCTTGTAAGACCTTGATGGTCTCCTCGATCTTGAAGAGCGCCATTGAACCTACGGTACGCTTCATACGCGCTCGGGCATAGTCTAACGGGCTGCACCCATCACTGTTTTTCGCATTGACATCGGCGCCGGCCTTCAACAGTGCACGGACGGCCTCGACTTGGCCCTCCATCGCCGCGTAATGCAGGGGTGTTACCTTATAATGCTTGTTTTGTGCACTGATATCAGCACCGACCTTCAGCAGTGTGCGGACGGCCTCGACTTCGCCATCCCTCGCCGCTTCATGTAAAGGCGTTCCCCCAAACTTGTCTCGCGCATTGACGTCGGCACCGGCCTTCAGCAACGCGCGGGTGGTCTCAATATCGTCCGCGAAATGCAGGGGCGTGTACCCATTCTCGGTTCGTGCATTGACATCGGCACCGGCCTCCAGCAGTGTGCGGACGGCCTCGGCGTGGTCACTCCATGCCATCCTATGCAGGGGTGTTTTCCCAGAAAGTACCTTCTCTTTTTTTCGTGCATTGACGTCGGCACCGGCCTTCAGCAACGCGCGGATGGTCTTAATATCGTCCGCGAAATGCAGAGGCGTTTCCCCATACTTGTCTTGTGCATGGACATCGGCGCCGGCCTTCAGCAGTGCACGGATGGTCTCGATGTGGCCCTCCTTCGCCGCGAAATGCAGGGGCGTAAATCCCTTTTTTTCGGTTCGTGCATCGGCATTGGCACCGGCCTTCAGCAGTGCGCGGACGGCCTCAATATTATCGCCCGCGAGATGCAGAGGTGTCACCTTATAGTTGGTTGTTTGTACATTGACGTCGGCACCGGCCTCCAGCAGTGCACGGATGGCCTCGACTTGGCCGAAAGACGCCGCGCGATGTAGAGGCGTGTACCCATCCTTGGCTTGTACATGGACGTCGGCACCGGCCTTCAGCAGTGCACGGATGGTCTCAATATTATCGTTCGCGAGACGCAGGGGCGTTCCAAACTTGGCTTGTGCATTGACGTCGGCACCGGCCTTCAGCAGTACGCGGACGACCTCGACATTGTTCCAAAATGTCGCGGCCGCGCGATGCAGGGGTGTTTCCCCATACTTGTCTTGTGCATGGACGTTGGCGCCGGCCTCCAGCAGCGCACGGATGGTCTCGACGTGGTCCCTCTCCGCCGCGTGATGCAGGGACGTTTGCCCATACTTGTCTCGTGCATTGACGTTGGCACCGGCCTTTAGCAGCACACGGATGGCCTCGACGTGGCCATTCATCGCCGCGTGATGCAGGGGCGTGCTCCCATTCTTGGCTTGTGCATGGACGTTGGCACCGGCCTTCAGCAGTGCACGGACGGCCTCGATGCGGCCATCCCTCCTCGCCGCATAATGCAGGGGCGTGTACCCGGAAGATATCTTCCCTTTGATTCGTGTATTGACATCGGCACCGGCATCCAGCAGTGTACGGACGGCCTCGATGCGGTCATCCTTCCTCGCCGCGAGATGTAGGGGCGTGCTCCCATACTTGTCTCGTGCATTGACGTTGGCACCGGCCTTTAGCAGCATACGGATGGCCTCGATTTTGTTCCCCAATGTCGCGAAATGCAGGGGCGTGCGTCCATACTCGTCTCGCACATCGACTTGCGCGCTTTGATTTAACAAGGTACGGATCTTGGCAACGTTGTCTTCTATCGCCGCATCGTGCAGCGGCGCGGCCATCACCGGCAGACTCGTCAGGCACAGCATAAGCGGTACAGTGAGTAACTTTACTTTAATCTTGTTCATCTTGCCTTTGTCGGTGGGTGCCTGGTCTTTTCAGAATGAAACTCTAAATCCTTAGTCTTTTTTAGGTTGGGGGGGTCATCAGAAAGATACCCTGGTCCTTAGCGTTTCATTTCTACGCCTGATTTTGGCGCGCAGGTATTCCATCGGTCGGTCGCCCTTGGTGCGGTTGCAGTGGCCGCACAGGAGTTGGTAGTTTTCGTAGTAGTCGCCGCCGTGCTTGGCGCGGGGGATGATGTGGTCAATCTCAAAGTGCCGGATGTCCATTTCTACGCCGCAGGCGTTGCACTGCCCGTTCTGGTCGGCGTACAGGCGCGTCTTTGCGTCTTGATCGGGGGTGCATTGTTCCAGGTCGGTGCGTTGCGGCGGGCGGTCGAGGTGGATGAAGTCGGTGAACAGGCCGGCCTCGTCGGAGAGGCGATCCACCACCAGTTCGGCGGCCTTTTCGGAGATGTCGATGCCGATCCAGTTGCGGCCGAGTTGTTGGGCGGCGACACAGGTGGTGGCGCAGCCGCAGAACGGGTCGAGGACTACATCGCCTTCGTTGCTGGATACCTCGATGATGCGCTGAAGCAATTTCAGCGGCTTTTGGGTCGGATAGCCCGTTTTTTCCGCATCCGAGTTGTTCAGTTTCGGGATGTCCCACACATTATCGAGAGGCACGCCGTACTCCATCGCCTCATCCAAATATCGTTTTACCCTTTTGCCCCCGCCGGCGTCGGATAGTACATATTCCCGTCCGTCGTCATCGTCTTTTCTAACCTTCTGCTTTCTGACTTTGACGTATTCGTGCTTGTCTTTCCACGGGCGCGTGGGGGAATTGAATCTAACCGACTTTGTTTTGGAATAGAAAAACAAGGCATCGTGCCTACGCTCAATGTGCGATGTAAGGCGTTTGTTCCAGCCGGAATAATGCCAAATTATTTCGTTCCGAAAGCAGTTTTTCCCGAAGATCCTGTCCATCAGGATCTTCAGGTAGTGGCTGGCATACGGGTCGCAGTGTAGGTAGATGGAGCCGGTCGATTTTAAGATGCGGCGCATTTCGATGATGCGCTGGGTCATGTAGGTGAGGTAGGCCATCATCGGCTTGCCATGAATGACTTCCACCGACTGGATAAACTGCACCAGGTAGGGATAATCCTCTACCAGTTGGTCGAGGTAGGATTCATCGACATCTTGCCAGGTCCACATATCCTTGAAGGAGGCACCGGCGGCGCGGCTGCCCACCGGCGCCTTGTATAATCGCTTACTGTTGAACGGTGGGTCGAGATAGATTAAATCCACCGTCTCGCCGTCCATGCCGTGAAGGATGTAGAGGTTGTCGCCGGTGTAGAGGGTATTGCCGTTCATGCCTTTTCCCACTTGGCAGGGACGCTTACAGTAAGGGGGCGATCACCAGGCTCACGATTGCCATTACGTTGATGAGGATGTTCATGGACGGCCCCGAGGTATCTTTGAACGGGTCGCCCACAGTGTCGCCGACTACCGCGGCTTTGTGAACGTCGGAGCCTTTGCCGCCGAGGTTGCCTTTTTCGATGTATTTTTTGGCGTTGTCCCAGGCGCCGCCGGCATTGGCCATCATCAGTGCCAGCAGCACGCAGCCCAGCAGGGCGCCGGCCAGCATCCCGCCGAGCGTTTCGGCACCGAAACCGAAGCCGACGACGACCGGCGCGGCGACCGCCAGCAGCCCCGGGGGTACCATGCGTTTTAACGCCGCCGTGGTGGCGATGGAGATGCAGCGCACCGTGTCGGGCTTGGCCTTGCCTTCAAGCAGGCCTGGAATTTCTTTGAATTGGCGGCGAATCTCTTTGATCATGTCGAAGGCCGCCTCGCCCACCGCCGTCATGGTGAGTGATGCCACGATGAAGGGGAAGACGCCGCCGATGAACAGTCCGATCAAGACCTTTGGCTCGCTGAGATTGAGTATGATTGATTCTTTGCCGTGACTGACTTCGGCGAGAAAGGCGGTGATGATTGCCAGTGCCGCCAAGGCCGCGGCACCGATGGCAAATCCCTTGCCGATGGCGGCGGTGGTGTTTCCTACTTCATCGAGCTGATCGGTAATTTTGCGCACGTCGTCGCCCAGTTCCGCCATCTCGGCGATGCCGCCGGCGTTGTCCGCAACGGGGCCGTAGGCGTCAATGGCCATGGTCATGCCGACCGTCGCCAGCATCCCGACGGCGGCAATGCCGACGCCGTAGAGGTCTGCAAAGTGGTTGGCAAAGAAGATGATGGCGGCGATGCTCAGTATCGGCACGACGACCGATTGCATGCCCGTTGCCAGTCCCGAGATCATGACGGTTGCGGTGCCGGTTTCCCCGCTGTTGGCGATCTTTCTCACCGGCTTGCCGCTGGTGTAATATTCTGTGACCAGGCCAATGATCATGCCGCCCACCGCACCGGCAAGCACCGACACCCACACGCCGAGGTTCACGTCAAGCATTTTGATGATGAAATAGGCGGCGACGATAAAAATTACGGCCGCCGAAACCGTGCCGATGCGTAGTGCCGTGGCGGGTGATCTACCGGCGGCGGCCTTCACCAGAACGATGCCCAGGATCGAGCATACGATACCCGCCGAGGCCAGCCCCAGGGGCAGGAACATGAGGATCTGTCTTTCTCCCAGTTGAGCGATGACGGCGGGCGCCAGGGTGGCCGCAATCGCGATGGTGGCGATGATGGAGCCGCAGTAGGATTCAAATATGTCCGAGCCCATGCCCGCTACGTCGCCGACGTTGTCGCCCACATTGTCGGCAATCACGCCCGGATTGCGCGGGTCGTCTTCCGGGATCCCCGCCTCGACTTTGCCAACCAGGTCGGCGCCGACGTCTGCGCTCTTGGTGTAGATGCCGCCGCCGACGCGCGAGAACAGTGCCACCACCGAGGCGCCCATACCGAAGCCGTGGATTACATTTGCCGTCGCCGGATCGCGCCCGAACAGCAGGTAGAGGGCACCCAACCCCAAAAGCCCCATGGCGGCGACGGTCAGCCCCATGATCGAGCCGCCAAAGAAGGCCACGTTGAGGGCGGCGTTGATACCTTTTTCATGGGCCGCCACCGTGGTACGAACGTTGGCGCGGGTGGCGGTGTACATGCCGATGTACCCGGCCGCCGAGGAGCACAGCGCGCCGACGACGAAGGCAATCGCCGTATTCAGGCCCAGGTCGGAGAACCCAATCGCAACGGTGACCAGGGCGGCAAATATGAATAGGATGGAGTATTCGCGGCGCATGAAGGTCATTGCGCCGATATGGATCGCCTCGGCAATTTCGGCGACTTTCCCCGTACCCTGGGGATAGCCGAGCACCAGCCGGTAAATTATAAGCGTGGAAACCAGGCCCAGAACCCCTAAAATGACGGGTAGGTAATGGATTGTCATGGATAATGCTCCTTGAAGGATATAGTGTTGTTTTTAGTAAGGCTGTGGCTTATCGTTACTCATCCGCATCGGTACACGAGGATGGCCGTAAGCCTATGCGTGTGTGGGCGAGTGGCGTTCATTCGACATCACTCAAGGCAAAAACCGGTTGTCGTCGTCATTTTACGTGTCTGATACATTACAATATCGACCGGCATAGGATTCAAAGTGTACATGCAGAGGCCGAGTTTACGTTTGGTATAGCATTTAATCCATATATAAATGTAAATGCAGAAAAAATTGGAAAAAAACGACTTTTTTGAAAGTTCTCAAATTGATGCGCGCCGTTTCAGGGTGCGCGTTTATCTTATTGTGCTATTGGTCATGCTCTCCATGGCGATGCTTGGCTGGCGGCTGTTTTATCTTCAATCCATAGATAATGAGCGTTATGCAACGTTGTCAAAGGAAAATCACGTGCGGGTAGTGCCTATTCCGCCCGTCAGAGGGTTGATCTATGACCGAAACTTACGGCTGCTGGCGAACAACAAGCCAAGCTACCAGATCCAGGTTACGCCTTCGCAAGTCGATGACCTCAAGCAGGTTATTGCCGATATTGGCAAGTATGTACAGCTTGAGGACTACCACCTTACAAAGTTTTACGAGAGTGCGAGACGTAAACAGACGTTTGAGCCGGTTCCCTTGAAAATAAATGTAAGCGACGAAGATGTGGCGCGTTTTGCCGTCAATCGCCACCGTTTTCCGGGCGTGGAGATCGCGGCGCTTGTCGGCCGGAATTATCCCTTGGCAGAGGTGGGCGTACATGCGTTGGGTTACATGGGTCAAATTGATACGCGAGAAGTGAAAACGCTGGATAAGAGTGACTACAACGGCACCACCCACATCGGCAAATCGGGCGTAGAAAAGTTTTATGAAGAAGTCTTACACGGGGACGTTGGATACCGGCACGTCGAGATCAACGCCCAGGGGCGTATATTGCGTACCTTGGAAACGGTATTTCCGACCCCGGGCGCAGACTTGATTCTGTCGCTTGACGCGCGCCTGCAAAAAATTGCCCAGGAAATCCTGGGTGAACGCAAGGGTTCCGTGGTTGCGATGGACCCGCGTAGCGGTGAAATACTGGTTTTTGTCAGCACGCCCGCCTTTAACCCCGCACTTTTTGTCAACGGCGTCAGCAGCAAGCAGTACGCATCGTTAAATAACGACCCGGGCCGGCCCTTGTTCAATCGTGCCTTGATGGGGCAATACATGCCCGGTTCAACGATCAAACCCATGCTGGCGTTGGCCGGGTTAAACTACGAGGCGATTTCGCCTCAAAAAATAATCAATGCGGGGCCTTTTTACCAGTTGCCCGGGTACAAGCGCAAATATCGTGACTGGAAAAAGGAAGGACACGGCAAAGTGGATATGCGCAAGGCGATCACGCAATCATGCGACGTGTATTTCTATACCCTGGCAAACGAACTCGGAATTGATCGAATTGCCGAGTTTCTTACTCAATTCAATTTCGGCGTCAAAACCGAGGTGGACGTGTGGGGCGAGGCCACGGGAGTCATTCCCACCCCGGAATGGAAGCGCAGCGTCTACGGGCAACCGTGGCATCCGGGCGAGACCGTCATCGCGGGAATTGGTCAGGGATACATGTTGGTTACGCCCTTGCAGCTTGCCGTGGCCACCAGTGTTTTGGCAACCCGAGGACAGGTCGTGAAACCGAGATTTTTACGCGCGATTCGTAAGCGGGACGGGACGATGGAAACCGATACGACGGGTGCTGTCGCAATCTCGAGCGTCACGGTCTCAAATGAAGAATATTGGCAGGAGATTATTTCAGGGATGGTGGATTCTGTACATCGCCCCAATGGTACGGCATACAGGATCGGCAGAAATGCCGATTACAAGATTGCGGGGAAGACCGGTACCGCCCAGGTGTTCAGCCTGAATGGCGGAGAATATGACGAAACGAAACTTGCGAAAGAACTATGGGATCATGGCCTATTTATTGCGTTCGCACCGGTAGATGACCCCAAGATTGCCATTGCGGTGATCGTCGAGAATGGGGGCAGCGGCGGCAAGGTTGCCGCGCCTATAGCGAAGACCATTATGGATCACTACCTGCTGGATGAAGAGACGTTGCCCGTTGTGGCGGGACTGTTGTAAGGGGTCGTTGTGGAAGGCGCACATGCTTCGGTCAATCGGAAAGTACAATTTTAATATTGACCCTACGTTGATGGGTGCGTTGGTTATTCTTTGCGGGGTAGGGCTGGTCGTACTTTACAGTGCCACCAATGGCGACATGGAAAAGATCGTGAACCAATTGATACGGCTTGTCATCGGCTTTGCGGTATTGCTTTTTTTGGCTCAGATTTCGAGTAGAACACTGTTGTATTGGTCGCCGTGGTTGTACCTGGCCGGTTTGATCTTATTAGTAGTAGTGATGCTGTTCGGTTACAGTGGTAAAGGGGCGCAACGCTGGCTGAGCATCGGTGTCTTTCAGTTTCAGCCCTCGGAATTGATGAAGATATTTCTTCCCATGATGGTCGCCTGGTGCTTCAGTAACGTGCACCTGCCTCCCCCCTTATTGCGTATCGGTGCGGCACTTCTTCTCATCGTCGTTCCGGTGACGCTGATCGCATATCAGCCGGACTTGGGCACCGCGATCCTGGTGGCCTCAACAGGCATTTTCCTGATCTTCTTGTCTGGAATTAGATGGTGGCTGCTTGCGGTATTCGGCAGTTTGGCCTTGATGTGTACGCCGCTGCTCTGGCTTTATCTCCATGACTACCAGCGACAACGAATATTTACCTTGTTCAATCCCGAAAATGACCCCCTGGGTGCCGGTTATCACATCATTCAAGCAAAGATCGCTATTGGTTCCGGCGGTCTTTACGGTAAGGGCTGGCTGAATGGAACCCAGTCGCAGCTTGACTTTATCCCCGAGAGGTCAACCGATTTCATTTTTGCCGTGTTTGCCGAAGAGTTCGGCTTTTGGGGTGTGGTCTTACTGTTATCCATTTACGGATTTATCGTAATGCGCGGGTTGAGTATTGCGGTGCGTGCAAGAGATAATTATTCAAGACTCCTCGCGGGAGGTTTGAGTTTGGTTTTTTTTGTTTATTTCGTGATTAATATAGGCATGTCAAGCGGGTTGTTTCCGGTAGTCGGTATTCCCTTGCCGCTGGTTAGTTACGGAGGGACTTCAATCGTGACGGTATTGGCCGCACTTGGGATCTTGATGTCGATTCACTCGCACAGAAAACTGGCATCATTCTGACATATGTATAAGCGAATCCTGGTCGTTGCTCTGTGCACATTGATTACGGTTGGCAGTGCCAAAGGCGCGGACTATCTGGGGCGTTCCGAGGTCGAGCAATTCATCGAAGAGTTTGCGCGTCAACATCAATACCCCAAGGCCTCTTTAACGGCTTTGTTTGGTGGCGTAACCCGGCAGCGGCAAGTGCTGGACGCGATTCAGAGGCCGGCCGAAAAGACCCGTAACTGGCAATGGTATCGGGGCATATTTATCACTCCGCAACGTATCAGCGAAGGCTTGCAATTTTGGACAAAGAACATACAGACACTAACGGCGGCGCGGCAGCGCTTCGGCGTACCGGAAGAGATCATTGTCGCCATTATCGGCGTGGAAACCTTTTACGGAAGGTATGAGGGCGTCTACCCCGTGCTGGATTCTTTGGTAACACTGGGATTTGACTATCCGCCGCGACAGAAATTCTTTCGCAGCGAGTTGGAGCATTTTCTGTTATTGACGCAAGAGGAACAGCTGGACCCGCGTGCCATCAAGGGGTCGTATGCCGGTGCGATGGGGCTGGGCCAGTTTATTTCCAGCAGCTATCGGGCATATGCCATTGACTTTGACGGCAACGGCAAGCGCGACCTGTGGGGAAGCGAAGAAGACGCCATCGGCAGCGTGGCAAACTACTTCAAGCGACATGGCTGGCAGCCTGATGGTGTCGTCACCGTTCCGGTTGCGGTACGGGGGGACCGCTATACGGCGTTGTTGGGTAAGGGTTTGAAGCCCGTAACGCCGGTCTCCGAGCTGTCCCAATACGACGTTGAGATCAGTACCGGCGGGCACTCACGTTTGCAGGAAAAAGTGATCCTGCTTGAATTCAAAGACGATCCTACGGCAGAATATTGGGTAGGTTTTGATAATTTTTACGTCATTACGCGCTATAATCACAGCTCCATGTATGCGATGGCTGTGTATCAGCTCAGTCAACGGCTCAAACAAGACATTCGGAATTACGCTGCTGCACAGGATTAATTTTACCAAGCTGTCCCATAGTACTCGTATATGTATATGGGTAGCCATCTTGCTGGCTATAGGGCAGGGCGCGTGTTCACTGTATAAACCGCCGACGGTGGATGACGTGCCGATCATCAAAAAGATACCGCCGAGGGCCGAGCCGCGCAGCCGCTATGGGAACCCGGTTTCTTACGTGGTATTCGGCAAGCGCTACTACACGCTTGCGAACAGTTACAACTTTGTTGAGCGCGGCATTGCCTCGTGGTACGGGAAAAAATTTCACGGCAAACGAACGTCAAGCGGTGAGAAATATGACATGTATGCAATGACGGCGGCGCATACCCAGCTGCCGCTGCCCACTTACGTGCAGGTCACCAACCTAAAAAACGGTAAAAAAGTCATCGTGCGCGTCAATGATCGCGGCCCGTTTCACAACAATCGGATCATTGACTTATCCTACTCCGCCGCATCCAAACTCGGTATCGTTCGCCAGGGCACCGGTTTGGTGGAAGTGCGCGCCTTAAACGAATGGAACTACCGAAACGGACAAAAGGATCGGAAGACTGCCGGCACCTCGACCAAGCAGGCGGCAAACCTAGAGCCGAAAATCTTTGTGCAGGTCGGCGCGTTTAGTGCGCGCGATAATGCCAACCGGTTGCTGCGACGGCTTGACGGCCTGAATCTGGGCGCCGTTACCGTTTCGCCTGTCACCAAGGAAAGAAAGACACTGCACCGCGTGCGCATCGGGCCTCTGTCGACGGTACGTTTGGCGGATAAGGTGATTGCCGAATTATATAATATGGGCATGAAAGAGCATCACGTAGTCATCGAATAGTCACTATCAATTAAGGAAAATTATTATGGGTATGTTGAATAGACATCATGCGGTTGTTTTGTTCTTTGGTTTGGCAATCGCCTGTACGAGCACCCATGCGGCGCCGTTGCCGATCCCCTCGCCGCCCGTAGTGGATGCCTCCAGCTACATACTGATGGATCACGAAAGTGGCATGGTGTTGGCCGAGCACAATTCCCGGCTCCGCGTTGATCCCGCCAGCATCACCAAGATCATGACGGCGTACATAATCTACAAGGCGCTGGCCGCAAACGACGTACACCTGGAAGATCGGGTGACGATCAGCGAAAAAGCCTGGCGCAGCATAGGTTCGAGGATGTTCATCGAAGTGGGCGAAGAAGTCCTGCTTGAAGACCTGATGCTGGGCATGATCGTCCAGTCGGGTAACGATGCAAGTGTGGCACTTGCAGAGCATGTGGCCGGCACGGAAGAGGCCTTTGCCGACATTATGAATACAGAGGCACAGCGTATGAACCTTCAAGACAGCCACTTCACCAATGTAACCGGCCTGCCGGGCGAGCAGCACTATACTACGGCGCACGACGTTGCCGTGTTATCGCGCGCGTTGATCAAAGAATTTCCCGAAGAATACATGCGTTACGCGCAAAGGGAATTTACCTACAACAACATAAGGCAGCACAACCGCAACCGGCTGCTATGGCGGGATGGCGGCGTTGACGGCTTGAAGACAGGCTATACGAAAAATGCGGGCTATTGCTTGGCGGCTTCTGCCCAGCGAGACGGCAGGCGTCTGATTTCCGTATTGATGGGCGCGAGTAACAGCAAGTCACGCATGGCCAACACCCAGGCCCTCCTCAATTATGGCTTCAGGTTCTACGAATCGCATACCTTGTACCAGGCGGGGGAGACCTTATTGGAGCAACGCATATGGGACGGCGAAACAGAATTGCTACCGCTTGGTTTGGAAGAAGATCTGCATGTGGTAATTCCTCGCGGCCACTATGACTCCCTGAAGGCAACCATGGACGTTGAAACGGACATCTTCGCGCCGATTCATCGAGGAGATCGGATGGGCGTCGTTAAGATAGCGTTACAGGGTGAAGAATACCTTGTCCGGCCGTTGGTTGCTTTGCGCGATAATCCGCGAGGCGGCGTTTGGCGTCGTATAGTCGATTTTTTCTCGCGGCTTGGCACTTGACTTTGCCTTTGCCATGACACCGGTTCAGGCATTTCTGAACGGCGCGTACCTGCCGCTTGAGGAATGTCGTATCTCGCCGTTGGATCGCGGTTTTATCTTTGGTGACGGCGTTTATGAAATGCTTCCCGTATACCGCGGCCGGCCGTTTCGCCTGTCGCATCACCTGTCGAGACTGGAGCGCAACCTGCTTGCAACGCATATCCGTAACCCCTACTCGGAAGGTGAATGGAACACCATCGTGGAAACCTTGATTCAACGGTCGGAAGACAAGGAATTGGCGGTCTATATACAGGTCACTCGCGGCGTGGCGCCACGTGATCATATATTCCCCGAAGACGTGCCCGCGACGGTTTTCGCCATGGCAAATCCGCTCCCCGAAGTCCCGCGGGAACAGCTACAAAACGGTGTGGCACTGATCACGGTGGATGACGTTCGCTGGCGATGTTGCGATATCAAGACCATCAGTTTGCAGGCCAACATCCTGGCCAAACAAGACGCCTGCCGGGCCGCCGCCGTCGAGGCCGTCATGGTGCGGGACGGCATCGCCCTGGAAGGCGCCGCAAGCAACCTTTTCGTAGTGCGCAACGGCAAGGCATACACCCACCCTCAAGACAACCTGATCCTCCCCGGCGTCACGCGTACCTTCACGCTGGAACTGCTTGAAGAACTGAACGTGGAATACGTAGAGCAGGCGATCCCCAAGGCGTGGCTGTACTCGTCCGACGAGGTTTGGATTACCAGCTCCGTCAAAGAGATTCTGGCGGCGACGAAGATCGACGGTCAAGTGATCGGCGACGGCGTTCCCGGCGAGATTTGGAAAAAAATGCACGCCCTCTATCAGCAGAAAAAGCACGCTTGAAAATTGAGTTGCTCCATCTGTCCTGAAAGTCCATCCGGCAAGGATTATGCCGCCGCGGGCGTGACGTAGTGCCCATGAGCCGCTTACAGATACATCATCTTGGCGTGCGGGAATACCTATCCAGCTACAAGGAAATGCGCCGTTTTACTCGTGCGCGCACCGCCGACAGTGTGGATGAATTCTGGTGTCTGCAACATCCGGCCGTCTTTACCTTGGGCGCGAACGCCGACACGCGGCACATCCTCTCGCGTTCCGACATACCCGTCGTACAATCCGACCGAGGCGGACAAGTCACCTACCACGGGCCCGGGCAAAGTATCATCTACCTGCTGCTGGACCTGCGGCGCAAGGGGATCGGCATAAAGACACTGGTGCGGCAGATCGAACAATCCGTAATTGACTTGTTAGGGGATTACCGAATCAAGGCCATCGCTCGGCCTGAGGCGCATGGCGTATATATAGACAATGCGAAGATCGCCTCGTTGGGTTTGCGCGTAAGTGGCGGTTGCAGTTATCATGGCGTGGCGGTCAACGTGGACATGGATTTGTCCCCCTTTTCACAAATCAACCCGTGCGGGTTACAGGGGGTGACGGTGACGCAGTTGAAAGACTATGGCGTAGAATCCGACTGCCTGCAAATTCACAAGGCGCTGGCGTTGCGCCTGTGTGAGCACCTTCAATACCACGACGTAGAAACCGTTGGTCAATAAGACCCATCTGGCCAAACTTGGCGTCAAACGTCGAGGGAGCGAAAAGATCACGCGCATCCCCGTCAGGGTTGACAGTTCGCGTATCCCCAAGCCGGACTGGATCCGCGTGCGCGCCCCGGCCTCCTCACGAGTCAAAGAAATAAAAACCCTGTTGCGTGAGCAACAGCTTCATACCGTGTGCGAAGAAGCGTCATGCCCCAATCTGGCAGAATGCTTCGGCAACGGTACCGCGACGTTCATGATCATGGGCGACATATGCACGCGGCGCTGCGCGTTCTGTGACGTGGCGCACGGCAGGCCGTTGCCGTTGGACGACAACGAACCCGAGCACCTGGCTACGACGATTAAAAAGCTGGAATTGCGTTATGCGGTCATCACCTCCGTAGATCGGGACGACCTGTACGACGGCGGCGCGCGTCACTTCACCGACTGCATACAACATGTCCGCCGGCGGTGCCGCACAACCACCATCGAAATACTGGTGCCCGACTTTCGCGGGCGCATGGAGCGGGCACTGGACATACTGTGCAAAAATCCCGCCGACGTCTTCAATCACAACTTGGAAACCGTACCCCGCTTGTATGGACACGTCAGACCCGGGGCAGACTATCAACACTCCCTGCGCCTCTTGCGGCGACACAAACAACGGCTCCCGCATGTGCCCACCAAGTCCGGCCTGATGCTGGGGTTGGGTGAGCGCATCGACGAAGTGAAACAGGTCATGCACGACCTGCGCGCGCATGACGTGAGTATCCTAACGCTGGGACAATACCTGCAACCGAGCCGTCACCACCTACCGGTGCGGCGTTACCTCCATCCCGATGAATTTGATGCCTTGCGACGTACCGGCGAAGAGATGGACTTTGACCACGTCGCCAGCGGCCCGCTGGTGCGCTCGTCCTACCATGCCGACCGACAGGCTCAGTTGGCGATGGCGTGAGATGATTGTTTAATTTAGTGAATTTGGTAGAAATCGGTGACCCGGTGACCTAGCACTGGGGTTCAGGCCGAGTTCAGGTGAAAAAATCCCAAAAAAAGTGCATTTTTTAGAAAAAAATAGTGTTGACGAGGGGGGGGGGGATTTTGATACCTTTATTAAAATAACAAAACGAAACTGACAAAGCATCGGTTTCAAAACCCGCCAAACCGCCTTTTTGAATGGTGGAAAGATGTGGAAAGAAGCTATGTCAGTGTTCTCATACTCATCTCCAAGTCATAAAAATTTACCTCATATCGTAAAATTTTCCGGCGGGCGTTCCAGTGGAATGTTGTTGTTCAGGCTTTTGGAGAGGGAGTTGCTGCAAGCCGAACGGGGGGATGTGGTGCTGTTCAACAACACGTCTGCCGAACACCCCGAAACCTACAAGTTTGCGGCACGGTGCAAAAGGATTGTCGAGGAAAAATTTGGCATTCCTTTTCTCTTTATTCAGTTTCAAACCTATGAAGACGCACGGAGGGGAGAGTGGGTACGCCTGCCCTCGTATCGCCTAGTCAAGCCCGTGCCCCGGTCGAAAAATGAACCGGACGGGTATTGCTGGAAAGGGGAGGTATTTGAAGAAATGCTCTCGTGGGCGGGGTTCGTTCCCAATCCGTTTCAACGGACATGCACCAAGACCTTGAAGTTGGAAACCACAAAGCGGTTTTTGCAGGATTGGCTTAAAGGAAAGACCGAACTTGAACGCCTGGGGCACTACGGGGACGGAAGCCGCATGACCAACGAAGACATGTATGCCCACCATCAAAAATGTGGGGGCGAGACCCCGCGCGAGATTTTCTTAGCCAAAAAGGATTATGTTCGCTCCCAACCCGTATTCCGGCCGACGCAAAGGTTCTCGGATTTTTCTGAATCTTTTACGCCATTCAAAAAGTCGCAAGGATGCGATGAGCATGCCGAGTATCTAGCTTTTCTCGGCTTGCGTCATGACGAGCCGCACCGCGTGGCCCGCATTCGTCAGCGCAACACGGACAGCGATGACGGCGAACACGTGGAAATGCCGTTGGCGGACGAGGGGGTCACCCGGGAAGGCGTCAATGAATTTTGGGCAAGGCGGGAAGGGGATTTGGATCTGCCGGAGGATGCCGGTCTGTCCAACTGTGTGTATTGCTTTTTGAAAGGTGCGGGCGGGCTTCAAAAGGTCAAGCGGCACATGCAGAACGGCTACGGGAGTAAAAATTTTGCCGGTTCGCCGTGTGATCTCGCCTGGTGGCGCAACATGGAAGATTTCTATGGCCGAGATTTGATCGCCGAAGAGCGTGCGACAAACGGCAGTACCTCTTTTCTTGGGTTCTTCGGCGGCAGGGACGGGTTGTCCTACAAACTGCTGGTCGAAACTGGCGGGCAAGACATTTCCGAGTTTTCGGATGCCGCATTACCTTGTGATTGCACGGATTGATGTAATCGAGAAAGGGAGAAAAGATCTTGAAAGCCGAGAATACGACAATAGAGAACTGGATACATAGAGTCCGGACAGGTGAGGTGCTTTTGCCCCGGTTTCAACGAGACGTAGTTTGGACATCTCTACATGTGGTGAATTTTTTAGAATCGGTGATCCAAGGCAATGCGCCTCTTGGCGTCCTGATGATTTTAAGAGTAGATGCAGATCGCCAACCCTTTTCCACTCGCCCCTTACAGGGAACTCCTGACCCTTCCAGCAAGTGTAATTTTCATCTGCTTGACGGCCAGCAACGTCTAACGGCTCTTTGGCGTTCAATGAATGATAATTACGAAGATAGAACTTTTTTCGTACATTTTAAGGAAGATTACACTTTTTATAAGGTGGCAAGTGAAGGAAAAGTAGGCAAAAACTCCTCTTTAGTTAATGATCCTACTAAACAGCTTGAAAGAGGCTGTTTCCCCGTTCGACTTCTTCTTCCCGGCCAACAAACGTCAAATATTCTAAAATGGAGTAGGGAGGCAACGAGCAATAATCAGGAGCAAGACCGCTTGACTGACATGATAAATGATATAAGTAACTGTTTGGCTAAACAGTATTTGCCGTGTTTGGAGCTTGCTCAGAAGACATCAGCCGATGCTGCAATTGGTTTCTTTGTCCGTGTAAATACATCATTTGTGAAATTGACTCATTACGATATCGCGGTAGCTCAGTTTGAAGCAGGAACATCAGGAAAATCAGATTCATTGCGTGATATGGTGAATGAACTCAAAGATAAAGTCCCTGATCTTACCCCCTATGTAGATAAGAAGAGTGATATCGGCGATATGATGCTCAAGATTACTTGTCTTATGCAGGAGAAAAAACCTACTTATGGAAATTATAAGGATCTTGATTTTAAGCGACTACAGAAAGATAAGGATGATCTTTTCAAGGGAGTTGAATGGACTGTCAATTTTATGAGGCGCGAGAAAATTTTAGATGGGCGTAGGTTACCAAGTGCAGTGCCCCTTCGAGTTTTGCCGGCACTCCATCAATATGTACCAAGTAAAGGTGATGAAAAAGGTAGCGCAGATAGTTTAATTCGCCGATATTTATGGCGTGCATTTTCAACAGATTGGTACGAAAAGCAGGCAAATTCTAGGCTGTATGATGATTTCATGGCTTTGAAAAAGGCTATGAAAGACAAGTCTTTTGAAGTGAAGGCAACATCAGAGGGCATTGAAGAAACTGTTTTTGATAGCCGTTTGCCGACATGGCAAGCATTAAAGAATGAATTGTGGCCCAAAAGTCGAGGAATTAAGAAAAGAGCAATATTGGCAATATGTTTGAGGAAAGGAGCTAAGGATATTGCGAGTAATGAAGAGATTTCAGACACAAACATTGGTAAAAGAGAATATCACCATGTATTCCCACAAGGGCTCTTTACTAAGCACGGGGATAGCGGGAGTCCTGCTAATAGAGCTCTGAACTGTATACTCATTGAAGAGTTTACAAATAAAAGCTGGAGAAAATCGTGGCCTGGAAAATATTTAATTGAAAGGATGAAAAACGCAAGCGAGAAAGAAGTTCGCGATCGTTTGGAGTCCCACTTGTTACCAACCGATATTGTATTGGGAGCAAAGCAAGATGCGGGTGACTCCTTGAAAGGAGTATATGACAAATTTCTTACCGTGAGAGCAAAGTTTGTAGCAAAAGAGATGCGCAAATTATGTGGTGAGGAATAAGGGTATATGGGTAAAGAGAAAAAATCATCCCCGACCTTAGAGTTCGATCCGGGTGGAAGCCCATCCGGATGGACGCCTGTAGGTGTAAGTGGTTTCCGAGGCTTGAAACCGACTGCGGCGGTACGTGAACTTATCCAGAATAGCCTGGATGCTGCGGCCGCCGCCGGTGTTGACCCGCATATACGTTTCCAAGTTTCACAGTGCCCGGTAAATGATATTCCCGCAATCAAGGCCTACCGCAAGGCTTTTTTAGATGCGCAAGAGACCCAGCGTAGACTTTTCGATGATAAGTTACCCAACAACGCCAAGGCCATCGCCGATGAAATAGAGCAGTGTTTGAGAGAAGAGACCTGTGAAGTGCTTTATGTACTTGACAATGGCATCGGGCTGAATAAGAAAAAAATGAGCGCCCTATTGGGAGATGGCATAAGTGTTAAGGAACCTGGTGCTACAGGCTCTTTCGGTAACGGGCACGTGGTGGTGTTCCCGGCCTCTGACTTGCGTTATGTGTTGTATGGCGGTCTGTCTGATGAAGGCATGATCTGCTCGGGACATACGATCCTGGCCTCCCGAAGCAAGGAAGATAAAAAAGATAAAAGCAGTTTTGGCAAGGACGGCTATTTTGTCAGCAAGCTAAATCCTGACGACTTGTTTGATCGGTACGTCTTCCCTCGGGAAAAGGAAATTCCTCGTTTGATATCGGAAAAGCTGGAGTGGATAAAGGAGCATTGGGGAAGAACCGGCAGTGTAGTGGCGGTTATGGGATTCAACCGGTTTCGTGAATCCGATGCCGATATCGATATAAAGGAACAGGTTTTTCAGGCCGCCGCATGCAATTTCTTCGAGGCGATCCACGGTGGGAAATTGATCGTCGACGTTGAACGAGATGGAACGGTCGATTCCCTGCGTCAAGATAATTTGCATGTCGTGCTTGAGGGTTATCGAAATCAGAAGCGCAGCAAGGATTTTCTGGCGGGCAGCCGAGCGTATGAGGCATTGTTGACACTTGAGAAAGGAAAGCGAGTGCCGGCAGCAACGGACATGGGAGACGTGGAAGTAATATATCGTTGCCCGATAGAAGGAGGGACACGGGTAGACCTATGTAGAAACGGCATGTGGGTAACCGATCAATTGCCTGGGTTTCAGGGTAAGTTTGGAGATTTACAGCCATTTCATTGTGTACTTCCTTTACGTAAAAACCTTGATGTGAAGAGCTTGGTATGCAAGGCGGAAGGCCCGCTTCATAACAGCTTGTCTATAAGACTAATGGATAAAAAGGATCAGAATCGGTTGAGGAGGGTGTTGAAGGCCATTCAGGAAAAATTGAATGAAACAATCCCTAAACTGAAAAGGGAAGCCTTCCGGCCTGACGATATCTTTACCGTGTCAACGGAAGAAGCAATGAGTACCTTTACAAAAGTCAAACGCTCATCCAAGTCAACGGAAAATACCGGTGGCGAAGGGGGTGGGTCGTCAGGCACTGGTACGGGGGAAGGTTACGGGGGAGATGGACGTGCCGGAACGTTCAATCGCGCCGGCAACCGGATGCAGTTCCAGGCGGTGGTAGTGCCGACCGGTCCCAGATCATGTAGGGTCTTCGTGCCTCCTGGAGAAAAGGCACCGAAAAGCGAGATTCGCTTTGCTCTGGATGAAAGCATAGATGCTACGTCTGATAGCTATAGCAAGGAATCTTTTGTTCGCTTGAATGGCGACACACTACGCCTGAACGATGAACCTGTGTCACCGGAAAATCTGAAAACAGATGATGACGGAAACATCTTGGGGGTCATGTTGGGCAGTTTCGACAAAGAACAGGGTCAGGCTATTGATATGGACTATACAGTCCCTGAAGGTCTGCCGGTAAAGGATGACCAACAGGTTGTGCTCAAAATTGAAATGATGCGCCGTGCCCCTCGGAAAAAAGTAGCCGGAGGATAGTGTGGTTACCAAGTCTGATGAAGTACGTGCCTTTCCCTATCCGGTGCTGGAAGAAGGCAACCTTGCTTTTCCCGATGGGGAGTACACACCAGACTTTGAACAGGGTGACGATGGCTATTCCGCTTATGTACATCATATCGTGCGCGGGGCACCGCTCATTGAACGGCTTGTCCAAGACAAGCGGGCCGTGTGCGGTTGCACGGTTTCCATTCCGACCACGGGATACCGTCGCCTGCATGTAACCGAGGAAGGGGTTTTTCAACAGCAGATTAAATGGGATCGGGATCAGGTTAGTGAACCTCCTTTTGTGCGTCCGCTCATCGTGTGTCGCAAGGCCGTCCGGCATACATTGAGTCAAGGGGATGGTGTGCATGAAGCGTGGATTGGGCGGGAAATAGAGCTTGAAAAAGGAATGAAGATAGCTCTGGGGCCTACCTCTCGGACGAAATCGTCCATGCAGTCGCTATTGTCGGTTGAGAGAGATGATTCACTGGAAAAGGGACAGATGCGCGTGGAGACTTGTACCGACGAGGGCTTTTATTTCAAAGTGAAAATGGTGTCCGATCTATATGATTTTATTCAAAAGCCGGGGGAGGGCGGGCGTTCTTTACAACGGCGCAGCATCCTCGTTCATGCCGTCAGTTCCTGCTTTGCGCTATTGGCGAAAGATTATACCAAAGATGGCGAAGACGAGGATGATGGATGGCGTTCATACCCCAATCTTCGGGCACTGGACTCGGAGATGGAAGGTAAAGGTCTGAGTGCGTGGTATGAGGACGACTTTTGTCCGGAGCAGGCGGCGACAAGCATGTATCCCCATGAAATTCCATCCGATGAACGAAGATGAATAAACGCTTGAACGATGAAAAATATACCAAACTGCGCAAAGAACTATTGGCAGAAGAAAAAGGCTCGGATTTGCAGCGTGAATTTCTTGAGGCCGCCAGGTCTGATGAACAGTTTATAGATTTCATACGCAACGGCAGGGGTATCGGTACGCAAGGCGATGAAGAAGTTGCGATATTGAGTGAAAAGCTGACCGAGCATGAGTATAAGGAGCCTCCAAAAGACACCGAACACAGGATGTATGCGGCATGGAAAGGCATACCGCCCGAGACTGCATGTAGAGTTACTTTCTGGGGAGAGGTAACGCTACGCCATATTGAAGCCGGATGTATCCAGTCCAGCTATCTCGCCGCAAACGGGGGTTTCCTACCCGGGGGGCTTGCGCGTATCGACGAGGCGCTCTCGGGCGATGATAAGGCAAAGGAGGTAGACGCCTGCGTGCGCACGGTGCTCAGACGTATGAGCGGGCTTCCCGAGGCGCGCGGCAACGTCAGCGTGTACGTGAACTGCCCGTTCGGTCGTGCCTGGTGGCGCGGACGATGGGCCGGGGAGGTATGTGAAAATACAGAGGCATCGCGGGTAGACGTTGCCAACCTGTTGCGGCATGGTCAGGAATACTGGGAAAAACTGGTGCGCCTGGTAATTTCAAGGAACTCGGTGTTGGGGGATCAAAAAGTCAGAGATGTATTGATATGGTCTCTGGCGGAGGTGCTGAAGTCCGACAGCGAAAATGCCATACTCAAGGCAAAAAAACTGGAAGGCCTGTGTCGCCTGCTGGGCGTCAGGTGTGCCTGGCAGGAACTGGGTATGCTCGAGGTTGCCGAATTGAAGGCCTTGATAGACAGGGAAATCGAGGTAATATCCAACTGAAAGGGCCGACACGGTATCGTGCGCAAACGCCGGCCCGGGTTTCAGCTTTATTTGAGAGAAAACTTCCCTTTCCATACTTTTTTCCTATCGGGTCGTCGTTGACCGGTCTTGATACGGACGATGTCAACCTCGGGCAACGGTACGACGGCCACGCATTGGTCGTCAAAACGTTTGCCGTACATAGAAAAACGAAAGGGGATTTTTGTTTTCATCAGGCCGTCTTTTCGGTCGGAGAGGTTATTCGTATCTGTTGAATAGACGTTCAGGAAAAACTTGGCGCGCGTATCCGCCGGCGTGCAGGGTTGCTTGAAGTAGATCAGCCGGTTCTCGTCCAGGTACACGTCGAAGGCGGAACGAATGACCAGCACCTTGGCGGCCTTTGCCTAGTGATAGATGTTCTGATAAGAGGCTTGCTCATCCCGAAGTAAGTCCAGGTTTGCGGCGTACACCGCCAGGATGGTGTTGTTATATATTTTGATGGTGTGGATCAGCTCTTCTTTATCGGAAGGCGTGGGGTGCATGGCGAAGTGTGGGGCACTCGGTGTATCACCATCAAACACAATCCGCCGGCGCTCCGTTGCGGGAAGGATCAAACTGTTTATGTCTGCATGGCTATACCTCTTCCTATAAACACGGACGGGCGAGTCGGGATAGTGTTCCAGCAGGTATTCCAGCCCTTCACGATAGGAAGTCCCCCAATAGTCCATCTCATATTGGGTGCGCAGATACTCTGGTGTGTGACGGTCTACCAAGGCGTTAAAGTAGACATTTTGATAAGGATGAATCTGCACCATTTCGATGACCACTCCGACCAGGCCGATTCCCGTCAGAGCATAAACGCCGACCCGCCAGTATTTTTTCTTGGAAACGGATATCAGCCAATGTAGGCCATACACCGCCAGCAGACAGAACGGCGCATACAGAAAGTACATGTGCCGCCAGCCGTCGTAGAGTGCAAAATTGAAAACAATGACCGCCAATATGGGCAATATAAAACAGGCCAGCAACAGTCCTACAAAGCGCAGTTGCGTATTGCGCAATAGATTTCGTGGTTGGATGAGACCCCGATACCCCACCGCAACGATACCAATAAACCCCAACAACAACGTCACCCACGGCGTCGTAATTAAAAACCAGGTGGGAATGTACTCCCAGGGAAGATCAAAACTATTGATAAACGTCCCCTTGAACAGCTTGGTAACCTCGTTAGGATAACGGGAAGCGATGGTAATGGCCTCCACCAACCGCCCGAATGGGTCTTTCCACAAATACGGCCAGATGGCGTATAGCACCAATACACTGGTCAGTATGAAGGCCCCGCCGGTCTTCAGAACATGTTTTCGTTCTTCCCGGCTCGTGGCATACAACAAGTCCAAACCGCGCATCCCCACCACCGCAATCAATAGCATAACGCCCATCACCCGAAGGTTAATGAGCACCGCCACCCCCACACCGCATAACAAAAACGCCCGCACGGTATCGCGTTCAAAAGCCCGATGAATCAGCAACAAGGAAATCATAAACATACTAAAGAAAGGAATATCCTTGCTGTTGAAGAAGGAATGAGCATAGAGTCGGGGATGCAACAGGTAACAGCAGACCGCGCCCAACAGGAAGAACAGGTGGGTCAGGAGATGACGGCTGAGATAGATGCTACGGGTATCTTCCAGTCCCAAGACCCGCTCGACCAGCAATAGGGGGAGGTCGAAGGCGACACCGTAAAACTTGTATTCTGTTGCGGAGATTGCATCCCGGTCTCCCAAGATGTAATCCAGGTTTTCTTCGGCATGGAGTCTTTGTACGCTTGCATCTCCCGACACGCCGTAGTCGTCGAGTACGGCGATGCCGACCAACAGAAAGAGTACGAAGACCGCCCAGGCGCCGCGAGAGACCGGGAAACGCCCTGTGCTACTTAATGAGAAACTGCGGGGGGGGGGGGGGGGGGGGGGGGGGGTCAATATCGGGTATCAGTCGGTCTTTCATGCGATGCCTGGCAGGTTGCACGGTTCAACAATAAGAACATTGTAACTACCGATTAAAGAAGCAGGCATCATAGCGTCACAGCTATCAGAATACAACATGGGGA
The DNA here is from genome assembly GCA_965242685.1 of Gammaproteobacteria bacterium. GTDB lineage: Bacteria > Pseudomonadota > Gammaproteobacteria > UBA4575 > UBA4575. Next base: position 1,236,098 of record OZ251487.1, on the reverse strand, counting down.
AAAATTGTAGCCGTCCGCAAACGCCGGCCCGATATTTCAGTCTCGTTTGAGAGAAAATTTCCCTTTCCATACTTTTTTCCTATCGGGTCGCCGTTGACCGGTCTTGATACGGACGATGTTATTGTCATACATGGGCAACGGTACGACGGCCACGCATTGGTCGTCAAAACGTTTGCCGTACATAGGAAAATAAAAAGGGATTTTCGTTTTCATCAGGCCGTCTTTTCGGTCGGAGAGGTTATTCGTGTCCTCTGAATAGACGTTCAGAAAAAACTCGGCCCGCGTATCCGCCGGCGCGCAGGGTTGTTTGAGGTAGATCAGCTTGTTGTCGTGCTTGTATACGTCAAAGACGGAATCAATCGCCGGTTTTCCGGAGATAATGTCTCGCCATGGGATATTATCTATATCTAGCAGCGGGGTATTGTCTGGCGATACCGTAGCAGCAGTTTTCCCATTTTTTTGGTTTTGCAGTTGCAAGCCGCCGCTCCAGAGTTCACCTTCGTGGCCGTACTGTCCAGTGCGGATATAATCCATGTTATATTCGGGCAACGGCACGACTACCATACATTTTCCGTCCACCCGTCTGCTGTGTCGGAAAAAATCAAAGTCCAGGTTGTCAAATCCGCGAGGCCGATGAAAATCAGGCAGGTCGTCTCTGTTCTTTGGAAAGATGTGTAGAAAAAAGCGTTCCTTTAGGTCATCTGGATGGCAGGATTCCCTGATGTAAACCAGGGTGTCTTGATGCCGAAACTCTACAGCAGAATCATGATGGGGCAGCCCGCCACCACCTCTGTACCAATACACGTCAAAGAAGGAACGAATGACCGGTTGCCGACCAAGGACGGCTTGTCGATACATTTTACGGGCTTCCATTCTCATTTGGTTACGTCGTTCGGGGCAGGCGGCGGCATCTGCATACAAGAATACTTTTTGGTTGTCAGGCGTCAAGGAAGGGAAACCATCTACCGGTTTACGTGTAATGCAATAGCTATCCAAGTCGTCAAGTAGTTGTCGGTTTTGATTTTTGAAAAAAAGATGGCTGCCGGAAAAATAGTAGTCCAGGCCGTGCCGCGCGCCGGCAAATGGAATCGTTTCAATTTCATGATTTCCTATCGGGGAAAAGATATTTTTTCCTTGGGTAATTTTGCGGATGGCACTGAATTCGTTGACCAACGACGCCTGATATTCGGCCGTTTCAGGATCGTGGCCGATGTTGCCCGTTTGCAGGCTGGAAAAGGCAAAACCTACCGCCGAGACCACGACGGCCGCACCGACCACAAGGGCGGCCCATCTTTTGGATAACCGGTGTGTGTACGATAGCACCAAGGAGAAAAAAACCAGCGGGATGCCGATGTAATAGACGCTTTCAAATTCATGAAAGGCAACGGTGCTGCGCATCAGCAGTGCCCACACCGGCCCCGATAGCACCAAGGACACCAGCAGGATTTTGTGGCGATGAAAAAAGCGAAGAAACCATGGCGCGATCATACAAAAAATGAACACAATCTCGACTATGCCGACGTTGATGCCATTCGTCGACGGTGAGTGTGACGGGATACGGGAAGGGATGGCCTCATTTACGTCTATATCGATGCCATTCAGCAATACGGCGGCGGGAAGTAATGCTCGATACAATTTCTCGGACTGTTGTTTCAGGTACCTTTTCCACGCCAGCTGGTCGGCAAAAGTGGCGTTAAACTCCGGCTCTAGCCCGGTACGGGCCTTGAGAGAACCGAAAGTTGGCAATTCCGTCAAGGGGGTCTTGCCATCCAATGCAACGTATTCATTCGTGAGATTAAACGTCAGTACCGCCGTACCGAAAAACAGGGCAAAGATACCGAGTACCAAATAACGGCTGCGCAACAGAGAAACCGTCAGACGTTTCAAAATATAGGGGGGCGGCCGTGCCCTCAGACTTGTAAATAATTCTTTCATCAGGCCAAGAAAAGTAAAGGGGAGGAGCAATGCAAAGACGTGCCAGTTCAGCAATAATCCAATACCTACCTTGAACAACAACTGTCGGAAGCGGTTTTCCTGGACAAAGACGACCATGCCGTGGAAGACCAACATCATTCCAAGCAGGCCGACCATGACTTCTCCGATGAACGTGTTGAAGTACAGGAGGTTATAGGAGGAGAAGGCCAGCAGCGTTGCGGCCAGGGCGATGCCTCGATTGCCGACGAGACGACACAGGGCCAGGTACGCCAATACCGCGCTGGCGATAAACAACAGCAGCATCAGTATCCTGGCGGCGCGGATTTGTGCGGAGAGGTCGTCCCCGAAGGGCAACATGGACAGTTTCAGTAATGCGTACCCCCCGATTGGAAAGCGATTGTAGGGGGCGTAGACTTGGTTGCCATCTTCATCCCGTGTTTTGTGCTGAAACATGAGAAAGCCATGCCGGGGGGAAAGATTGGCGGCTATGGCTATATTCATAGATGAGGACCAGTCATAGCCCTGGTAAAAATAGCCTCGGTCGTCGCCGGATATAAAGACGGTTGACAGCGTCAGCAGCAGTATGAGGTACGGCCAGCGGTGTAGGATTTGTTGAACCACCGATGACCTTTTCATTCCCTCATAGCTCATAGGTCGTCTCCGTGAAGTTTCACTTATTTATTTGAGAGAAAACTTCCCTTTCCATACTTTTTTCCTATCGGGGCCGGGTCGCCGTTGACCGGTCCTGATACGGACGATGTCAACCTCGGGCAGCGGTACGACGGCCACGCATTGGTCGTCAAAACGTTTGCCATACATAGGAAAATAAAAAGGGATTTTCGTTTTTATCAGGCCGTCTCTTCGGTCGGAGATATTATTCGTATCCTTTGAATATACTCTCAGGAAAAACTTGGCGTGCGTATCCGCCGGCGCGCAGGGTTGTTTGAAGTAGATCAGCTTGTTGTCGTGCTTGTATACGTCGAAGACGGAATCAATCGCCGGTTTTTTCCCGGAGATAATTTCCCGCCATGGGATACTATCTATATCCAGCAGCGGGGTATTGTTTAGCAGAGGGTGATTATTTGGCAATACCGTAGCGACAGTTTGCCCGTTTTTTTCGGTTTGTAGTTTCAAGTCGACACCCCAAGATTCGCCTTGGAGGGTGTACTGTCCAGTGCGGAGTTCTGCAATCTCATATTCGGGCAACGGTACGACCGCCATATATTTTCCGTCAAAGCACACCCCGTGTTTGGAAAAATCAGGGTCCCGATTGTCAAAACCGTGCGACCGACGGGATTCGGGCAGGTCGTCTCTGTTCTTTGGAAAGATGTGTAGAAAAAAGCGTTCCTTTAGGTCACCCGGGTGGCAGGATTCCCTAATATAGACCAGCCTGTCCTCGTACCGAAACTCTACAGCAGAATCATGATGGGGCAGCCCGCCACCACCTCTGTACCAATACACGTCAAAGAAGGAACGAATGACCGGTTGCCGACCAAGGACGGCTTGTCGATACATTTTACGGGCTTCCTTTCGTTGTGCCGCATCCAGTTTGTCGCAGGTGGCGGCATCTGCATACAGGAATACTTTTTGATTGTCGGGCGTCAAAGAAGGAAAGCCATCTGCCGATTTACGCGTGACGCAATAGCTGTCCAAGTCGTTGCCAGTTTGACCTTTGAAAAAGAGGTGGCTGCCGGAAAAATAGTAGTCCAGGCCGTGCCGCGCGCCAGAAAATAGAATCTCGTTTGTGTAATAATCAGATATTGGGAAAAAGACATTTTTTCCTTGGGTAATTTTGCGGATGGCACTGAATTCGTTGACCAACGACGCCTGATATTCGGCCATTTCGGGATCGTGGCCGATGTCGCCCGTTTGCAGGCTGGAAAAGGCAAAGCCTACCGCCGAGACCATGACGGCCGCACCGACCACAAGGGCGGCCCATCTTTTGGATAACCGGTGTGTGTACGATAGCACCAAGGAGAAAAAAACCAGCGGGATGCCGATGTAATAAACGCTTTCAAATTCATGAAAGGCAACGGTTCTACGCATCAGCAGTGCCCACACCGGCCCCGATAGCGCCAAGGACACCAGCAGGATTTTGTGGCGATGAAAAAAGCGAAGAAACCATGGCGCGATCATACAAAAAGTGAGTATAACTTCGACTGTGCCGACTTTGGGGGGGCTATCATGCGGCGTCGGCCGGTACCACGGGATACGGTAAGGGACGGCTTCATTTATGTCTATATCGGTACCATCCAGCACCACGTCCAGCATCACGGCGGCGGGAAGTAATGCTCGATACAATTTCTCGGACTGTTGTTTCAGGTAGGTTTTCCACGTCAGATCGTCGGCAAAAGTGGCGTTAAACTCTGGATCTAGCCCGGTACGAGCCTTGAGAGAACCGAAAGTCGGCAATTCTGTCAGGGGGGTCTTGCCATCCAATGCAATGTATTCATTCGTGAGATTAAATGTCAGTACCGCCGTACCGAAAAACAGGGCAAAGACACCGAGTACCAAATAACGGCTGCGCAACAGAGAAACCGTCAGACGTTTCAAAATATAGGGGGGCGGCCGTGCCCTCAGACTTGTAAATAATTCTTTCATCAGGCCAAGAAAAGTAAAGGGGAGGAGCAATGCAAAGACGTGCCAGTTCAACAATAATCCAATACCTACCTTGATCAACAACTGTCGGAAGCGGTTTTCCTGGACAAAGACGACCATGCCGTGGAAGACCAACATCATTCCAAGCAGGCCGACCATGACTTCTCCGATCATCGTGTTGAAGTACAGGATGTTATAGGAGGAGAAGGCCAGCAGCGTTGCGGCCAGGGCGATGCCTCGATTGCCGACGAGACGACACAGTGCCAGGTACGCCAATACCGCGCTGGCGATAAACAACAGCAGCATCAGTATCCTGGCGGCGCGGATTTGTGCGGAGAGGTCGTCTCCGAAGGGCAATATGGACAGTTTCAGTAATGCGTACCCCCCGATTGGAAAGCGGTTGTAGGGGGCGTAGACTTGGTTGCCATCTTCATCCCGTGTTTTGTGCTGAAACATGAGAAAGCCATGCCGGGGGGAAAGATTGGCGGCTATAGCTATATTCATAGATGAGGACCAGTCATAGCCCTGGTAAAAATAGCCTCGGTCGCCGCCGGATATAAAGACGGTTGACAGCGTCAGCAGCAGTATGAGGTACGGCCAGCGGTGTAGGATTTGTCGAATCACCGATGACCTTTTCATTCCCTCATAGCTCATAGGTCGTCTCCGTGAAGTTTCACTTATTTATTTGAGAGAAAACTTCCCTTTCCATACTTTTTTCCTATCGGGGCCGGGTCGCCGTTGACCGGTCCTGATACGGACGATGTCAACCTCGGGCAGCGGTACGACGGCCACGCATTGGTCGTCAAAACGTTTGCCATACATAGGAAAATAAAAAGGGATTTTCGTTTTTATCAGGCCGTCTTTTCGGTCGGAGAGGTTATTCGTGTCCTCTGAATAGATGTTCAGAAAAAACTCGGCCCGCGTATCTGCCACCGCGCAGGGTTGTTTGAAGTAGATCAGCCGGTTCTCGTCCAGGTACACGTCGAAGGCGGAATCAATTGCCGGTTTTTTCCCGGAGATAATGTCCCGCCATGGGATATTATCTATATCTAGCAGCGGGGTATTGTCTGGCAATACCGTAACAGCAGTTTTCCCATTTTTTTGGTTTTGCAGTTTCAAGCCGATGCCCCAAGATTTGCCTTGGTGGGCGTACTGTCCAGTGCGGAGTTCTGCAATGTCGTATTCGGGCAACGGCACGACCGCCATACATTTTCCGTCCATCCGTCTGCCGTGTTTGGGAAAATCAAAGTCCCAATTGTCAAAACCGTGCGCCCGACGGGCATCGGGCAAGTCGTCTCTGTTCTTTGGAAAGATGTGTAGCGAAAAACGAGCTTCCGTATCGCTCTCGGTACAGGACTCCTTGATGTAGACCAAGGTGTCTTGATGCCGATATATGTTAAAGACGGTTTTAACCAAAGGGGTACCAGAAGTGATCGCTTGCGGGAGTTCGGCCAGCCGTGCCGTCAATTGTTGCTGCTTCCGTTGAGGCAGAAAAGCTGTTTTCCAGATTTTGCTTGTGCTTCTGTACTTGAGTTGCCCGGTGCGGATCAAGTCAACTTCATATTCGGGCAACGGTACGATTGCCATGCACCGCCCGTCAAAGCGGGCTCCATACATATAAAAATTAAAGTCCAAATTTTCAAACCCGTGTGGCTTGCTCCCATCGGGAAGGTTGGTTTTGTTGACCGGCAAGACGTGTAAGAAAAAGCGTCTCCCCGGGTCTTCCCCGTTACATAATTCCTTGACATAAACCAGCTTGTCCCGATCAACGTATATGTCAAAGCCGGAACGAACCACCGGCTGACGGGTCTTTGTCTTGTGGTAGACATTCCGATAGAAGGCCTGGATAGAGGCATCCTGCGAATCCAAGTTGATGTTTCTCACGGTAAGGATGGTGTTGTTGTACACTTGGTGCGTATAGACCGAATTGAAGGTGTCAAGTGGCTTTTTTCCTTTCTTCGTGTATTCACCATTGCTAGCGAGGTAGAAACTGGCACGTGTATTATCAAATGTGATCCGTTGCCGGTCTGATGCAGGGAAAATCATCCAGTTAGCTTGTATAAGGGTATTCATCCCATAAGGATGGACGGGCGAGTCGGGGTAGCGTTCCAGCAGGTATTCCAGTCCTTGACGATAGGAAGTTCCCGAATAATAGTCCATCTCGTATTGGGTGCGCAGGTATTCCGGCGTGTGACGGTCTACCAGGGCGTTGAAGTAGACATTTTGATAGGGATGAATCTGTGCCATTTCGATGACCACCATGATCAGGCCAATCCCCGTTAGGGTGTATACGCCCGCCCGCCAGGACTTGTGCATGCAAAAAGATACCAGCCGGAAAGATACTAGTTGATACAGACCATATACCGCCAACAAACAGAACGGCGCATAGATGAAGTACATGTGTCGCCAGCCGTTATAGAGCGTTGACCCCAACAGCGTAACCGCCAACACAGGCAACACGAAACAGGCCAGCAGTACCCATTGAAAACGTACCGGCGTGTTGCGCAATATCTTTCGTGGTTGGATGAGACCCCGATACCCCACCGCAACGATACCAATAAAACCCAACAACAATGCCACCCACGGCGTCGTGATCGAAAACCAGGTGGGGATATACTCCCACGGAAGATCGGTGCTGTGGACAAATTCCCCCTTGAATAGTTGGATACTCTCGTGAGGAAAACGGGAAGCGGTGGTAATGGCCTCCGCCAACCGCCCGAGCGGGTTTTCCCACAAGTACGGCCAGATGGCATACAAGGTAAGGACGCCACTCCCCACAAACGACACGAGGGTCTTGAGCACCTGCATGCGTTCCTGCCTGTCTGAGACATACCAGGCATCCAAGCCCCGCATCCCCACCACCGCAATAAATAGCATGACGCCCATCACCCGAAGGTTGATCAGCACCGCCACCGCCGCCCCGCATAACAAAAACGCCCGCACGGTATCTTTGTCAAAGGCACGATGAATCAGAAGCAAGGCGATCATAAACATACTAAAGAAAGGAATATCCTTGCTGTTGAAGAAGGAATGGGCATAGAGGCGGGGATGCAACAGGAACAGCAGCATAGCGAACAGGGCCAGCAGGCGGTTGTTAAACAGGCGCATGGCCAACAGGTAACAGCAGACCCCGCCCAACAGGAAGAACAGGTGGGTCAGGAGATGACGGCTGAGATAGATGGTACGGGTATCTTCCAGTCCAAGGAGACGTTCCGCCAGCAGCAGGGGAAGTTCGAATACGGCACCGTACATTCTGTCCCAATGCCGCACAAGGTCATCATTCTTTCCCGAGATGTAGTCGGCGTTCAGGATAGCGACATTACGTTGTAAAGGTCCATCCGACAGTACGCCGTAATCGTCGAGTACGGCAATGCCCGCCAACAGAAAGAGTACGAAGACCGCCCAGGCACCGCGAGAGGTTAGGGAACGTCCCATATTACTTAGCGAGCTGCGGGGGGGGGGGGGGGGGGGGGGGGGGGGTCAATATCGGGTATCAGTCGGCTTTTCATGTGATGCCTGACAGGCTGTACGGTTCAACAATAAGACATTATAGCCACTGATTGAAGAAGCAGGCATCATAACGCCATAGTTTAGATACTTCAATTTTGTTTGAGAGAAAATTTCCCTTCCCAGATCACGCCTTCATCAGTGAGTTGCCCGGTGCGTATCTTGGCAATGTCGTATTTGGGCAACGGCACGACCGCCGTACATTTTCCGTTCATCCGTCTGCCCTGTTTGGGAAAAACAAAGTCCCGATTCTCAAAACCGTGCGCCCGACGGGAGGGGGGCAAGTCGTCCCAATCGACCGGATCAAAATGCAAAAAGAAAGGCGTTTCCATATCGCTCTCGGTACAGGACTCTTTGATGTAGACCAAGGTGTCTTGATGCCGATATATGTCAAAGACGGCTTTGATCAAAGGGGTACCGGAGGCGATCGCTTGCGGGAGTTCGGCCAGCCGGGCCGTCAATTGTTGTTGCTTCCGTTGCGGCAGAAGCGTGGCTTCCCAGGTCGGCTTGTTAAGAAGGACCCGCCCGGTGCGTATAAAATCCATTTCATATTCGGGCAACGGTATGATCGCCATACATCTTCCGTCAAAGCGTACTCCATACGTAAAATACTTAAAGTCCAGGTTTTCAAACCCGTGTGGCTGACGGGAATCGGTAAGGTCTGCTTTGTTGACTGGAAAGACGTGTACGAAAAAGCGTTCCCACAAGCCCCTGCTACAGGATTCTTTGATGTAGACCAGCTTATCCCGATCAACGTATATGTCAAAGCCGGAACGAGTAACCGGCTCATAGGTCTTTATCTTTTGGTAGATGTCTCGATAGAAAGCCTGGACGGAGGCCTCCTGCGAATCCAAGTTGACGTTTCTCACGGTAAGGATGGTGTTGTTATACACTTTGAGCGTGTAGGCCAAATTAAAGTTATCCAGTTTTTCATGGTGCTTGGTGAAGTAGAAATCGGCACGTCCGGGATTGAGCACGAACCGCTGCCGGTCTGATGCGGGCAGAATCATTTGGTTTTTTCTTATATGATCATCATACTCTCCGTAAACATAGATAGGCGAGTCGGGATAGCGTTCCAGCAGGTATTCCAGTCCCTCCCTGTACGAAGTCCCCCAATAGTCCATCTCGTATTGGGTGCGCAGGTATTCCGGCGTGTGGCGGTCTACCAGGGCATTGAAGTATAGATATTGATAAGGATGAATCTGCACCATTTCGATGACTACGATTCCCAAACCCACCCCCGCCAACGCATAGACACCGACCCGCCAGTATTTTTTCCTGAAAAGGGATACCAGTTGATACAGGCCATACACCGCCAGCAGACAGAACGGCGCATACAGAAAGTACATGTGCCGCCAGCCATCGTAGAGTACGGAATTGAGAACAATGATGGCCACTGCGGGCAACACAAAACAGGCCAGCAGCAACCACTGAAAACGCACCGGCGTGTTGCGCAATAGATCTCCCGGCCGAAGGATACCGTGACCCAATACGAAGACGATACCGATCAACCCCAACAACAACGCCACCCACGGCGTCGTGATTAAAAACCAGGTGGGGATATACTCCCACGGAAGATCGGTGCTGTTGACAAATTCCCCTCTGAATAGTTCGAGTATCGAGTAAGGAAAATGGGAAGCGTGGATGAGTGTCTCGACAAAACGCCCGAGCGGATCCTCCCATAGGTACGGCCAGATGGCATACGACACGAGTACACTACTCAGTATGAAACCGCCGAGGGTCTTGAGCACCCGCACGCGTTCCTGCTTGCCTTCGGCATACCCAACGTCCAAGCCTCGCATCGCCACTACCGCAATCAACAGCATGACACCCATGACCCGAAGGTTGATCAGCACCGCCACCGCCGCACCGCATAACAAAAACGCCCGCATGGTATCGCGCGCAAAGGCGCGATGAATCAGCAACAGGGTGATCATAAACATACTAAAGAAAGGAATATCCTTGCTGTTGAAGAAGGAATGGGCATAGAGTCGGGGATGTAGAAGGAACAGCAGCATGGCGGCCAGGGCCAGCAGGCGATTATTGAACAGGCGCATGGCCAACAGGTAACAGCAGACCGCGCCCAACAGGAAGAACAGGTGGGTCAGGAGATGACGGCTGAGATAGATGCTACGGGTATCTTCCAGTCCCAAGACTCGGTCGACCAGCAGCAGGGGAAGTTCGAATACAATACCGTACAATCTGTTCCAATTTTTCTCAAAGCCAACATCCTTTCCCAAGATGTAATCGGTGTTCAGGATAGCGATGTAGTTACGTTGTGTAAGCGCATCCGCCGGTATGCCGTAGTCGTCGAGTACGACAATGCCAACCAACAGAAAGAGTGAAATGACGACCACCCACGCCCCACAAGAGGCCGGGAAACGCCTTGTACTACCTGGCGAGAAGCTGCGGGGGGGGGGGGGGGGGGGGTATCAATAGTTTGGGAGCCGGACGGGTTTTTTTTACGTATTGTAACCATTGATTGAAGAAGCAGGCATCATAAGGTCGTAGTTTATCAGAATACAGCGTGAGGAGACATGATAGCTGTCCGCAAACGCTGGTCTGATGCTTCAGTTTTGTTTGAGAGAAAACTTTCCTTCCCAAATCTCGCCTTCTCTAGTGTATTGTCCGGTGCGGATCGAGCTGATTTCATACTCGGGCAACGGCATGACCGCCATACATTTTCCGTCAAAGCGTACTCCATACATATAAAAATCGAAGTCTAGGTTGTCAAAGCCGTATGGCTTTCGCCAGCCGGGAAGGTCGGTTTCGTTGACCGGCAAGATGTGTAAAAAAAAGCGCTCCCGCAGGTCATTTGGGTTGCAGGATTCCCGGATATAGACCAGCTTGCCCTCGTATCTGTATACATCAAAAAAGGAACGCGTGTTCGGCTCACGGGTCTTTGTCTTGTGGTAGAGGTTCCGATAGAAGGCTTGACTCGATTCATCCAGAAAGTCCAGGTTCAAGGTGTATATCGCAAGAATGGTGTTGTTGTAGACCTTAACTGTGTAAAGCGGCTCTAAGGCCTTTGGTAACCCTTTTTCTTGCCATGTTTGATGACGGTAACGCCTGGAGAAGTAGATGTCGGTATGGGAATAACTGAACACGAATCGTTGCCGCTCCGCTACGGGAAGGATTGCCTTATTTAGTTTGATCAGTTTGCCACTCTGCCTCCCGTAAATACGGATGGGCGAGTTGGGATCGCGTTCCAGCAGGTATTCCATTCCTTGGCGATAGGAAGTCCCCCAATACTCCGTCTGATATTGCGTGTTCAGATATTCCGGCGTGTGACGATCTACCAAGGCATTGAAATATAACTGTTGATAAGGATGAATTTGAGCCATTTCGATGACCACTATGATCAGGCCGATTCCCGTCAGGGCGTAGATACCGATTCCCCAATATTTCTTCTTGAAAAGGGATACCAGTTGATACAAACCGAATGTCGCCAGCAGACAGAACGGCGCATAGATGAAGTACATGTGTCGCCAGCCGTTATAAAGCGTAGGCTTGAGAACGATGACGGCCAGTATAGTCAACACAAAACAGGCCAGCAGCAACCACTGAAAACGCAGTTGCGTGTTGCGCACTATTTTTCGTGGTTGGGTGAGGCCCCGATACCCCACCACAATCATGCCCGCTAGACCAAGCAATAGCGTGACCCACGGCGTCGTGATCAAAAACCAGGTGGGGAGATACTCCCACGGGAGATCGGTGCTGTGGACAAGTTCTCCCCTGAACAGTTCGATACTTTCACGAGGAAAACGGGAGGCAATGGTAATGGCCTCCGCCAACCGCCCGAGCGGATCTTCCCATAAATACGGCCAGATAGCATACAAGGTAAGGACACCGCCCCCCACAAACGACATGAGGGTCTTGAGCACCCGTATGCGTTCCTGCTTACCTTCGGCATACAACAAGTCCAAGCCTCGCATCCCCACTACCGCAATCCACAGCATGACACCCATGACCCGAAGGTTGATCAATACCGCCACCGCCGCCCCGCATAACAAAAACGCCCGCACGGTATCGCGCGCAAAGGTGCGATGAATCAACAACAAGGAAATCATAAACATACTAAAGAAAGGAATATCCTTGCTGTTGAAGAAGGAATGGGCATAGAGTCGGGGATGCAACAGGAACAGCAGCATGGCGGCCAGGGCGAGGATTCGGTTGTTGAACAGGCGCATGGCCAACAGGTAACAACAGACCCCGCCCAACAGGAAGAACAGGTGGGTCAGGAGATGACGGCTGAGATAGATGGTACGGGTGTCTTCCAGTCCCAAGACCCGCTCAACCAACAGCAGGGGGAGTTCAAAGGCGACGCCATAGGTCTTGTCTAGAGGCTTGAAAAAAAGGTCATCACTCTTTCCCGAGATGTAATCGACATTCAGGATGGCGATGTTACGTTGTAAGGGTTCATCCCACGACACGCCGTAGTCATCGAGTACGACAAGGCCGGCCAACAGAAAAAGAGAGAGGACGACCGCCCTCGCCCCGCGAGAGGTTAGGAAACGTCCCGTACTATTTAGTGAAGAACTGCGGGGGGGGGGGGGGGGGGGGGGGGGTATCAATAGTTTGGGAACCGGACGGGTCTTTCACGTGTTGCCTGATAGGTCGCATGGTTCAACAATAAGACAATAGCCACTGATTGAAGGAGCAGGCATCATAACATCACGGTTTACAGAATATAATGCAATGTCCATTTTCGATATTCTTTTGCGGGTGCATCAAAGGCTATCTCCAAAGCACGCACTATTTGTAAGTGCTGATCGTTTGTTTCATACGGATTCAGTGCCGGATACGTAACGTTCGGCCTGTTCCAGTCGCTCCGCCGTGCCGATGTCAAACCATTTGCCGGTAAAGTGTTCGGCACTGACCCGGCCGTTATTAATGGCGGTGCGCAAGATCGGTGCCAGCGGTGATTTTCCCGCCGGACGGTCTTTGAAGAGTGCGGGGTGATAGACGCCGATGCCGCCGAACGTCAGGAGAGGGTCGCCCCGGGCGAAAATTTTACCGTTTTCGTAGAAAAAATCGCCTGCCGGATTATGGGGGGGATTGTCGACAAGTACGAGATGCGCCTGTTTTCCCTGTGTCAGTTCTGCAAAAGCCAGGGGATGGTCGCACCATATGTCGCCGTTGATGACCAGAAACGGTTCCTCGCCGAGCAACGGCAGGGCGTGAATGATACCGCCTGCGGTTTCCAGCGGTTCTTCGCCTTCACGGGAGTATTCAATGCGGACCCCGAGGCGCCGGCCATCGCCGAGCCGTTCCCGGATCAGGTCGCCGAGATGGGAGAGGTTGACGATAATTTCTTCATAGCCGGCGGCTTTTAGCCTGTCGAGGTGATGTTCTATCAACGGCTTGCCGGCGACGCGAATCAACGGTTTCGGAATTTTGTCGGTCATCGGTCGCAGGCGTTCGCCCCGTCCCGCCGCCAGGATCATACATTTCATCATGGTTTATAGGGAAACCTTGTCATGTAGGAACTCCGCAAGTTCACGGGTCTCCGGATAGTGCGGTGTGATGCTTTTCAAATAGTGCAGCGTGCGCGGGATGTCTTGCAGATAGCCGGGTTTGCCGTCACGAATGTACAGGCGGGAAAAGATGCCCGCCACTTTCAGGTGGCGTTGAACGCCCATTAAGTCAAACCACTTGAGAAACGTTTGTTCGTCCGCGTCTGTAAAGGTATCGTCATCCGATATTTGCGCTCTCCAGGCCAGTGCCCATGCCCGTACCCGCTCCGGTGGCCAGTCGATGTAGCAATCACGCAGCAGCGAAACCAGATCATAGGTGAGCGGCCCACATACGGCGTCTTGATAGTCGATGACGCCGAGTTGGTCTTCATCCGTCAGCATGAGATTGCGTGAATGATAATCGCGGTGGACGAATACTTGTGGTTGTTCCAGTGCGTTTTCGGTGAGGCGGGCAAATACCCGGTCAAGCAGGGTGTGATCCGTATCGGTCATCGGCACGACCAGGCGTTTGTCCAGAAACCATTCCCGAAACAATTCCATTTCATCGGTCAACAGTTTGCGGTCGTAGGGGGGCAGGCCGGTTGCGGGCGCCTGGCGGATGACGGCCAGGGTGTCGAATGCCTTTTGATAGAGTGCGTCCGCATTGTCGTGGTTCAGCCTGTGTGCCAGCAGGGTGTCGCCGAAGTCGCTCAGCAGGAAAAAGCCCAGGTCCAAAGAGCAATAATGAATATGTGGCACATGCAGGCCGGCGGCCTCCAGCAAATGCGTCACGCTGATAAACGTTTCATTACTTTCTTTTGCGGGTGGGGCGTCCACCGCAATGTATTGTTCATCGTCGGATTGGAAACGGAAGTAACGCCGAAAACTGGCGTCGCCCGAGACGGGCGTCAGTGAGAAGTGTGCCGCACCCAGCATTTCTCCTATCCACTCGCGCAGTTGATCGAGGCGGGGATCGGTGCTCATGGTGACCGGCTTGTCAAGGCGTGTTTTTCAAGGTTTTCCAGGCAATGTAGGCGACGTAAATGAACACGACCAGATTGAAGGCGAAAAATCCCGCCGTGGATGCGCCCGAGGTGTAATCCAGCCATGCCCCGATGGGTACGACCACGGCAAGCCCGATGGATACCACAGAGATTCGCCTGGCCTGTTTGTTGCTGAAAAAGCTCAATGCAAACAGGACATGGGCAACCACGATGGTCTTGACGAGCAGTTGTTCATATACAAGCTGTTGGAAAGACACCGCCAGCAGCAGAAGTATTGCGGCGGTACGTAACGTGAGCGTAAGCGACACTATGCCTTGATCTTGCGTAACAGGGTGATCGCCAGCAATACCCACGGGGTGCCGTGCATGACAAAGTCAAGCCAGTCGATGAGGCGCATTCCCTCGGCGCCCGCCAGAATCCATTTCAGCTTTTCCCACACGTGAGGTTCGGGTATGAAGGGCGCCAATCCGAGCGTCAGGCTTACGACCAGCCACAGCCAGGGGCTTAACAGGAGGTTGCATTTGTACATGGATCGAGACCTTTTGTAAGGTTTGAGTATATAACCCCGTCAACGACATATAAAGGAACTATAGAATTCGGGATACTTCAGGTGTATACTTGACGTTGTAGGTAAGGAGGCGTGTATGGGTAGAATAATCGGCACAGTATTGATCGCACTGTCTTGCTCGGGCGCGGTACTGGCCGATGAGGCCGCCGAGGCGTTTGAGCCGCCGCCCGCAATAGACCCGAACGCACCCGTTGAAACCACAACGATCACGGTCTACAAGTCCAAATTTTTCCCTGGATTCCGTCCCTGCACCGAGCAAGACTATCGCAACCACGATTATGACCCGATTGCCTGTCAGGATGACGAAGCGGCAAGGCTTCTTTCCACCCGCAGCGGGGATCGGCAACCGCAAAGTCTGCTTGTCGGGGATGAAGCCATGCCCCAAGGCAACCTTTACAATCTGCGTTTTCAGATTTTTACCAGAGAAAAACGGGACTGACGCTTACAAGCGGTGCCGGACTTCGGCGAAATGCCTTGACAGGCAAGGACGATGAGCCATCCCCCGCCTTCCGGGTCGGCAAGAGATCGCATCTATGCCTCCAGGCAGGATACGGTCGAAGATTTCGTATTTGATGAAAAGGTCGCCGATGTCTTTGCCGACATGATCGCGCGTTCGGTGCCTGGCTATCGCGCACTCAACGCACTCATTCCCGCCATTGCGGATCAGTTCATACAGCCCGCTTCCAAATGCTACGATCTGGGTTGCTCGTTGGGGGAGGCCTCGCTGCTTGTTGCGGAAAATACACGCCATGCGGACCTACACGTCATGGCGGTTGACAACTCGCCCGCCATGATTGATCGGCTCAAGCAAAGGTTGACCGAACGAAATATACCTGTCCTTGTTACCCCGTTGTGTTGCGACGTGATGGACGTGAGCGTCACCGACGCCTCGCTTGTCATGCTGAATTTTACCCTGCAATTTATCGCCCGGGCGCAACGAGACCGGCTGATTACAAAGATATACTCCGGACTAAATCGTGGCGGTGTCCTGCTGCTGTCGGAAAAGGTGTCACACGACAACGCCGACGAGGACGCATTCATGCAGGTGCTGCATGAGGCGTATAAACGAAAGAATCACTACAGCGATTTGGAGATCAGCCAGAAAAGGGAGGCGCTGGAGCGTGTGTTGATCAGGGATACCCATGCGCAGCATGTTGACCGCTTGCGAAGGGCTGGGTTTGAAAAGGTATTCGTGCTGGTTAAACACTTGAATTTTGTCTCCTGCATTGCAGTGAAATAAATGCGTCCGGCGGAACGCTCATTTTTCATCAAGGCCCTTGCGGGCACGAGATTGAAGGCCTTTCAGCTGGAACTGTTACAACGGGTTGAGGATAAATATGCCCGCCCGGGACACGGCAGCTTCAGGGACTGGCGGCGGATCATCGAGACGCTTCCCGAGATTACGCCGTCTCTGCTTGAGCTGGATCGGGACGCCCCCGTTTTCGGTCATCGGGATGACTGTACGCCGCAACAAAGACAGTCGCTGAAAGAAAAGCTGAAGGCGCTGTGCCCGTGGCGAAAAGGCCCTTTCAGTGTGTTCGGTATCGACATCGATGCGGAATGGCGGAGCGACCGCAAATGGGCGCGCATTGCCCCGCACATCAATGACCTTGCGGGCAAAACCGTATTGGATGTCGGCTGTAGCAACGGCTACTACGCGCTGCGTATGCAGGCGATGGGCGCGGAGATCATAATTGGCATTGAGCCGACCTGGTTGTATGTATTCCAATTTTTGGCCTTGCAAAAGTATCTGTCGGATTCACAACGCGCCTTTGTGCTGCCGCTTGCACTAGAGGAAATACCGCAGCACGTGACAGGGTTTGACGCCGCTTTCTCCATGGGCGTGTTGTACCACCGGAAAGAACCGAAGGCGCACCTTGAGCGACTCCGCACACTGCTTCGACCGGGCGGCCAACTCATTTTGGAGACGCTGATCATCGAAGACAAAGACGTACTCATCCCCAACGCACGCTATGCCAATATGCGTAACGTCTGGATCATCCCGGGCTATCCAATGCTGGAAAATTGGCTTGAGGAGTCCGGTTTTAAGGACGTTCGGCTTATTGACGTTACCCCAACCAAAGTTACCGAACAACGTCGCACCGAATGGATGACCGGCCATTCACTTGCCGAAGCCCTGAATCCGAATGCCCCGCACCTTACCCGCGAAGGCTATCCGGCACCGGTGCGGGCCAGCGTGATCGCCGAGAAACCGCATGCCGTATAGCAGAAAAAAGGCGGTTTGAGGGTGTACCCATTCGGATGGTTTACCCTGACATGGAATAGTATATGATACGGTCAATATGAGGAGATAATAATGGGCATTAGCAACGTCATCGGTTTGATAAATGAATATGGGGTATGGGTGGTAGTTCCCTTTGTTGTGTTTGGTTTTATCCTACTCAAGCACAGCATTGACAAACATAAACAAAGCATTGATAAACACGAAGAACAGTGTAAAGAGTGGCGTACCAAGTATGAAGCCGAACAAAGAGAGTTGCGGGCGGAACAAAGAGAATTGCGGGGGATGATAATGGACGTAATCAAAGGAATGGCGCGCCTGGAAGGGAAGTTGGAAGGCAAACAACAACCGACCGACAACACTTGATAATCTGTTTAAGCCCTGACAGGGGCAGATTTTCAGTTGCTTTTATTCGTCCCTGTCACTTCCTTCCAATAGTACTTTTATCCCGCGATCATCGCATTTCAGTGCACGTATGAGTGTCTGTAAGTCATCAGAGCTTGGACGATGGCGCGACATTATCTATGAGGCGAAAATCGATACCCACTTCTTTGGCTTGTAGTACAATCTACTAGAGACAGGCGGGGGAAACATCATGAAAATCAGTAAAAAACGCCATCGTAGGATGCTTGGAAAAGCAACAGAATTAGGGGCGGCTTTAGGCATTCTGTTGGCACACGCAAAGCAAGGGTTATATCCTTTTGTTGAGGTAGAGGGGAACATATCTGAGCTAATTAAGTTCCTTGAGCGTGAGTATGACATCGGCATATCGCGGGACGATTTTGAGGTTATCCGCGAGTTGTTTAACTGCCATCCACAAATCCATTTTACGTTACAGGATTGGACGCCGGAGAGGCGTGAGCAAATGTTGGACAGAGAAGGGGGCGAGGTGCACTAATGAACGACATCAAGCTATTCCCAAGCAAGGCGGAGGCTTACGGCATTTATACCCGAGATTGAGAGGCACTAAAGGCGTCTGTAGATCATCAGAAATTGACCAGGCCGGCCTGTAACTACCAATAATCCTTCCTGCACAGTCCCCGTGCCTCGCACCGATCGCATACGTCGTCTTCGGCCAGTGCGGTGAAGCCGGGGTTGTCGTTTTTTAGAGAGTCAAAGAATTGGGTGAGGCGTCGGCGGTGTTCTTGTACCAGTGATTCGAGTTGTTCTTCTTTGAGCGTCGCCTCGGTTTTAACGGTGTTGTTTTTGCCGATGTTTACGTATTCAACCTGTTTGCAGTTTTCGTGTAGCAGCGCGTAGGCCGGCAGTTGTATCTGTTCGCCGGCGGTGATGGTTTTTATAGTAGGCGTGGAGCCGGTTTTGTAGTCGATAATTGCGTAATCCGTATCGCTGCGATCAATGCGGTCTACGCGGCCGCGTATTGATGCCGAAGGCGTGATGCTCCCTTCTAATGTGATCTCATGTTTATGGGGAATGTAGCTTTCCTGTCTTTGTATTTCCCAGTCGATGAAGTCGGGGATCAGTGTCAGCCAGCGTTGTAGCCACAGTTGTTTGCTGAAACCGCTTTCGGGGTGTTGGTCAAATACGTGTTTGCTGATCGTAACCAGCATGTCTTCGGCGGCCTGCCGGGTGTCGGCGGTTACCTTTTGCGTGAACGGCCCCGGGGTGGATGACTTGTCTTCAAAAAATGCCTCAATACATTTGTGTACGAGGCTGCCGAAGTCGTCTTTGCCTAATACCTCTTTTAGCTCATCGGTTTTGTAAAGCTTCAGGCAGGCGCGCGCAAAGAATTGGTAGGGGCAGTTGATCAATGCCTGGTATTGGGAGACGGATATGCGGTCGGGTTTGAGGGCTTGGGTTACTACCGGTGCGGGACGCGACGATGGGGAAGGCATGGGGATGGGTTGTTGAGGATGTGTGACGCGGCTGCCGGGACACGCCACCAGTCGTTGCAGTTCGGTATCCGACAGGTCTTTCCCGTATGCCATGCGGTGGAATGTTTCTATTATCTGTAACCATGGGCTGGGGGTGTTTTTTTCGTCGTCGCATTCGTTCTGAAAGGTGATCAGGATGTCGGGGGCGGCGTTCAGCAGTCTTCTGAAGAGGTGGAGATAGACGGCGTGTTCGTCAAGGCGGGTGGGGATGTTGAGTTCCGAGCGTACCCGTTCGTTGAAGAAGACGTGGTTGTCGGGATTGCCCGGAAAGTGGTCTTTGTCTACGGATGCGATAATCAGGGCGTCAAATCGTAGCAGGCGGCTTCGTTCAAGGTTGCAAAGGGTAACCTTGGCGGCGGGTGATGAGGGAGGTTTGTAATCTTGTTGGTCGAGAATGCGTGCCAGAAAACGTCTGCACTCCGGCCACTCCATGGCGTTTTCTATTTTTTCAAGCTGCGCGATCTGGGTCTCAAGCAGTTCAATCATCTGTATCCCCGCCTCGTCTTTTTTAAGTACGGCGTAGATGCCGAAGGCCTTCAGTCCGTCAAGGAGTACCTGTAGGAAGTGGTGCAGGGGCGCCGGTTTGCCGCGGTACAGTTCTGCCAGGTTTGCCGTCGCTGTCTCAAGTCGGCGTAGAAGGTCAAGCAGATAATTGCAATGTTGCGCGCCTTTTCGGTTGTCCCGAAATTGTTGGATCGCACTTTGATACCGATCTAGTCCGTCTTTGAGGCCGCGCGCCAGTATCAGGTCTTTTTCAAGGATATTGACGGCCTCGTCGTGTTCCTTTTGTGCAATGGACAACGGAAAGAAGGGTGAGCGTAGCAAGGCCAGCAGGGGTTTGGCCGCATAGTCTTTTTCAACGAGTTGCAGCCAGAGTTCAATGATGACGGCGGAGCTCGTCGTTGCCAGTGCCCAGCCGCCCGGGTCGTTGATCGGTACGTTGGCGTGTTCCAGCAGGGCGCGAAGTCGGCGCGCCAGTTTGCGGTCGGTGGTGACGATGCCAATGTTTTTTTTGTTGCGGTGTAGGTGGCTACGTATTTTTACGTCAATCGCCTTGGCGTGTTGCTCGAAGGAGTTGCTTTTGTATATTTTGAGGTGCTGCTCAACCGGACTGGTCGAATGTTTACCGCAAAATTCTTCCGCGCGCTGCTTGATGTCTCTCTCATCCTCGACAAAGGCTTCGTCCAGGAATGCGGCGTAGGGCGGCGATGTGGTTTCCTCCGTAAGCGGGTTTGTATCTGTTTGTCCGGGAACCAGACTTTTGATCGCAAGGTCGGCCCTGGATGAGAGCCTTGCCCCGCTTGCGTAAAAGAATACGTGCAAGGTTGCATGATCGTCTATTTTTTCAAGCAGCAGGCGTTCACATTCGGCAAGCCGGTCCAGGCCTGCCGCGTAGTACACGTTATGTTCGGTAGGCGTCGCCTTGCGGGTTGCTTGGGCGTAGGCATCAATCGGGTCAAGCCGATCTTCATAGGATAGCTGTTGTTGCCAGGCAGACCGGAGGGCGATGACCATTTCCGCTTCCCGGCTGAGCAGGCGGGAAACGTCCGACTGGTATCCGTCAATTTGGTTTTGCAGGCGGTCGGGCGTGACGCCGTTGCACCGCATGGCATCAAACAAGGACAGCAGTTCATTGGCAATCACCCAGGGGTTTGCGGCGGAAAATAGGCCGGCGGGGTGTTGTTTGATGGCGTCAACCAAGATCAGTTCGCGTGCGTATTGTGACAACAGCGGCTTGTCGGGCGGGCGGTGTGCCAGTGCCCATTCGCATAGGGTGGTGCAGACGGGCGGTATCAGGGACTCATGCCCCTCGCCGCCGGCGTGATAGACCAGTTTTTCGCGTAACGGCTGAAATGCGCGCGTGCCGGGAAGAAAGACGGTTACGGTGTGGAGGTCGGGTAGAAGTCCGGAACAACGTTCCAGGATATCTTGACTGATAACGGCCGGCAGGTCTTCGTGATACGGGACGACATGGATGTTTTTGAGAGCGTGCAAGGTGAGGTGGCTTGCAAGGGGATGAATCGGATGCTATTCTTCTAAATATTGACGTTTATTTGATATGGACTCCCACCGCTTGGCATCCTCGGGCACGGGGGTGTTCATGCTGGTAATAATTGGCCATATCGAAGACAATCGTTTATTGAGTGCAAGAAATTCATATTGTGATGCAGGTAAGTCGTCTTCGCTGACAATGGCGTCTACCGGGCATTCGGTTTCACACATTGCGCAATCAATACATTCTTCCGCATCTATTACCAGCATATTTGGGCCTTCGTGAAAGCAGTCCACCGGGCAGACTTCCACACAATCCGTGTATTTACACTTGATACAAGGCTCGGTTACGATGAACGTCATGCGGCGTATTATTCAGAGTATATTATGGGGGTGTCGTGATAATCGCTATATCTGAAAACTTCGGCAGAATCCAAAGACTTCGACGGGGACATTTTGTGGTAAGAAGGTTGATCGCGGCATAATTTTTTTATCAATTAGATAAGAAGTGTAGCATAATAGGCGAACGGAGGAAGTTGCGGCATGCGGAGAATACTGGTAACTGGCGGGGCGGGCTTTATAGGTTCTTACAGCGTCGAAAGGCTTCTTGCGGGCGGTCATCAGGTCGTGGTTCTGGATAATTTCTCCTCCGGAGAGAAAGACAACCTGAGTTTGAACAATTCGCGGCTTGAGGTGATCGAAGGCGACGTTCGAGACCTTGCCGCCGTCAGGAAAGCGACACGGGGAGTCACGCACTGCCTGCACCTGGCCGCTCAGGGTTCCGTCGCAAAATCAATGGAAGACCCCGGTGGTTCTGCCTCTCACAACATTGTGGGTCTCGTCAACATTCTGAATATGGCGGGGAACGGCGATATGGAGCGGATCGTATACGCTTCTTCCGCGGCCGTCTACGGAAGCAACGGCTTGGATCCGTTGCATGAGGGGGTGGCACTCCATCCGGAATCTCCCTATGGATTGGAAAAGCAGGTAAATGAGTTGTACGTGAATTTGTTTAGGGGATTAAGAGGCGTGTCCACGTGTGGATTGCGCTACTTTAACGTCTATGGGTATGATCGAAATCGAAGTAATTCTCAATACTCCGGGGTCATCTCTTCATTTGTTCATGCAATCACTACGGGGGAGCCATTGATCATTTACGGGGACGGCATGCAGATCAGAGACTTTGTTCATGTCGACGACGTGGCACGTGTGAATGCCGCGGTGTTGGCTTCCGGCTGTCAGGGTGTGTTCAACGTTGCCACGGGTATCCCGAAAACCTTGATTGAAGTGGTGGAGATGTTAGAGAAAATAACGGGACGTAAAAGTAACAAACAATTCAGGCCGGCGAGAGAAGGAGACATCAGGAATTCCAGTGCCAATGTTTCGGCCTTGCACGAGGCGGTCGAGGTTGACATCCGCTATTCACTGGAAGACGGTCTGCGCGAAATACTGAGCCAACCCTCTCAATTTCAGGCGATAGCGTAGCTACAGCAAACGCTTCAGTTTATACAAGACTTCCAATGATTCCTTGGGCGTCAGTTCGTCCGGGTTGACGTGCGTAAGATACTCGATCACCGGCAGGTCAATGGGACGTTCCAGTTCCAGCCCAAGCTGTGTATGGGCGCCCGTGTCGTCGGCGGAGACCGTCTGTACTTCCAGCTGCTTCAATTTCAGTTTCGCGCCGGCGATCACCGACTTGGGAATGCCGGCGAGTTGCGCGACTTGCAGCCCGTAACTTCGATTCGCGGGGCCTTCCTTTACCGAGTGTAAAAAGACGATCCGGTCGTTGTGTTCAATCGCGTCAATGTGCACGTTGTGAATGTTTTCGTAACGTTCGGGCAGCTGCGTGAGTTCAAAATAATGCGTGGCAAACAGGGTGAAGGAGTGATTGACCGTGGCGAGGTGCTCGGCGCACGACCAGGCAAGAGAAAGGCCGTCATAGGTGCTGGTGCCGCGTCCAATTTCATCCATCAATACCAGGCTCTGAGAGGATGCGTTGTTGAGAATGTTGGCCGCTTCGGTCATTTCCACCATGAAGGTAGATCGCCCCGAACTCAGGTCATCCGATGCGCCGATGCGCGTGTAAATGGCGTCAATCGGGCCGATGGCGGCGGCCTTGGCGGGCACGAAGCTGCCGGTGTACGCCAGCCAGACAATCAATGCGATTTGACGCATGTAGGTTGATTTTCCGCCCATATTGGGGCCGGTGATCAACAACATTGCGCGTCGTTTATCCAGGCTCACGTCGTTAGCGGTGAAGGGTTCGGTCTGCACCTGCTCAACGACCGGATGACGGCCTTGTTCGATATGAATACCGGCCTCATCGGTAAGTTCGGGTTGTATATAGTCCAGCGAGGTTGCGCGTTCCGCCAACGTTGCCAACGCATCCAGTTGTGCAAGCCCTTGGGCGCAACGTTGCGTCTTCTCCAGCGTTTGAAGCAGGTCATTGAGTAGGCACTCGTACAGGTGTTTCTCGCGTTTTAATGCGCGTTCCCTGGCGGTCAATACCTCGTACTCAAACTCTTTAAGCTCCGATGTGGTAAAGCGCTCCGCATTTTTTAGGGTTTGTTTGCGGGTGTAACGTTCGGGTGCCCGATCAGATTGGCTACGAGGGATCTCTATGTAGTAGCCATGTACGCGATTGTATGCGACCTTGAGCGATGTCAGTTGCGTGGCTTCCTTTTCGCGCTTTTCCAGTTCGACCAGAAACTGGTTGGAACGGCTGCTTAGTTCACGTACTTGATCCAGTTCCTCATCGAAACCCGTCTTGATGACGCCCCCGTCCCGAATCAGTGCGGGCGGTTCGTCGGTTAGGGCGTCCGCCAGTATCGACATTACGTTTTCGTGTCCGTCCAGCAGTCTGGCAGACTCGATCAGCAGCTCGCTACCATAGCCTTCCAGCTCTTTTCGGATGGAGGGAACAAGGGCCAGCGTTGCCCGCAGGGCGTCCAGGTCGCGCGGTTGTGCCGTCTGCAAGGCAATGCGGCTACGGATGCGTTCGACATCCTTGACGGAGGAGAGTATCTCGTGCAAGCCGGCGTGGCCGTTGGTGGCGATCAGTTCCGCAATGGCGGCGTGTCGTCGTGACAGGACGGCTTTAACGCGCGTCGGCTGGCTGAGCCACGCGCGCAGGCAGCGCGTGCCCATCGCACACGAGGTCTTGTCCAGCACGCCCATTAGGCTATGTTTGGTTTCGCCTCGTGTGGATTTTTCCACCTCGAGGTTACTTCGAGAGGCGGCGTCTATCAGCAGGTAGTCGCTATTGTCGTGTACGCGCAGGCCTGTAATATGCGGCAAGGTAGACTTTTGTGTTTCCTTGACGTATTGGAGTACCGCTCCGGCGGCGGCCACGGCCAAAGGATGCCCTTGGCATCCGTAGCCGCTTAAATCGCTGGTGCCGAATTGTTTGCATAGGGCGGTGGTGGCGCTATCCAATTCAAAATGCCATGCCGGCAGGTGTTTGAAGGAGTATTCTTTGTTGGTTTCAAGCCGCGCGTCTTCCTTCAACAGAATTTCGGCCGGCTGAATCCGGTCTATTTCGCTTAAACATTCCTGTAGGGAGTTGCAGGTTTGTAAGATAAATCGCCCGGAACTCAGGTCAAGGTAGGCAAGGCCCGCAAACCCTTTGTTACAGGTACACGCCAGCAGGTAGTTTTCCTTGCCGCGTTCCAGCAGTTCCTCCTCAACGATTGTACCGGGCGTGATTACGCGGGTAACCTCGCGTTCAACCAATCCTTTGCCGGATGCGGGGTCGCCGATCTGTTCACAAATTGCAACGGATTCGCCTAGGCGTAACAGCTTTGCCAAATAATTCTCCACCGCGTGTACCGGCACCCCCGCCATGGGAATTTCTTCATCCTGGTTTTTAGTGCGCGAGGTCAAGGTGAGATCCAGCAGGCGCGCGGCGCGTTTTGCGTCGTCGTAAAATAGTTCAAAGAAGTCGCCCATTCGGTAGAACAGCAGCATGTCGGGGTATTCGGACTTGATGCGTAGATACTGTTGTATCATGGGGGTGGGTTTTGCGGAAGGTTGTGCGATCATAGTGAGAGTCTAACGGAGAAAAATTTTTCAAACAGCAGAAACTTGGTTGCAAATGTCAGATTCATTGTCCCCGCATATTCAAGAGCCGGTACGCGTGCTTGCGGAAAGATTGACCGCCGGACGGCTCAGGGTCGTTACGGCTGAATCCTGCACGGGCGGCATGTTGGCGCAATGGTTGACTTCATTGGACGGCAGCTCGAAGTGGTTTGAGTGTGGTTTCGTCACCTACGGCAACGATTCAAAAATACGGTTGCTGGCGGTGTCGGAAGAGGCCTTAAATCAATACGGTGCGGTGAGTAAGGAAATCGCCGAACAAATGGCGGTGGGCGCCCTGAAAAATAGCGCGGCGGAACTCGCGGTCGCAATTACGGGGATTGCCGGCCCCACTGGCGGAAGTCCGACGAAGCCAACGGGCACGGTATATATTGGCGTTGCCGGATTGCATCGGGACACGCGGGTTATGCGCTATTTGTTCGATGGTGACCGGCGGGCGGTGCGCGAACAGGCGATCCAGGCGGCCGTTGGGAGGTTGGTTGAGTACCTTGAATAAAACACGGCGGCTGTTTTTTGGTTTGATGCCGGAAGCGGGCGTTCGGGATCAAATTACCGGGGTGATCGGACGATTTCCCGTTGTGGCGGGTATGCGCCCGGTCTTTCCTGAAAATCTGCACGTCACCTTGTTGTTTTTGGGTGCCGTGGCAGAACATGAATGCGGGTGTCTGGAAGATGAGACGCGGCACGTGTCCATTCCGCCGTTTACGCTGCGGCTTGATCGATACGGCTATTTTGAAGGTTCGAAGTCACTATGGCTTGGTTGTTCTTCCCGTCCCGATGAGTTGGATCTGTTGGTTGACCGTCTGAGGTCTTCGGTCAGGCGGTGTGGCGTTGGTTTTGATGACCGCCCCTTTACGCCTCACGTGACGTTGTTTCGCAACGCGCGACAAGCGGACTTTCCCGATGCGCCCGTTGCCATTGACTGGGAGGTAAAAGAGTTTCATCTGATCGAGTCGCTACCGCATGGAAATACAACCCGGTATAATAAGACCGCTTCTCGTCAGTTGACGGGTGGGTCTGGGGACCAGGCGCGATGATACAGATGTGTGACGATATGAATCATTAAAAATAACCGGGAGCTTACAGTGGACGAGAATCGTAAAAAGGCACTTGCCGCCGCGTTGGGACAGATCGAAAGGCAGTTCGGCAAAGGTGCCGTCATGCGCCTTGGCGATTCCACCGCGGCGCGCGATATCGAGGTGATCTCAACCGGCTCATTGTCGTTGGACGTTGCGCTGGGTATCGGTGGGTTACCGAAGGGGCGCGTCATTGAAATATATGGCCCTGAATCTTCGGGGAAAACCACGCTGACTTTGGAGGTTATTGCGGAATGCCAGAAGCAGGGAGGCACCGCCGCGTTTGTAGATGCCGAACACGCCCTGGACCCGGTCTATGCCGAAAAGATTGGCGTCAACGTCGACGATCTGTTGATCTCGCAACCAGATACCGGCGAGCAGGCACTGGAAATCGCGGATATGCTGGTGCGCTCCGGCGCCGTCGACATCGTTGTCGTCGATTCGGTGGCGGCATTGACGCCGCGTGCGGAAATAGAAGGTGACATGGGTGATTCGCACATGGGCCTGCAAGCGCGCCTGATGTCGCAGGCCTTGCGCAAACTTACCGGCAATATCAAGCGTTCCAATACCATGGTCATCTTTATCAATCAGATCCGCATGAAGATCGGCGTAATGTTCGGCAACCCAGAGACTACCACGGGCGGCAATGCGCTCAAGTTTTATGCCTCGGTGCGTCTGGATATTCGCCGTGTCGGCGCAATTAAGAAAGGGGACGAGATCCTTGGCAGTGAAACGCGCGTTAAGGTGGTGAAGAACAAGCTGGCGCCACCCTTCAAAAAGGCGGATTTTGAGATTTTGTACGGCGAGGGGATCTCGCGGTTGGGCGAGGTTATCGATATCGGCGTGGCCCATGGGATGATCGACAAGGCCGGCGCCTGGTACAGCTATTTGGGCGAGCGGATCGGACAGGGCAAAGAAAATGCGCGGGCCTATTTGAAGGAACACGCGGACGTTGCCGAGGAGATTGAAACGAAAATTCGTGAAAAGCTGTTTGTTGATGCCGATGAGTCCGGTCGGGAAGAGGGGAAGGAAGGAGACGTTGAGGCCTGAGCGGAGCCTTCGCGGTGTTGCCCTTGATCTGCTTTCCAGGCGCGAGCATACGCGCCGGGAACTCGGTGAAAAGCTGAAGGCAAAGGGGTTTTTATCCGCCGAGATCGATGAATTGCTTGATCGCTTGGCAAACGAAGGCTTGCAGAGTGACGCCCGCTATACGGAAAGTTACGTTCATTCACGGCGGCAACGTGGTTTCGGCCCACTGAAAATCAAACTGGAATTACAGGATCGCGGTGTCTCTGTCGACCTTGTTGACACTTTTGTTGATGCTGATCATCAGGTTTGGCTGGATACCGCACGCCGTGAATATACGAAAAAATTCGGCAACCGAGCGGCGGACGAATCCATGCAAGAGCAAGCTAGGCGCGTGCGTTTCCTGCAATTGCGGGGGTTTACCGGTGATATAATCCGGGAGACGCTTGCACCGGTACGCTGAATTGGTGCCACCCCTGGCGGCAAGGTGAATCGATATGCAACAAAGTGCTGAACTGCGCAACGTATTTTTAGACTACTTCAGGCAAAACGGCCATGAACACGTGTCGTCAAGTCCGTTGGTGCCTGCAAATGATCCCACGCTGCTGTTTACCAATGCAGGGATGGTGCAGTTCAAGGACGTCTTTCTGGGTAAGGATACGCCTGCTTATTCACGCGCTGTCTCCAGTCAGCGCTGCGTGCGTGCGGGCGGCAAGCATAACGACCTTGAAAATGTAGGCTACACCTCCAGGCACCATACATTTTTTGAAATGTTGGGCAATTTCAGTTTTGGTGACTATTTTAAGCGCGAGGCGATTCACTATGCGTGGGACTTTCTTACCAACGTTGTGCAACTTCCCGAAGCGCGTTTATGGGTAACCGTTTACGAACAAGACGACGAGGCCGCTGAAATCTGGCTGCGTGACATCAAGGTGGATGAAAGAAGGTTTACACGCACAGGCGAGCGGGACAACTTTTGGTCGATGGGTGATACCGGCCCCTGCGGCCCCTGTACGGAGATCTTTTATGACCACGGCGAAGCGGTAGCGGGCGGGCCGCCCGGTACATCGGAACAGGATGGTGACCGCTACGTAGAGGTGTGGAATCTGGTTTTCATGCAGTATGAGCGTGATCGACAGGGTGCGCTTTCGCCCTTGTTCAAGCCTTCGGTCGATACCGGTATGGGATTGGAACGCCTAACGGCGATCATGCAGGGGGTTACCAATAATTATGATACCGATCTCTTTACGAAAATTATCGAACTTGCGGCGGAAATTTCCAAAGTTTCCGATACTTCACTGCCTTCCTTGCGCGTGATTGCCGACCATATACGTTCATCCGGCTTTATGATTACGGACGGCGTGATGCCCTCGAATGAAGGCAGGGGGTACGTGTTGCGGCGCATTATTCGGCGCGCGGCGCGTCACGGCCATAAACTCGGTATCGAAGGGCCTTTCTTTTACAAGCTGGTGCAACCGTTGGTGGAAGGTATGGGAAAGGCATATCCCGAATTAAGCGATGCGCAAGCGCGCGTGCAAAAAATATTGGAAAATGAAGAACAACGGTTTGGTGAAACGCTTGCCCAGGGGATGAGGATCTTGCAGGCGGATATCGATACCTTGTCTGGTGACACCATCTCGGGTGATACGGTATTCAAGCTCTATGACACGTATGGGTTTCCGGTGGATTTGACCACCGACGTTGCGCGTGAACATCAACTTGAAATTGATCACGCAGGATTTGAAAAGCACATGGACGCACAGCGCGCCCGCGGACGCCGGGCCAGTTGTTTTGACGAGGGGTACGCCGCGACGCTGGATGTGCGGTCCAGCTCCGAGTTTACCGGCTATGAGCATCTGCGGGAGCAGGCGGTTATCAAAGAAATATTTGTAAACGATGCGCGGGTAACCACTCTTTCGGATGGAGAGTCCGGGGTGGTCGTACTGGATAAGACCCCCTTCTATGCGGAGGCCGGCGGTCAGGTGGGTGACCGGGGGGATATCTATAAGGATTCCGCATTTTTTCAGGTACTTGACACGCGCAAGCAGGGCGAAGCGCACGTCCACACAGGCGTCTTACGGTCGGGTTCTCTTGCCGTACAGGATGCAGTTACCGCGCAGGTAGACGCAAAGCGCAGACGCGCAACGGTGTTGAACCACTCCGCAACCCACTTGATGCACGCGGCATTGCGCCAGGTGTTGGGCGATCACGTGCAACAGAAAGGTTCATTGGTCGCCGCCGACAGGCTACGGTTTGATTTTTCCCATGATGTCCCCGTGACCGAAGAAGAATTGCGGCGCATCGAGGCCACCGTAAATTTTCAGATTCGTATGAATGCCACCGCAACGGCTGAAATCATGCCGAAAGATCAGGCGCTTGCCGCAGGTGCCGTCGCCTTGTTCGGTGAGAAGTACGGCGATGCCGTGCGCGTGCTTTCAATCGGCGAGTTTTCAACGGAACTATGCGGTGGAACGCACGTGAAACGAGCGGGCGACATCGGTATCTTCAAGATCATCTCCGAGACTGGGATTGCCTCGGGTATACGCCGCATTGAGGCCGTGACCGGTGAAGTTGCACTGAACCTGATCAATGAAAATGAAGGTGACCTGGCGGATATCGCAAGGCTGGTCAAGGTGTCCAAAAGCAAGGCCAGAGATAAAGTCGCACGGCTTGTGGAATGCAATCGCACACTTGAAAAAGAACTCGCCCGGCTCAAGGCCGGGATCGCCTTAAAAGCGGGGAGTCACCTGGCCGAAACCGCGGTGGACGTGGATGGTTTGAAGGTGGTGGCGCATAAAATTGACGGTGCCGATACCAAGTCTCTGCGTGACACATTGGATCAGGTAAAGAATCAGCTTGGCAGTGCGGCTGTCGTACTGGCTACCGCCCGCGGTTCAAAGATAAATTTGATTGCCGGCGTGACCAAAGATCAGGTTGAGCGTATCAAGGCCAGTGACTTGGTCAATGCCGTCGCCGAACAAGTCGGCGGCAGGGGGGGAGGG
Organism: Gammaproteobacteria bacterium; assembly: GCA_965242685.1. GTDB lineage: Bacteria > Pseudomonadota > Gammaproteobacteria > UBA4575 > UBA4575. Next base: position 1,205,702 of record OZ251487.1, on the reverse strand, counting down.
CGTCCCGACATCGCACAAGCCGGGGGGAATGACCCGGCCGCTCTGGATGCGGCTTTGCGCTCCGTGCCGCATTGGGTACGTGCCAACCTTCGGCAGTGAACTTCTTATAGGCCGTCATGTCATTGATCGTACAAAAGTTTGGGGGCACTTCGGTAGGTTCGGTCGAGCGCATTGAATGTGTTGCCGAAAAGGTTATTGCCACCAAAAAACAGGGGCATCAAATCATAGTCGTGGTGTCGGCAATGAGCGGTGAGACCAACCGTTTGATGGAACTGGCAAACCAGATTCACGGCGATATCGCCCGTGGGCGGGAACTGGACGTTCTGTTATCCACGGGTGAGCAGGTCACCATCGCGCTGCTTTCGATGGCCTTGCAAAAACGTGGATGTGCCGCCGTTTCGGCTACCGGGGGGCAGATCAATATCCGCACCGACAGCAGCTTTAACAAGGCCCGTATTCAGGCCATTGACGCGACGCGGCTGAAAAAGCTACTGGAGGCGGATCACGTCGTCGTGGCGGCCGGGTTTCAGGGTATAGACGACGAGGGCAACATCACTACCTTGGGGCGCGGGGGGTCCGATACCACCGCCGTTGCTCTGGCGGTGGCGGCCAAGGCGGATGAATGTCAAATCTATACCGACGTCGACGGCGTCTACACCACCGACCCCAGAGTAGAGTCAAACGCAAGGCGCCTTGACCACATTACCTTTGAGGAAATGATGGAAATGGCCAGCCTTGGATCAAAAGTCTTACAAATTCGTGCGGTGGAGTTTGCGGGCAAGTATAATATGCCGATCAGAGTGCTGTCTTCGTTTGAAGAGGGCCCCGGCACCTTGATCACCTTTCAGGAAGACGATATGGAAGCACCTATTATTTCGGGCATTGCCTTCAAGCATGATGAAGCCCAACTGACCATTCGAGGCGTGCCCGATCAGCCTGGCATTGCCGCTCGTATCCTTGCGCCGATCTCGGATGAAAACATTGAAATAGACATGATCGTGCAAAACGTAAGTTCGGATAACACCGCCAACTTCACCTTCACGGTAAATAAGAGTGATTATAGTAGATCACTGCAAATACTTGAAAACGTTGCGGAACAACTTGGAAGTACGGAAGTGATTGGAGACCCCAACATCGTAAAACTATCGCTGGTTGGCGTAGGGATGAGGTCTCATGCGGGGATTGCGAGTAAAATGTTCAAGGTGCTGGCCGAAGAAAAGATCAACATCAAAATGATATCGACCTCGGAAATCAAGATATCGGTGGTGATTGAGGAGAAATACCTTGAACTGGGGGTAAGGACACTGCATGAGGCATTTGGACTGGATAAGATGGAGGTGAACACCTAAATAAAGAGGCCTTATTGAAGCATTCGGGCTGGATAAGATGGAGGAAATACCTAAATAAAGAAACCTTATTAAAGCAAGAGTGTGTATAATAGTCGGCGGAAGGACATGGAAACGCGAATCAATCGCGTAACGGTTAATAAAAATAAAACGGATTAAGGAGGTGTGGGGTGCTAATTTTGACCAGGAGAGTGGGTGAGAAACTGATGATCGGCGATGACGTTACCGTTACCGTGTTGGGAGTGAAGGGTAACCAGGTGCGCGTCGGCGTGAATGCACATAGAGATGTGGCGGTGCATCGCGAAGAAATTTATGAGCGCATCAAACGCGAACGCCAGCATATCGATGAACCTACCGCCAGTGCCTAGCCCGTCTGTGTGACACCAAACCACACAACTGTGTGGCATCCCGTACTATACAGACCCACCGAGTGCCGGCTATAAATCGCCGCATTCGGATGGGGCGGTTGGGGTTGGTGGGCCTTATCCCCCGCCTACTTCTCGTTCTTGATAACCCCGCAGGCGATTCTACCGCCGGCGCCACCGATGGGTTGAGTCATGTGATCGTCTTGATTGGCGTGGATGATGACGGTTGATCCGTCTTCGTCCAATAGTGCCGGTCCGGTTTTACCACTGGCAACGCTGACTCGAGTGGTGTAGAACTCCGCCATGCCGATGCCGTCTGCAGCCACGAACAGGTTTGGCAGGTCGCCATTGTCGGGGCCGTCGGGGTGGCGCAGACCATGTGCGGCCTTGTCGGGATTAATATGTCCTTTGGCGGCCTTGAAGTCGGGTGAGCACGCCCCGACGCTGTGCAGGTGAATACCGTGTAGTCCGGGCGGCAGGCCGGTTACTTGTACGGATACGAGAACGCCCCGGGGCGCTTGTTCAAAACTCACTTTGCCGATGGTTTCGCCTTTCGTGTTGATCATCTCGGCCGCCGCCATACTGGTCTTATGACCCGCCGCAAACGCGGTAGTTGACATTACGCTGGTGGCAAGGGCCGTGAAGGCCGCTACAATTATCTTTTTCATGCGTGATACTCCGTGCTTGGTTTGATGATTAATACTAATTCATTGGTGAGGAATCTGCCACCCATTGCCAAGTATGTTTCAAGGCGGGGATAGGTGGCCATGTTTGCGCCACGTTATACGGCGAGAGAAAAATTTTGAAATTTGGAAGTCGAACATGCCCCGTGTTTATGCTATAATTTGCTTTAATATTATCCAGTCTGAATCGGCGCAAGCATAGCGAAGGAGGGGGTATGAAACAAGAAGTTACCGTTGACGGTGTTACCTTAAATATAAATCTTGAACAAAAGGGGGACAGCGGGCAGGCCATTCTTATGGTGCATGGTATACCGACCAACGCTCGTTTATGGCGCCACGTACAGGGTCATCTTGAGAATCGTTACCAGACGTATGCGATGGACATGATCGGCTACGGGCAATCCGATATGCCTTTGGATGCCCTTCAGCATACGCTTACCAATCAGGCCGAGGCCATCAAGGGCGTGATTGAAGGGTTGGGTCTTACAGGCAAGGTGGTGCTGGTGGGTCACGACCATGGCGGCGGGGCGTGCCAGATTTTTGCTTCCAAGTATTGTTCTCACATTAGTCGTTTGGTGTTGATTAATCCGGTGGCCTTTGACTATTGGCCGGTGTTGGAAGTTGAAGCCTTTAATGCCTTACAGGGTGCCGACGATGCGACCTTGCAAATGGCGATGGGGCAGGCGGCGGCGGGCTTTGCCGGATTGTTGCGTACCGGTAGTTACGACAAGATTGCTTTTACCGACCAAAATGTGAAGCAGAACTATCTTTCGCATTGGGCGAGGGGGCCGGGGTTGCATGGTTTTAAGTCGTTGGTGAAGATATGTAGTGACCCGACGAATGAGGAGACGCTCGGTGTCGATCACAGTGAGATCACGTGTCCCACGATGATATGTTGGGGGTTGCATGATGCCTGGATGCCGGCGGAGTCGGGGCGGCGGTTGAAGGCTGTGATCAAGGGCCCCACACGCTTTCATGTCATTGAGAGGGCGGGGCATTATGTTCCCGAGGACCGGCCCGATGTAGTGGCCGAGTATATCGACGACTTTGTTACCGAGTGGGAAGGGGTGAGTATATAAAAAGATAAGTGTAGGGTTGCGTTTAATTTTTCCGCTAAAAACAAGGCTAAAACGGGGGGGATAATGGGATTTAACGAGATATATCGAGATATATCGGGATGGACGGGAAAAAGTTAGAAATTACTTTAAGTTTGTGCCTTTATTAGCTCTGTGCCTTTATTAGCTCTGTGCCTTTATTGGTTCTGTGCCTTTATTAGTTCTGTGCCTTTAAGTTTGTGCCGTAACGGGGTTTCGGCGGCGGGGGAGGGCAGGCGTTTCCCTTGAAAATTAGGGTAGAGGTTTTGCCTGTTTCTTGCGGCGTTCGGGTAAGGGTTTTGTCTGTCTCTTGCGGTGTTGAAGACACGACAAGATGCCTATTTCACCCTATCTTCCGAGAGGACTTCCGCCTGTTTAAGCACCGTCCTCACCGCTCCCGGTTGTTGATCGGGCGGGTATTTGTATCTCCTGAGCAGCGTTTTAATTAAAATCCGTAACCTTGCGCGCACGGATTCTCGGATCGCCCAGTCCACCACCATATTTTCTCGAAGTATCTCTGCAATTTCACGCGCCATCTCCACCAAGACCTCTTCTTTCATCAACTCTTGTGCCGACCCATTCTGTGCCAGCGCATCATAGAAGGCCTGCTCATCGGGTTCAAGGTTATGTTCTTCAGCGCGTTCAATGTCTTCCTTGAACTGCTTTGCCATAGCGATGAGTTCCTCGATCACCTGTGCCGCCTCGATCCCCCGATTGGCATATTTGTGTAAAGATTCCTCCAACAGGGCGCTGAATTTTCGCTGTTTGACGACATTCGTCTTGAACTTGGTTTTCACCTCGTCTTTTATCAGGCGTTGCAAGAGTTCAACCGCGAGGTTCTTATGCGGCATATTCGTCACTTCTTTGAGAAAGGCGTCCGAGAGGATGGAGATGTCCGGGGTTTCCAGCCCCGCCAGTTTGAATATGTCGGTTACGCCCTCGCCGACAATCACCTTAGAGATTATTTGTCGCAGTTCAAATTCGTGATCCTTGCGCGGCGTGTCGGTGCCGCCGCCCTTGATCAGGGGCGCACGGATCGCCTGGTGAAATGCGACTTCTTTTGAAACCGCCATCGCCTCGTCCAAAGTGCCGCAGAGTGCGAACGCCTGAGTCATCTGGAGCACGGCATCGCAATATCTACGTTTCCCGTCTTCCCGCGCCAGGATGTGTTCCATGCACTCGGGGATCAGTTGAAGTATGCGGCCGGGATCGAGATAGTCGCTCCAGTCCACCGGATCCAAAAGGTCTTTCGCCACCTGTAATTTATCCCACAAAATGCGGAGTGCCTCAGAGGAATCGATGGTGGGGCGACCTTTGCCTTTGGCGGCGCTGTAGGTGGCGAGCGCCTCCTTCAGTTGCGGTGCGATGCCGATATAGTCGACCACCAGGCCGCCGGGTTTATCTTTGAAGACACGGTTTACTCTTGCGATGGCCTGTGCAAGGTTTGCCCCCCGCATGGGTTTATCCACGTACATCGTGGCAAGACAGGGGGCATCAAAACCCGTCAACCACATGTCCCGAACGATCACGATTTTGAGGGGATCGGATGGGTCCTTGAAGCGCTTTTCCAGGGCTTTCTTTTGTCTCTTGTCGGTGTGGTGCGGTTGTAACTCTTTTTTGTCGGAGGCGGACGCCGTCATCACCACCTTAATGTCGCCTTGCATGTGATCGTCCGAGTGCCAGTCGGGTCTGATCGCGATGATCTGGTCATACAAGCGCACGCATATCTCCCGCGACATGGTGACGATCATCGCCTTGCCGGGTTGCGTCTCGCTTCTTGTCTCGTAGTGATCGATAAGGTCTTTGGCGACTTCTTGCAGGCGCGTGTCGGAGCCGGCAATCGCCTCCAGCGCCGACCACCGACTCTTTGCCTTTTCCCTTTCCTTTTCGTCTGCCGTTTCGCTGTCGAGGATGTCTTCCACATCCTCATCGATCTGCGGGAGTTCGGACGGGTTCAAGCCGATCTTTGCAAGCCGCGATTCATAATGAATCGGCACCGTGGCGCGATCTTCCACCGCCTGCTGAATGTCATAGGTGGAGACATACTCGCCAAAGACCGCCTGCGTGTCGCGGTCATTTTGAGAGATGGGCGTGCCAGTGAAGGCCAGGAAGGTGGCATTGGGCAAGGCATCGCGCAGAGACTTCGCCAGCCCATATTTAATCTGGCCGGTTTTACTGTCGACCTTTGCCTTGAACCCGTATTGGGTGCGGTGCGCCTCGTCGGCGATCACTACGATGTTGTGTCTGTCGCTGAGGACGGGGAAGTGATCCTCGCCTTTTTCCAGACCGAATTTTTGGATAGTCGTGAAGATGATCCCGCCCGATGGCCGGTCCTGCAAATGATCGCGTAATTCAGCGCGGGTGTTTGCCTGTTTCGGGGTTTCTCCCAACAGATCGCCGGCGCCGGCAAACACGCCAAATAACTGTCCGTCCAGATTCTGTCTGTCCGTCACCATCACGAGGGTTGGATTTTTAAGGCGTGGGTCGGTGATCAGGCGGCCGGCAAGGCACGCCATCTCCAGACTTTTGCCGGCGCCTTGCGTATGCCAGACGACACCGCCTTTTTTCGTGCCTTTTTTGGAACTTTGCGTGACGACAGATTCCAACGCCGCCTGTACCGCATGGAATTGATGATACGCCGCGATCTTTTTGACGATGGTCTTGTCGGTTTCGAACAGACAGAAATACCGCAGGTAATTGAGGAAGATTTCGTGATCGAACAACCCCTTGACGAGGGTTTCCAGATCCTGGTGCTTACCCAACGGATCAAGGGCTTTCCCGTCAATGGTGCGCCAGCGCATAAACCGTTCTTCATCGGCGGACAGCGACCCCATCCGCGCTTGAATGCCGTCCGAGATCACCAGACAGACATTGTAGTTAAACAGATCGGGGATATTGTTTTTGTCTTTGTAGGTTTGCAACTGGTTAAAGGCAGACCAAATATCGGCGTTTTCATCGGCCGGATTTTTGAGTTCGATCACCGATAGCGGCAAGCCGTTGACAAACACGACAAGGTCGGGGCGGCGATTATATTTGTTGCCTTCCACAGTGAACTGATCCACCACCAACCAGTCATTATTGGACGGATCGTCAAAGTCGATGACATCCAACCGCCTGCCGAGTTGCTGGCCGTGCCGGTCAAAAAACTCAACCCGAATGCCTTTGGTCAACCAATGATGTATTTGCCTGTTACAGGACATCAGCTCGGGGATGTTGGGATTCAATAGCTGCGATAGTCCATCATCGATGGCGGATGCGGGGATGTCGGGATTGATGCGATGCAGTGCCGCCTCAAGTCGCCCCTTCAGGATGACCGAGCGATAATCGCTGCGTTCCGGGGTATCGCCGTCATGGGCGATGTCGTAGCCGCGTAGATACTGGTAGCCGATCTCTTTAAACCAATCGATGGTTTGAAGTTCGACCTGCTTTTCGGTTACCAACGCCATCAGATGCCCGCCTTTTTTAGGAAGTTTTTAGCATTCTGCTTTTCGGTTAATGCCATCAGATGTCTGCCTCTTTCAGGAAATTTTCGGCATTCGGGATCGATAATTCGCCAGAGATGAGTTTGGGGAGGAGAGTGTCGCGGATGTCTGAGAGGGTTTCAATTTCTTGCAGGTTTAATTGTTTTTTCTGAAAAATAGGGTCTGCGAGACTCAGGTGCTTTTTCAACAAGTCAATCGGTGGTAATAACAATTCAATTTGTCTGAGATGCGTTGGGCCGAAGTTTCTTTGAACACTCCCGGAAGCACGGGTTTCTAATTCATACTGAAGTTGCGTTTGGACAAACCCGATTAGGAAAGGAAGGGTAGAAATGTCACTGATTGGTCGAAATCTAATCACACTTGTGTTTAAGCTAAGAGGCAAATGTGCTTTCCTGACAATAGCATAACGCCCTAAAGTTCCAGAGGTAGAGACTACGATGTCGTTCTCCTCAAGGGCGAAGTGAGCATACTTGCCGAATGCTTCTTCTTCAGTAATGCGATTTGCAGTATCTAGTTTAAGGTCGCCATTTTGAATGCACCTTATATTGATAAACTTTATTCCTGTATCGTCATTGGTGTATTGCCAATGTCGAATACCTGGACCCTCCAGAAAATCAAAAACATCTGCAAAATTTTTTACTTCCCACCCCTTCGGTATTTCACCAATTTCGCTATCGACCCACTCATCGGGGAACAGTGCGCCGATGTCATCGGCAAGGCCGGTGGGGCGTCCTTCCATCTTGGCGCGTACCGGATCAAAATCGATAAACCAGGATTTGAAGATCGCCTTGGCGATCTCCTCCAGCGTCTCGTTCATTCTCTGATTGAGTTCGATTTTGCGATCAATCGAAGATATAAACTCAACTACTTTAGTTTGTTCCAGTAAATGCGGGAACTCAAACTCAAGATTTAGAATATCATGGGGTTTTAGTGATGGATAAGCAGAAGTATTGTTTTCTGCTATGCCATGTAAATACTGCGTAATATTTTCTTGGGTAAGTAAATAATAGATATATGTGGTATTAAGTGTATCGGGAAACTTACTGCGCAAAACTGAAAACGCTGTTGAAACCAATAAATTTTCTGGGATTTCTTTTAATACTCCATAGTGGCATTGGTTAGGTCGAACAGTTGAATAAACAATATCTCCGTTTTTTGCTATTCTTCTCGCTCTACTTGGGACTTTATCCTCTGAGACGTTGTAAACAGCAATATTCTCAATTTTATCTTTTGTAATGTTCGAAGTATTTAGATAATTTATTGTCTCCCAACCCATACGGGTATTCCAAGTATCCGAGTTGCAGAGAACAATATCAGCGAGTTTCTTAGTCTCTCTAGACAACTATTAACCTCTCTAAGGTTTCTGAAATCTTTTGATCTAATTCTTTTGATAGAGATTTTTGGTCAGAATATTCAATACTCAAACGATTCATCTTCTTCAGAAATGCTTCAGTATCCTCATCCTCTTTTGCAAAACCCACATACCGCCCCGGCGTCAGGACAAACCCGTTCTTTTCAATCTCTTGCAATGATGCGGACTTACAGAAGCCGGCGACGTCCTCGTACCCCTCGCCTGTCTTCCACGCCTGCACGGTATCGCCAATCTTGGCGATGTCGTCATCGGTGAAGACTTTTTGAACACGTGTTGTCATCGTGCCCAACTGTCGGGCATCGATGAACAGTGTTTCTCCGCGTCTGTCGCAGCTATTCTTGGCTTTGTCATTGGTCATAAACCAGAGGCAGGCGGGGATCTGTGTGTTTAGGAATAACTGCCCGGGCAGGGCGACCATCACCTCGACCACATCACCCTTGACCATTGCTGTACGGATTTTCCCCTCGCCGCCGGTATTGGAACTCATCGAGCCGTTGGCAAGCACGACCCCCGCCGAACCGCCGGCGGGATGCAGTTTCCAGAGGATATGCTGTAACCACGCGTAGTTGGCGTTACCCACAGGGGGGCGTCCAAACTTCCAGCGTTTATCGCCCTCGTATTTATCGCCGTCCCAATCGGATATATTGAAGGGCGGGTTCGCCATCACATAGTCGAACTTGTCATCGGGGAATTGATCGCGGGCGAAGGTGTCGGCCGGTTCTTTGCCGAGTTTGGCGCCAATTTTCCGAATGGCAAGGTTCATCGCCGCCAGACGCCAAGTGGTGGGGTTGCTTTCCTGTCCGTAGATGGAGATGTCCTTCACGCGCCCGCCATGCGCCTCCACAAACCGCTTACTCTGCACAAACATCCCGCCGGATCCGCAGCAGGGATCGTAGACCCGTCCCGAAGTGGGGGAGAGCACCGCAACCAGCGTCTTTACTACGGAACGGGGGGTGTAGAATTGCCCGCCCTTCTTGCCTTCGGCCGAGGCAAACTGCCCGAGGAAATATTCGTACACTTCACCCAACAGATCGCCTTCGCCGTATTGTTCGCCAAATCCGATGGGGGAGATGAGGTCGATCAATTCACCGAGCACGCCTTCTTCTAATTGCGCACGCCCAAAGCGTTTGTCCAGCTTGCCGCGCAGGTTTGGATTCTTATTTTCAATCGCGGTCATCGCCTTATCGATGATCTCGCCGATTTTTGGGTGTTTTGCCTGTTCGCGCAGTGTTGACCAGCGCGCCTGTTTCGGTACATAGAAGATATTGTCTTGAGTGTAATAGTCGCGATCTTCTAACGCCGACTGATATTCCTGCGGGTTTTCGCTGATATAAATAGGAGAGTTAGGTTCAGACACCATCCGCTGCACTTTTTCCCGCTGTGTCTCGAAGGTATCGGAGATGTATTTGAGAAAGATCAGCCCGAGGACGATGTGCTTGTATTCGGCGGCGTCCATCTGTGCCCGCAATTTGTTGGCGGCTTTCCATAGGGCGGCCTTGATGTCTTTGGTCATGTGTTCGTCTCGATATTCTGTGGGGCGTGATTTTATCGCCCTTAGGTGATTGTTTTTGGGTAATCGTTTCTCGGGTGATTGTTACCAGGTGATCGTTTTCGGATGATTTTTTTCTTTACGTTTTATCGCCGAGTGGGAAAGAGTAAGTCTATCACGGTGTCACGGTGCGGGGTTAGCGTGCCGTACCGAGTCTGAAGGAGATCGGGATGCGCACGGCGATTTGGGATTGAGGCATTTCCTTTGGAAAGCTCGGGAAGGGTTTTGCCTTTTCAATGATCCGTAATGCGGCCTCGTTGAGGGCGGGGAACGTTGAGCGATCACTGATACGCGCCTCGATTATTTTGCCGTTGCGGTTTATTTCCAGGTAGAGCGTGACCACGCCCTCCTCGCCCCGGTGCCGTGAGGATATGGGGTAGTGCCTGTGTTTGTTCAAATGGGCGGCGAGCAGGGCAGCGTAGGAGCGGTTTACGCCAGGGTCGCCGCCGGCGGTAGGCGTGCTGGATTGGCCCGAGGATTTTTGCCGTTGAGGAAAAGAGGGGGGTTTGTCACTTGATGAAGTGGAGTTGCGGGCATTTTTCGCCATCCTTACAGGGGGGTGTTGGTCCTTTACGGGCGGTTTCTTTTTTTGCGGGAGGGGGTGGCTCGATGAGGTGCGCACGAGTAGGCCTGTATCTTTCGGAGGGAGTTTGGGGGGGTTGAGATCTTTTGTGGTGAGCTTTTTCTCATTTTTCGGGGGGAGTTTGGGTGGCTCAGCGTCTTTTGTGGTGATCTTCTTCTCATTTTCCGGGGGGTGTTCAGATTTAGGGTCTTTTGCAATGGGGGGGTTCTTTTCGTGTTCCGTGATCGGTGGCTCGGTTTTTTGCGGCGGTGCCGTAACGGATTCAAGTTGTGCCGGATCTGTATTTTTTTCCGCTTTTCCCAAGTCTCCAAGTAGACCCAAGCCAATTTCAACGCCCTGCCTGCCGAGTCCCCGGGCCTTGTCCGGATTCAGGGTTATGCCGGCCCAACCCGCCAGGGCCAGAAGGTGAAACAGCAAGGATAAGACGATGGCGGCAAACCACTGGCGCGGGGTGGTCATCTTTGCGCGTCCAGCTTTAAGCGGGTCGCCAGGGCGGCGTGGAGTACGCCCGAGTCTTTTAGGTCTTTGAGCACGGGGTACAGGGTTGCCACCGGCAAGTCGGCGTCCGCTTTTACCAGAAAGGCGGGGCGTTCGGTTTGCCAGTTTTTTTGCAGCACCGAAGGTAATGTTTGTGGCTCGATTTTTTGCCCTTCCAGATATAGCGCCCCATCCATGTCGATGATTAGCTCGATCTGTTTTTGTGCGGATGTGGCGTCGCTCATCGAGGCGGGCGGCTGGATCTGAACGGCGCCGGAATACTGTATCTGCCCCGCCAGCATGAAGAATATCAGCAGTAGAAACACTACGTCGATCATGGGCGCCAGGCCGGGTTCTTTTCTCGGCGGCGGACGGGGCGCGGTGCTGCCGATCATGGCGGTGAGGTATCCGTCAATGACAGGTGTGCCGCACCCGCCAGTTTTAGTTGGTCCAGAAGGCTTACCAAAGTCTGGGTGCGCACCCCCGGGGCGGATTGGACGGCATGTACGGCGTCCGGTTGTTCGGCCACCAGTGCCCGTAAGGTTGCCAAGTCACGGATCAGGTAGGTACGGTCTTGATACAGGAAAGTGCCGTCTTCGGCTGCCAGATGCAACAGCCGAATGTCTTTGGCCTGCGGTGCGTTGCCGGCGGCGGGGATGGAGATGGGGATTTCCCGCCACTGTAAAAAACTGGTCGTCAGCATGAAGAATAAAAGCAGGATGAAGACCACGTCGATCAGGGGCGCCAAGCCAATCGCCCGGCGGCGACAACGAAACAGTGCGACAAAATGCACGTCAGCCCTCTTTGATGACCACCTTTCTTTTTTCCACCGAGGTGAATACTTGAATGACCAGGCTGTTCATTTGCATGGCTATGTATTCGACTTTGCGTTCCATCCAGCCGTGGATGGCCATTACCGGAATTGCAATTCCCAGCCCCATGGCGGTGGTTAGTAAGGCGCGCCAGATGCCGCTTGACAGGGTGGACGGGTCGACTTGATGGCCGGCGATCTCCATCTGCTGAAATGCGAGTATCATGCCGAGCACCGTACCCAGCAGGCCGAGCAGCGGGCTTAGGGTGGCGATGCCTTCAAGGGGCGGAAGCAGGGCGCGTAAACGGCTTAAGTGCAGGGTGGCGACTCGGTCGATGTCTTCCTTGAGGAGTTCGCGGTCGATGTCGTTTTTGATGGTGCCCCGCATGGCCAGGGCGACGACATCGGAGACGGGGTGGCCGGTATCCAGCATTTGTTGCGCTTTTTTATATTCGCCCCGCCGCCACAGGCGCAGGCTGGAGGTGACCTCCCGATCACGTTCCCGCTTGAGTCTGGAGAATTGCCAGAGCTTGATCACGATGATGCTTACGGCGATCACCGACAGGCCAAATAGTACCCACAGCACCGGCCCGCCGATGAGCAGGAACTCTCGTATGGCTTCCAGCCAGATATTCAGATCAATTCGTTTCATCATCGGTGGTTTGTTTCCAGTTGGATGCGGTGAAAAAGCGGGGGTTTGTATGGTGTTGCTTCCAAGTTAGAAGTTTATTCCCCATTCGGCCCAAAAGATCCGGCCGGAGGTGTAGGAGCGGCTGGTGGTGGTGGCAAGCCTTCTGGCGTTGGTGTCTACCTTGTCATCGAGTAGGTTTTTGATCTCTACCCGCAGGTATCCTTGGCCGTTTTCCCAGATTTGGGGCGTCCACACGATCTCGCTGTCCACCGTCCATAAGCTGTCAAAGTCGAAGTCGTCATAGATGTCGTGTTCGCCCTCGCAGTAGTCGATGTCGTCATCGTCACAGTCATCGCCGGTGTCGCGGGCGATGGTGCCGCCGCGGCGGAGATTGATGAAGTTGGAGACTTGCAGGCGCCAGGCGGGGATTTGGGTTACGGTGAATAGACGCGTCCCGAAGGGGATGTTGTAGTCCCAGGCGGGCAGGTCATCGGCCGAGATAAGACGCCCCTTGTAGTAGATGAGTTCTTCTTCGAGCCGTTCGTCGTAGCCGTCATCGCTCTGGCGGTTGTTTTCGGTGTCCTTCCAGTTGAGTGCCAGGGTAAAGGTGGTTTGCGTGTCACCGATCTCGAGGGGTCGGGCATTGGTCAATTCCAAGGTGGCGCTTTGTGTGTCGCTGCGTCCGTCGTTGGTGTAGAAGTATTTGCGGTCGTCGCTGCTGCCATCACTGTCGTCACAATCGTAACGCGCCCGGTGGTCTTCGTTTGTGCGGCAGTTCACCAATACGCGGGATACTCCGTCTTTGCCTTCTCGATCCACGTATTGCAGTTTGGCGGTCAGGCCCCCAATGGCTTGCGTCCAGCCGATCATCCACTCGTCGGAATAGGGGGTATCGAGGTCGGCGGCGCCGGTGCGGTTGTTAAACTCGGTCACTCGAAGCACGTCACCATTGGTGCGGTATTGGGTGCGATCCTGCCATCCGTAGATGGCATCGTTGAGTTTATAGCGTAGGAAGTTGCGGCCATAGTAACGGTTTATTCCGGCGATCATGCGTGATCGGTCGTTGCCGAATACGTCCCACTCCATAGAAAAACGGGGGGCCACGTCGGTATTGTCCAGAAAGCTGTTGCGGTCGACGCGTAGGCCGGGGATCAGCTGCCAGCGGTCGATGGTTATGCGGTCTTCGATGTGGAACGCCACCTCGTTGTAGGTGAGATCGACTTTGCCGGCGTAGTAGTTGGAGAGGCGATACAGGTATTCGTCGCCGGCGCTGCTCACGCCATCGCCGTCGCGGTCGTTACAGCCGGTACGGCCCCTAGGCCCTCCCGCATCGGACCGACAGAAGTATTGCATGAAGGTGATGTCGTTCGGTCGCTTGTAGAAGCTGCGGGTATAGCGCAACTCGCCGCCGAGGCTGATCTGGTGCCAGATTGATCCGGTGCCAGATTTTCCAAACTGTCGCGCGTCCAGTGTGTATTTCGGTTTGAGGGCGAAGCGCCGCTGCCGTTGTTCGCTGTCGCCGAATGCGCCTTCATACTGCGACTCGGTGGTGCTTCCTTCCGCGTATTCGTGAAAGGTGAACATGTTGCTGTCGCTGTCCAGTTCATCGGTGAGTTCATCGAATCCAAGGCTTACGTCCAACCGCCCCGGCCCGAATGTTCCTTCAAAGTCGGCGGTGAGTCCGTAGCCTTGGTGATCTTTCTCAAAACTGCCGTCGTAGGTGGTCGAGGTAAGCCCGTCGTGTCTGCGGTTGGCGTAGCGAAAGGCGAGGCCTACTTTATTGTCCTTCCATCCGCTCCAGTTCAGGCGCCCCAGTACGTTGTCGATCCGATCCTCGTACTCCAGCGATTGAAATACTCTTCTGTCGATGTGATACCGTTTTTCGTACTTTTGTGCAAAGCTGGAAAGTCTTCGGGAGGCGTTTAGGGTGAGTCCCAGGGTGTCGGTGATCCCCTGCTGCATACTGAGTCCGAAGTTTCGCTTGATGTAGTTGGGGGTATAGGCGGCCCGGTAATAGTCGTTGGCACGGATGTCTTCTTCTTCGTCGACGTGAAATTCTTCCCATTCATCGCGTTTGAGGCCGTAACGGAGCTTGTATTGATCTTTGCCATCGTATGATTTGATCTTTGCGGAGATCACGCCGCCGGTAAAGCCGCCATATTCGGCCGGCACGTTACTGTCGTAGACTTCCACGCTTTCCAATAGATCGGCGTCCAAGAAATAGCCCTGAGGGGAACTGCCGCCGTGCGGGGCCACCAGGCTCGGGGTGGCCCAGATGTCGGTGACGTCCGCCGGATTGAGGTCGTTGGATGTGTCGATGCCGTCGATGAGGAACAGGTTTTGGTAAAACTCTTGGCCATGAATGGAGATCTCTCCCGGTCGCATGACGGCGGAATTGGCCGACAGGTCGCCCTCCCGTGCAAAATCGACGGCCGGATTTAAGCGCAACAGGTCGGAAAGATGGCCGTCCCCCGTAGGCATGGCTTGAATCGTCTCGCGATCATAGCGGGTGTGGCCGGGTTGGGCGTTGATCTTTTGTGCCTCCACTTCTACGGGGACTTCCAGGATTTCGTCACCCGTTGCGGTTATAGCGTCCTCGTCTTTTTCCTGTTGGGCATTTAGGGGAAAGACGCAAGCCAGCATGGTTACTATCAAAAATATTTTGTATTTAGTTTTCATTGGGATTTTTTTGTCCTTATTGGGGGTGCAGGGTTAAGAGTTGGGTTAGAAATTGGCACGCGGGTCTCAATTCGGTGTTAGGGTTAAAAGTTGGGTTAGAGATTGGCGCGCGGGTCAATTCGGTGCCGGGTCGGGGAGCTTGGGGGGACGCATAATGTGGGGGCGTCGGCTCAAGCTCATCAGGAATGCTTCCAGGGCGGCGATCTGTTCTCGTTCGAGATTCAGGGGTTGAATCAGGGGCGACAAAGGGGGCGCGCCCGGCCTCGGTCTTTGGCGGGCGGTTATGCCGTGGTTGTACATGTTGAGAATGCCGCGCATATTTATAAAAAGGCCGTTGTGCATCCACGGCCCGGTATGTTGCAGTTCGCGTAGGGATGGGGTGCGGAACCTGCCTCGATCCGTCTGTTTTCCGGTGACTTCGTAACGCCCAAGGTCTTCAAACCTGCGGCCGTAGTAGCTGAGGCCGGTGTGGTGAAAGAGGCGGTCGGAAAATAGCGGGCCATGATGACAATTCATGCAGCGCGCGCGGGTGCGGAAGAGGTGTAGACCTTCGATCTCCCGATCGGTGAGGCGTTTAAGGTCCCCGCGCACGAATCGATCAAAGCGGCTTGGCGAGGAGACGATCGTGCGCACGAAAGAGGCCAACGCTTGGCCTAGTTCCTCCGGTGTGATTTCGGGCGAACCAAACGCCTGTTCAAAGCCTTGTCGATAGGCGGGGATCTGGGTTAGGCGTTTGATCACTTGCAAGGGGTCCGCGTTCATTTCAATCGGGCTGCGAATTGCCAAGAGCACCTGCTCGATGAGACTGTTTGCGCGTCCGTTCCATGACCAATGACTGAAATAGGCGGTGTTTAATAGTGTCATGGCGTTGCGTCTTCCGGCGGTGCGGTCGTGTCCGAAGGGGACGCGTCTCCCGTCGGCCCAGCCAAGTTCCGGATCGTGGCAGCTCGCACAGGCGATCTGCCCCGATTCGGAAAGTCGGGGGTCAAAGAACAAGAGGTGTCCAAGCTCTTGGCGGGCTTGGGTGTGCCAAGGGACCTCGGGCAATGCCGGCAGGTTTCCGATCTCCGTTGCCCGCACCCCTTCATCGACGATAAAAGGCGGCCATTTTTCAACCGGTTGCCGATACTGTTGCCACAGGGACGAGTTCGCTTCATGGGTGGATGAGTCACTGGACGGATGGGCGGTGGCCGCCGGGGAAAAGATGATCAATAGGATGGAGGTACATATGAAACAAGTTGCTTCGATTCGGGTACCCACAGGTAGGCTCTGGCATTAAATAAACATAACAATGATAATGATTGCTATTTATATTAGCACTCATATTTATTCGTTTGCAACAGTTTTTGTAATGAAGGGAAAAGCTAGGTGTGGGGGGTGAGGTTCATGCCCGGAGGTCTACCTCACGGCTGCCGTGCGGCGATGGGATGAATCTACTTGAGAAAGGGAATTATGTAGCGGGATCCACGGGGGCTTTCATTTCCGAGACAGCTTCCACTTTTGGTTCAGTTCTTGCCGTGTCGGCTCGCGGTTCCGGTGCTTTTTGTTTGGTGCGGGAGCGGTCAACGGCCCGACGGTTTGTAGTTCTTAATCTCGTCAATGATGGCTTGCAACTCTGCCTTGACCCATTCATATTTATTTCTAAATTTCTCATGGATGTGGGATTCCGTCTCCCTGAACCACGGGGTTTCAAACTTGAATTCAAGTTTGTATTGCCGGTCGGGGTCGGACGTTTGATAGGAATTCAAACGAGATCGCCAATCTTTCGCAATGCCGACTTTATACATGCCTTCAAAATTCGGATGCGAGATGACGTACACAAATTTCTTCTCTTGATAGTCCGTACCTTGATCCGTCCGTTTCGGTGGATCGGTTCTCATGTGAATCTTGTTTTGAGATTTAAATAGATGGCTGGGGTCGGCCACTTCTTTGGTCAATCGCTGCTTAACGAGTTCATGCGCCATTGCCGATATATCGATACCGATCCATTGCCTTTTCAGATCCTCGGCCGCAACGCACGTGGTCGCACAGCCGCAGAATGGGTCAAGAACAATATCCCCCTCGTTGCTGGAGGCCTGGATGATGCGCTGGAGCAAGGCCAGCGGCTTTTGGGTGGGATAGCCGGTGCGTTCGCCTTTTGATATGTGCCCCCCCCCCCCAATATCAGTCCAATAATCTTCCGGCAGCTTGCCCTTACTGTATTTATCCGCCACTTCTTTTGATGTCCTTCCCTCGGAGTATCCCGAGGTAATTCCAGAATCGCCCTCAGTATATTTGCGTCTTTCTAAAAACGCCCGGCTATAACCAATTCGCACGGCGTCGGCATTAAATATCCACCGATCTCCCTTGCTGTAAAGCAAAACGATGTCGTGCTTGCGGGGAAAATAACGCTTGGTGTTGCTCGGCCCTGTATACCCCCACACAATTTCATTGCGAAAATTCTCCTCTCCAAAGATGCAATCCATCGTGGTCTTCAAATAATGGCTCATGGTGGGGTCGCAGTGCAGATAGATGCTCCCCGTTGACTTGAGAACCCGGCGGCATTCCAAGAGACGAATCGCCATATACGCCAGGTAAGCAAAGTTGTAAGGTTTGCCTATCCCCCGTATGCCACTGAGATAACGAAAAAGATCGCTCTGATTTTCCTCAAGGGTCTTTAGCCACTCTTCCTTCAGGTCGTCTTGCGTGAAAATATCCTTGAAACTGGCGCCTTCGGCACTGGTGCCGATGGGGGCGGTAAATTTCTTGTTCTTGTTGAAGGGTGGGTCCAGGTAGATTAAGTCGATACACTCCGAGTTGATCCCCTGCAAAATATCCAGGTTGTCATCACAGAAAATGGTTCTGTTTTTTACATTGCATTCCGTCATTTATTTGTCCGCCTATTCATCGCAAGACAAATGTATAGAGGGTGGATTTTGCTACATAATCCCTCATGAAAGGGCGGGGAAGGTCTAGATCAAGTCTCTGATCAAGTCGCGTTCTTCCAGCAGCTCTTTTTCGGTGGCGTGGAGCATCTTTGCGCCGAAGTCGCCGATGTCCAGTCCGCGAACGATTTCGTAGCCGCCGTTTTTGCACTGTACGGGGAATGAGTAGATCAGTCCCGCGTGGATGTCATAGTCGCCGGTTGAGAGGATCCCCATGCTGACCCATTCGTCCGCCAGCGGGGTGCCGAGTACCCAATCGCGCATGTGATCGATGATGGCGGAGGCCGCGGAGGCCGCGGAGGATGCGCCGCGGGCGTTGATGATCTCGGCGCCGCGTTTTTGCACCTTAGGTATGAATTCGTCTTTGTACCATGCTTCCGCTATTAGAGAGGTGGCAGAGTTCCCGTCTATGGTGCAGTGGCTGATGTCGGGATACTGGGTGAGCGAGTGATTGCCCCATACCGCCAGATGGTGGATTTTCGTTACCGGCGTCGCGGTCTTCGTCGATAGTTGACTGATGGCGCGGTTGTGGTCGAGGCGCATCATCGAGGAGAACTGAGTGGCCGCAAGGTCGGGTGCGTTACTCACGGCAATGAGGGCGTTTGTGTTGGCGGGATTGCCGACGATTAGCACTTTTACATCGCGCGAGGCATGGTCGTTGATGGCGCGCCCTTGCGGGGCGAATATTTTGCCGTTGGCACTGAGCAGGTCGCTGCGCTCCATCCCTTTGGTGCGCGGCATGGAACCGATCAGCAAGGCATAGTCCACGTCTTTGAAGCCGACGTCGATGTCGGCGGTGGTGACGATCTCTTGCAGCAGCGGGAAGGCGCAATCGAGGAGTTCCATCTCGACGCCGTGCAGTGCTCCCAGTGCCGGTTCGATCTCAAGCAGATGCAGGATGACGGGCTGGTCGGCGCCGAGCATGTTGCCCGCGGCGATGCGAAAGGCCGCCGCATAGCCTATATTTCCGGCGGCTCCGGTAATGGCGATTCGTACTGCCGGTTTCATGTTGTGTTCACTGGTGGGCGTTCATTATTGAGATCGGTGGTTGTAATTCGGTGCTGTTTTTCCAGGTATTGATGGGATTGCATTTCGATCAATCTGCTGGCCGTGCGTTTGAATTCATCCTGTAACCTTATGCCCTGATACAACTCGTTCGGCTCGGCTTCCGCCGACAGGATTAATTTTACATTACGATCATAGAGTTCGTCTATAAGATTTATGAATCTTCTGGCCTGATCGTCCTTGCCCCTGAAGACGGGTACGTGTGAGATCAGGATGGTGTTGAATTGATTGGCCAGGTCGATGTAGTCGGAGGTGCTGCGCGGGCCGTCGCAAATTTCCTTGAAGTCAAACCATACGATCCTGTCGGTGTGGCGTATGGTGCGCAGATAGCGATCATTTACCTTGATCTTTTCCCATGAGGTCTCGTTTCTCTGGGTGGCGAGGTTTAGAAAATTGTGTTCCAGCCAATCTTCCGATGAGGCATTGATCGGCGAGTTGTATACGTCGCTGGTTTGCAGGAATTCAAATCTGTGATCCGTTTCTCCGCCGAGCCTGACCACGTTGGTGTGTTCCCGCAACAGCTTGATGGCGGGTAGAAATCGTTCGCGCTGCAAGCCGTTTTTGTACAGGGAATCGGGTGCTACGTTTGAGGTGGTAACCAAGGTGACGCCGTTTGCAAACAGCCCCTCGAGGAGGCCGGAAAGTATCATGGCGTCGCCGATGTCGTTGACAAAGAACTCATCCAGGCACAGCACTTCGGCCTTGTCGGCGAACTTTTGCGCAACCGGTTTGAGGGGGTCGCGTCTGTTGCGGTGGGTCTTTAGCGTGTTATGGATCTCGTCCATGAAGTGATGAAAGTGTAGGCGCAGCTTTTTTTGGACGTGTAGGTTGGAGAAGAATAAGTCCATCAAGAACGTTTTACCGCGCCCCACTCCCCCCCATATATACAGGCCTTTGAGATTGCGCTTGTTGGATCTTTTCGGCCAGTGTCTGATGGCGCGGCGCAGCAGGTTTGAGTTCCCGGAGGGAGCGGCGGCGTCCAGTGCGTCATACAGGGTTTGCAGTGCCTGTACGATCATTTTTTGGCGGGGGTCTTTGACCAACTGCTTTTTTTTAAGCAGTTCGTTGTATGTTGATTCGATCATTGCGGCTCGGGAAGGTGCTTGACTCGAAATGTATGCAATCGTGGCAGTGACAACTACCCGTGCAGGTTTCAAGTCATATGTCTTCAGCCAGTTTTTTTGCCAGGCCGATGTAGCCGGATGCGGTGAGGGAAGTCAGGTTTTTTTTCTCGTGTTCGGGCAGTTCCAATGACTCGATAAAGGCATCCAGTGTTTCTTTGTCGGGCTGTTTGCCGCGGGTGAGTGCCTTCAGTTTTTCGTAGGCCTCGGGGACGTTGTATTTGCGCATTACGGTCTGGATCGGCTCGGCAAGTACCTGGATGTTTTCTTGCAGGTCTTGTGTGAGACGGCGGTTGTCAATTTCCAGTTTGGACAATCCCTTGAGCAGTGATCGATAGCCTATTTCGCAATGTGCCACAGCGACGCCGAGGTTGCGCAATACTGTAGAATCGCTTAAGTCCCGCTGCCAGCGCGAGACGGGCAGCTTTTCGGAAAAGTGTTTGAGCAGGGCATTGGCTACGCCGAAGTTGCCCTCGGCATTTTCGAAGTCGATGGGGTTGACCTTGTGCGGCATGGTGGAGGAGCCGGTCTCCGTGGCGACGATCTTCTGTTTGAAGTAGCCGATTGCGATGTACGCCCATACGTCTCTACAAAGATCGATGAGGAGCGTGCCGATCCTGCATAGCGCATCGCTATATTCCGCAACGTAATCATAGGGTTCGATCTGTGTGGTATAGCGGTTGATCTCCAGCCCAAGCGCGCCGATCAGTGCCGCCGAGACGCGTTCCCAATCAACATCGGGGTAGGCCACCACGTGCGCATTGTAGTTGCCGACGGCGCCGTTGATCTTGCCCAACAGTTTGATCGCCTCAAACGTTGCAAGCTGCCCCTGTAGCCGCGCGTGCACGTTGGCGAACTCTTTGCCCATGGTGGTGGGAGAGGCGGCCTGGCCGTGGGTGCGCGACAGCATGGCGGCATCCGCGTAGCGGTGCGCAAACTGCTTTAGTTGTTCGGTTATCTTGTTGATGCTCGGCAGCAGTATGTCATCGCGCATGTCGCGCAACATGAGTCCATAGGCGAGATTGTTGATGTCCCAAGAGGTACAGGCAAAGTGAATGAATTCGGATACATTACGCAGTTCCTCATGCGCGGCGATCTTTTCTTTTAGGTAGTATTCGACCGCCTTGACGTCGTGGTTGGTGGTTGCCTCGATGTCCTTGATCCGTTGCGCCTCGGCAACGCTGAAATCGGCGACGATTTGATCCAGCCGCGCATTGGCGGCGGGCGATAATGCGGGCGCCTCGGGGATGTCGGGGTGTTCGGTAAGTACCTTCAGCCAATGTATTTCAATGGTTACGCGATATTTGATCAGGCCGTATTCGCTGGCGATGGTTTGCAGGCCTTCGGTGTGGTTTACGTAACGACCGTCAACGGGGGAGATGGCGGTAAGCGGATCGATACGTTTTATTTGCCCGGACATAAATCCATTAGTAAGCGGTATGATTGCTTATTATACTACAGTGCTTTACGAGTGACCGTTTAATTGTGCGGGCACGGGGGATAACCCGTCCGGACGACAACCGAGCAAAACGATGAGTGATTCAAAATACCGTATTGAACATGACAGCATGGGGACGCTTAAGGTCCCCGTCGAGGCTTTGTATGGGGCACAGACGCAGCGTGCCGTTGATAATTTCCCTATCAGCGGGCTGCCCATGCCGGCGCCGTTCATCCATGCCTTGGGCTTTATCAAGGCGGCCTGCGCAAATGCCAATTTTGAACTGGGGTTACTGGCCGAAGATATTGCAACGGCGGTCAGGGAGGCGTCGATGAGCGTGGCGCGCGGAGAATATGACGAACACTTTCCGGTTGACGTTTTTCAGACCGGCTCGGGCACCAGCACGAACATGAATGTGAACGAGGTTATCGCCCACCTTGCGGACTCGTCAAGCGATGAAGACGTGCACCCGAACGATCACGTAAACATGAGCCAGAGTTCCAATGATGTCATTCCGACGGCGATCCACGTGAGCGCCTGTCTAGAGATTGAAAGAGAGTTGAAGCCGGCGCTGGCGCACCTTTGCAAGGCGTTGAAAGACAAGGCCGAACAGAGCCGGCGGCACGTCAAGACCGGGCGCACCCACCTGATGGATGCGATGCCGGTGACCCTCGCCCAAGAGCTTGAAGGCTGGGCACGGCAGATTGAATACGCAATGCAGCGCCTCGATCACGCATTGACGCGTCTGCGCCAGCTTGCACAGGGCGGCACGGCGGTGGGCAGCGGGATTAACGCCGATGCAAGGTTTGGCGACTTGGTTGCCGGGCAGCTTGCCTCGTTGACGGAGTTTCCGTTTGAGTCAAAACCCGACAAGTTTGAGGGGCTGAGTTGTCAGGATGCCGCCGTTGAGATGAGCGGACAGTTGAAGACGCTTGCGGTGGCGTTGATGAAGATTGCCAACGACCTGAGATGGATGAATTCCGGCCCCTTGGCCGGCCTGGGCGAGATCACGTTGCCGGCACTGCAACCGGGCAGCAGCATCATGCCGGGCAAGGTGAATCCGGTGATACCCGAGGCGGTTACGATGGTATGCGCACAAGTGATCGGCAACGATACCACGATCACCTTGGCCGGACAGTCCGGCAATTTTCAGTTGAACGTCATGTTGCCGGTGATCGCCTACAATCTATTGCAGAGTATCGAACTGCTGGCGAACTCCGGTCGGGTGCTGGCCGACAAGGCCGTTGCGGGTTTCAAGGTGAATGAAGACGCCCTGAAAGAGGTGTTGGCAAGGAATCCGATCCTTGTCACGGCGTTGAATCGGGTCATCGGTTACGAAAAGGGTGCGGCGATCACCAAGCAGGCGTATCTTTCCGGGCGTCCCGTCTTTGAGGTGGCAAAGGAAATGACCGACTTGAGCGATGAGCAGTTACAAGCCCTGCTTGACCCGACACGTTTGACGAAGGGAGGGATTCAGGAGGCATAGCCGATGATATTTCATCGGGGGTTGATTGTAGTTATGTTTGGGAATTATGTAGCAAAATCCATCCTCTACACATTTGTCTCGCGATGAATAGATGGACGAATAAATGACTGAATGCAATGTAAAGAACCGAACCATTTTCTGTGATGACAACCTGGATATTATGCGGGGGATCAATTCGGAGTGTATCGACTTGATCTACCTGGATCCGCCCTTCAATAAGAATAAGGAGTTTACCGCCCCCATCGGCAGCAGTGCCGAAGGCGCCAGTTTCAAGGATATTTTCACGGAGAAGGATCTAAAGAAAGAGTGGCTACAGACCCTTGAGGAAGATCAGAGCGATCTTTATCGTTACCTCAAGGGCATAGAGGGGATCGGCAAGCCTTACAACTTCGCCTACCTGGCGTATATGGCTATTCGCCTCTTGGAATGCCGCCGCGTACTTACGCCCACGGGGAGCATCTACCTGCATTGCGACCTCACCATGAGCCATTACCTAAAAACCACGATGGATTGCATCTTTGGAGAGGAAAACTTTAGGAACGAGATTACATGGAAACGCACCTCCGCCCACAATGACAGCAGAAACTTCGGAATGGTTAGGGATGTGCTCTTGTTTTATGGCAACACCACCCTAAACACCGATGCGATTCGAACCCCTTTGCGTGATGCGTATGTGTCCAAACACTACACGCAAAAAGACGCCCGCGGGCGCTATCGGACTAGTGATTTGACGGGCCCAGGAACCGCGCGGGGCTTAAGCGGTCGGGCCTGGAGAGGCGTTGACCCGGGGGCGGCCGGAAGGTGTTGGTCGGTACCGCTGAAAGGCCGTTACGCCAAATGGATCGAAGAACATATCATTCCCGGGTACCGGGCAATCGAATCTTTGTTGGATCGCCTGGATGCGCTGGATGAGGCCGATATGATACATTGGCCAAAAGCGAGGGGGGGGGGGGGGTGCCCAGCCTCAAACGTTATTTGGCGGGAACGAACGGGCAAGTTCCCTCCAATCTGTGGGATGATATACCGCCGGTTTCCTCCCAAGCCAAGGACCGCACCGGCTACCCGACCCAAAAGCCATTGAAACTTCTCCGGCGCATCATCCAAGCCTCCAGCAACGAGGGCGACATAGTGCTTGACCCGTTCTGCGGGTGCGCCACGACCTGCGTGGCGGCCGAAGTTTTGAACCGGCATTGGATCGGCATTGATACATCAATAAAAGCGTATGAACTCGTTAAGCAACGATTGACCAAAGAAGTGGCCGACCCGAGCTATTGGTTTGGGTCTAAAAACCAGATTCACTTTCAGACGGATCCACCGAAACGGACGGATCAAGGCGCGGACTATCGAGAGAAGAAATTTGTGTACGTTATCTCGTATCCGATTTTTCAGGGCTGGTATAAAGTCGGCATTGCAAAAGATCCGGAAGCGCGTCTAAGTTCCTATCAAACGTCCGACCTCGACCGGCAGTACAAAATTGAATACACGTTTGAAACCCCGTTATTCAGGGAAACGGAGACCCACATCCATGAGAAGTTTGAAAATAAACATGAATGGGTCAAGGCAGAGTTGCAAGCCATCATTGACGAGATTGAGAACTACAAGGAGATAGAACAGCCCCAATTAAAATTAGACGGATCGCCGCAGAGCAAAACTTGCCGGCAGGAACTGAACCAGGAATGAAAGCGGGTACGGCAATAAGAAACCCCGTGGATTTTGCTACATAATTCCCATACTTTTTGGTGGTTGGGTAGGATAGGGTATACTTTAGCCTTTAAGGGGCATACTTTCACCCTTAACAGAATATCTTGAGGCAGAGCAATGACTGAAAAAACCATGCGCCGGCACCTGTTTCATAACTTTTTATTGCCTTTGATGGGGGTGCTGTTTGTGGCTGTACTCGGTCAGGCCGCTCGTGCGGACGAGGCGCGGTGGGTCGGCGACGGCTATGTCGGCGTCGTTGCCGGGACTACCCATATTGAAAAAGGATACGCTGCAAAATCAAACAATGGGGGGGTCGGTAAAACTGCGGAAAATTCAGACGAGGTGACGGCGGGCGTATATGCCGGCTATCACTTCACCCCGAACTTTGCCATCGAAGGCGGATTTCATAAACTGTTTAGACACGACGTCAAGCAAAATATCGCTCTTCCCGGCGGGTTGCTTCCCGATTTTGAAATAAATGGCGATATTGAAGGCTACAATCTTTATTTGGCGGGCGTGGGACGAATGCGGGCAACCGAGCGCATTTCCCTGTTTGTAAAAGCGGGGGTTCACTATAACGAAACCCATATTGTGAGTAAGGGACACCCCGATCAAACGGCTATATATCCCGTAGGGATGCAAGAGGGGCTTGCAAACCTGAATTACGTGGGGAAAGAAAAAGGTTGGGATCTGATGGTGGGAGCGGGGGCGGAATACGGCCTAACCGAACGCGTGTCGCTGCGTGCCGAATACATGTACGCCGAGACGCACAGCAAACCGTTGCATACCTTCCTTGGGGGCGTAACGGTGCGCAGTTCCGACCGCAAGCGCGGCGGCGTGCATACGGGCAATGAATACGTCGGGTTCGTGGCCGGGTCCACGCAGCTTCCCGGGATCGGCGACGCGGTTCGGCTGGACAACGCGGACGGCGTGACGGCGGGCGCCTATGCCGGTTTCTTGATCAACCCGAACCTTGCCATTGAGGCGGGATTTCACAAGATCTTCGAGCGTAGCACATCAAGGCACATCGGCTCATCGCGCGGCCGCGCCGACATAGAGGGCTATAACCTTTACCTGGCGGCATTGGGACGCATGCAACCGACGGCGCGCACGATCCTGTTTGTTAAGGGCGGCATCCACTACAGCGAGATTGACGGCAGAACGGATGCTGAATTTGACAGGGCCGATGTAGGTGATAGACAAATTCAGTTTCCCGCCAGAGACATTGAATTGACCGAAGACGTAAGCGACACCGGCGCTTTGCTTGGGGTGGGTGCGGAATATGCCTTGACCGAGCGCGTGTGGTTGCGCGCCGAATACAATTATGCCGGCACCGATAGCGTGATAGACGACCCCTTACACAGCCTGCTTGGCGGGGTTACGCTGCGGTTTTGAGTGCGCGCGTTACGTGTCGCTTTTAGGCGGCCAGTTGTCGTAGTACGTAGGGGAGGATGCCGCCGTTTTGGTAGTATTTGATCTCTTGCGGGGTGTCAATGCGGACGATCACTTCAAATGATTTTTTGTCGCCCGCCTCATCGACGGCGGTTACGGTTACCGTCCGGGCCGCGCCGTTTTGCAGTCCGGTGATGCGGTAGGTTTCCCTGCCGTTTAAGCCTAAGGTTTCGGCACAGTCTCCCGGTTTGTATTGCAACGGTAGCACGCCCATGCCGACGAGGTTGGAGCGATGGATGCGTTCGTAGCTTTCCGCAATGACGGCGCGCACGCCCAGCAGACGCGGCCCCTTGGCGGCCCAGTCGCGCGATGAACCGGAACCGTATTCCTTGCCGGCAAGGATGAGGGTGGGGATGCCTTCTTGCTTGTAGCGCATGGCGGCATCGTAAATAGAGGTCTGCTCGCCGCCGGGGATGTGAACGGTCACTCCGCCCTCGGTGCCCGGTGCCAGCTTGTTGCGCAAACGTATGTTGGCGAAGGTGCCGCGCATCATGACTTCGTGGTTGCCGCGCCTTGAGCCGTAGGAGTTGAAGTCTGTCTGAGGCACACCCTTTTGTTGCAGGTATTTGCCGGCCGGGCTGTCCGCCGCGATGGCGCCGGCCGGCGAGATGTGGTCGGTGGTCACCGAATCGCCCAAGTAGGCCAGTACTCGCGCGCCCTTGATGTCGGTCACGTCTTCAACGGCCATCGTCATGTCGTTGAAATAGGGGGGGTTGGCGATGTAGGTGGAGTCATGCCAGGCGAAGAGTTTGCTTTGATCGGCTTGCAAATCGTTCCAGTTGCTTTCGCCACCGAATACGTCGTCGTAGGAGCGGACGTATTGTTCCGTGGACAGGAAGTCGGCCACGATGGTGGTGATCTCTTGCTGACTTGGCCAGAGGTCTTTTAGGTATACCGGATCGTTATTTCGGTCGTGGGCGATAGGCTCGTTGTATACGTCGATGTTCATGGTGCCGGCGATGGCATACGCCACCACCAGTGGCGGTGAGGCGAGGTAGTTCATGCGCACCAGGGCGTGTACCCGCCCTTCAAAGTTGCGATTGCCGGAGAGTACCGAAGTGGTGATCAGGTTGTTTTCTTTGATCGCCTCGGCGACCGCCGCCGGCAGCGGCCCCGAGTTGCCGATACATGTCGTACAGCCGTAGCCGACGTTGTGGAAACCGAGTTTGATAAGATCGTCCATCACGCCGGCATTTTTTAGGTATTCGGTAACCACCTTTGAGCCGGGGGCGAGAGAGGTTTTTACCCACGGCTTTGTCTTGAGGCCGAGTTGCACGGCTTTTCTGGCTACCAGACCCGCCCCCAGCATTACGCTTGGGTTGGAGGTGTTGGTGCATGAGGTGATGGCGGCGATGACTACGGCGCCGTCCGTCAGCGTGGTTTTTTCGCCGTTGATCTCGATCTCTGCCTGCCCCGTACCGTCGAGGTTGCGCTCTTTTTTGAGTGCCTGAATGTCGCTTGTGAAGGCGGGTTTTGCCGCCGTTAGGGCGATGCGGTCTTGGGGGCGTTTCGGCCCGGCAAGGCTGGGGACTACGTCTTGCAGATCGAGTTCGATGTGTTCGCTGAAGTTGATGTCGGTGCGCGTCTTTTCTCGCCACATGCCGGTGGCCTTGGCATAGGCTTCAACGAGTGCGGTCCGATCTTTATTGCGACCGGTCAGGTTTAGATAGCGGATGGTTTCGCTGTCTATGGGGAATATGCCGCAGGTGGCGCCGTATTCGGGCGCCATGTTGGCAATCGTCGCGCGATCCGCCAACGGCAGGTAGTCAAGCCCGTCGCCGTAAAATTCTACAAACTTGCCGACGACCCCGTGCCGGCGTAGCGCCTCTACGACTACCAGAACGAGATCGGTGGCGGTGGCGCCTTCCGGCAATCGCCCGGTGAGTTTGAAGCCGACGACCTTGGGGATCAGCATGGATATTGGTTGTCCGAGCATGGAGGCCTCCGCCTCGATACCGCCCACCCCCCATCCGAGTACGCCGACGCCGTTGATCATGGTGGTGTGGGAGTCGGTGCCGACCACTGTATCCGGATACGCCCGCATTGCGCCGTTCGTTTCATCGGAGAAGATTACCCGTGCCAGATATTCGAGGTTTACCTGGTGCACGATGCCGGTGTTGGGGGGGACGACTTTGAAGTTGGAGAATGCGTTCTGCCCCCACTTCAGGAAGGCGTAGCGTTCTTTATTGCGCTTGAATTCAAGTGCCGCATTTAAGTCAAAGGCTTCATCGGAGCCGAAATTGTCGACTTGCACGGAGTGATCGATGACTAATTCGGCAGGTTGTAAGGGGTTGATCTTGTCCGGATTGCCGCCCAGTGCCTTCACGGCGTCGCGCATGGCGGCAAGGTCAACGACTGCGGGTACGCCGGTAAAATCTTGCATCAGTACGCGCGCCGGACGGAATGCGATCTCTTTGTCGGGCTGTGACTCGGGCTGCCAGTTTACCAGGGCTTGAATGTCGTCTTTTGTGACGCTGCCGCCGTCTTCATGGCGGAGTAGGTTTTCGAGTATGATCTTGAGTGAATAGGGGAGGCGCTCGGTTTGAGGCAGTTTGTTGACGTTGAATATTTCGTATGAATTTCCGCCTACGTTCAGCGTGGATTTGGCGTTGAAGCTGTTGCTCATGTGTGTCCCTTGTACGGTTTCGGGTGGTTTTTGATAGGGTGATTCATGGGGTATGGATTATCCGGCTTTTCTGTTGTGGGAGATACTGCCTTTAGGTGATAAGGGCTTTAGTTGCTTCGTTGCAGCGCCTCGATGTTGTCGAGGATGGAATGACGCCCGAATAATAGTGCCAGGCGTTTTCCGTGTGCCTGTCTCCACAGGGTGGTGGCACGTATTGCCGCCAGCAATAGCGCGCGAATCATGCTTGCATGGGTTTTTACTTGCAAATAGGTAGAGTTTCCTTCGACGATGATCTTCGGCCCCAGCGGGCTGATGTAGGTGCGGTAAAGTTCCTCCAGATCCGCGGCGATTTCCGCCAACGATTCATCAACGGAAGGGTACAATTTATCCATGCGTTCAATTTTTCCGGCCAACAACGATACGGTATGCGAATCTGCCAGTAGTTTGTTTTCCAGGTACATTACACTGATCGCGTAGCGAGTGCACTCGGTCACCCGTTGGTCGTGGCGTTTGTTCAGCGTCTCCCTGAGTGTTTGCAGGCCGAGGCGAAGGTTGGCCACCGAGCCGTATACTTCGACAAAGTTGTTGACGTCGATCTTTAGGATGCTGCCGATGCTGGGCGCCAGGCATGAATGGGTGGTGTCGCCTTGCCATGCGATCTTTTGTACCAAGGCCAATGCCTGGTAGAGTCCGGCGAGGGCGATGACTTGATCGGTGGTTACCTTGAACATTTTTTTTCAGGCCGCGCGTTCTTCAATAATACCGCCTCCCAGGCATACGTCTCGCCGATATAATACTACGCTTTGGCCCGGGGTGACGGCCCTTTGCGGGACGGTGAAGGTGATTTTGTAGCCGGCATTTTCCGTAGGTCGGATCATGCAGGCCTGGTCGGGCTGCCGGTAGCGGATTTTTGCTTTTATGTTTTCTAGGTTGGGAGGCGGCCGGCCGTCAATCCAGTAGAGGTCCGAGGTGGTGACCGTCGAGTGAAAAAGGGCTTCGTGCTCATTTCCCTGGACGACGATCAGGCGGTTTTTTGCCGGGTCTTTGTCGGCTACGTACCAGGCACTCTCCGGAAAGTCGCGTTTTCCACCGATGTTTAGTCCCTGTCGCTGGCCTATGGTATAGAATGCCACGCCGTCATGCCTGCCGATACGTTCGCCGTTCGGCGTTACGATGTCGCCTTGTTTTGCGGGAAGGTGGTTTTTTAGGAAGTCTTTGAATTTGCGTTCGCCTATGAAACATATTCCCGTGCTGTCTTTTTTGTCGTGTACGCTGAAGTTTTCCCGCCCGGCAATGGCGCGGACCTCGGACTTTTTCATTTCGCCCAAGGGGAAGAGTGTGTTGGCAAGTTGGTGCTTGTTCAGGGTGTGTAGGAAATAGCTTTGATCTTTGTTGGCGTCCAAGCCTTTTTTTAGATAAATGGATGTTTGGTCGGCTTCGCAGCGGGCATAGTGGCCGGTAGCGATGTATTTTGCCCCCAACCCCAAGGCATGATCCAGGAAGGCGCGGAATTTGATTTCCTTGTTGCATACGATGTCCGGATTGGGCGTGCGCCCGGCGCGATACTCTCTGAGGAAGTGATCGAATACATGATCCCAGTATTCACTGGAAAAGTTGACCGTATGCAGGGGGATATCGAGTTGTTGGCAAACTTTTTGTGCATCCGCCAGGTCGACGGCGGCGGAGCAGTACCGTGCGTCGTCGTCCTCTTCCCAGTTTTTCATAAACAGGCCTTCCACCTGAAGGCCGCGTTTGTGTAACAGGAAAGCGGCAACGGATGAGTCAACGCCGCCGGACATTGCGACAATGACTTTGCCGGTCATGTTTGTCTACTGTTGAGAAGTGGGGTTGGTTTCACCAATGCTGATGAATGTCGCGGACGAGATTTAGATCGTGGCGGTGGCCGTTCAGGTAATCTCTTAGGCTGTGCGTAACCATAGTGCTGCGTATTTTTGTTTCGGGTAATGCAAGGATATCCGTGGCGTCATGCCAGCCTATAGCTATGATCTCATCGTCCAAGTCACTGCTGACTTGCGCGTCGCCGGTGCTACCACAAAGGGTAAAGCGGAGAAAGGTTTCGTTGTTGTGCGGGTGCTGCCAACGATAAATTCCAACCAGGGCCGCG
The DNA here is from genome assembly GCA_965242685.1 of Gammaproteobacteria bacterium. Lineage (GTDB taxonomy): Bacteria > Pseudomonadota > Gammaproteobacteria > UBA4575 > UBA4575. The sequence goes on along the minus strand of OZ251487.1, from coordinate 1,174,692 downwards.
GGGTGAAATTCCCATCCCGTTTCTTCCATCGTTTCACGTTTGGCGGCTTCAAGCAACGACTCGCCACGCTCCCAGTGTCCGGCGGGTTGATTGAATACCACTTGGCCTTCAACCTCTTCTTGCACCAGCAAGTATTTTTGTTGGCGTTCGATAACCGCCGCCACCGTTAAATGGGTTTCCCGGTTCACGAGGTGTTTTCGGTGGTGGGGGGCTTCGGCATGGCCGTGATTGCGCGGGAGGCGTTATCGGTATTTGCAAAGGTTTATTTGACGTGCCGATGGCTGAATATCTGAATACATTTTCTCATCTCCCTGCTGTGGTTTTTGCGTGCAAAATCTATGCACGCTTGGGCGATAAAATAGCAGGTTTGAAAATATTCCCGTACAAGAATTTAATATAATGTGTTTGTTTGTGATTTACACGCCTTTAGCACTACTGCTATTTCAAGTTTTATATTTTCCCTGCCACTCGGATACAAAGAACTGGGTTTTATGCGGGCTGTAGAATGTCGTTACCGGATTGTTTGAAGTGATTGATTATTATGGAAAACGGTGTCCCTTGCCTTTATCCCACTCCTGCGGCCACCACTCGGGGAACGTGCAATGGTGTACACTCTTCCAGCCATCATAGGTAAGGTAGTACCGCACGCCACCATCCATATGAGCTGAAACAATAAAGCAGGTTACAGTAGTGTGGGGTACAATGCCGGGCTGGTAGGGCACGGATAGACAGATTTTCTTTATTGCTACGTCTTCCCATTTATAAATAGAGGGCTTCCTTTTACTATTCACCGCCTCTGTATATCCGTATATCAAGGCGGAAAGTGTGTTAGCATCAGGCTCACCACCAGCAAACCATTCAGCCGGGCGTGCGCGATTGTCCCCATCGTCGGCGGGATCATCGGCGGGCGTTTTAGCAGCCTTCTCCGCTTCCTGTACGGAAGCAAACAACATTATATCTGGTTTCATGTTTACTCCCTTCTATTGATAAAAACCGCCCGTGAACCTTATACCATCCAATTAGAATGCGCACCCAGCGCGTATAAGAACACGTCACACGTCAACGCCCGAACCTGGTACACGTTCCGCGTTTCCACCAGGTGGGACACAATCAAAATCACGCCCGCGCTGGTGCGTGTTTATTTTGTTCTCCCACTACTCGGGGGGATTGCACCTAAAAAGATATTCTTTAGCAATACAAGTTTGTATAAAAGCCCATGTTGTTTGAATGTCTCCACATTGCTCTTGAAGTAAAACAGCCTTTTTAGGTGCGCATTCTTTGTTTGCTTTGGCATATACGGAAGACAAACTTGGAAACCTTTCCCAATTATCATAAGTGGTTCTTATTTTCACGTCTCCATAAGCTCTATCTACTACGTTTATTGTTTGTGTAGCGCATCCAAACCCAATAATAGATATAAGTAATGTTGCGGTTATTAGTCTTTTCATTGCCACTCCGATACAAAGAACTAGGTTTTATGCGGTCTGTAGAATGTCATTACCGGATTATTTGATGTGAACAGGGAACGCCAAGAATGGGCAACAAACGTTCCCCGTCCACGATTGCTTGAAAGGGAGTAACAAGCAAACGGCACTTTATCACGTTTCCACCAGGTGGGACAAACTCAAAATCGCCCGCGTCAATATAGGAAAGCTCGGCGGCTAAATAAGGGATAATCACGCTATGCGCTGAAGTCAGGTTGCCGGCTGTTGTTGCCTCTCCATCACGTCTAGCCTACCTTCAATGTTTGCTATTCTGCCTTCGTGGTCTTTCATATAGCCGATAAGCTCTCGTTGCCCTTCCTTGAGCTCTTGTATGTCGGCTTGTACGCCGTCTATCCGTTTGTTGACGTTATCAAACCTGGCATTGATGTTTGAGTATCCCATAAACAAGACAATTATCAGTACCGCTCCCAATGTGCCCTGTTTGATAAGCCATTCTTTCAATAACCCGTTGCCTATATCCATTGAATGTTCCTTGGTAGCCTCGGCCTATTTCCGGTGGCCTATTTCAGGTTCATCTGTTTTTTTGCTTCGGTAGCCTCGCTTAACTTCGGTGACTTATTTAAGTTCATCTGTGTTATTTAGGTCGCCGGCTGTTGTTGCCTCTCGTCCAGTCTGGCTTCTACGCGTGATATTCTGCCCTCGTGTTCTTTCATATATTTAATAAAGTCTTTGTGTCTTGCCTCGCATTGCTGCTCGTGCTTATCAATCCTGGCATTAAGGCTGCTATTCACGCTATCTATCCTGCCATTCACGCCGTCAATCCTGGTGTTGATGCCTTTGATCTCATATATGATCCAGGCAAAACCCACGCCCAAGATGCCGAAGTTAGTTATCCACCATCCGATCATTATTTGCCGCTCCTCTTTGTCGTGTGTGTGCCGTCACTTTACAGAATAAAGGAAAGGGAATAGGAAGGTCAAACAAGGCAATAAAAATCAGGTGGGCAAAATCAAAATCGCCCGTGCTGGCGCGTGTGCGCATTGAAGGATACACGCCGCCATAGTAGGATCGCCAGCCACATGAACCGGAAAATTATATCTATAGTTTTGTTGGTGGGCATACTTGCCGGTTGTTCAACGACTACGCTTGCGCCAGTAATATCGGATATCCAGGAGTCAACCGTGAAGGTTGAAACCTATAGGCCAGACACTTGGAGTGTATGATTGGCCGACTTGGGATTGGATAATGTCTGAAGCTCAAAGAGGTTGTGGCCAGTACAATCGCCAAGCCTCACCAATTAGCAGTCGTTGTATATCTGCCGAACAGACTGAGTATTGTTTCACCAACGCAAACGGTCATACCTACTGCTCTACATCTCAGGGCGAATGCCAGGTTGCGGAACATCTATTTGCGTGTAAGTAAGGGCGACAATCCCTTTTCGCCTGTTTCATTGGTCGTGGACGTGTTGATAACCCATCCGTCCCCCTTTAAGGCGTAATTCCCCAAAAATAAACATATCACCCGTTAGACTGTCTTTCTTTATCTCGCAACGCGTATTCATACATTCAAGTCTTTCTATCACTTCACGCGTCAATGGATGGTGGGAACAGTAAAACACTAAGTCGCCGCCTCTCGTCATGTGGCGATTACAACCTTCAGCAGTAGTTACGCTTTCCCCCGCCTGTACTGGTAGCAGTACAGAACCCATGAAGGATAGTAGGGCGATTAGTGTTTTGTTCATTGGTCGTATAGGTAGTTATGTTTATAACCCATCCCTTTTTCCCCGCCTTCAAAGTCTAGCTCTGTATAATGGAATATATCGCCTGTTTTAGTATCTTTCTTTAGCTCGCAACGTTCATTCATACATTCAAGCCTTTCTAGCACTTCCTTATTTAGTGGATGGTGTGAACAGTGCCAATGACCACCGCCTAGAAGTGGGTGTTGGACACAATTATACTTATTAGTATAAGGTTCCCCCGCCTGCACTTGTACCAGTACAGAACCCATGAAGGATAGTAGGGCGATTAGTGCTTTATTCATTGGTCGCGGGGTCGTGGACGTGGTAATAGCTTGCTCTTATTTTCTCGTCTTTGTCATTTTTAATTTCATCAACACTATATAAATTTATCCCCTGTTTTACTATCCTTCTTTGCCTCACAACGCTCATCCACGCATACAAGCCGTTCTATCACGTCATAATTTATTGGATGGTGCGAACAGTAATACACCCCACCGGACAAGCCATTAGAGTAGCAGATATATTTATCATTGCTCCCTTCCCCCGCCTGTACTGGCACAAGTGCAGAAACTATGAAGATTAGTAGTAGTGCGATTAGTGCTTTATTCATTGCCTTCACTCATCCACGCGTTAAGGCATCCTATAAACGCTAGCGTCACCGCGATAGGTGTACCTACTTTCGCCCCTGTTTTCATCCAATCTATAAACATTTCCCAACTATCAATCCCGCCTAGCGCCCATGCAATCCAGCAACCTAGTAAGACAAAGGTAAGAACAACTAAAGTTATTATTGTGGCGTAGAATAAAAAGAAAAATAATCCTACTACGATAGTTCCAAGTATAGACGTCTCTTGTTGCATTATTCCCCCGCCACTCGGATACAAAGAACTAGGTTTTATGCGCCTTCCAGGATGTCGTTACCGGATTATTTGATGTGAACAGGGAACGCTACAAGGGAAAAAAACGTTCCCTGTCACACCTTTGCTTGAAAAGGGAGTAACAAGCAAACGGCACTTTATCACGCTGTGCGATACTGGTGCAACAGTGCATTATGTCTCCCGTTCTATTTGTGAATTAGAAACTGTACAACAAGCCTATAAATTCTATAATACTTGTTGCCGATACCCTGTAATACGGAGCTATAAAATCAGCCTATAATTATTACTTCATTTATGATCGAAAATATTCAAGGACTTGTCGCGGTGACGGGCGTTATGCCTTTGTTTTGACCAGTTGTTCTAACCCGTTTGTTGTTGAGCATGTCTGAGCAGGAAAGTCTACAGTATGGGGATGAGTTATCTGTCAAGGGGGCCGCACCCAAGATCAAGAAGCCGCCCCTGTATAAGGTGGTTTTGTTGAATGATGACTATACGCCGATGGAGTTTGTCGTCCATGTCCTGGAGAGTTTTTTTAGGATGGACCATGAAAAGGCTACGCAGATCATGTTACACGTTCATACTCAGGGAAAGGGGGTATGTGGAATGTATACGCGCGACGTAGCGGCGACAAAGGTTGCGCAAGTGAATGATTATTCGCGTGTCAATGATCATCCTTTATTATGTGCGATGGAGGAAGTTTGACTATTTGAACCATGATGTTGAATAAAGAGCTTGAGCTTACATTGAGCCGGGTATTCAAAGAGGTGCGCAAAAAACGTCATGAGTTTATGACGGTAGAGCATCTTTTGTTGGCGTTGACCCGAAATTCGGTCGCCGCCGAGGTGCTGCGCGCCTGTGGGACGAACTTACCGAAACTTGCCGAGGAGTTGTCCGAGTTCATCGATGATAATACGCCGGCCCTTGCGGATGAGGACGAACGTGATACCCAACCTACCTTGGGGTTTCAACGGGTGTTGCGGCGCGCCGTGTTTCACGTGCAATCATCGGGGAAAAAAGACGCGGAGGTAACGGGTGCGAACGTGCTGGTCGCGATCTTCAGTGAACAGGAGTCGTATGCCGTATATCTGTTGGGGCAGCACGACGTGGCGCGCCTCGACATCGTAAATTACATCGCTCACGGTATATCGAAGGTACCGCTTGAGGCGGAAGATGAATATATCGGGGATATAGAAGAAAACAGGGATGACGATTCGTCCGTTTCTCAAAAGCCCCTCGATTGCTTTGCCGTGAATTTAAATGAATTGGCCGCCGAGGGGAAAATTGACCCGCTCGTGGGTAGAGAACGTGAAATTGAACGCACCATCCAGATTTTATGCCGGCGGAGAAAGAATAATCCGTTGTTTGTTGGTGAAGCGGGTGTGGGTAAAACGGCGATTGCGGAAGGCTTGGCCAGGAAGGTTGTTGAAAATAAGGTGCCGCAGGCGTTGGCAGGCAGCACCATCTATTCATTGGATATAGGTAGTTTAGTTGCCGGTACCAAATACAGGGGTGATTTTGAAAAACGCCTCAAGGGAGTGTTGCATCAGTTACGAGAGGAACAGGATGCCATTTTGTTCATCGATGAAATTCATACCGTGATTGGTGCGGGTTCTGTATCAGGGGGGGCAATGGACGCCGCAAATCTGATCAAGCCGATGTTGAATACCGGCGAGTTGAAGTGTATCGGCTCCACTACGTATCAGGAATTTCGCGGCGTGTTTGAAAAGGATCGCGCCTTGGCGCGGCGCTTTCAAAGTGTCGAGATTGAGGAGCCTGATGTCGATCAGACGTATCGGATACTCAAGGGCTTGCGCAGCCGTTTTGAAAAATTTCACGGGGTGCGTTATACGGAAAAGGCCTTGCGCGCCGCAGCGGATCTTTCCGCAAGGCATATCAACGACCGCCACTTGCCGGATAAGGCCATCGATGTCGTGGATGAGGCCGGCGCCAATATGAACCTTAGGCCTAAATCGTCACGTAAGAAAACGATAACGGTTCGGCAGGTTGAGGAGATCGTTGCAAAAATGGCGCGTATCCCCCCGAAGCACGTTTCAGCCAGCGATACCGAAGTGCTCAAGAATCTGGAAGACAACCTGAAGATGGTGGTGTTTGGTCAGGATGATGCGATTGCCAGTTTGTCAACCGCTATTAAGATGTCGCGTTCGGGGATAGGCGATGAGGATCATCCTATCGGTTCGTTCTTGTTTGCAGGGCCGACGGGCGTCGGCAAGACCGAAGTGACCCGTCAACTGGCGCTGATATTGGGGATTGAACTGCTTAGGTTTGATATGTCCGAATATATGGAACGCCACACGGTTTCAAGGTTGATCGGCGCCCCGCCGGGCTATGTTGGATTTGATCAAGGCGGTTTGCTTACCGATGCGGTGTTGAAGTCGCCCCATTGTGTCTTGCTACTCGATGAAATAGAGAAGGCGCATCCCGACGTGTTTAATCTTCTGCTACAGGTGATGGACCACGGCACTTTGACGGATACCAACGGTAGAAAGGTGGATTTTCGCAATGTGATATTGGTGATGACGACAAACGCCGGGGCGCGGGAGGTGAGCCGCAGCAGTGTGGGGTTTACCGTTCAGGATCACAATTCTGACGGCATTGAGATCATCCGGCGCATGTTTACGCCCGAGTTCAGAAATCGTCTGGATGCGGTGATTCAGTTTGTGCCGCTACGTCGGGAGACGGTGATGCACGTTGTAGATAAATTTATCGCGCAGCTGGAGGCGCAACTGGAGCGCAAGAAGGTGGAAATTCAGTTCGAGGCTTCTGCAAAGGCCTGGATCGCCGACCGTGGCTACGATGTGAAAATGGGTGCGCGTTCCATGCAGCGCGTTATACAGGAGCACATAAAAAAACCACTGGCCGAGGAAGTACTTTTTGGGCGTCTGGGGAATGGCGGCAGGGTCACCGTGCGCGCGGCTGAGGGTGAACTAGAGATCGAGTACTTTTCAGGCGCGGTGCATTAGCGGTTTTACTATTTAACTCGGTAGGTAATTCTTCCCTTGTCCAGGTCATAGGGCGTCATTTCTACGGTAACTGTGTCTCCGGTAAGGATTTTGATGTAATGTTTTCTCATGTGGCCGGATATGTGTGCGGTGATGGTATGGCCGTTGTTGAGCTTAACCCGGAACATCGTGCTGGGCAGGGTCTCAATCACGGTACCCTCCATTTCTATGTGGTCTTCTTTCGGCATGTTTCTCCTTCTAAGTAGTGGTTAAAATTTTCAGGTAATTAAACAAAATCGCCATCATAGAGCAAAAAATAAGGCATTTGAATAGTTTGGTATGGGAATTATGTAGCAAAATCCACGAAAACATCTACACATTTTACACGTATGAAAAACAGGCTTGGTTACGGCGGTTGACTGCGATGAATAGGCGGACGAATAAATGACTGAATGCAATGTAGAAAAACGAACCATTTTCTGTGATGACAACCTGGATATTTTGCAGGGGATCAATTCGGAGTGTATCGACTTAATCTACCTGGACCCGCCCTTCAACAAGAATAAGAAATTTACCGCTCCCATCGGCACCAGTGCCGAAGGCGCCAGTTTCAAGGATATTTTCACGCAAGACGACCTGAAGGAAGAGTGGCTAAAGACCCTTGAAGAGAATCAGAGCGATCTTTTTCGTTATCTCGGCGGCATACGGGGGATAGGCAAGCCTTACAACTTTGCCTACCTGGCGTATATGGCGATTCGTCTATTGGAATGCCGCCGGGTGCTTAAGCCAACGGGGAGCATCTATCTGCATTGCGACGCAACGATGAGCCATTATTTGAAGACGACGATGGATTGTATCTTTGGAGAGGATAATTACCGAAATGAAATTACTTGGCATCGGGCGCGAGGCAAGGGGCTAAACCCCAAACGCTATGTCAATAATTGCGACACGATCCTCTACTACACACGCAGCGAGACCCGGACTTGGAATCAGCAGTACGTACCCTTTGACGCCGATTACGGAAAAGACTGGAAGAAAGACGACATGGGACATTGGCAGTCGGCAGACCTGACAGGCGGAAAGGCGGGCGGTCCTTCCGCTTACCTCCCGTTCAAAGGCGTGCTTCCCGCATCCGGCAGGGCATGGGCGCCGCCGGTTCGAGGCAAGTTTCCGCCGGAGGCGCAAAGACGGCTGCCGGACAACTATGAAAAACTTGACCAACTAAAGAAATGTGAGGCCTTGGATGCGGCGGGTCTGGTTCACTGGCCGGACAAGGCGGGCGGTAAACCCTGCTATAAGAAATACCTGTCCACGCTGAAGGGCTTGTATGTCAGTGATCTAATTGCGGACATACTGCCAATTTCGCCTCAGGCTGCGGAGCGTACCGGCTATCCCACTCAGAAACCTTTGGCCTTGTTAAGGCGCATCATCCAGGCGTCCAGCAACGAGGGTGATATAGTGCTGGATCCGTTTTGCGGTTGTGCGACCACATGCGTTGCGGCCGAGGATCTGAAAAGGCAATGGATCGGTGTTGATATATCAGTAAAGGCGTATGAACTGGTTAAGCAGCGATTGACCAAAGAAGTGGCCGACCCGAGTCATTTATTTAAGTCTCAAAACAAGATTCACATGAGGACGGATCCACCGAAACGGACGGATCAAGGTACGGACTATCAAGAGCAGAAATTTGTGTGTGTCATCTCGCATCCGAATTTTCCGGGCGTGTATAAAGTCGGTATTGCGAAAGATTGGAAAGCTCGTTTGAATTCCTATCAGACATCCGCCCCCGACCGACAGTACAAACTTGAATTCAAGTTTGAAACACCATGGTTCAGGGAAACGGAAAAACACATCCATGAGAAATTTGAAAATACATATGAATGGGTCCATGCAGAATTGAAAGACATCATTGACGAGATTGAGAACTACAAAGCGTCGGGCCGGTGACCGCGCCCGTGCGGCGGCTGCCGGACTTTTTGGTATAATGCGGTTTGCGTTACTTCCGTTCAGGCGATCTGTATGAAATTGGGTTATCTATTTCCCGGCCAGGGTTCCCAGTCCGTTGGCATGTTGGCCGATTTGGCCGCCAACTTCCCCGAGGTTAAACAGGCTTTTGAGTTGGGTTCTGATATTTTGCGGCAGGATTTATGGAAGTTGGTGCATTCGGGGCCCGAGGAGGCGTTGAATCAAACCGAAAATACCCAGCCTGTGATGCTGTGCGCGAGTTTCGCTGTTTGGATGATATGGAAGAAACATTTTGCTTCGTCACCAGTGGTGGTGGCCGGTCATAGTTTTGGGGAGTATTCCGCTTTGGTGTGTGCGGGTGCGCTCACGTTTGAAGACGCTTTACCGGTGGCAAGGTATCGCGGTCAAGTGATGCAGCAGGCCGTCCCGAGGGGGCAGGGTGCAATGGCCGCCATCATAGGTTTGGATGATGAAGGCCTTGCCGAGGTGTGCAGGCAATCGGCACAGGGGCAGGTGGTGGAGGCGGTTAATTTTAATGCCCCCGGACAAACCGTTATCGCCGGTCATGGCGAGGCCGTGGCGAGAGCGGTTGGTGCCGCAAGCTCTGCGGGGGCCAAACGTGCGATCACGTTGCCCCTGAGTGTACCGGCACACAGTACTTTAATGCGGCCGGCGGCGGAGCGGCTACGCGATTACTTGCGTGACGTGCCTATGCAGTCCCCCCAGGTAGACGTGATTCAGAATGCCGATCTACAGGCGCATGCCGAGGTGTGGGAGATCAAGGACGCATTGTATCGGCAATTATTCAGTCCGGTACTTTGGACGGAGACGATCCAAGGTATTGCCTCACTCGGCGTGGACGCATTGATCGAGCTTGGTCCGGGCAAGGTGCTTACGGGCTTGAACCGACGCATTGACCGTGCGCTGCCCTGCTATTGTGTCCATGATTCGAGAAGCCTTGAGCAAACACTGGAAAAAGTCGAGGCATCATGACGGATCAAGTTGCATTGGTGACGGGCGCAAGCCGCGGCATTGGCGAGGCGATCTTGCACGATCTGGGGGGGCGGGGGATTACGGTGATCGGCACGGCGACGACGCAGCAGGGCGCCGATAATATTCAGGCGGCGTTGGAGCGAATGGGCATGGCCGGTGCCGGCCTGGTGCTGGACGTGAATCAGGAGGATTCGGTGCAGGCTCTGATGGCTCGGGTTAAAAAGGACTTTTCTGCCCCGACGATCCTTGTCAACAATGCCGGCATTACAAGAGACAATTTGTTTATACGCATGAAGGAAGATGACTGGAAGCAGGTCGTCGACACTAATTTGTCTTCCATGTATCGGCTTTGTAGGGCTTGTTTGCGGGATATGATGAAGGCCAGGGCCGGGCGGATCGTCAATATTTCATCGGTGGTGGCCCTGTCGGGCAATGCCGGGCAGACGAACTATGCCGCCGCCAAGGCGGGGATCATCGGCTTTACAAAATCTCTTGCGCAGGAAGTCGGCCCCAGAGGCATTACGGTGAATGTGGTGGCGCCCGGCTTTATTGCAACGGATATGACCGACAAGCTGAGCGCATCCCAACAAGAGGCGTTGCTTGATAAAATTCCCGTAGGGCGGATGGGAACGGTGCGGGACATCGCGCGCGTTGTGCGTTTTTTGGTGGCCGAAGATTCCGGTTATATTACGGGTGAGACCGTCCATGTGAACGGCGGGCTGTATATGGTGTAACCTATGGTGAACGATAGTTATGACTGATAATCGGAATGCGAACGGCACGTGTGTTGAATAGGGTGTGATGCCTTTTTGTGGGCTATCATTTACTTGGAGATCAATATTTTGCTACTGTAAATGATGGTATGGTGGGGGCCTTTTCAATACAATACCGGCTTTGCTTGATTAGACCGACAATTTTTGCACGGAGGAAGGAGTTTTATGAACAATATTGAAGAAAGGGTGAAGAAGGTAATCGTTGAGCAGTTGGGAGTAGAGGAGAATGAAGTCCTGGAGGATGCTTCATTCGTGGATGATCTGGGTGCGGATTCTTTGGATACGGTTGAGTTGGTGATGGCCTTGGAGGAAGAGTTTGAGTGCGAAATTCCCGATGAGGAAGCAGAGAAAATCACTACCGTGAAACAGGCCATTGACTACGTCAATAGCCATCAATAATTGGTTGATCGTTACTGTTGACACCGTGCAAAAGTGCTTCTGAAATAGTGTCGGCAGCCAACCTGCCATGTAACTTTTCCATTTAAGACGGAGATCGTGTTGCGACGGCGTGTAGTCATTACTGGTTTGGGGATTGTTTCTCCCGTGGGTTCAGCCATAGATAAAGCATGGGCTAACATCATCGCCGGTACCAGCGGGATTACCAGGATAGACTGTTTTGACGCCAGTGCTTTTTCGGTGCAAATCGCGGGGCAGACGCGTGATTTCAACGTTGGCGACTACCTGTCAAAGAAAGATCAACGCAAGATGGACCCTTTTATCCATTACGGTATCGGTGCGGGGGTGCAGGCTATTCGCGACTCGGGCTTTGAAACCGTGGAGGAGAATGCCGACCGGATCGGGGTTGCCATCGGTAGCGGCATCGGTGGTTTACCGGGGATCGAGAAGAGTTGCGAGGCGTATTTGAAGGGAGGCCCGAAAAAGATTTCCCCGTTTTTTGTACCCAGTAATATTATCAATATGGTGTCGGGTAATTTGTCCATTATGCATGGGTTCAAAGGCCCTAATATTTCGATTGTGTCGGCTTGTACGACAGGTCTGCATAATATCGGTGACGCGGCGCGCATGATTATGTATGAGGATGTGGACATTATGATCGCCGGTGGCGCGGAAATGGCCACCAGCCCGCTCGGGATCGGCGGTTTTGCCGCCGCCAAGGCGTTGTGTGCCTCCCACAACGATGACCCGGGGCACGCCAGCCGACCGTTTGATTTAGAGCGGGATGGTTTTGTGCTGGGAGACGGTGCGGGCGTATTGGTGCTGGAGGAGTATGAACACGCCAAGGCGCGCGGGGCAAGGATTTATTGCGAACTTGTCGGCTATGGCATGAGCAGCGACGCGCACCACATGACGGCGCCGTCATCCGATGGCGAGGGGGCGGCACGATGTATGCGCGGCGCACTGAAGGATGCCGCTTTGAATATTGACGAGGTGGATTATATTAACGCCCATGGCACGTCCACTCCCGCCGGTGACGCCGCGGAGACAGTGGCGATAAAGAATACCTTTGGCCATCACTGCAAAAAGATCGCGGTCAGCTCGACAAAATCAATGACCGGTCATTTGCTGGGCGCCGCGGGCGGCGTGGAGGCCGTGTTTAGTGTGCTTGCCATCTATCACGGTATATTACCGCCCACTACAAATTATGAAGTCCCGGACCCTGTCTGTGATCTGGACTACGTGCCTAACGAGGCGCGTGAGAGAAAAATCAACATCGCATTGTCCAATTCGTTTGGTTTTGGTGGCACGAACGGCACGGTTGTCTTCAGAAAAATTTAGCCGTTTATGGCGGCGCCTTTGTGCGGATCGTTTTTGAACATCCAGATGTCTTCGCTTTAACGTGCAAACTCCCGTGGTCATCATCAATGGCGAACCCGGTGACGGCCTTTCGACTTTGGATCGCGGTCTGTTGTATGGTGACGGCGTGTTTGAAACGATTGCCGTCAAACAGGGGCGACCGCAATATTGGGAAAGGCATTTGCAGCGTTTGCGTCTGGGTTGTAAGGCGTTGCGTTTGCCCGGCGCGGACGAGGCCGTATTGAAAGACGAGGTGCGGCGACTGATCGGCGGGGATGGAAGATGCGTAATAAAGGTTATCGTTACCCGAGGAGCGGGGGGCAGGGGCTACAAACCTCCCCGAAGTGCACAAACCCGCATCATTCAAAAGTTTCCCTGGCCACAATTTCCGTCCGGTTATGTTACCTCGGGGGTTGATGTAACCCTGTGTGACTTCAAGTTGGCGCATCAACCCGGGCTTGCCGGCATCAAGCACTTGAATCGTCTTGAACAAGTCCTCGCGCGGAGTGAATGGGACGATGAATATCAAGAGGGGCTGGTATGTGATACGGATGGTCATATCATCGAGGCTACGTCCAGCAATGTGTTTTTTGAAGTGGGCGGGGGGTTGGTTACTCCCGACTTACAAAAGTGTGGTGTGGCGGGGGTATTGCGCAGCGAGGTCATCGATTATTGCAATAGTCATGGTATTAAACTTTCCGTGAGGGATTTTGGTCTTGATGAGGTGGCCGACATTGAAGCGATGTTTTTGTGTAACAGTATCATCGGTATTTGGCCGGTGAGGCATTTCAATGAATTGGCGGTGGCCAGAACTGCAACGGTCGATGAATTGATAGCGGTGTTTACTACCTGAGACGTATGAAGTGTAACGTATAGAGACTATATGCGTGATGCGAAGATTAGGCGTTCTCTTTATTGCAGTTTTGATCGTGGTTATATCGTTGTCGGCCTATTTCATGGACTATGCAGACCGCCCGCTATCCATTCATTCCGAAGGTGTGCAGTTGATGATTACGCCGGGCATGAGCTTCGATGAGGTTACGCAACAACTCGTTGAAGGCGGATTGATCGAGAATAAATTGTCGTGGACGATTTTCGGGTATTTGAATCGGGCCACGCACACCGTTCAAGCCGGGGAGTATGTCCTTGATACGGGTATGACCCCGCGCAAGCTGCTGGATAAGCTGGTTATGGGCGACACTATTCAGTTCAGTCTGACGGTTATTGAGGGATGGACTTTTAAGCAGCTTTGGGATGCGGTCAGGCGGCATGATAAGATCATCCATACGGTGGATACTCCCGCAGAGTTGTTGGCCAGTCTTGGTCTGGAAACCGATCATCCCGAGGGCTGGTTTTACCCGGACACGTACCATTTCTCCGCAGGTACGACGGATGTGGAATTTTTTCGGCGTGCGTATCAACACATGATTGCGGTATTGGAGCAGGAATGGCCGAATCGGAAAGAAGGTATACCGCTTAAATCACCACAGGAGGCCTTGACGTTGGCGTCGATCATAGAGAAAGAAACCGGTGTGGAGAGCGAACGGGCAATCGTTTCGACGGTATTCACTACTCGCCTGAAGCGTGGCATGCGTTTGCAGACCGACCCGACGGTGATCTATGGTTTGGGTGAGTCGTTTGACGGCAATCTGAGGCGCAGTGATTTGCGGATCAATACTCCTTACAATACTTATCTGCACAAGGGGTTGCCCCCGACCCCGATTGCATTGCCGAGCCGTGCATCCATTATCGCGGCTTTACAACCTGCGGAGAGCGAGGTTGTGTATTTTGTTTCCAAAGGCGACGGCACCCATCATTTTTCTCTTACTTATGAGGAGCATCGGCAGGCGGTAGCCAAATACCAATTAAATCGTAAAAGTAGTGAGGCTGTCGACTAATAACGGCACGGTTTGTTATAGAGGCCACGAGCGTTGCAAGGAAAATTCATAACCTTTGAAGGGATTGACGGAGTAGGCAAGACTACTCAAGTGAAGCTTTTACAAAACTACCTTCGGTCAAAGAAGGTCAATACGCGGACTACCTATGAACCAGGGGGTACCGAGATAGGGGGGCGCATTCGTAAAATATTGCTCCGGCAGGATTCGGGGGACATTGATTGTCGCGCCGAGTTGTTGCTGATGTTTGCGGCGCGTAGGCAACATCTCAAAGAGGTTATTGACCCCGCCTTGAACGAGGGGATTTGGGTGTTGTGCGACCGCTTTACGGATTCAAGCTATGCGTATCAAGGGGGGGGTAAAGGGATTCCCTTTGCGGAAATTCAGAAGATCGAGGCCCTTACACATGAGGGTTTTGCACCCGATTTTACGGTGCTACTGATTTGCGGCATTGAAACCTGTTTGAGGCGCGTACAAAAGGATCGTTTTGAGAGTGAGGGGTTTGATTTTTTTGAGCGCGTGCAGCAAACCTATTTGAAACTTGTCGATGATGATCCCCGACGTTTTGCAGTGGTTGAGGCCGATCGGTCTATCGATGAGGTGGCCATTGCAATACGGCGGGTCGTGAGCGACCGGTTTTCTGAATTTTTGGCGTGACCGTTTAGCGATGATTTATCCGTGGCATAAAGAACAATGGCAACGATTTTTGCGCGGCTTCCATGACGAGCGTTTGCCTCATGCAATTCTTTTATCCGGTTCTTCCGCAACGGGCAAGCTGGAATTTTGTTTGTCGTGTATTGAAAGAATAAATTGCACGCAGCCCACACAGGATAATTATGCCTGTGGTGTTTGTTCCGCTTGTCGCTTGTTTAAGGCGAGAACGCATCCGGATGTTCGGTTGTTGAACGTCGATGAATCGGTTGACTCGATCAAGGTCGACGACGTTCGAGAGGTGAATCAGTTCATGTCGCTCAGCCGTCAGCAGGGGGTGTATAGGGTTGTTTGTATCAATCAGGCGGAGCGCATGAACGTTCACGCCGCCAACGCGCTGCTGAAGACCCTGGAAGAGCCTCCACCGGGTTCTATATTGTTCTTGATCAGCGACCGTATAAACGCCTTGTTAGCCACTATAAGGAGTCGCTGTCAGCTTTGGAGGTTTGAGTTGCCCGACAGGCAATCGGCCTTGAATTGGTTGCGACGGCAGGATGACGGCGCCGATTGGGAAAACGTGTTGTCTATTGCGGGGAATCGGCCATTGTTTGCGCTGGAATTGCATAAGACGAAATTGGGCGAAAGTCGATCCAGGTTCTATGATAGCGTCAAGCGGCTTATGTCGGGGAAGGAAAAAGTGACGGAACTTTCGGTCAAACTTAAGGATGAGGAGTTGGAGCAGTTGGTTGCTTGGCAGCAATCATGGTGCACGGATTTGATGCGGTTTTACTACAGCGAAGACCCGGTAACGTTGGAAAACCCGGATCTTTGTGAGGATCTGCGTAGTTTGGTAGGCAGGATAAGCGTACGGACGCTATCCCGATACTTGGATAAACTCGTTGAGTTTCGCCGATTTTCCAATACCGCGTTGAATAAGCGTTTGTTTATTGAAGATATGTTGATCCATTGTCAAGAAATGCTGAAGCCCGCCCGTCTGCCAAGGGGATGATAGGCGATAAACCGGGCTATACTTGACGATTTAAGCGCCTGTGTCATTATTGTGAGGTACCTGAATATATGTTTTTCAATGTAACGGTAAATGGATAGAGATAAGTTTTTTACGTCAGGCGGCGAAGGTCTTGACAGTGTGAACGCTGCTTATATTGAGGCCCTTCAAGACGATTATCTGTCTGATCCGAAATCGGTGCCGGCGTATTGGCGAGAGGTTTTTCAACGGTCTGAGTTGGGCTACTCGTCGCGTGCCGAATCCACTCATGCCGCTATAAGGGAGGCGTTACGCGCGCAAACGCACAAGGTAAGCGACGCTCCCTCTTTAGCCGGAACGGCGAATCACAAACAGGTTGATGTGATTCGTTTAATCAGTGCCTATCGTTATTTGGGTCATCGGCAGGCCGACATCGATCCTTTGGCGGTGATGCCGCGTTCTAATATCGAGGAACTTGATCTGGGGTCTTATGACTTGGGCCGTGAAGATATGGATACCGTCTTTGAAACCGGTTCGATTGACGGCATTCGGCGGGCTACGTTGAGAGAAATACTTAATATGCTCTCGGTAACGTATTGTGGGACGATAGGATCGGAGTTTGAGCACATTATTTCTTCAACACAGAAAGAGTGGATACAAAGACGACTGGAACAGTTTTATTTTTCACCCGATCTACCCGATAAGCGCAGGAGAAGAATTCTCGAAATTCTGGTGGCGGCGAAATCGCTGGAGGTTTATTTACACAAAAAATATGTTGGGCAGAAACGCTTTTCTCTTGAGGGAGGCTTGAGTTTAATCCCGATCATTGACGAGATTATCAAACGTTGTAGGTATCACCGGGCCAAGGAAGTTATCATGGGCATGGCGCATCGGGGACGGCTGAATGTTCTGGTAAACATCTTGGGGAAGAGTCCGGAGATATTATTTCAGGAGTTTGAAGATTCGGTCAGTCCCGAGAATGGTTCGGGGGACGTGAAGTACCACCAGGGCTTTGCATCCGATCTGGAAACGGACCATGGGCCTATACACGTTGTACTTGCCTTTAATCCGTCTCATCTGGAAGCCATTAATCCCGTGGTTGAGGGATCGGTACGCGCACGGCAGCAGCGACGCGGGGACGCCGAAAGAAAGGAGGTTATTCCTGTACTTGTGCACGGTGACGCCGCATTTGCCGGCCAGGGCGTGGTGATGGAAACGCTGAACCTGTCCAAAACGAGAGGTTATACGACCGGCGGAACGATACATGTGATCGTGAATAATCAAATCGGATTTACGACTAGCGATCCCTTGGATTCCCGTCCTACTCTGTATTGTACCGACGTCGCCAAAATGGTGGAGGCGCCCATTTTTCATGTCAATGGAGATGATCCGGAAGCGGCCGTTTTTGTGGCGCAACTTGCCGTCGATTTTCGCATGAAGTTCAAAAGCGACGTGGTTATTGACATGGTTTGTTATCGACAGCACGGACACCATGAGGCAGATGAGCCGGCCATCACTCAACCGGTCATTTATCAGCGTATCGGCAATATGAAAGGGGTGCGAGACGTCTACGCAAATCGTTTGATTCAAGATGAGGTGGTTACCCCTTCAAGGGTTGCGGCACTGGAAGCCAAATACCTGGAACGGTTGCAGAAGGGTCAACGGGTGTGCGGCTTGATAGCGGAGGAGGTTGATAACGAATATCACGTAGATTTCAAGCCTTACATTGGAACGGATTGGAGAGAAAAGGCGAATACGTGCATCAGCATCGAGCGTATCAATGCCCTTACGCAAAAAATGACGACTATGCCGGAAGATTTTACGTTGCATCGCATCGTTAAGAGGATTATCGAGTTGCGTAAAAAGATGGGGAGGGGTGAAGTTGCGGCGGATTGGGGTTTCGGAGAGACGCTCGCCTATGCGTCGTTACTGGATGAAGGCTACGAGGTGCGTCTGTCGGGACAGGATAGCGTGAGAGGCACTTTTTCTCATCGGCATGCCGCATTTTATGATCAATCCAATGGAGAGGCTCATATACCGTTACAGTATATTTCTGAAAATCAGCCGCTTTTTCTGCCGATTAACTCTCTTTTATCCGAGGAAGCCGTCTTGGGTTATGAGGTAGGGTATAGTACTTCGGATCCAAAAACCCTGGTTATCTGGGAGTCCCAGTTTGGGGATTTCGCCAATAATGCTCAGGTGTACGTGGATCAGTTTTTAAGTTCCGCCGAAGCGAAATGGCGGCATTATTGCGGCTTGGTGGTGCTGTTGCCGCATGGGTACGACGGTCAAGGCCCCGAGCATTCATCCGCACGGCTTGAGCGTTATCTGCAACAATGCGCCGAAGACAATATACAGGTTTGTATGCCAAGCAAACCCGCACAGGTGTTTCATCTGTTGAGAAGACAGATTTTGCGTCCTTATCGTAAGCCGTTGATCGTGATGACTCCAAAGAATATTTTGCGCGACCCCATGGCTTCATCGGAACTGGGTGAATTTACCGATGGGGGATTCAGCTACATTATTGATGAAGTTGACGGTTTGAAGGTCGAAGAAGTAAGAAAGATCATTTTGTGTGCGGGCAAGCTCTACTATGAACTGTTACAGGTGCGTCGGGAACATAAGATCACTGATACCGCGATTGTCAGGATCGAACAGCTTTATCCGTTTCCTCTACAAGAGGTAAAACATTTGATGGATAAGTATGCCAATGCCGATGAAGTGGTGTGGGCTCAGGAAGAGCCGCGTAATCAGGGTGCGTGGCGTTACATGCAGTCCAGACGTCACCTCAAGTTGTGCTTACGCAACCGCCACCGTTTGCATTATGTCGGTAGGCCCTACTCGGCTTCGCCGGCGGCCGGTTCTTTCAGTGTTCACCGAGGGCAGCAACGCGCATTGATAGAGGAGGCTTTGGGCTTGCGCGAACCGGCTTTACGGCGGCCTTCTTTGCAGGTTGTTTAAGGTGTTGTTTAAGGTAGGGCGCGACAAAGTTTAACGTATAACCGAGAAAGTCCATGAAAATAAATGTAACGGTTCCGAAGTTGGCCGAGTCTGTAACTGAAGCGGTTGTAGGTGAATGGCTGAAAAAGCCGGGGGAAATGGTCAAAGAAGATGAGCAGTTGGTAGATATCGAAACGGATAAGGCGATTCTAGAAATCACTGCGCCAGAGGGCGGTCAACTCGTTTCTATAGAAAAACGCCAAAATGAACAAGTCGAAAGCAACGAAGTTATCGCCATAATTGATACGAAAGATGTAAAAGCTACTGATTCTGTATTGCCCGTCAAGACTGAACACACCGCGAAGGTTGCGCAATCTGAATCGGTGGAAAAACCTGTTGCTCCCCCCAAAACCAGCCCGGCGGTCAGGAAGTTTGCCGCGGAAAACAACGTCAATATGGAAAACGTGCGCGGTACCGGTAAAAACGGCCGTATTACCAAGCAGGACGTCGAGGCTTATATCAAGGGGGCTGGGGCAGTAAGCGAAGTTGACAGCGCGGCGGATGAAGCGGCTCCGGCTTCGCAACCGGTAAGCATCGGTAAACGTGAAGATAAGCGCGTGGCGATGACGGGCTTGCGTAAAAGCATTGCCAGACGTTTGGTCGCTTCACAGAAGGAAAATGCAATGCTGACAACCTTTAATGAAGTCAACATGCAGAATATTGTGGATATGCGCCAAAGATATGGACAGGAATTTGAACAAGCGCATGGTGTTAAATTGGGGTTTATGTCATTTTTTGTCAAGGCTGCGACCGAGGCCTTGAAGGATTTTCCCTTGGTCAACGCATCGGTGGATGGTGACGAGATCGTCTATCACAATTATTTTGATATTGGTATTGCGGTTAGCATTCCCCGGGGTCTTGTCGTGCCCGTAATCCGCGATGCGGATGAGTTATCTTTTGCAGACATAGAGCAGCGCATCGGCGATTTTGCCCGGCGGGCGCGTGACAACAAGGTGACACTTGAGGAACTTACCGGCGGTACGTTTACCATTACCAATGGCGGTGTGTTTGGCTCCATGCTGTCTACACCGATTATCAATCCGCCGCAAAGTGCCATTTTGGGTATGCACTCCATTCAGAAAAGGTCCATTGTTGAGGACGGCAATATCGTCATTGCCCCAATGATGTACCTTGCTTTGAGCTATGATCATCGCATCATAGACGGCAAAGAAGCAGTTCAATTTCTTGTATACGTCAAAAACATTATTGAGACTCCCGATAGATTGTTGTTGCGGCTATGACGGAGGTTAGTTCGGCGAAACGGTACGACGTTGTCATCATTGGCGCCGGCCCGGCCGGTTATGTATGCGCGATTCGTTGCGCTCAGCTTGGTATGAGAACGGCCTGTATCGATAGATGGATGGATGAACAGGGGAGGCTCGCGCCGGGGGGGACGTGCTTGAACGCGGGCTGTATCCCATCAAAGGCCCTGCTTGACTCCAGCCATCACGTTGCTTTTCTACGCGAGCAGGCGCAAGAACACGGTATCAAAATTGGCGGCCTGGAAGTGGATGTACCCGTCATGCAGAGACGTAAGGATGAGGTGGTGCGGGCACTTACAGGTGGGGTTGCCGGTTTGTTGAAGAAAAATAAGGTGGATGTATTCACCGGTAGTGCGGGTTTTATCTCGGCACAACGTGTCAAGGTGCACAATGAGTTTGATGATTCGTTGACGGTACTGCAAGGCGAGCACGTCATTATTGCCAGTGGCTCCAAGCCCATCGAGATGCCCGTTGCTGTGGTAGATGGCAAAACCATTCTTGATTCAACCGGCGCACTCGACATGCAGGAGGTTCCCGAGCACCTGGTCGTAATCGGTGCGGGAGCGATTGGCCTGGAAATGGGTAGCGTCTGGAAGAGATTGGGTTCGGAAGTCATTATTCTTGAGGCTATGCCCGAGTTTTTGCCGATGGCAGACCATGTTATTAGCAAAGAGGCGTTTAAGATTCTCAATAGGCAGGGACTGGAAATTCATCTCGACAGTGTAGTGAAGGAAGTTGCCGTGAATAATGGTAACAAGACTTTGGTGAAGTATGTCGTCGGGGATGAGGAAAAACTCATCAAAGCCGACAAGATCATCACGGCGGTCGGGCGCCGGGCAAACACGGAAGGTCTAGGCACAGAGGCAGTGGGTATTGCAACGGATCATCGGGGGTTTGTGCAGGTTGATTCCAATTGGCGAACTTCCGTAGCGAATGTTTATGCCATTGGCGACGTGATCGGGGGTGCAATGTTGGCGCATAAAGGTTCGGAAGAAGGTATTGCACTGGCTGAACAACTCGTTGGTCAGGCTGCTTGTGTGAATTCCGACGTCATTCCCTGGGTCATCTATACGTGGCCGGAAATTGCCTGGGTTGGCATGACCGAAAAAGAATGTAAGAATACCAACGTTGAATATCGAGTAGGTGCTTTTCCATTTACGGCATCGGGCCGCGCGCGCGTGCTGGGAGACGTTAGAGGGTTGATTAAAATTATAGGCGACAGGAACACGGACCGAATTCTTGGTGTACACATTGTCGGGCCTAATGCATCGGAGCTGATTAGCGAAGCCGTTGTTGCCATGGAATCCGAGCTTTCAACGGAAGACATTGCCCGAACTATTCACGCACATCCAAGCCTGGCGGAAGGTCTGCATGAGGCGGCGCTTGCAGTGGATGAGCGTGCCATTCATTTTTGATTATTTTAACCGAGGCGGTAAGTCAGACTGTGGATAAAATTGCGTATGAAGACCTGGGGAGATTGACCCTGCGTCTTATGGTAGGCGTTCTCATGTTGTTTCACGGCGTGAACAAGGTCGTCCACCCCGGTTCCGTAGAGTTTATTCAACGATCGTTGGCTGATTTCGGTTTGCCTGCGATGATTGCATATGGAGTTTATTTTGGGGAAATTATTGCTCCGATCATGATTATTTTTGGGATCTATGCGCGGGCCGGGGCTTTGCTCGTTGTAATTAACATGATTTTCGCCATTGTACTGGTTCACGGAGGTGACTTTTTCAGCCTGACCAAACATGGAGGGTGGGGACTGGAATTACAAGCCTTTTATTTACTTGGCAGCCTGGCGATATTATTCCTTGGCAGTGGCAAATTTGCAGTTAAGCCGGGTTGAGTGACGGCCCTGTATGCCGGCATATTTTCAGGTCGGAAAACAGTGCATCTATCGACAACGGGAACGAATTGTATCGAGAATTCAGTAATTTTGTAAAAATAGATAGACACTATTAGGCTTTTGGTGCATTATTTTATTGTCACTTACTTTTCTGTCCGGATTTTTAATGGCAGGTATTAGGTAGTATTCAGGTCATATAGTGGTTTTGGCGTTACGTCAAAACCCGGTCCGTCTTTATCGTATCTACGCAAATAAACCCTCTATCCATTTCGCTTTCCCGGTATACACTGTTTAGGTTGATTGTAGAATTTTTTTAAATAGACCCCCTGCCAGAGTCAGACGATGACCCTCCACGATCGATTAAGTTGTGTGTTGATTTTTCGACCGTGCTTTTTATGCAGCACACGGCATTAAGGAGAAACGATGAATATCTATATTGGAAATTTACCTTACAACATTTCAGAGAATGAACTACGAGATCTTTTTGCGGCGCACGGTGAAGTGTCAAGTGCGAACATCATTATTGATAGGGACTCTGGTCGTTCAAAAGGTTTTGGCTTTGTAGAGATGCCGAACAAAGATCAGGCAGAGAGTGCAATTGATGCCTTGAATGATTCAGACATTGGTGGTCGTAACGTTAGAGTGAACGAAGCGCGCCCACGCCCGCCAAGAGATCGAAAGTAACGGTCGTTTCGTGGGTAGCCGGTGATGGGCCGACGTGCCGTTGCAGGCGGGCCTTTTCATGTATGTCTTATGTAAATCTGCCGACGATGTTCATGGCTTTTTCTATTTGTCCCCTTTGTGTGTAGAAATGTGGTGCAAAGCGTATACCGTTAGCGCGGTGTGCGCACAGTACTCCAGTTTTCAATAGACGCTTATACAATAGTTGGTTGTCGACACCTGGGCGGCGTATCGTGATAATTCCGGAACGTCTGTCTTGATCCATATTGGAGATAATGTCCATATTATGTTCCCGAGCCTTTTCATATATATAGGATACGTTTTCATTGATCATGTCATGGATTGACGTGATACCGATTTCCAGTAGCAGGCTCAGGCTGGCATACATCGCATGAATGCCCAGTCTGTTCAGGCTGCCACATTCAAAGCGGCGGGCACTTTCCACAGGTTTCCAGTTTGATGACTCATGGGCTTCGGGCCTTTCCAGCATGTGCCAGCCAAATTGATTTAATTGTAGCTGCTCTCGAACGTCGGGGTTGCAATAAAACAGACCCATGCCTTCAGGGCCCAGCAGCCATTTGTGACCATCGGCGACGACGAAATCAGCAGGGGTTTTGTTCAGGTCAAATGGCATGGCACCGAGCATCTGTATTGCGTCTACACAGAGCAGGATTTTGTGGTCTTTACAGTATTCGCTGATCTTTCCAAGATCCATTCGCAAGCCTGTACCGTACTGTACGGCACTTACGGAAATGAGGCGGGTATGTGAGTCGGTTTGATCAAACAATGCATCTTCAGGAACGGCGGCATGATGTAAATCAACGGCTCTTGCCTCTACACCGAAACGCGGTTGTAGTGATTGCCAGATGATACGATTGGAGGAGAACTCTTGCCGCGCAAACACGACGTTATCATCGTGATTCCAGGGGATACCGTAGGCAATGATGGACAGTCCTTCCGAGGTATTTTTTATAAAGGCAATATCATTTTCATTTTCAGCATTGATAAGTCGTTGACATCGCCGACGTAACTCGGATTCGATGTGTTTCCATCCGGCAATCCGTGCAGTGCCGTGTCGAGAGTTTTCATTTGCAAATGCGGTGACAGCTTCAACGGTACGCCTTGGCCATGGTGCGACTCCGGCATGATTCAAGTGAATTAATGTAGGCCGTAGCGGAAATTCCCGCGCCCAATTTTTGTACATGCTTTAGAGTATAATAAAGAAAGCTTACCCGAGTAGAGCAATATGCAAATGAAGTCCACTGATTTAAGGCATAGAGACCTGGCGTCCATTTGGCACCCATGCACGCAAATGAAGGACCATGAACGTTTACCGGTGATACCGATCAAAAAGGCCAAAGGGGTATGGCTTGAGGACTTTGACGGCAATAGATATATGGATGCGATCAGTTCGTGGTGGGTCAACTTGTTTGGTCACGGTAACGATAGCATTGATGCGGCGATCAGACGACAGCTTGGTGACGTTGATCACGTGATGCTTGCCGGATTGTCGCATGAGGCCGTCATCCGTTTGTCGGAAGAGCTGATAGAGATTACACCGGACTCGTTGACAAGGTGTTTTTATGCCGACAATGGTTCTGCGGCTGTAGAAGCGGCTTTGAAAATGAGTTTTCATTATTGGAAGAATATCGGGCAATATAAAAAGACAAAATTTATCAATCTCAGTAATGCCTACCATGGCGAGACGTTGGGTGCGCTTTCGCTTGGCGATGTTGCACTGTATAAAAAAGTGTACGAGCCATTATTACTTGATGTAATCACGGTACCAAGCCCGGATAGCTTTCATCGTGAGATAGGCGAAAGCGAGCACGATTATGCCGAGAGAATGTTTGTATATATGGAGCAGGCTTTGCAGCGACACGCGGATGAGACGTGTGCGGTCATCATCGAGCCTTTGGTGCAGTGTGCGGGGAATATGCGCATGTATAGCCAGCATTATTTGTCTTTGCTGCGTGATGCTTGTGATACGTATAACGTTCACCTTATTGCCGATGAAATTGCGGTTGGCTTTGGGCGCACGGGGACCATGTTTGCGTGTGAGCAGGCCGGGATTGCTCCTGATTTCATGTGCCTGTCAAAAGGGCTTACAGGTGGTTATCTACCCCTGTCGGTCGTGCTCACGACGGACTGCGTATATGAAGCCTTTTATGATGACTATGAAAATCTTACGGCATTTTTACATTCGCACAGCTATACCGGCAACCCTTTAGGCTGTGCTGCGGCATTGGCAACGTTGGATATATTTAAGAGTGAAAACGTTATAGAGGCAAACAAGGCGCTGATAGCGGAGTTCAAGAGACAATGCGCGAGATTTCATGATCATCCGCATATTGGCGACGTCAGGCAACGAGGTATGATTACTGCCGTTGAAATAGTGAAAGACAAATCGAAGAAGGAGTCCTATCCGTGGCAACAACGACGCGGACTAGAAGTCTACAAGTACGGCCTTAAAAACGAAGTTTTGCTCAGGCCGTTGGGGGATGTGATATATTTTATGCCGCCGTATGTAATCAGTATCGAAGAAATTCAAATGCTGGTTGATGTTGCCGAACGCGGTATTGATGTTGCGGTGAAAAACTAACAGTTCAACGCGGCCACTGTTTGGTAATGAGATTTTTATTCGGGAAAGTAGACATAGTGGGATTGGTGCTTATGGCGCCGTTTTGTTTTAATCAGGCCTTATGATCCATGCCGTTTCCATAAAGAGTTTTGCTCTACTGATTAGTGTCTTGCTACTTGTGTTGATGCCGCGGGCGCAAGCCGAGCGTTATACATTGATGGCAAGCGGAGAATCTGTGATAGGTCAATCGGTAATCATTAGTGCACAGGAGGGCGACTCGTTTCTAGGGTTGGCAAGAAAGTTCGATATTGGTTTTCAGGAAATTTTGATTGCCAACCCTTCGGTAGATCCTTGGCTACCGGGAGAAGGTACTCAGATCGTTATTCCGACTCGTTATGTCTTACCCAATACGAAACGTGAGGGGTTGGTTCTCAATTTGGCCGAGATGCGTTTGTATTATTACCCGAAAAGCTTGAGTGGTGAGCCAAGATACGTTCACACTTATCCAGTCAGCATTGGTCAACGTGGCTGGGCTACGCCGTCCGGCCGTGCTCGTGTTATTGCCAAGGCTAAAAATCCTGTTTGGTATCCGCCGGTATCCATTCGCAAGGAGCATGAGGAAAAAAATGATCCCTTGCCTTCATTTGTTCTTCCCGGCCCGGATAATCCGTTAGGCAAGTATATGCTACGCTTGGATTTGCCCGGCTATTTGATTCATGGCACCAACAAACCGCAAGGGATAGGCATGAGGGTGACACACGGATGCGTACGTTTGCATCCCGATGATATTAAGGATTTATTTAGTCGCGTTGCCATTGGTACGCCGATCACGATCGTCAACCAGCCTTATAAGCTGGCGTGGCATCAAGGGAGGTTGTATGTTGAGATGCACCCGAATGAAATTGAAACGAATTCTTTACATTTGACTCAGCTTGTTCGTGCGGTTATTGCAGTGACGGAGTCAAGCAGACACTATGACCTGGATTGGGAGCTTGCCGGCCGGCTGGCACAGAATAAAAACGGTTTGCCGACGATCGTCGGGCGAAAGATGTAATGGCTTTGGGCTGGTTATCGCGTAATCTTTGGAATACAACTTGGTAAAAAGGGCTCGAAAAATGAGCCCTTTTTACTTTTTTCCCCAGGTTATATGCACTTAATTTACTTGGATTTCATGGCTTCATGTGCCATGACATTCAGGCGACGTGTATTTGTATCGCAGCATGCCTGCGACATATTTGCAGTTTCTTGTGCCATGTCCGCGGCTTCTTGAGCAGAAAGTGCCATGTCTTTGGCAGTAGCCGCATCGTAAGCTGCAGTGTTGGCAGTGCGAAGTGCTTCTTCAGCAACGGCGCGAACTTCTGCCAAAGGATCGGCTACAGATTCAGGAGGGGGCATCGTTTCACACCCTGCTGAAAATACAGCTGCTAAGGTAAATGCTGCAGGAAAAATAAGTTTCTTTGTTAGCATACTATTAACTCCGAAATTGTTTAAGTTGATAATTGTACGGTTCATTATGTAACGTAAAGCCACAGCTTACTACCATTTTCTTGAAACTTTGAAACTGCAGCAAGATGCTTGGTATTGTAAGAGAAAATGCTGCATTTACCAAGCTAATTATAAATCACGCGTCTTTTTAGGCTTAGGTTCTGTAATAATTTTTGCGATAGCCATACACTTAAGGTGATAGTTAAGCAAATGGTAAGCTAGATTGTGGCACGCTTACTTTAATATTTCTACGGTCATGTTTTTAGGAGACTTCTTCTCAATTGATAGTATGTTACATCGGTGACCGAGGAAGATAAGGTCTATTAAATATTGCATTATTCGGTGATATGGAAAATGTGAATCTATATAAAAAAGCACGTGACTTGCTGACTATGGCAGACGTGAAAATCAATGGTGATCGCGTTTGGGATATTCAAGTGCGTAAAGATCGTTTTTACCAACGTGTCTTCAGTGAAGGCTCGCTAGGCCTGGGTGAGTCGTATATGGACGGCTGGTGGGATGTGGAGGCCCTGGATCAGTTTTTCTATAAAATTCTGACTGCGAGACTGGATACCAAAGTCAATCCATATAAAATAATTTGGCTGGTTTTGCAGTCAAAGTTGGTCAATCTTCAGAGTGTTCGACGCGCCTTCCAGGTGGGCCAGGCACATTATGATATCGGCAACGATGTGTTTAGTGCAATGTTGGATAAGCGTTTGACGTATACGTGCGGATACTGGAAGAGGGCATCTGACTTGGATCAGGCACAGGAAGAAAAGCTGGATTTGGTATGCCGAAAAATAGGGTTGCAAAAAAATCAGCATGTTCTTGATATTGGTTGTGGATGGGGAAGCTTTGTCAAATTTGCGGCCGAGACGTACGGCGCGAGTTTAGTGGGTATTACGGTTTCAAAGGAGCAGGCTGAATTTGCCAAGGAAAGCTGTTCCGGGTTGCCGGTTGAAATAAGGCTTCAGGACTATCGGGAAGTTGATGAAAAATTTGACCACGTTATTTCGCTGGGAATGTTTGAGCATGTCGGTAGCAAAAATTATAAAAAATATATGCAAGTTGTATCCCGTTGCCTGAAAGAGGAAGGCATCTTTCTCTTGCATACCATCGGTGCGCGCAAAACTCGGTACAGCCCTGATCCATGGATACATAAATATATATTTCCAAATGGGCTTTTGCCATCCATGAAAGATATTAGCAAGGCAATTGAAGAGTATTTTGTATTGGAAGATTTTCATAATTTTGGTGCCGATTATGACAAGACGCTTATGGCCTGGTTTCATAATTTTGATACCAACTGGAAATCTATATGCAAAAGGTACGATGAACGGTTTTATCGAATGTGGAAGTATTATTTGCTGGCGTGCGCGGGGGCGTTCAGAGCGCGCAACATTCAGCTTTGGCAACTTGTGTTTACAAAAAATGGAGTGCCTGGTGGATATAGTCCCATCACTTGAGCTAAGCTTACTACGTGCTTGTTGAATGTCTTGTACATCAGCATGATTCCTGTTGACAATGCAAAAATAAAACAAGATTGGGGGATGCAGATCATGCAAATGTTTAAATCCTTGTTTGCCACCTGCTTAGTGGTGGGCCTATTCGGTACCTGGCCAAACACTTCGGCAGCAGAAGGGCGTTTTTATGCGGGCCTTTCGGCAACTGTTGAAGATCAGGATATCCGTTATAGGAAAAGTACCTATCGCAAAGCCAATTTCGCGCGCGGCATAGGAGATAGCAGCCATGGAGACGACGATACGAACGTATCTGGATTGGGTGCGGTGATTGGTTATCGGTGGCCACTATCAGAGAGCGGAAATTTCTATCTAAGCGGCGAGGTTGAGGGGAGCTACCATACAGGGAAGGTACGCGGGGACTTCGAGGGTAGCTGCATGCATGAAGGGGATTGCACAAGGTATGCGGATGCCTGGCCCGAGACTTGGACATTGGAAAAAGACTATGCATGGGGTGCGACGATCAGGCTTGGTGCCCGCCCGGACTTTATGGCTCCCGGTGGCAGTTTGTATGTGCTGGCGGGAGTCCGTCGTATGCAAACGGATTTCTCGATCACCTACAGCGGGTGCATCGCGGATGTACATCCATGCCCCCAAGGACAGTTTCTCACGAACATTACGGAGAAATATGGTCGAACTCTTGATGCCTGGACGGCAGGGGCAGGCATGGAAAGGTCTTTGGGTGAGTTTATGGCATTGCAGGTGGAGGCGCGTTATACCGATTATGACCGCAAGAAATGGGTCAGTCTTCCCGATGATGGAAACGTCATTGTTCCGGCCTCATTGGCTGGTAGAGAGAAGGGGTTATCGCTACGCCTGATTCGGTATTTCTAAGTATCTTTGTCCCGTCCACTGGAAAAGCAGGGTGTTGTCTGCCGATGCAGGTAGTTTGGTTGCTTAGAAATAATATGCGAGATTCAGGCTCACTCCGAACATCCGGATATCACTGGTTTTAAAATAGCCTTGAACCGGCTCGGAACCGTCTCTACGAATATTGGGCACGTGGCTGCGTAGCGGGTCCCAGACTAGACCGTCATCATTGAAGGATTCAAATTCCACGTAGCGAGCCTTTAAACCCAGCGCCATCTTTTCCGTGAGTGCATAATCCACACCGACCAGGAGCTGATACCCGAAAAGAGTATCTTTGTATTCTTTTTCTCCAAGGCTGAAGGAGCCTGCCAAGTTTTCTCTAATAGTCTCCTTCAGGTCTGCGCCGGATATTATACTGCCGTCGGATGTCGTTAGTGGGCCGTCGGGAATATATTCGCCTGTTCTGATGTTGTCCGGGTCGCTATTTCTGACCCAGAGGCTTTCATAGTCCAAACTGGTACGCCCCAGTCCAATCCCGACGCCGATATATGGCGTGAACCGGCTGTTATTGATGAAGTCGTAATAAATGTTTGCGAACAGATTATGCGAAGCCAGGCTGTCAATTGCATCAATTGCATCTACAATTTCCTGGTTGAGTTTATCCTGGTTGTTTCCGACCGCACTGGAGATATGGGAAACTTCATCGTAATCGGCGGCACGGTAGAAGTATTCTATTTCTACCCGAAAATTTTCCCACATGCCCCCCGATTTTTTGCCCGGGCGGTAGCCGATGGCGATCCCGGCGAGGATACCTTTTGCAGAGCCGAAGTCGTTGCTCCAGCCATTACTCTTTTGGCGATCTGAACTGATACAATTGATGTTCCTGTATCTTTCATGCCACATTGCTACCCTGTCGTAATGGGGATTTATATATTCATCGCACAAGCTGGCTCGATCATTGGAGCGTGCAGATATATCCATTTTTGGTGCGAAGTTCATGCCCAGCTCGCTACGAACGTAGAGATCTGAATCGGCCCGTGCCATGTCTGGTATAAAACCCCATATAACAGGGATCAAAAGTAAAAGCGTATTGAGGTGTTTCATGGAAACCGTCCGTTGTTAGTATACATAATTATACGGATGTATTTACCGGCCCAATATTTTATTATGCTGCAGGCGATTGGTATCTAGTTTACCGTAGCATAACTACGCCTTTCAGTTTTTTCATAAGGAATGTGTAAGATTAATAGGGGGTACATTGATGGAGAGTCTCAGAAAAATTCCGGTTGTCTATCTGTTAGCTGGCTTGTCGTTGTGTTGGGTAACGGATGCCTTGCCGGCGGGAGGAGAGCGAGGGTTTTACCTGGGGCTCGTAGCGACTGCGGAAGAGCCGGATGTCAGATACCAAAAAAGTGTCGTAATCAAGGCGAGTGGGGCGGGCAACCATGACTCTGGAAGTGCCGATGATAAAGTCTACGGGCTAGGTGCGGTGATTGGTTATCGATGGCCGCTGTCGGATGACGGCAATGTCTATCTAAGTGGCGAAGTGGAGGGGACTTATCATACGGGTGAGATACGGGGCAAACTTGAAGGGGCCTGTGCACATGGGGGGGCTTGTACGCGATACACGGATGTTTTTCCTCAGCGTTGGAAACTGGAAAAGGAATACGGGTGGGGAGCAACGCTCAAACTTGGGTTCCGCCCGGAGTTTTTGGGGACAGGCGCCAGTCTGTACGCATTGGCGGGGATCCGTTATATAGAGACGGATTTTCAGACTACTTTCAGCGGCTGCATCGGAGTACCTTCTGCCGGCAGTGATCCTGCATCGTGTCCGGCGCAAGAATATCTTGTAGACAACACCAGCAGATTTGATCGGGATTTTGATGCTTGGATGGCGGGTGTGGGCATGGAGAAGTCTTTGGATGAATCTTTTGCACTGCAAGTGGAGGCACGTTATACCGACTATGACCGCGATAACTGGGACATTGACACCGCCGAAGACAAGGTAACCGAGGGCACTATCATTCCGGAAGCATTGTCCGGCAAAGAAATCGGGCTGTCGCTACGCTTGGTAAGGTATTTTTAAGTGTCTTTTTCCGCAACGGCAAGATTCATCCCTTTGGAGCCGGGAAGAAAAAGTAAATAAAAGCAATTTCTGTAGGCGGGGCAAGCTGCACTGATTGATACTTGAGCTATTTGAGCTATCGGCCATCTTGGGAATCCTGAATCCTCGCCGTATTTATACAAGAATCAGCCCGGTGCATTGATCAAAGAGGAGCGAAAGCTCAGTGTCGATAGATAACCTCACGTCAGACCGAAACGTAGTGGAGCAGACCCTCTGGATGGGCGCCATAACGGTCGCTAATCTCTTGGGTACGCTAGTACAGGTATTAATCTCTGCCAGAATTCTCGGACTGGAAGGCTTCGGTATCCTGTCTGTCATCATGGCCGTTACCTCGCTTGTCTACGGATTGTTGTCTGTACCGGGAGGGGACGCCGTTACCGCTTTTGTAACGCGAAGCCTAGTTGCAGGGCGGTTTAAGGAGGCATCGTGTATATTGCGTTTCGTGCTGGTGACATCCTTTGGGCTGTCGCTTGTCGCCTATATCTTGATTGTTGCACTTACCCGTGCGGTCAGTGGTTTGCTGGGGGTTGACGAAGCCTACATTGACGCAGTGTTTTTGTATGGTGTTGTAGGTATTTTAATGGCTACCCATACGGGGTGCTTGGCGATGCTCAGGTTATCCCACCGTGTGCCTTTTGGGTTGGGTGTTGTTATTGCGAGCATCCTGGTGCGAATTGCCCTGCTTGTTGTGACGTGGTGGACGGGAGGGGGATTGCTTGGGGTCATTCTGGCGTATGTCGTTGGTGCGGGGGTAAATGGGATCGGAATGTTCGCCGTCATGATAATGTCTACCAGGCAAGCGGGCATGAAGGATTTTCTACACTCGTGGTCGCTCCAAGTTCCATCGGACATGGTAAGGTTCCATATAGGGATCTCTGTGAGAGAAACCATTACGGCACTGACCCAAAACCTAGATACTATTCTGGTCGCACAGTTTGTTGGGGTAACCGATGCGGGGCTATACCGCGGAGCGCGGCAGATTATCGACACGCTGAAACGTTTGTTCCGACCGCTGGAAAGCGGAATACAATCCGTATACAGCAGACAATGGTTCATGCAACGGGGAGCGGCATTGCGTCGTATGTCGTTCCGTTTTACTCTGTTTTCATTGACGTTAGCGGCTGTAGGATGTGGGCTGCTTGCCGTATTTCGCGAGCCTGTTGTTTGGTTCATCTTTGGTGCCGAATTTTCGGGTATTGCCCCGCTGTTGTTGATCATGGTTTTTGGGTTGTTCTCTGTCGTCAGTACTTCCGTGCTCGGTATACTGCCGGCGGCGGCGGGGCGTGTGTGGCCGTCACTGCTGGCGGTGGCGGCAGGCTTTGTAGTTTCCACCGTCGTGATTGTGTGGCTGGTGCCTGTGTACGGTGCAGAGGGAGCAGCTTGGGCGAGGACGGTACATTTCTTGGTTTTGACAATGGTGTTGGTGCCATTCACGCTTTCAGTACTGCGACAGAGTCGGCAATTATAATATTGGAAAATAGATGTCTGGCCATAAGGTAGCCGTGCTGTCGGCATGTAATATTCCGTCCAAGCGTGCACATACCTTCAGTGTTATGAAGATGGCCCAGGGGTTTGCAGGGTTGGGTTTTGATACGGAGGTGGTTACTGCTGACAGCGTCAGACAACGGATTATGGGGAAAGTAACCCCGGATCTTTATGCACACTACGGGCTTTCAAATAAGGTTCCGGTACGCAAAATCCCACCTTCACTCAAGGCATTCCTCACGGGACGAATCAACCACGACTATGTCCACTCTTTACGGGTAGCGCAGTATGTCGTCGAGCACAAGTTTGATTGGGTGTATTGCAGGAGTTACTTGATTCCATACTTTACAGCCCGGGCCGGAGTTCCAACGGTCGTTGATACACATACTACTGATTACAGCCATCCAGCACTGCAAAAAATATATGAGGTTGCGAACCTACCCGCATTTAAGGGAATCAGTACCGCTCACGAGGCGATTAAAGCGGAGCACGTTAAACGCGGGGTTCCTTCGGGAAAAATTATCGCATTGGAGAATGGTGTTGACCTTGAAAGATTTGCTATAGCGGATGCAGCAACATACTGGAAACGGGAGTTGGCCCTTGACCCTGATAAGCAATACGTTGTCTATTCCGGACATCTTTATCCTGATAAAGGAATCGATATGATTGTGGCCGCCGCAGACCGGCTTAGACATCGAAAAAATTTGGTTTTTCTTCTCGTTGGAGGTTTCAAAAAATGGCGCAGGTTTTGGGAAAGACGTTGCAGAAAACATCGCATTTCAAATGTCCTGTTCACTGGTTTTGTCGCCAACGCACAGGTACCGAAATACCTTAAGGCGGCGGATTGTTTGCTTTTGCCGTATCGTCTCGATATGGATCACAAGGTTATGGATATTCATACTACTTCGCCCATCAAGCTGTTTGAATACATGGCGGCCCGAAGGGCGATTGTTGCAAGTGGTATACCTACGGTGAAAAAAGTCTTGTGTCACGGCAGGAATGCACTCCTGGCACCACCCGGTGATGTGGACGCATTGTGCCATCTCATCAAAGAAATCCTTGACACGCCCGAGCTTGATCAGGGCCTGCGGGAGACGGCATATCGGGATGTGCAACAATATACTTGGGAAAGCAGGTGCCGGGCGATCATTCAAAACCTTGTGTGTGCCTGACGGGTATTCCTCCACTCAACGATGCAACCCGAATATTCTCCGGTACGTCCGGCGGTTGTTCGGCTGAATAAGGCAGTCGCCGCTGATCTCGAGTGTGGTGATTGTCCACGTTCAATCCTTGAAGAATGCCTTTGTCTTTCTCATCCCACGTAAACCAAGGTCTTACTTCGTACTTTCTTTTCGTGTGCCCCTTTACTGTGTGGCGTATACTTTTATTCGTAACCTCTGCAATAAAATCAAATATGAACCGGAGAAAAGGCGGGGAAGCCGGGGCTAGGCCACGTGGGGCAAAGAACATACGTTTAGTGTACACGGCCGCCAGATACCACACGAACCAACACTTCATTGTCAAGGCTCTGTTGGAAGAAGGGTATGACGTATCGTTCATCGTGTTGCGTCGAGGGCAAAGCGAGACGTATGAGACACTACAGCCCGAGATTATCGGTTGTTCACCAACCTTTGAAATGCTTCGTCGTTGGATACAACGATGTTTCGGGATAAGCCCGGGCGCTACCGGCGGCTTGCCGCCGCCTGTGGAATTTTGGTTTAAGATACGAGGCCTGCATCCGACGGCGGTAGTAGTGCGTGATCCCTTTTTCGCGTATGGATTGCTTGCCGTGCTGGTAACGAAACTTATCGGTGCGCGTCTGATCCTGTACACGCAGACCCCGGTACATCGACCGTTGGGCCGGTGTAAGCGTTTTCTTATCTTGCTCGTCTCGCGTGTACTTGGAGCCGCATGGATTACACCGGTACTCGGCACTCCCAACCGCTACAAACCGTCGCGTACTTTGTGCTATTTGCCGTTTGTTATCCCCCCGCAAACCGCCCCGGGAGATAAGCGGTGGTTCATCGGTGGAACGGTGAATATCTTGGCGATAGGCAAGTATGAGCCTCGCAAGAATCATCACTTGTTTCTCAAGATGATCCACAGGCTTTCACGGCACTATCCGATTCGAGCCACGATTATTGGTGAATGCACCACGTCGGAACATCTCTGTGAACTGGAGAGCGTCAGGCGTCACTGTGAACGTTTGGAGTTGGACGGCAAAGTTGAATTCAAGGTAAATTTACCGTTTCCCGAAGTGCAGCGGCATTATGCGACACATGATGTATTTGTCCTTGCCAGTCGTAATGAATGGGCGGCCGTTTCACCCTTGGAGGCGATGGCGCATTCTCTTCCCGTAGTATGCAGCGACTCAAACGGCACTAAGTGCTACCTGCATCACGGTGAGAATGGTTTTGTATTTTGTACGGATGATCTCGGTAGTCTTGAGGCGTGTATGCTTGAAATAGTAAGCGACCGGGAAAGACTGGTGGAGATGGGGCGTCGTAGTTATCAATTGGTCGTCTCCAATCACGCACCCAAACGGTACGTGCAAGCTCTTATAACAATCATTGCTCCATCCGTTGACCTACCGAAGGAGTAAGTACGAAAGCCGTGAAGGGATTTTGAAAGACAAGCCGGACACATGCGGGTAGCAATATTCCTGCCTTCTCTTGATGGGGGAGGCGCAGAGCGGGCCATGTTTGACGTTGCGAGAGGCCTTGTTCAGCGTGGCTTGTCCGTGGACTTGGTGCTGGTCAGGGCCCGAGGCCGGTATCTTGGCTTATTGCCGGACGATATACGTTTGATAGATTTGCATTCCCGCCGCGCGCGCTTGAGTTTTCCGGCGTTGTACCGGTACCTACGAAGGTGCCGCCCCAACGTACTCATTTCCACGTTACAGGATGCCAATGTGATGGCATTGATTGCCAAGATTCTTTTTGGCAGGCGGCTGCTGGCAGTGGTGCGGCAGGCAAACACCTTCAGTATGAAGTATGCCGATGCCGGCCTTAAGCTTCGAATGGTAATGAAGTTGGAAAAGCATCTCTTGCCATTTGCCGATATGGTTGTGGCGAACTCATGTGGCGCAAGTGATGACCTCAAACGGAATATTCCCCGTATTTCATATAAGGTTCGCGTTATCTTCAATCCTGTGGTGTGGCCTGATCACCATAATATGGCAACGATATCGGTAGACCATCCTTGGTTTAATGATACGAGGCTTCCAGTGATACTTTCTTGTGGACGCCTCGTCGATCAAAAGGGGTATTCAACCTTGATCAGGGCCTTTGCAGAGCTGTTACGGTCTCGTCCTGCTCGTCTGGTTATACTTGGTGAAGGCCCGAAGCGACAAGGCTTGATCAAACTGATTCGGGATTTGGGAATTGCGCACGCCGTTGATCTTCCAGGGTTTTATCTCAATCCATTTGCTTATATGGCCAAGGCACAAGTATTCGTGCTAGCGTCTCTTTACGAAGGGTTTCCGAATGTACTGGTTCAGGCCATGGCGTGTGGGACGCCCGTGGTCAGTACCGATTGCCCTAGCGGCCCCAAAGAGATACTTGAAGATGGCAGATATGGGTGCCTTGTGCCGGTAGAGGATTCGTATTCACTGGCGAGAGCGATAACCGAAACTCTAGATAACCCCCTCAAACCAGACCTTCTTATTACCAGGGCGAAGGTATATTCCGCGCAGGCATCCATTGATCAGTACATAAAGATCATCACGGCGTATAAACCCCGGTAGTGTCGTGTATCCGTTTTTCAATCTTCGGCATCACTCCATGACAGGGCTAATATTTGTCCTGCTTTTGGCGACTATCGTGGTTCACTCCTGGCTTGCCAGCACTCCGCTACCATTGGGAGGGCCGAATATCATGCTTGGCGGCCTAGTGATTTCTCTGTCGCTCGTTCATGTATTGCTACGTTTTGTTTCGTGCGGGGCGCGCTCCACTCTTGTCAAGGATTTTCTGCCGGTAATCCCGATCATTGTAGTGTCATTATTGTTACTGGTGTGGGCGCTGGCAGTCTATTTGTTCACGGATACACTCAGGCTGGAGCGGCTGGGCCAGATGGCAATAGGAGTAGGTATTCTGCTTGCAGTCTATCTGTCCGTGGACAACGTGTACAAAGTCGTGCGCGTGATGTTGGTCATTATTCTTGCGGTTTTTGTGTCTGCGGTATTCGGTGTTTTTGTCACGTACAAAGGGGAGCCTTTTCTCACTATTTGGTTGCAGCTTGCCACTGTATCGGAGAGGACCTTGGAAACTATTTTGATGCGGACAGGAATTGCGGGATTGTCGCCGAATGAGCTTTCTCTGAATTATCAGCTTGTTGTTGCGATTCCCTTAGGGTTTGCAATGCTCCTGTACTGTCCGCTTGGGCAAGGCAAAACATCCAGGATAGCGTATAGTGTGGCCCTGTATGTTTTGTTGGCTTCCATGGTAACGATCGTGGTTATAGGTGCCGCCCGCTCGGCCATTCTTGGCATGCTGACCGGTATTGTAGTCATTACCTTGTTATCCATGAAAAGGCCACGAGTTTTGCAACGTTTGCTGCTTGTCGTTTCTTTAGTGGTAGCCTGGCAGTTGGTATTTTTTGGGGCGAAGGCTTTTATCACTGGTTCCATTGAAAGCGGCGATACTTTGGCTGCTCGTGACTTTGTGCACAGTACCGGAGTGCCTCCGGCCATTGATGAGATTGCCGTGGGTATTGAAGGGATTATCGGTGGCAGCGATTGCCTTGCTATAAACCATGCGCTGAGGGGGTTGCCTCCCGGAGAGTACGCGATACAGGTGCGAGCGAGGAACGCTTATGGGTATGGGGATGAAAGAGAAGTGATGGTTACCACGGGGGAAAGTAAGGGAGTTGTACTTACTTGGTGTGTGCTGGACTCTTCAACGGGCACCACCGGCTACCAAGTCCGTTTACGACCGGCGGATGCAACGCAGTGGTGGGCTTGGCGAGAGGTTAAGAGAAAAAATATCCTCAGCCTTTCTGACCCGTCGGCTCAATCTCGTCGTCACCTGGCAACTACGGCATTAAGGTACTCTTTAGACCATCCTTTTGGAACGGGGCGATACTTTCCAAATGCATCGCACTTGAGTGAAGGGTTGAATCATTGGATGGCAGGTCGTATACTGTCTAATACTCCACATAATCAATTTCTGGTAATTCTGGTATACTATGGGTTTCCCGGATTGGTTTTTCTTATTCTTTTTTATGTGCTTATAGTACGGTCGTTGAGGTGTTCCGCAAGGCTTGGTATGCGATTACGAGACGAGATTTTCTATTTTCCTACCGTTGCCGTTACCGGCGCGTTGGTAGCCTACCTAGTCAACAGCCTTTTTAACAATATGGGCCCATTTGTGGGCGACTGGTTTCATTTTTTTCTCATCGGATTGGTGTTCAGCATCCAGCGAGTTGTAGCCGCTCATAAACTCACGTCAAAACTGCCGTGATTGTGAAAGTTTTGTGGGGTGGCCGGCCGATGGCTGTGTGGCGCGAAGGGATATACGGTTGAAAATACTTCTGGTATCGCCTCTTCCACCGCCATTTGGGGGCGTGGAAACCTGGACTTCGATATTGTGTGAGCGCGGCTTGCCCCCGCCATTCGAGTTTGAACTCATTGATACCAAGGCATTCCGCAATCATCCTAAGGGTTTACCAAAGATAAACTGGGTGGAGGTAAAGCGCAACTTTCTGATTTTGAAACAATTATATTATAAACTGGCGAGCGGGGAATTTTCTCTCGTACATTTGAATTGTGCACTTACTCCTACCGGTGTTTTTCGCCATCTGATTTCTTTAATGATAGCGAAGCGCGCCAAAGTGCCCTGCGTGGTGCACTTGCGTGGAAGGTTTACACTATATTTTGAGAATCCCCTTGTAAGGATATTTTACTGCAGGATCTATCGTATCATTTTTGCTCATGCGGCATTGATTCTAACTATGGGGAAGTCGAGCTACCAATCGGTATTAGAGTTGGGCAACTTTTCTCATAAGATGCTAATGCTACCTAATTTTATGGATTTTTGCTCGGTACCGAAGCACGTTCCGAATGTAGGGCAACAGGGGACGGTTATCTTTACGGGTGCATTGGTTGAAGCGAAGGGGATTTATACTATTTTAGAAATTGCCAAACGTTTGCCAAACGTTTGCTTTCAGTTGGTTGGAGATAGTTCTGCCGATGTTTATGACGCCTTCCTGCGACGTATACGAGAGCAGGGTTTGGAAAATCGGGTACAGGTAATGGGCCCGTTCTCTCGTCGGGAAATCTTCGGAGTACTGGCAAAGAGCGATATTTTCCTGTTTCCATCCAAATTCAAGTTTGAAGGCTTTCCCTACAGTGTGTTGGAAGCAATGGCGGTTGGCTTACCGGTAGTCGCCTCTCTGGTGGGTGCATTGCCGGAGATGATTGATAGTTCAAAAGGGGGTTATCTGGTTGATACCGACGACGTTGAGGGTTACGTTCAGGCTTTAACTCGGTTGCTTGACGACGCTTCTCTGAGAAAATGCATGGGACAGCACAACAGAGAGAAAGCCCTGCGAGAATATGACTACAACGTTGTGATTCGAAATATTTGTAATCTCTATTTACAAGCCGTGCAATCCTCTCCTGCCGTTGCGATAAAGAAAGCCTAACCCGAATTGACGAAGTGGCTCGGCAACTTTTCCACGTGGAGTTTTTGATAACACGTGCAAGATGTACCGAAACTTTTCTGCGAGGAGTTTTTGATAACACGTGCAAGATGTACCGAAACTTTTCCGCGAGGAGTTTTTGATAACACGTGCAAAATGTACTGATACTGAAATGGCATGTGCGGCATTGGTGGCATAGTTCACCTTAACGGCGCCCCTGCCGATAGGGTCATCCTGCGCCGCATGGCAGACCGCCTCCAACATCGAGGTCCGGATGACAGAGGTATATACGTCAACGGCCCCGCGGGTCTGGTGCATACCCGTCTGAGCGTCATTGACTTGTCTTCGCGGGGGCATCAACCCATGCAGTCTGAAGACGGCCGTTTCATCCTGATTTACAACGGTGAAATATATAACTACGGTAGAATAAAAGAAATTCTTTCCACCAAAGGCTACCGGTTTCGAGGACGTTCCGATACCGAGGTAGTCTTATACGCCTGTATGGAATGGGGTGCGGACGCCTTATCTCGCTTTGAAGGAATGTTTGCCATGGCCTTGTGGGATTCCAAAGAGCGGCACCTCTATCTTGCCCGTGACCGGATGGGCATGAAGCCCCTTTATTACTGTAAAACCAAGACAGGACTGGTTTTTGGCTCCGAAATCAAGGCATTGCTGGCTTCCGGTGAAATAGATGCACAGGTTGATTGGTCGGGTATTCACGAGTTTCTGCACTATCAGGCGGCATTGGATACCCGTACCGTATTTGCGGGCGTTAAAAAATTATTGCCGGGCCATGTGTTGACGCTGGATTTACGGGGGATAAAGGTGGAGGCCTATGCTTCGGTCTACGATGTTGACCGGATACAGGACGACTACCCCACCGCGGTAGAGAAAGTCAAACATTTGTTTGACCGGGCAATAAAGAGTCATCTGATAGGCGACGTTCCCGTCGGCGTATTTCTCAGCAGTGGCATTGACTCTTCCGCTATCGTTGCCTTTGCCAGCCGGCATTATCGGGATCGTTTGAAAACATTTACCGTCGGTTTTGGCGGCCGGGAAGGGGTTAGCGAACTGCCTAGGGCGCGCATGATAGCCAAACATTTTGGTACCGATCATCACGAGTTGCAGATCTCGGGAAAGGATTTACCCGCAACCATTGAGCAGCTCGTTTATCACCACGACTCCCCCTTCGGAAACACTGGGAGCATACCGATGTATCTCCTCGCCAGGGAGATGAAAAGCGATGCTAAAGTCATTCTCCAAGGAGATGGAGGGGACGAAATATTCGCCGGCTATCGCAGGCATTTTCTGGCTTCTCGTCAGCGCCGATTGCAGGTTTTGGCTTTTTTTACCAAGTGGGTACGGCCATTTGTTCCCCGTAACAAAAACTGGTATCAGCGCTTTTGTGCCCTGCAAAATTTCAATTATCCCGATCCTTCTATGAGGTTCGCTTTGCTGATGTCGAATGCACCCAAGAATTACTCCTTGTTGCAATGCTTTTCGCCCCAAGTACGTTCTCTTTTACAAGCCGAAGACCCGTACCGTTGCTATAGAGAGTATTACCACCGTTTCAAACACCTGGATCCTTTAGCGCGCGCACTCTGTACCGATATCGGAATCATTCTGCCTAACGTATATTTTGAGAAGGTTGACAAGTCTACTATGGCGCATGGCGTTGAGGCACGGGTTCCCATGGCGGATACGCGGCTTGCCGCGTATGTAATGGGATTGCCGATTGCTTACAAGCTTAGAGGCCAAGAGAGGAAACGCATATTCCGTCGAGTATTGCGGGGCACCTTGCCCGATACTCTCCTGAACAGGTCGAAAAAAATCGGTTTGAAGATGCCGATAGGCAATTGGTTGCGGACCTCTTTGGTCGAATACATGCAGTCAGTGTTGCTTGATGAATCAACCCATAGAACAGGGCTTTTTGACAAGAAATACCTGGCCCGCTGTATTCGCGACCACGTAAGCGGAAACAGCAATAACGAACAGCTTCTGTATGCCCTTATCCATCTTACTCTTTGGTGGCGGGCCTATGTCCCGAAGGCTTGATCATAGGTGAAGGATAGAGATTGACGGTAGAACGGGCGGAGTTGGATGGCCTGCAAACATCTCCTGAACGACTGCTTGGCTCATAACGACTCAAGAAAGTAAATGAGTGCATGGCGCTCGGTCGTGCTCATGTTGGCAACGCGGTTGCGGGAGGCTTGTGCTTCGCCGCCATGCCAAAGTATGGCTTCAAGTACATTGCGGGCACGTCCATCGTGCAAAAAGAAAGTATGTCCATTGACAACTTTTGTTAATCCTATCCCCCATAGCGGGGGTGTGCGCCACTCCGAGCCGGAGGCATGCGCCAGTGTACGATGGTCGGCCAGACCTTCGCCCATGTCATGCAGCAACAAGTCAGTGTATGGCCAGATCAATTGAAACTGATGTTCCGGTCTTTCGGCATCCTTGCGCGTTACAAACTTTGGTGTGTGACAGGCGGTGCATCCGGCATCGTAGAAAAGCTGCTTGCCTTTTAATACGACCGGATCATTGACGTTGCGGCGCGCGGGGACTGCCAAGTGACTGGCATAAAATGTCACTAGATCCAGTATTGGGTAGGGTGCCTCGCTGTTACCTAATTCTTGTTGCACGCCGGCGGGCATGGCTTGACATGCGGTTTGCCTTGCGGTGCAGTCACCGTACGCGTCGGGTAGATCCAGTGTAGAGATGCCCATGTCAACGCTGAATGCCTTTGCGCTTTGCGCACGTAAGCCGGCGGTATCCGCTTTCCAGCCGAATCGTCCAAGCATGAAGGTCTTTGTAATCGGGTTCCAAACCCGACTCGCACGCCCGGAAATACCGTCACTATCGCGGTCGTCCGGGTCGACGCGCGCCTGAATGTCGCCGGCGTTTATGGATTCGAGCAGGCCAAGTCCGATCATTGGTGGGGCAACTCGAGGTGACGTCTCCACATCGGTGGCAATGGCTCCATATTGAGCGTCGGTGATCGTGTAGGTCGGTTTGCGCAAGGATACGATTTCGCCATCGGAGAGCCGCACGGGAATCTCTTCGTAGTGCACGGCAATACGCCCTTCGGCAACGATGCCGGCGACTGCAAAGTTTTGTAGCTGGCTGCCGTACATCGGCTCGGGGACATGTGTCATGGTTCCGTAGTTGATTCGTTCGCGTTGTGCTTGGGTACGCGGAGGAACCGACAAGTGCAATACCATGGAAATGGTTGGGCTATCGGAGTTTATCGGGGGACGACCGCGTCCGTCCTTGACGTGACAGTTCTGACACGCGCGCGCGTTGAACAGGGGACCGAGGCCATCGGATGCGCGCGTCGAGGCGGGTGCCGCTACCCAAACCTTGTTAAACAATCCATTGCCGACGTGAAAATCATGTTGACCCTTCAAACTGAGGTTGGCGGAAAAATGTGAAAATATGTTTGCATTGATGGATGCGAACGAGGTTGCGGCGCCTCCGGGACGTTTTTCAAAGGGCTCTGCACGGCTGAAGTCGGTGGTTGGCTGCGTCACGGCTTTAACGCGCAACCGCTGCTTTTCATCGAGGTCTTGGCAGAGGCCTGCGACAGTTAGTGCTGAAAGCAGAAAAAAAAACCCGGCCCCAAACCCTCGTGAGGAGGCGAGGGTTCGGACCAGGCTGCTGCGGAGAACTTTTTTCAATGCATGGGTAAGCCCGACACGGCAACACGTGGAGGGTTATTGAAATATTGCCTCGGGGGCGTCCAGGCTGTCGGATCCTTCAAACTCTATCGTGCCAAGTCCCAAGGTTGTGGCGGCGGCCTGGACCGCGTCGGCTTGCGCGATCAGTGCGGAGATGGGCGCCTGTACTGCGGCGTTGCCGTCCATGTTGCCGTCACCGATCATCTGGTCGTAGGC
This sequence comes from Gammaproteobacteria bacterium, assembly GCA_965242685.1. Lineage (GTDB taxonomy): Bacteria > Pseudomonadota > Gammaproteobacteria > UBA4575 > UBA4575. Next base: position 1,131,327 of record OZ251487.1, on the reverse strand, counting down.
TTCAATCGTCTCGGCACGTGCGCGCATTTGTGCCATCATGGCAATGGTTTCGTTGAGCTTGGTACGAACTTTCGTATCAACGGCTTTATCTGCCGCTTTGACGAGGTCCGAGAGGGATGCCCCGGATATAACCGTGCCGTCAATGCGTTTGTAGTGCCCAACGTAGACGTTGCGAATGCCAAGTTGATCAAAGTAGTGTGAGTTGTGTGTGTTGTCCGAGAAACAGTCGTGCTCTTCTTCGGGATCGTGTAGCAATAATCCGAGTTTCATGCGTTCGCCGGCGAGTTCGCCGTATGATAGTGATCCCATGCCGGTGATGATGGATGTCAAACCGGCTTGTTCGTCCTTCGTCAAGGCCATGCGGGCGGCGCCTTTTTCACTCCAGTTGTTTACCATCTCTTCTAAGTCTGTAACCAGTAGTGCCGCTACCGTGCGCAGGTATTCAATGCGGCGCGCGCAGTTTTTGTTCGTGCATTCGTCTAAGCTGAAATCAGTCGCCGGGCGGTTGCCTTTGCCGGCATTGGTGCCATTCAAGTCTTGTCCCCACAGCAGAAATTCAATTGCATGGTAACCGGTGGCAACATTGGCCTCGTTGCCTTCGGCCTCATGCAGTGTTTCAGCCAGCAGGACGGGTGAAAGGTTTGAAACGTCAACGGCTTTGCCATCGATGGAAAGTTCTGTACCGGCAATGACATTGGCAGTATATAAGGCGTTTTCTTCCGAGGAGGTACCGTAAGAGGCATCGACGTAGTCAATTAGCCCTTCGTCCAGTGGCCAGGCGTTCACGCGTCCTTCCCAGTCATCAACGATGGCGTTGCCGAAGCGATAGACCTCGGTTTGCATGTAGGGTTCGCGTGCGGCAATCCACGCCGCACGCGCGGCAGCCAGTGTTTGTGGGCTAGGTTGGGCAACGAGTGCTTCGATAGCGGCATGTAGTGCTTGCGCCATCACCAGGGAATCGGTGTATCCCGCATGGGCGATGTCCGCATACGTTTTGATGACTTGCTGTGGAGACGGCACAGACGGCACGTTTGCTTGCGCCGCCATGCCTGCTCCATACATCAATCCTATGGCAAAGAAAGGCGAGAATAGTTTTTTCACTGTCATGAAGGTACCCCCTGGTTAAGAGTGATTAAAATTCAAAGGTGTGTACGAGCAAAATCCCGCGCGTATAGGTTTCGTCTCCTTCGGTGCGGTTCTTTTTCACGCCGATGTCAAGGGTTGTACCAGACGTAAACGTGTAACCTGCCGATATTTGGTATTGGTAGTCCGAATTCGGGTTCGATTCTTGTGACAGGCTGGTTTCAATACTTGTTCCGGCTAGTGCCAGGTTCCAGCTGCCGTATTCCGCAAGTAGCGAGGCGGTGTAGAAGTCTTTGTCTACCGTGTCTTCTCCACCGTAGCTGTCAAAGTGTACATACTCTAGAAGCGGAGTGAACGTGAGGCCCGACTCGGTTTCAAACGACCATTCAAGGCCCGCCGTGTAGCGGGTTTCATCATCGCACGTCATTTTTTCTTCTTCGTCTACGTCACAGTCGTTTTCTAGGTTGACATACCCAAGGTGCCAACGCGCCCCCGGCCAACTAGAAATTTCTTCACCATCCAAAGCAAGGGAAAATGAATCTGCATTGTCGCTGTTTCCGGGGCCGCCATCACTAAGCTTGGCTTCTTCACGGTCTTTAAGAGCGGACTTTTGTAAAGACGTTCGGTCTTGTGTGAAAACGCTTGCGGAAGCGGTAATGGTTCCAAATACGGTGTCGCCCAGATTGAACCAGCCGCCGGTGCCCATGAATTCCGCAAGTTCTATTTCATCTTCCGAGACGTCGGTGCCATACAGTCCTGCGGCGGCGTCAAATGCGATGGAAAAATTCGGCCCGAACTTGCCAACATATACACCGAAGTTTTCCATGTCGTAATTGATGGTAAGAGCTTCAAAAAACATTCCGTGGTCTTCAAATTCTCGGTCTTCCCTTGGGCCCGGGTCTTCAACGGCTTCAAGCACAAGACCGGCATTGATAGATAGATTTTCGTTGAGTTGCAGGGTGATAGCGGGCTCGGTCGATGTGCCAAGCTCATTTTGTTCGGCGTCTTTGTCGTCGGAGTCATACGTGTCGTCATTCTGGATTTCAACGAGTACTTCCGCTGATATGTGCGGATAGCTAACTTTTTCTTCCGCAAAGATAATAGCCGGTATGCTTACCATTACGCTGAATAGAAGGCTGTGTAAAAACCATTTTTTAAGAGTCTCTTTCATTTGTAAATTTCCCCAGCAATAAGTAAAAGATAATAAAGAATAGTGTTGATTCTTACAGATATATAAGAAAAATGTTATAATATAACGTAACTAACGCTGGTGATATATCCTTTTAGTAATGCTAAAAGTCTTGTTCATTTGTAAAATTTTCCAGCAGTAAGTAAGAGGTAAATGAAAATGACATTGATTCTTAATTTTATATAAGAAAATAGTTTTGTGTATATCTATGATTGGGGGGTTACGGCTTGCCGAACGGAAAAGAGCAAGTACGAACGGCGATGAGCAGGGTTTTTTACGCAGCCCTGACGTTCAATTTTAGAAAGGCTTTACTACTGCAAGGATTACTATTGTAACCAGGGCCAATACGGGTATTTCGTTGAACCAGCGAAACCATACGTGTGAACGCTGGTTGCGGTCTTCTTTGAAATGTCTTAAAAGTACGCCGCACCATATGTGATAAAGGATCAGCAGGGCTATCAACCCGAGTTTTATCAGCATCCAGCCAGTGTTTAGGTAATAACCTGGCAAGTACCCCAATAGCCAAATACCGAACAGAAGGGTAAGTATTGCCCCCGGCGTCATGATTCCGAAAAATAATTTTCGTTCCATGATTTTGAATCGATCAATACTTGTCGCATCGTTTGCCATCGCGTGGTAAACGAACAGGCGGGGCAAATAAAATAATCCTGCAAACCAGGTTATCGCAAATATAATATGAAAGGCCTTTACCCAAAGCATGTATGATTATTCTGGCTACTTTTAGCAGTCCAAATAGTATAGGAATTTTTGCAATGTTGTTGGGTGACCAGATATTAATACACGTTAATTGCTACAAGACGTCAAGGTATATATGATTTCGGTCGGAATAGTGGGAGGTACGGGCTATACGGGTGCTGAGTTGGTACGTATCTTGTTCATGCATCCGCAAGCCGAGGTTAAAGTGATAACTTCGCGTAGCCAGGCGGGTCGCGCAATTGCAGACCTGTACCCCAATTTATCGGCTACCGATCTCAGTTTTTCCCGGCCTGAAACCGCTATGCTAAGGCGGTGTGATTGTGTTTTTTTTGCAGCGCCTACTGGCACTGCGATGGGCATGGTGCCTGAACTTCTTGATGCCAGAGTCAGAGTAATTGATCTGGCAGCCGATTTTCGAGTTAAAAAAGTTTCGACTTGGGAGCATTGGTACAAACAAACCCACGCCTGTCCAGACGTAGTGTCGCGAGCAGTCTATGGTTTACCAGAGCTTCATCGGAAAGCAATACAAGACGCACAGTTGGTAGCGAATCCAGGTTGCTATTCTACCGCCGTTATCTTAGGTCTTTTACCTTTACTTGAACATGGCCTGACTGATAGCACATGTTTGATTGCAGATGCGAAGTCCGGGGTAAGCGGGGCGGGGCGGGGTGCAAGTGTGTCGATGCTTTTCAGTGAAACGAGTGAAAATTTCAGGGCTTATAACGTGACTGCACACCGTCACTGGCCAGAGATTAAGCAGGAACTGGAAGGTGTTACCTCACACGAAGTCAGTCTTACCTTCGTTCCTCATTTGGTCCCCATGGTGCGAGGAATTTTTGTCACCCTGTATATAGCGGGTGTAGACCAGTCCATTGATTTGCTCTCAATCTATCGACGCCGATTCGCTGATGAACATTTTGTACGGATAGTGAACGAAGGTGTATTGCCAGAGACCAAACATGTGAGAGGGTCGAATTATTGTCTGCTGTCGGTGCAACGTTCATACTACGGAAACACGACGGTAGTGTTGTCGGTAATTGATAACCTGGTAAAAGGTGCCGCTGGGCAAGCCGTGCAAAACATGAATTTAATGTATGGTCTGGATGAAACTGAGGGTTTGACTCAGCTAGGTTTGTTTCCATAAAGCGAATCGTCACATTCTCTTTTACGGAGTTTAAATGGCAAGGCAGATATATTTAAGGAAGCCAAGCCCGCACTTGAAGCTATTCGGTTTGATTATGCTGGTTGTGTTGACTACGGCAGTTACTACATTTTGGTTGTCAACCAAGATTGCTGAAACTTCTTTTTCCAATGCATTGCAGGCTGCTGATTTTAAGGATAAGGAAATAGAGCTTTTGAAAAAAACAATCCGTAAGCTTGAGGGTGAAATTGCTTCCTTGCAGCACTCGAAGAAATTTAGGCTTGCGGCAGTGGCAGAGATGAAGGAAATATTACGTGCAAAGGACCTTGAATTATTAGAGTTGAACCAGAAGTTGCACATTTATCGCACGCGGTACTCATTGGATGCAGATAGTGCCGTGATACGGGTAAAAATGTTTGCTTTGCATAAAAGGGACTTTACGACAAACCAGTTTGTTTACGAGTTGGTGATAGCCAGTGTTCCAGCACGGCAAAAAAAGGTCTCTGGCGTGGTTGGTTTAAGCATTGACGGGGAGCAGCGGGGGGTTTTGAAGCGACTGGTTTTTGAGGATATCAGAAAAATTACGGATGTTTCATTAACGTTTTCCTTTAAGTATTTTCAAAAGCTTTCGGGGAGCTTTTCCTTACCCGAGGATTTTGAACCAAGTAAAGTACATATAGAATTATTAGAAAATAATAACGGACAAAGTCCCGTTTTTTTCAGTTATGACTGGGGTAAGGTATACAAGCAGAGTTAATTCGTTAGTCAATGGTAAAGCCGGACGTGATATTCAAAAATAAAGTTAAAACAACTCATATTGATACGCTTATTGGTCGTTACTCTAAGGTTATCGGAGATGTTTACTACGGTAAGGGCCTACACATCGCAGGCACCGTGGCTGGCAATGTTATAGCGGAAAATGAGGATACGGGCGGCGTGATTATAAGTGAAACGGGCGTTGTAGAAGGCGAAATTCGAGGTTCTTCCGTCGTTATCAATGGTACGGTGAATGGTAACGTTTATGCGGCCGGCACCGTTGAGTTGGCAGCGAGCGCCAAGGTTAACGGCGATGTTTACTATGATCTTTTAGAAATGGATGCGGGTGCGGAGGTCAATGGAAATCTTTTACATAAACAACTCAACAATACATGAAGGGTCAACGAGTAGCACTTCAGACACTTGAATGGTTTATCGGGATAAGGTTAGTATATTAGTAGGTTCTAACGTATATAGCTTGTGACCAGGAGTTTTGTTATGGATATACTTGAGGCAGAACAACCTTCCGCCCCCCCTGCATCATTGGTATTCACGGATGCTGCCGCAAATAAGGTGCGGAAACTTATTGAGGAAGAAGAAAATGACAATTTAAAACTTCGTGTGTTTGTAAGCGGGGGAGGTTGCTCCGGATTCCAATATGGTTTTACCTTTGATGAAGATTTTCAAGATGGCGACACCTCTGTAGAAAATGGTGGAGTTACTTTGTTGGTAGACCCGATGAGTTTTCAGTATTTAATGGGTGCGGAGATTGATTACACCGAGGGTTTGGAGGGTGCGCAGTTCGTGATTCGCAATCCCAATGCGAAAACGACTTGCGGCTGTGGCTCTTCCTTTTCCCCGGGTTAATTTGGCTTGTAAATTTCGCCGAGGACTACTTTTTTACTTGCACCTGTGACACTGGGGATGTTGCCAGGTTGGCCTGCTAGTGTTTGCTTGGCCAACCAGGCAAATGCCATGGCTTCCAGCCACTTTGCGGGGGCTCCATAAGCATCAGTACGCTCAACGGGAATTTCTCGAAACGCTTCTTGCAGTTTAGAAACTATATAGCGGTTATAGCTGCCTCCCCCACAAAGCAGGATGCGGTGAATATCGATTGGGCACGATCTTATCGCATTAGCGATTGACCTTACGGTCAATGCAGCCAATGTAGCGTGAACGTCTTTCTCCCGTATATATTTTCCATGTTGCCCAAGTGCACGATGTAGCCAGGTGAGGTTGAACCTTTCCCGACCAGTTGATTTAGGCGGTGGTCTCTCAAAATACTCATCTTTCAGCATTATATTCAGCAGTTTTGTATCAACGTTACCGTGCATGGCCCATGCTCCATCTTTATCGAAATTCAAGCCACGATACTTTTTTATCCATGCATCCAGCAGGGTATTTGCGGGCCCGGTGTCAAAACCAATTACGTCTGAAGTTTTATCGGCAGGCAATAAAGTGACGTTGGCAATTCCACCCAAATTGATGATGGCTCGATTCTCTTCTTTTTCGCTAAGAGCGGCTTTATGATAGGCACAAGCCAGGGGAGCACCTTGACCGCCCGCATCAATGTCTTTTTGACGAAAGTTGCCAATGGTGGTAATGCCGGTTATATCGGCGATTTTTTGAGCATTGCCAATTTGTATGGTACATGGAGAAATACCATCAGGATTATGCCAAACGGTTTGTCCGTGGCTGCCTATAGCCGATATTTGGTTTGTTTGTAGCGATATTTTTTTCAATAGTTTTTGTACTGTTTTAGCGGATGTCTCTGCAAGTTCAGTATCAAGCTCTTCGACTTTTTGCGGCCATGTTTGTTGGGCTATGACATGATTGATTCTATCTTTGAGCTTTGTTGCGATGGGCGTGCTGACATGGTCTATGACGTGTGATGCAGATTTTGAAAAATCCATCAGTACGGCATCAATGGAATCTATGCTGGTGCCGGACATAAGCCCGATGAACAATTCGGACACAGGGCTTCAGATTTAGAGGTCGCGCATTACTAGCACGTTTTGTTTATAAGCGTCTAATTGCACGATATAAGGTTGAATGGTAGTTTGAAAAATTGCCATTTCAGAATTTGGTAAAGGTTTTGCGTCAGGCAACTTTACTTTCAGGGGGTTGCGGTGTACTCCGTTTATACGGAATTCGTAGTGTAGGTGGGGGCCTGTTGATAATCCAGTGCTGCCGATGTAGCCGATCGTTTGCCCTTGTTTTATGCGACTACCTACGCTAGTGCTGCGCGCATATTTTGACATGTGTGCGTATAGTGTTGTGTAGGTATTACCGTGTCGTATAATAACCGTTTTGCCGTATCCGCCTTTAGTACCGCGATAAATGACTTTGCCTGCACCCGTGGCCTTTATAGGTGTTCCAGTCGGTGCAGCATAATCTACTCCTCTATGTGCCCGAATCTTATTCAGGATCGGGTGTCTTCTCCTCAGGTTAAAGTATGAGCTGATGCGCGCAATACTGACGGGAGTACGCATGAAAGGTTTACGCATGCTTTTACCGTCAGGGGCATAATGTTCGGTCTTGCCGTTGCTGTCGGTGTAGCGGTAGGCCCGATAGGTTTTTCCTTGGTTGATAAATTCTGCAGCGATGATGTTGCCATCACGGACTTTTTTACCATCCGAGTAGAGCTCCTCGTAAAACACTGCAAAGCTGTCACCCTTGCGTATATCTAATGCAAAATCAATATCCCAACCAAAAATCCCCGCCAAATCCATGATCAATCTATCCGACATACCGGCCTTTTGCCCTGCCAGGAACAGGGAGTTATCAATTGTGCCCGCAGTGAACTGGGGTACCTGGTGCAGCTCCCTATCAACTTCCTTGACGGTAAAGGAGTTATTGTTTTTATAAAGAAGTACGGACCTTATGGAGCTTTTTTCAAGCTCTAGTTTATTGATTCCATTTTCTTCAAACGTGAAGTGCAGTTTTTGGCCGGGGTATATTTTTTTGAAGGGTATGGAAGCTTTTCCAAGGTTTAGAATCTTGGGCAACTCGGAGTGAATGTTGAGGTTAATAAAAATCGAGGACAACGTATCCCCTTTTTTGATCGCAACCGTCTTGTGTTTTTTCGCTTTTGGCGGTACTGCAACGGGCTCATTTATTGAAGTGCGTTGTTCGTCAGCCACAAAGAGGTTTTCAAAATTATTTTTATCTAGGTTTTTATTGTGGTTTGAAATGGGCTTGATTGTTAGGGGGATACCTGTCAAAAAGGTTTCGGCCGGCGCAGGTTGATTGGTGCGGGCGAATACTATGCCGACGATAATTGCGCCAACAATTGCTATGGTTGCCAAAGTGGCATATGGGAAACGACACCTGGAACCTCTACGTGAGGATGCTACATTTTTGAAGTCGGTCCCTGTCAAAGAACTGCAATCCATAAAGTCTACTTCAAATTTTGATATAAAATAGCGCCATTGTCCGTTTTGGTCAACGTATTTAACTGCTTGATGACATTCAGATAAGGAACTGATAACAATGATTGAAAGCATGCCTGATCAAGAGGTTGACGAACTTCTTCATGGTACGGAGGAGGTTCTGTCGATGGATGAGCTAAAGGCTAAGCTGACTGATGGCGAACCTTTGCGTATAAAAGCTGGCTTTGATCCAACTATTTCTGACCTGCATCTCGGTCATACCGTTGTTATTAATAAGATGCGCCAGTTTCAACAGGCAGGTCATCATATTATTTTTTTGATAGGTGATTTCACTGCCATGATCGGTGATCCCTCGGGTAGGAACATTATGCGGCAACCTTTATCTCGTGCTGATATTCAAGCCAATGCGGAAACTTATAAAGAACAGATTTTTAATATTCTGGCCCCCGACAAAACGGAAATTGCCTTCAATTCAACTTGGATGGATAGAAAGAGTGCCGCGTCTCTGGTGGAGCTGGCATCCAGATATACGGTGGCGCGTATGTTGGAGCGTGATGATTTCAATAAGCGCTACAAAGCTGGGCAAGGAATTGCCATGCACGAATTTTTATATCCACTGATCCAGGCGCAGGACTCTGTAGAACTGCAAGCGGACGTTGAGTTTGGGGGTACCGATCAGAAGTTCAATTTGCTAATTGGGCGTGAGGTACAGAGGCAGTGCGGACAAACCCCTCAGGTCATCATAACCATGCCGATTTTGGAGGGTTATACGCATGGCAACGAAAAGATGTCCAAATCATTAAACAACTACATCGGCATTACAGAGCCCCCCCGAGAAATGTTTGGTAAGGTTATGAGCATTGATGATGAGAAAATGTGGCACTACTTTGAATTGTTAAGTTTTCGACCAATGAGTGAAATCAGGAGATTTGAACAAGACGTGCGAAGTGGCGCGAATCCGAGAGATATAAAATTTGAACTGGCAGCTGAAATTGTTGAGCGCTTTCATGGTCGTCAAGCTGCCGAACTGGCTCGGCTGGATTTCATTCAACGCTTTCAAAAGGGTGTAGTGCCAGATAACGTGGGGGAGAAAATCATTGTCGGCACGGGCGATGGTATTGCCATCCCCAATCTTTTGAAGGACGCATGCTTAGTCGATACTACCTCGGATGCTCGCCGTATGATAAAGCAAGGCGCGGTTAGGATTGACGGCGTGAAAGTTTCAGATGTCAAGCTAGTACTGTTTGCTGGAGATTCTGGTGTTTTTCAAGTCGGTAAGCGTAAGTTTGCAAAGGTAAAAATAATCTAGTATCTTTTTCATCTCATTTTCTGAAAGGGTTATGAAGGGGTTTCTGCTCTCAATTTTGGTGGCTGTCAGCATTTTCTTAGTTTTCCCTTGCAATGCGGAAACCTTTTTTAGTGACAACAGTCTTTCTATTCTCAGGGGAAATGATTATAGAGTGGGAGATGATGACCGAACCGTAGCTACCTTTGAGCATCTCAGCATTCATAGCTGGGGAGATATTTTTCTGTTTGTAGATCGGTTGAAGTCTGACAATGGAGATTATGAGACCTACACAGAGATATCGCCCCGCATAACTCTCGTCACTTTCGACAATAGCTTTGTAAAATCCCTTGGCCTTTCAGCCACCTTTGAGTTGGGAGAAGATTTTACCAATACATTGTGGGGAGGGGCGATTGATCTCAATATTCCGGGGTTTCAGCACTTTGCCTTGAACTTTTATCGCAGGGTGAATGAAGATGATGAGGATAGTTATCAATTGACCCCGACTTGGTCGATACCTTTTAAGCTGGGTAAAGCGGAGTTTTTGTATGATGGTTTTACTGACTGGTATATCGACCATAAGGGTAGTTCGGACGAAATCAACTTCACCTCTCAGTTGAAATACAACGCAGGCCGTTTGTTTGGAATCGAGAATAAGCTTTATGTGGGTGTCGAATACGTTTACTGGCTTAACAAGTTTGGCATTAGAAAACATGCGGATGAAAGAAACCTGAATCTTTTGGCCAAGTATCATTTTTAAAGATTTTGTGGAAAGAAATAATGCTTGCTAAGGTAAAACGAGGGTAGAGCGGTATGAATCTTAGTTTTATAGAAAAAGTTTTCTGCTTGAAGAAGTATGAGACCAGTATCAAAACGGAAATCATTGCAGGAGTTACTACTTTTTTGACTATGTCTTACATCCTGGCGGTGAACCCAACTATCCTGTCAGAGGCGGGAATGAGCAAGGAAGGCGTATTTGTGGCTACGGTGGTGGTTGCCGTTATCGGTACTCTGACTATGGGTCTCCTTGCGAATTGGCCCATAGGACTTGCACCAGGGCTCGGGTTGAACGCCTTTTTTACTTATAGTGTGGTATTGGGCATGGGATACACTTGGCAGGTTGCACTGGGAGCCGTATTTTGGAGCGGTGTTTTGTTTTTTATCATCAGTGTGACTCGGATCAGGAAGTATTTGTTGGATGGCATTCCAACGAGCCTCAGGTTGGCGATCGGTGCTGGTGTTGGCATTTTTATCATGTTTATAGGCTTAAAATCCGCCGGCATTGTAGTGGACAATCCCGCTACTTTTTTAGCTATAGGAAAGTTACCCTCGCTTACAGTGTTACTGGCTATTTTTGGTTTCTTCCTCATTATTCTTTTTGAAAGTTTGCACTTCAGGGGCTCCGTTATTCTCAGTATTCTTTCTGTTACCATTCTGTCATTTATTTTGGGCATCAATCAGTTTGGTGGTGTAGTCGGAACGGTCCCCTCGATTTCGCCAGTGTTTCTGGAACTTGATATCATGGGTGCCATTCAGGTGAGTATGGTATCTGTTATCGTTACTTTGCTGTTCGTGGATTTTTTTGATACCGCAGGCACCCTTACCTCGGTACAGACGATGATGGACAAGCATGGCAAGAGAGAGTTGTCCACTAAGGCATTGGCTGCTGACTCTACGGCAACCATTGTAGGTTCTCTTTGCGGAACTTCTAACACTACCAGCTATGTTGAGAGTAGTACGGGGATTCAGGCAGGAGGAAGAACC